>JBEPUC010000049.1:0-28571 GCA_041691675.1 Hyphomicrobiales bacterium | reverse complement strand
ATTCCGGTCGGCAAGAACGGCGACTGCTACGACCGCTATCTCATCCGCATGGAAGAGATGCGCCAGTCGGTCAGGATCATGAAGCAGTGCTGCGACAAGCTGCGCGCGCCCGCCGGCCAAGGTCCGGTATCGGTCATCGATCAGAAGATCGTGCCGCCGAAACGCGGCGAGATGAAGCGTTCGATGGAAGCGCTGATCCACCACTTCAAGCTTTACACCGAGGGCTATCACGTGCCCGAAGGCGAAGTGTATGCCGCCGTCGAAGCGCCCAAGGGCGAGTTCGGCGTCTATCTGGTCGCCGACGGCACCAACAAGCCTTACAAGTGCAAGATTCGCGCGCCGGGTTTCGCGCATCTGCAAGCGATGGACTGGCTGTGCAAGGGCCACATGCTGGCTGACGTGTCCGCCATTCTCGGCTCCATCGATATCGTGTTCGGAGAAGTCGACCGATGAGCGTCCGCCGCACCGCGCCGCCCGAGGTTCAGCCGAAGGAATTTTCTTTCACGGCGGAGAATCTCGACTGGGCCAAAAAGCAGTTGCTGAAATTCCCCGAAGGCCGCCAGCAATCGGCGGTGATCGCGCTGATGTGGCGCGCGCAGGAGCAGCATCACGGCTGGCTGCCCGAGGCGGCGATCCGTTACGTCGCCGACATGATCGAAATGGACTATATCCGCGCCATGGAAGTCGCGACGTTCTACACGATGTTCCTGCTGCAACCGGTCGGCAAGAAGGCGCATGTTCAGGTCTGCGGCACGACGCCATGCCGTTTGCGCGGCGCCGAGGCTCTGTTCGATGTTTGCCACAAGCGCATCGCGGACGATCCGTTCGAGATATCGGCCGACGGCAATTTCTCGTGGGAGGAGGTCGAGTGCCTCGGCGCCTGCGTGAATGCGCCGATGGTGCAGATCTGGAAGGATACTTACGAAGATCTGACGGCCGAGAGCTTCGGGAAAGTCCTCGACGGCTTTGCGTCGGGCAAGCCGCCCAAGCCGGGACCGCAGATCGACCGGCAATTGTCGGCGCCGGTCGGCGGCCCGACTACGCTGACCGATGCGTCGATCTACAAGAATTCAGTCGCGACGAGCACCAGCGCAAAAGCCGGGACCGATACCGCGCTGCTCGACCGCGACGCCAAGAAGCCGACCCAGGCGGCAAGCGAGCGCGAGTCTCCCGCACCGGCGTCGAAGGCGAAGCCATCCAAACCGAAACCGAATTGATCGAACATGCTGGCTGACAAGGATCGCATCTTCAAGAATCTCTACGGTCTGCACGACTGGCGGCTGAAAGGCGCGCGGTCGCGTGGCTCGTGGGACGGCACCAAGGCCATTCTCGAGAAGGGCCGCGACGGCATCATCAACGAGATGAAAGCGTCAGGCCTGCGTGGCCGTGGTGGCGCCGGCTTCCCGACCGGCCTGAAGTGGTCGTTCATGCCGAAGGAGATCGGCGAGCGCCCACATTATCTCATCGTCAACGCCGACGAGTCCGAGCCCGGCACCTGCAAAGACCGCGAGATCATGCGGCACGATCCGCATCTGCTGGTCGAGGGCTGCCTCATCGCCGGCTTCGCCATGGGCGCGCACGCCGGCTACATTTACGTGCGCGGTGAATTCATCCGCGAACGCGAGAATCTTCAGGCGGCGATCGACGAGGCTTATGAGGCCAAGCTGATCGGCAAGAACAATATCAATGGCTGGGACTTCGACCTCTATGTCGCTCATGGCGCGGGCGCGTATATTTGCGGCGAAGAGACGGCCTTGCTCGAAAGCCTGGAAGGCAAGAAGGGCCAGCCGCGTCTCAAGCCGCCGTTTCCGGCCAATGTCGGCCTCTACGGGTGCCCGAGCACGGTGAACAATGTCGAGTCGATCGCGGTCGCGCCCGATATTATGCGGCGCGGCGCGTCGTGGTTTTCCTCGATCGGCAATCCAAACAATGTCGGCACCAAGCTGTTCTGCATTTCAGGCCATGTGAACAGGCCGTGCAATGTCGAAGAGGCGATGGGCATCACGTTCCGCGAGTTGATCGAAACCCATTGCGGCGGCATACGCGGCGGCTGGGACAACCTCAAGGCGGTCATTCCGGGCGGCGCGTCGGTGCGCATGGTGCCGGCCGAACAGATCCTCGACACGCCGATGGATTTCGACAGCCTGAGCAAATTGCGCTCGGGGCTGGGCACCGCCGCCGTGATCGTGATGGACAAATCGACCGATCTCATTCGGGCGATCGCGCGGCTGTCTTATTTCTACAAGCATGAAAGCTGTGGTCAGTGTACGCCGTGCCGTGAGGGCACCGGCTGGATGTGGCGCGTGCTGACGCGTATGGCGGAAGGCCGCGCGCAGAAGCGCGAGATCGATATGCTGCTGGAAGTCACCAAGCAGGTCGAGGGTCACACCATCTGCGCCCTCGGCGATGCCGCCGCGTGGCCGATCCAGGGTTTGATTGCGCATTTCCGTCACGAGATCGAAGAGCGTATCGACGAATACTCGGCGCGCGCCAGCAATCTCGGCGTCAAGGATCCGGTGCCGCTCGACGCGCAGGCGGCGGAGTAGGGGACATGAAAATTGACGGTCAGAAGCATCGGCTGAGCGTAACCAACAGCGACATCTCGGGGTCGGTGTTCGACGACGTCAATCTGTCCGGCACGACTTACGAAAACGTCAATATGTCAGGCGGCAAATACCACAACATCAATTTGTCGGGCTGCGCCTTCAACGACGTCAATATGTCCGGCTGGACCGTGCATGACGTCAACCTGTCGGGCCTGCGCATCGACAAGGCCAATCTCGCCGGCGCTTCGATCGTCAACGGTCGCATGGCCGGCATGACCATCGACGGTATCGAGGTGACCGAGTTGCTGGCCTGCTGGCACGAACATCATCCATCGCCTGAAGTGAGGACGGCATGAGCGGCGGCCGCCATCTCGCCCAGTTCAACATCGCGCGGATCAGATATCCGCTTGACGATCCGCGCATGGCGGATTTCGTCGACAATGTTGCGCGGGTGAATGCGATGGCCGAGCAGATCGACGGTTTTGTCTGGCGTTTGCAGGACGCCAGCGGCAACGCGATGGGCATGCAGGTCTATAACGTCCCGCGCGTGCTGCCGAACCTGACGCTGTGGGAAAACGTCGAGGCGCTGGAGCGTTTTGTCTGGAAGACGGTACACAGCCGCTTCTACGGCCGCCGCGCCGAATGGTTCGAGCACACCGAAACGCCGCTGGTGTTGTGGCACGTGCCGGCCGGGCACAGACCCGGTATGGCCGAAGGCGTCGAACGGCTTGAGCATCTGAAAGAGCGCGGGCCGAGCGATTACGCTTTCGGCTGGCGAGACATGCCGGAAGCGCACCATTGGAAGACGGCGCGCGGTGGCGTGACGGCGCAGACGAGCGAATACGCGGCAAGGCTGAACCCATGACCAAAGTCATCATCGACGGCAACGAACTGGACGTGCCCGCGGAGTACACGCTGCTCCAGGCTTGTGAGATGGCGGGCGCGGAAATCCCGCGGTTCTGCTTCCATGAACGGCTGTCGATCGCCGGCAATTGCCGCATGTGCCTGATTGAAGTGAAGGGTGGGCCGCCGAAGCCGGTCGCGTCCTGCGCCCAGAATGTGCGCGACCTGCGGCCGGGTCCGAATGGCGAGCCGCCGCAGATGTTCACCAAGTCGCCGATGGTGAAGAAAGCGCGCGAAGGCGTGATGGAATTCCTGCTGATCAACCACCCGCTCGATTGCCCGATCTGCGATCAGGGCGGCGAGTGCGATTTGCAGGACCAGGCCATGGCCTATGGCGTCGATCACACGCGCTTCCAGGAAAACAAGCGCGCGGTCGAGGACAAATATATCGGCGCGCTGGTCAAGACGTCGATGAACCGCTGCATCCAGTGTACGCGCTGCATCCGTTTCTCGGCCGAAGTCGCCGGCGTCGCCGAACTCGGCGCCACCGGGCGCGGCGAGGACATGGAGATCACGACCTATCTCGAACAGGCGATGACGTCCGAGTTGCAGTCGAACGTGGTCGATCTGTGCCCGGTCGGCGCGCTGACCTCGAAGCCTTATGCGTTCGCGGCGCGGCCGTGGGAACTGATCAAGACGCCGTCGGTCGACGTGATGGATGCGGTCGGCTCGGCCATCCGCATCGACTCGCGCGGCCGCGAGGTCATGCGCATTTTGCCGCGCACCAACGAAGACGTGAACGAGGAGTGGATTTCCGACAAGACCCGCCACGTCGTCGACGGTTTGCGCACACAGCGCCTCGATCAACCCTATATCCGCGATAACGGACGGCTGCGCCCGGCGACCTGGAAGGAAGCCTTTGCACTCATCGCCGAGAAGATGCGGCCGGTCGAATCGAGCCGCGTCGGCGCTCTTGCCGGCGCGCTTGCCGGCGTCGAGGAAATGTTCGCGCTCAAGCAATTGATGACCGCGCTTGGCGTCCACAATATCGATGCCCGCTATCCCAGCTCGCCGCTGCATCCGAAATACGGCCGCGCCAGTTATCTGTTCAATTCGACGATCGCCGGCATCGAGCAGGCCGACGCCATCATGCTGATCGGCACCAATCCGCGTCGCGAGGCGCCGGTGCTCAATGCCCGCATCCGCAAGCGCTGGCGTCAGGGCAATTTGCTGGTCGGCGTCGTCGGCGAAAAAGCCGATTTGACCTACAGCTATAATTATCTTGGGGCCGGCCCCGACAGCCTGGCGCAGTTCACCGATCATGCGCCGGCCAAAAAAGAGAAGCCGATGTTCATCATCGGTCAGGGCGCGCTCAACCGGCCCGATGGCGCGGCGATCCTCGCGCAAGCCGCGAAGGCGGCGGCTTCGCTCGGTGTCGTCAAGGACGGCTGGAATGGCTTCAACATTCTGCACACCGACGCGAGCCTCGTCGGTGCGCTCGATATCGGCTTCGTGCCGGGCGAGGGCGGCCTCGACACCGGCGCGATGCTCAAATCCGGCGCGCTCGACATTGCATTCCTGCTCGGTGTCGATGAAGTCGATGTGCCGGCCGGACCCTTCGTCATCTATATCGGCAGCCACGGCGACCGCGGTGCGCATCGCGCCGACGTCATTCTGCCGGGCGCGGCCTATCCGGAAAAGTCCGCGACTTACGTCAACACCGAAGGCCGCGTGCAGATGGCGAACCGCGCCGCATTCCCGCCGGGCGATGCCCGCGAGGATTGGGCGATCTTGCGCGCGCTGTCCGACGTGCTCGGCTGCCGGCTGCCTTACGATACGCTCGCGGCGTTGCGACAGACGCTCTATGCCGCGCATCCGCATATGATGCGCATCGATCAGATCGCCGCCGGCGATGGCGTCCACATCGGAAAGCTTGCCGACCTCGGCGGGACGCCAGAGAAATCGGCATTGCTGTCGCCGGTCACCGACTTCTATCTGACCAATCCGATCGCGCGCGCTTCCGCCATCATGGCGGAATGTTCGGCGCTGGCGAAAGCGGCCGGACAGGCGCCAACCATGACGGCGGCGGAGTAGGGCCATGGAATTCTTCTGGGCTTATGTCTGGCCGGTCATCATTATCCTGGCGGAATCCGTCCTGATGCTGGTCGTGCTGCTAATCGCGATCGCCTACATCCTGCTCGCCGACCGCAAGATCTGGGCGGCGGTGCAGATGCGGCGCGGGCCCAACGTGGTCGGGCCGTTCGGGCTGTTTCAGTCCTTCGCTGACCTTTTGAAGTTCATGGTCAAGGAGCCGGTGATCCCGGCCGGCGCCAACAAGGGCGTGTTCCTGCTGGCGCCGCTCATCACCTGCGTTCTGGCGCTCGCTGCCTGGGCCGTCATCCCGGTCAACATCGGCTGGGCGATTGCCGATATCAATGTCGGCATTCTCTACATTTTCGCCGTGTCGTCATTGATGGTCTACGGCATCATCATGGCGGGCTGGGCCTCGAACTCGAAATACCCCTTCCTCGCGGCGTTGCGTTCGGCGGCGCAGATGGTGTCCTACGAAGTCTCGATCGGCTTCGTCTTCATCACCGTGCTGCTGTGCGCCGGCTCGCTGAACCTGTCGAAGATCGTCGAAGCGCAGAACGGGCCTTACGGCGTGTTCTCGTGGTATTGGCTGCCGCTGTTCCCGATGTTCATCGTCTTCTTCGTGTCGGCACTGGCCGAAACCAACCGGCCGCCGTTCGATCTGGTCGAAGCGGAATCCGAACTGGTCGCCGGCTTCATGGTCGAATACGGCTCCTCACCCTATATGATGTTCATGCTCGGCGAATACGTCGCGATCGCCACGATGTGCGCCATGGGCACGATCATGTTCCTGGGCGGCTGGCTGCCGCCGGTGCCTTATGCGCCCTTTACCTGGGTTCCGGGCATCATCTGGTTCGTGCTCAAGGCGTTTTTCATGTTTTTCGGTTTCGCCATGGTCAAGGCCATCGTGCCGCGTTACCGCTACGACCAGTTGATGCGGCTCGGCTGGAAGGTGTTCCTGCCGCTGTCGCTGGCGATGGTGGTCATTGTCGCCGGTGTGCTGCAATACGGTCACCTGGCAGCGATGAAGTGAGGATATGATGAGGCTCGATCGCGCAGCCAAGGCTCTGTTTCTGTGGGAATTCGTTTCCGGCATGGCGCTGGCCATGCGGTATTTCTTCAAGCCCAAAGCGACGCTGAACTACCCCTTCGAGAAGGGGCCGATCTCGCCGCGCTTCCGTGGCGAGCACGCGCTGCGTCGGTATCCGAACGGCGAGGAGCGCTGCATCGCCTGCAAGCTGTGCGAGGCGATTTGCCCGGCGCAGGCGATCACCATCGAGGCCGGCCCGCGCCGCAACGACGGCACGCGCCGCACCACCCGCTACGATATCGATATGGTGAAGTGCATCTATTGCGGCATGTGCCAGGAAGCGTGCCCGGTCGACGCCATCGTCGAAGGCCCGAATTTTGAATTCGCCACCGAGACCCGCGAAGAACTGTATTACGACAAGGATCGCCTGCTCGCGAACGGCGATCGTTGGGAGCGCGAGATCGCCAAGAACATCGCGCTCGATGCGCCGTACAGGTAACCCGATGCAGGTAATGAGATGATCGTCGCTGCGCTTTTCTTTTATCTCTTCGCCGGCATTCTGGTCGCGAGCGCCTTCATGGTGATCGCGTCGAAAAACCCGGTGCATTCGGTGCTGTTCCTGATCCTGGCCTTCGTCAACGCCGCCGGCCTGTTCGTGATGATGGGCGCCGAATTCCTGGCGATGATCCTGATCGTCGTCTATGTCGGCGCGGTCGCGGTGCTGTTCCTGTTCGTCGTCATGATGCTCGACGTCGATTTTGCACAACTAAAGCAGGGCGTGTTGCAGTATCTGCCGATCGGCATGCTGGTCGGCGCCATCTTTCTCGCCGAACTGCTACTGGTGGTCGGCGGCTGGGTCATCGGGCCCGGCGTGCCGAAGGCGATCGTAGCCGCGATACCGGCCAACATGTCGAACACCGAAGCCATCGGCATGGTGCTCTACACGCGCTATGTCTTCTTCTTCGAGATTTCCGGCATGATCCTGCTGGTGGCGATGATCGGCGCCATTGTGCTGACCTTGCAGCATAAGGTCCGCGTCAAACGGCAGAACATCTCGGTTCAGAATGCGCGCACGCCGGCGATGGCGATGCAGGTGATGAAGGTGCGGTCGGGGCAGGGCCTTGGCAGCAATATCGCCGCTTCGACGCCTGCGACGAATTCAAGCGCCGGGAGCAACCCATGACCGTCGGGCTCGGACATTATCTCAGCGTCGCCGCCATCCTGTTCACGCTCGGGATTTTCGGCATCTTCCTCAACCGCAAGAACGTCATCATCATCCTGATGTCGATCGAATTGATCCTGCTCGCGGTCAATATCAATCTGGTGGCCTTCTCGACCCATCTCGGCGATATCGTCGGCCAGGTCTTCGCGCTGTTTGTTCTGACGGTCGCGGCGGCCGAGGCTGCCATCGGTCTTGCCATTCTGGTCGTTTTCTTCCGCAATCGCGGCACCATCGCGGTTGAGGACATCAATCTGATGAAGGGCTGAGATGCGCACGATCCCGAAAAGCATGTCCTCGACGACGATCGGGGATGGGAACCGGTTTTCGGGTCAGATCATGCGCCAAGGAATAAGTTAAGATGTATCAGGCCATCGTCTTTTTACCGCTGCTCGGGGCCATTCTCGCCGGCCTGATCGCGCTGTTTGGCGCACGCGCACGTTTTCCCGGCGAAAGCCCGCCCCCCGGTGTCGAGGATGCCACGACGGCGACAACCGCGCACCATCATGCGCCGGCAGTCGCAGGCGGCGGCGTCATTCACCATGACGCGCACGAACCGGACGCGCATGGTCACGGTGACGACAGCCACGGTCACGGCCCCGTCGAACCTGCCGCTGCCGGCTCGCGTATCGTCGAACTCATTACCACCACGCTGCTGCTGGTATCGATGATCCTGGCCTGGATTGCCTTCGTTCAGGTCGGCTTCGGCCACGGCGATGCCCGGGTGCCTGTGCTCGACTGGATCGTCTCCGGCAATTTGAAGGTTCAATGGGCGCTGCGCATCGACACGTTGACGGCAGTGATGCTGGTTGTCGTCACAACCGTTTCGGCGCTCGTGCATCTCTATTCGATCGGTTACATGAACGAAGACCCGTACCGGCCGCGCTTCTTCGGTTACCTGTCGGTGTTCACCTTCTTCATGCTGATGCTGGTGACGTCAGACAACCTGGTCCAGATGTTCTTCGGCTGGGAGGGGGTCGGGCTCGCCAGCTACCTGCTGATCGGCTTCTGGTATCAGAAACCGGAAGCTAACGCCGCCGCGATCAAGGCTTTCGTCGTCAACCGGGTCGGCGACTTCGGTTTCGCGCTCGGCATTTTCGCGCTGTTTGCGATGACCGGCGCGGTCGACTTCGACACGATATTCGCGCAGGCGCCGGCGATGACCGGCAAGTTCATCGACTTCTTCGGCTGGCATGCCGACGCGCTGACACTCATTTGTCTGCTGCTGTTCATGGGCGCGATGGGCAAGTCGGCGCAGTTCCTGCTGCACACCTGGTTGCCAGACGCGATGGAAGGCCCGACGCCGGTGTCGGCTTTGATCCATGCCGCCACCATGGTGACGGCCGGCGTGTTCATGGTGGCGCGGCTGTCGCCGCTGTTCGAGCTGGCGCCGCATGCGCAGGCCTTCGTCACGTTCATCGGCGCGACCACCTGCCTGTTCGCGGCGACCATCGGTCTGGTTCAGAACGACATCAAGCGCATCGTTGCCTATTCGACCTGTTCGCAACTCGGCTACATGTTCGTGGCGATGGGCTGTGGCGCCTATTCGGTCGGCATGTTTCACCTGTTCACGCACGCCTTCTTCAAGGCGCTCCTGTTCCTGGGCTGCGGCTCGGTGATCGTGGCGATGCACCACGAGCAGGACATCCGGAACATGGGCGGCCTGAAAGATCGCATTCCGTTCACCTACATCGTGATGATTATCGGCACGTTGTCGCTGACCGGTTTTCCGCTCACCGCGGGCTATTTCTCCAAGGACGCCATCATCGAGGCGGCCTATGTCGGCAAAAACTCGATGGCGCTTTACGGCTTCATCTGCACCGTTGCCGCGGCGCTGCTGACTTCGTTCTATTCGTGGCGGTTGATTTTCAAGACCTTCCACGGCGAACCGCATGACGTGAAGCACTGGAAGGCCGCGCACGAGAGCCCGCTGGTGATGCTGATCCCGCTCGGCGTTCTTGCCGCCGGATCGGTGCTGGCCGGCTTTCCGTTCAAGGATATCTTTGCCGGCGGCGGCGTCGAGCATTTCTTCCGCGAGTCGCTGTTCTTCGCCAAGACCAACACTGTGCTCGAAGACATGGAGCACATCCCGCTATGGATCGGGTTGATGCCGACGGTCATGATGGTGATCGGCTTTGCGATTGCCTGGCAGTTCTACATCCGCAACCCGAAGCTTCCGGTCGAACTCGCGCGCCAGCATGATTTCCTGTACCGGTTCCTCTTGAACAAATGGTACTTCGACGAGCTTTATGACTTCATCTTCGTGCGCCCGGCCAAGTGGCTCGGCCGTTCGTTGTGGAAGGGCGGCGACGGCTGGCTGATTGATGGCTTCGGCCCCGACGGCGTCTCGGCCCGTGTCCTCGACGTCACCCGCAACGTGGTGCGGCTGCAGAGCGGCTATCTCTATCATTATGCTTTCGCCATGCTGATCGGCGCCGCCGCCTTCATCACCTGGTTCATGTTCTCGGCGGGGATGCACTAATATGGCATGGCCCGTCCTCTCCGTCGTCACCTTCCTGCCGCTGTTCGGCGCGATCCTCATCATGCTGATGACGCGCGGCAACGGTCCGCTCGCCAAGGGCACCGCGCGCTGGATCGCGATGTGGACCACCTTGGTCACGTTCGCGATCTCGCTGACGATGGTTTGGCACTTCGATGCCGCGTCGCCGGAATTCCAGTTTACCGAGAAACACGACTGGCTTGGCATTGCGTCGTATCACATGGGCGTCGATGGCATTTCGCTGCCGTTCGTCATCCTGACCACGGCGCTGATGCCGATCTGCATTCTGGCGAGTTGGACCTCGGTGCAGAAGCGGGTCAAGGGATACATGATCGCGTTTCTGGTTCTCGAAACGCTCATGATCGGTACCTTCTCGGCGCTCGACCTTGTGCTGTTCTATCTGTTCTTCGAGGGCGGCCTGATCCCGATGTTCCTGATCATCGGCGTCTGGGGCGGTCAGCGCCGGGTCTATGCCTCGTTCAAGTTCTTCCTCTATACGCTTGCCGGCTCCGTGCTGATGCTGCTCGCCATCATGGCGATGTACTGGGAGGCGGGGACGACCGACATTCCGGTGCTGCTGCGTCACGGTTTTCCGGTCGGCTTGCAGACCTGGGCGTGGCTCGCATTCTTTGCCTCGTTCGCGGTGAAGATGCCGATGTGGCCGGTTCATACCTGGCTGCCGGACGCGCACGTCGAAGCGCCGACCGCCGGCTCGGTCATCCTGGCCGCGATCCTGTTGAAGATGGGCGGTTACGGCTTCCTGCGGTTCTCGCTGCCGATGTTCCCCGTCGCCAGCCACGACTTCACGCCCTTGATCTACACGATGTCGGTCGTTGCCATCATCTACACCTCGCTGGTGGCGCTGATGCAGGAGGACGTGAAGAAGCTGATCGCGTACTCATCGGTCGCGCACATGGGCTTCGTCACCATGGGCATTTTCGCCGCGACCACGCAGGGCGTATCGGGCGCGGTGTTCCAGATGATCTCGCACGGTATCGTTTCGGGCGCGCTGTTTCTTTGCGTCGGCGTCGTCTACGACCGCATGCACACGCGTGAGATCGCGTTCTACGGCGGCCTCGTCACGCGCATGCCACTGTATGCCGCGATTTTTCTGTTGTTCACGCTGGCCAATGTCGGCCTGCCGGGCACCTCCGGATTTGTCGGCGAATTCCTGTCGCTGATCGGGACCTTCAAGACCAATATTCCGGTCGCAAGCCTTGCCACCATCGGCGTCATCCTGTCCGCGGCTTATGCGCTGTGGCTCTACCGCAAGATGGTGTTCGGCACGCTCAAGCCGGCGTTGGCGGGGATCAGGGACATCGGCTTCCGCGAGGTCGTGATCTTTGCGCCGCTGGTGATCCTGACCATCCTGTTCGGCGTCGCGCCCAAGCCGGTGCTCGACATGTCGGCGGCCTCCATCGCGCAACTGCTTGACGGCTACGGCAAGGCCAATGCGGTCAAGGCGGCGGCCACGAAAGTTCCTGAAATCAAGGGTCCTGAAATCCGGGCTCACGTCATTCCGGTGAGCGTTACGCGATGAACAGTCTGAGCGACTTCCACACGTTGATGCCGGTGCTGCCGGAAATCGTCCTGGCCTGCGGCGCGATGGTGCTGCTGATGCTCGGCGTTTATTCCGGCGACGGCGCGGCGCGCTTCGTCAACACGCTGTGCATTCTGCTGCTGATCGTCGTCGGCGCGCTCGTTGTTATGGAGCCGGCGGGGCGCACCGAATTGTTCGGCGGCAGCCTGGTGATGGACGACTTCGCGCGCTTCCTCAAACTTTTGGCGCTGACCGGTTCGGCCGGGGCGCTGATCCTGTCGCTCGATTATCTGACGCGCGAGAAATTGCAGAAGGCCGAATTCGGCGTGCTGGTGCTGCTGGCGACGCTCGGCATGATGCTGCTGATTTCGGCCTCGGACCTGATCGCGCTCTATCTCGGGCTCGAGCTGATGAGCCTGCCGCTCTACGTGATCGCCGCGTCGAACCGCGACGATGCGCGCTCGACGGAAGCCGGCCTGAAATATTTCGTCCTCGGCGCGCTGTCGTCCGGCATGCTGCTCTATGGCGCGTCGCTGATCTATGGCTTTACCGGCACGATCAATTTCGCCGGAATCGCGAGTGCGACGAAATCGGGCGGGGCGGGGATCGGCCTGATCTTCGGCCTGGTGTTCCTCTTCGCCGGCTTCTGCTTCAAGGTATCGGCGGTGCCGTTCCACATGTGGACGCCGGACGTCTATGAGGGCGCGCCGACGCCGGTGACGGCGTTCTTCGCCGCTGCGCCCAAGGTCGCCGGCATCGCCATCTTGGTGCGGGCCAGCATCGTGGCGTTCCCCGGGATTACTCATTCGTGGCAGCAGATCGTGGTGTTCGTCGCGATCGCCTCGATGGTGCTCGGGGCTTTCGCCGCCATCGGCCAGAAGAACATCAAGCGCCTGCTGGCCTATTCGTCCATCGGCCACATGGGCTTTGCGCTGGTCGGCCTGGCCGCCGGCACGCCCGAAGGCGTGCAAGGCGTGCTCGTCTACATGGCGGTTTATGTCGGCATGACGCTCGGCACTTTCGCCTGTGTCCTGTCGATGCGTCGCGACGGTTTGATGGTCGAGAACATCAGCGATCTTTCAGGCCTTGCCCGGACGCATCCGACCATGGCGTTCATGTTCGCGATGCTGCTGTTCTCGCTCGCCGGGATTCCGCCGCTGGCCGGGTTCTTCGCCAAGTTCTACGTCTTTCTTGCCGCTGTTAAAGCGGGGCTCTATGTGTTGTCGGTGATAGGTGTGCTCGCCAGCGTCGTCGGCGCCTATTACTATCTGCTGATCGTCAAGATCATGTATTTCGACGAACCGGCGAAATCGTTCCAGAGCATGCCGGGCCTGTTGCGGCTGGTGCTCGGCATCGCCGGCACGCTGAATATCGTGTTCTTCGTCTACCCGGCGCCGCTTCTCGGCGCTGCGACGGCGGCAGCGAAGTCGCTATTTTAGGTTGGCTGCGCCCGTGACGGGCAGCGCCGGTAAGAAGAGATGAACCGCGGAGCCACGGACCTGGCGGGGGTCCGGCATATAGCTTACGACACGCTCGGCTCGACGAATGCCGAGGCGCTGGCGCGCACGCGCGCCGGTGAGCGCGGACCTGTGTGGATTAGCGCCGCCACACAGGAGGCAGGCCGCGGCAGGCGCGGCAGCACCTGGACCTCGTCGCCGGGCAATCTCTACGCCACGCTTCTCCTGACCGATCCGTCGCCGCCGCCGCTGGCGCCGCAACTTTCCTTTGTATCGGCCTTGGCGCTGCATGATGCGATCGCCGCATGCGCCTCCCAGATCGGCCCGCTCCTGAAGGTGAAATGGCCGAACGATCTGCTGATCGGCGGCGCCAAAGTCGCCGGCATTCTGATCGAGGGCGAGTCCGATCCGGCTTTCGCCGCGGTGATCGGCTTCGGCGTCAATTGCGTCGCGCACCCGCCATCGACGCCATATCCGGCTATCGATTTGGCGGAAGCCGGCGCGGCCGTGACGCCGGCGCAATTGCTCGAAGGGCTATCGGCGGCGATGCAGCGGCGGCTGGCGCAGTGGGCGCGCGGCGACGGCTTTGCCGGCATCCGCGCCGATTGGCTCAAGCGTGCGGCAGGGCTCGGCGGCGACATCCGGGTGCGGCTGCCCGAACGCGAATTCTCCGGCCGCTTTGAAGGCCTCGACGATGCCGGACACCTTTTGGTGCGCGGCCCTGCCGGTTTGGTGACGGTCACCGCCGGCGAAGTATTTGGATTGGGATTGGATCGATAATGACGCAGCAGAAACAGCAAGACCTGGTGTTCGCCCCGCTCGGCGGTGTCGGCGAGATCGGCATGAATCTCTCAATCTACGGGCTGGGCAGCGAGCGTAACCGCACCTGGCTGGCGGTTGACCTTGGCGTCTCGTTCGCGCAGGAGGAGCATCTGCCGGGCATCGATCTGATTTTCCCGGACATCAAATATCTGATCTCGGAGCGCAAGAATCTCGCCGGGCTGGTGATCACCCATGCGCACGAGGATCATTTCGGCGCGATTCTAGACCTGTGGCCGAAGTTGAAAGTGCCGCTGTTTGCAACGCCGTTCACCGCCGCGCTGCTCGCCGCCAAACGCGCCAGCGGCGACGGCGCCACCGAGGTGCCCGTCACCATCGTCCAACCGGGAAGCCGCTTCAGCGTCGGGCCGTTTGACATCGACATGGTCAACATGGCGCATTCGATTCCTGAATCGAATGCGCTCATCATTCGCACGCCGGCCGGCACGGTGCTGCACACCGGAGACTGGAAGATCGACCGCACGCCGGTGCTCGGCACCGGCACCGATGAAGCGAAGCTGCGCGCGCTCGGCGAGGAGGGCTGCCTCGCCGTCGTCGGCGACTCGACCAACGCGGTGCGCGACGGCGTGTCGCCGTCGGAGACCGACGTTGCGAAGAACATCGCCACGCTGATCAAGTCAGCCAAGGGCCGGGTGGCGGTGACGACTTTCGCCTCCAACGTGGCGCGCTTGCGCGCCGTGGCGCTGGCCGCGCAGGAAGCCGAACGCGAAGTCATCGTGGTCGGCCGCGCCATGGAGCGCGTGGTGCAGATTTCGCGCGAACTTGGATTTCTCGACGGCGTGCCGCAATTCCGTACGACCGACGCTTACGGCTATCTGCCGCACAGCAAGGTGGTGGCGCTCTGCACCGGCAGTCAGGGCGAGCCGCGCGCTGCGCTCGCCCGCATCGCCGAGGACCAGCATCCCGACGTGACGCTGTCGCGCGGCGACATGGTGATCTTTTCCGCCCGCACCATCCCGGGCAACGAGAAGGCCGTCGGCCGAATCATCAATGGCCTGATCGAGCAGGGCATCGAGGTCATCACCGATCGCGCCCATATGGTGCATGTGTCCGGCCATCCGCGCCGCGCCGAGGTCGAAGAATTGCTTTCATGGGTCAAGCCGAAGATCCTGATCCCGGTTCACGGCGAGGCGTTGCACCTGTCCGAACACGGCAAGCTCGGCCGCGCCATGGGCATCAAGGAAGTCGTGCAATGCCGCAACGGCGATCTGGTACGCCTCGTCGAAGGCCGCGCCGGCATCATCGACGAGGTGCCGTCCGGGCGCACTTATAAGGACGGCTTCATTCTCATCGAGGCCGACGCCCGCACCATCGCCGACCGCAAGCGGTTGAGCTTCGCCGGTTGCGTTTCGGTCGCGCTGGCGCTGACGGAGAAGGGGCTGTTGGCGGCAGATCCCGAACTCGATCTCATCGGCATTCCGGAACGCGACCGCGATGGCGCGTTGATCGAGGATCTCGTCTACGACGCGATCGAGGAAACGTTCGATTCAATGCCGCGCAAGAGGCGCAGCGATCCGGATGCGGTCGCCGAAGCCGTGCGTCGCACCGTGCGATCCACGATCGCGCAGGTCTGGGGCAAAAAGCCGATGTGTCACGTCCATGTGCTGGCGGTATAATACTTGCTGCTTTCCCCGGGTCGTTACGACGGGAAATGGAATGGTCCCGGCTCTGCGGCGCATCGCGTCCGGGACAAGGAGAAGAATATGATCGGTCGTCTCAATCACGTCGCCATCGCGGTGCGCGACATCGGCAAGGCTTCGGCGGTTTATCGCGACACGCTCGGCGCGGAGATTTCCGAGAAGGTCGCGCAGCCAGATCATGGCGTCTCGACCGTGTTCATCACGCTGCCCAATACCAAGATCGAACTTCTTGAGCCGCTCGGCGACAATTCACCGATCAATCGATTTCTCGACAAGAATCCCGACGGCGGCATCCATCACCTCTGTTACGAGGTGTCCGACATTCTTGCCGCGCGCGACACATTGAAATCTCAAGGCGCGCGCGTCCTGGGCGACGGCGAACCTAAAATCGGCGCCCACGGCAAACCGGTGATGTTTCTTCACCCGAAGGATTTCTGCGGCACGCTGGTCGAACTCGAACAGGCGTAAATCCGCTTTTCCGCGCATACGAAGGTCCACGCCGGCATGAACACCTCGACGATTTTCGCGATCTATTTTCTGATCTGGTGGATCACGCTGTTCGCGGTGCTGCCGTTCGGCGCACGCAGCCAGAGTGAGAACGGCGAGATGACGCCCGGCACCGATCCGGGCGCGCCGGCGATTCATCGGGTCTGGCGCAAGCTTGTCTGGACCACCGTGGTCGCCACGATTGTGTTCGGCATTTTGTACGGCAGCTACGTGTACGATCTGATCCCGTACGAATTTCTCAAGAGTATTTCGAATCCGCCGCATCAATAGCGCGCCTTTATCGACGCGCTAAAATTCGACAATGGCGGTTCGAGCAATTCAAAAAAAGAGCAGGGCGCGCGTGCCCTGCTCGGTCGCATTTTCGTTGTCTCACATCCTCGATTCTTTTTGATCTGCTTATGATCCGATCGAGGCGGCGGCGGATATCGCGCCGGAGACTTCCCTCCCAAGACTTGGACCGCATGTCGGAGCCGGTCTTTACGCCAGCCTCTCATCCATTCGGATGCATTTTCTTAGCCCATCATTTTAGCCCTGTCACCAGCATTCGTTGCTGCACTGCATGATCACAATCGGTGCGTCCAGCACAAGCGGCAGCGTCGCTCCGGAGTGGATACTGATCCGCGCAACCCACACGCCGGCGCCGGGAATATCGAGTCCGGACACAAACCACTCGCCGTCCGTGTTCCGCACGGCGCTGCCTCGGATGCTCGGGGCGCCGCCGTCACGCGATTGCAGTTCGAGCGTTACGTATTTGGCAGGGAACTCGGTTGAATCTTCGCGCGATAGGCGAATTGTGGCCGCTGTTTTTCCGATGTGTCCCGGGTTGATCGTGAGGTCGGCCATCACCGCCGCAGTGTGGATATGCACGAATGCTGCTTCGTCTGGAGGCTGTGCCGCATTGATGTGCATGTGCGCGCCGGGCGGCATCGTACCGAGTGCGCCGACCACCAGCAGAATAGCGAGACCGAGGCCGGTTTCGGCCCAACAATTGCGTAACAGGGCTGCAACGGCCGGGTCCGCCGGTAAACGCGGCGTCAGGCGATATCGATTGTGGGCGGCTATCGCCAGCATGACGCCGAACAGACCGATCTTAAACAGCAGTAATCGTCCATAGGTCGTAGTGATGAGGTCGCCGGGTCCGCTCAGCAGCGCGACGCTGTTGATCAGGCCGCTGGCGATGAGCGTCGTCACACAGACGATCCCGAGGACCGAGAAACGCCGGGTCGCCGAAACGGCGGACAGAGCCGCGTTGGCATCCAATTCCCGACGCGCAGCGTGCAATGTCATTGCAAGGGCCGGCAGGCCGCCGACCCAGGCGGCGGCGGCCAGAAGATGCGCGGCGTCGGAAACCAGATGAATGGTCCCGGCGGTTCCCAGCGTCGCGCCGGCATGGCCGACAAGAGCCAGCAGACCAGCAAGGGCTGCGGCGCCGACAAGCTGCAGGTAGATCGCCCGCGGCCACCACATCGACAGGCCGAGTAGTCCTGCGACGCCAAGCCGCAGGCAGGTGACCTCGCCGAACCGAGTGCCGGTCGCGACCGGCCAGGCGCGGCCGTGCAGGCAGATGTCCGCCAGCGAAGCGTCTAAAATGTTGGCCGCGACGAGGGCCAGCCAGGCCAGACCGGACAGCACGACAAATGCCAGAGCGACAAGTACGACCGTCGTCAGACGCCGGCGGAGCAACGGCGCCGGCTTTTCCGCCACCAGCGCCATGAAGCAGACCGTTCCGCATGCCAGCAGGGTGGCGGCGAAATGGACGCCACGCACGGCGATGAGCGGGTCGAGCCATAATACGTTCATCGCACGCTAGGTCGCCTTCGCCGGTTGAGCCATCTCAAGGTCCGACGCGGAAGCTGAAGCTGCCGTTGCTGCGATGCGTATCGACCGACAGCACGCGCCAGATGACCTTGTAGGTGCCGGGCCCGAGCGGTTTGAGCGGCGCCACAAGCTGAGCCGTGTTGCCGGGCGCAAGTGTTGCCGCGTCCACTTGCACGGCGGTGCCTTTGGCATCCTGCACCACGATGCTGCTGAATTTCGGCTCCAGCGCTTCGGTGAACCAGATCGTCACTTCTTTGGGCGCTTGCGCCAACACGCTGCCTGCGGCGGGACTGGCGTGATCGAGATGGGCATGCGCGCTTGCGGGCAGCGGCGACAACAGAGCCGCGCCGCACAGCCCGACGATAACGAAACGAAATAGAGGCATGGCCCGTCTCCGGTGATCGGTGATCATTCGCCCACTCATTCGTGATGTCCTTTCGGCTTGGGCAAAAGCTTGAGACCGGGCGCGGGATCGCCTTCGGCGGCTTTGCCGTCGATCGGCACACCCGTCCAGTGATGCGCCCCCTTTTCGCATTCCTGTTCTATTGGGAAATAAACCACGGCGCCGGGCGTCAATTCCCCGGCAATGAAAGCCGAGATCGTAAATTCGTCGTAATAGGCGTCCGGCAGGTTGCCGCCCGACCATGTGATTTCCTTCGGGCCTTCGGTGAACTTGGCGCCGTGCAGGAAACTGTAGGGCCTGCTGTAGGCGCCACGCTCGACCGTGATGGTCCAGCCTGGCTTGACCATCGGTTTGACCGAGATGATGCCCTCGGGGATCTTTACGCGCACCTTGACGGTGGCGGAGCCGTCGCAGCCGTGTGGTACGCGCAGCACGACTTTGTAGAAAGAGCCGACCGGCGCTTCGTTTTGTTCGAGCGTGATGTGGGCGGATGCGACGCCGGCAGTCAGAGCCACGGTTGCAAGAGCCGTCGTGAGACGTTGCAGCAATTTACGTTTGATCGCGCGAAGCGACAGGTAGCCGAACCAACGAATGTTGGGCATTGAAAGAGTCCTTTCCACAAAGCGGTGACGAGACGGCAGGAACGCCGCGGACGGTCATGCGACGCGGGGAGGACCTCGTGCGAGATGGGGGCTGTCGGTTACACTGTCGTGCCTCGTTGCGTCGGCGGGACGCAGAACGTCGATCAGGCGCCCCGGCTCCAGATAGCCGGCAAGGATGTTGTCCAGCGTGTCGAACGAAGCGATCGTCGTGGCGCAAAGGCTGCAATGATCGCAGGCTTTGCTCGGCCCGGATGGCTGTCCGGCGGGAAGCCTTTGCTGGTCGGCGGACGGGGTCTGCGTGATCGCATGACAGATGACGGTCAACGCGTCCACGTTCGGGTCGCTCACCGCCGGCATCAGCGACGCCCACAGAATCGTATTCAGGACGACCGCGTAGATCGCCACAACCGATACAGATTTGCGCCAGCCGATGGTCATGCCAATCGCCATCCCCGCTATTCACGTATCATTAACCATTACCGGTGACTAGTCCTTGGGGCCGGTGACGAGCCGGATGGGGACAGACGCATGTGCGGATTTGCGGTCGCGATCGGTTGGCCCGAAGCAGACGCTACCGTGGCGCGCCTGATCGACGGCATCCTGCATCGCGGCGACATCACCGATCCCTTGTTCTCTCCATTGCCGAACGTCGCGATGTGCACCCGGCGGTTGCGTATCGTCGATGCTGCGCACGGCGTGCAGCCGCAGATTTCATTCTATGGCCGGCTGGCGGTGTCGTTCAACGGCGAGATTTATAATCACGTCGATCTGCGCCGCGAGCTCGAAGACCTCGGCGTTCATTTCAGGACGGAGTCCGACACCGAAGTTCTTGCCAACGCGTTGCAGGCCTGGGGCTATCGCGCGCTGGAGCGTCTCAACGGCATGTATGCCTTCGTCGCGGTCGATCTTGCCAGCGGCGAGTTTCTCGCGGCGCGCGATCCGTTCGGGGTCAAGCCGCTTTATGTGATGCAAAGCGGTACAGGTTTTCTGTTCTGTTCGGAGATGAAGCCGCTCATTGACACCGTGCCGGTCGGCGATGTCATGCTGCTGCCGCCGGGTTATGCGCTGTCGCGCAAGAACTGCGCGCGCTTCAAGTCGCCGGTCTATCCGCGCACTGATGCACCGGTCGAGAATTGGGCTGCCACGCTCGACAAAATCCTCGCCGCTGCAGTTGAGCGCCGGCTGCCCCCGGGCCTGCCGGTGGCGACGCTGTTTTCCGGCGGCATCGATTCAACGCTGGTGGCGCACTATGCGCGGCGCTTCCGCCCCGAAGCGCCGGGCTATTTCGTTGGCGGCACCGATGCGCCCGACTATCGTTATGCCGCCGCCTATGCCGACAAGACGGGCTACGATTTGCGTCTGGTGGACTTCGATCCGCAGAGCGACGAAGCATTCGCCATAATCGACGAGGTGGTCGCTGTCACCGAGTCGTTTGAGCCTAATCTCATTCGCGGCGCGGTCTGCTCGCTCGCCGCCAACCGGCAGATGCACCGCGACGGCTTTCGCGTCGCTCTGTGCGGCGAGGGCGCGGACGAACTGTTCTGCGGTTATGCGCCGCTGGAAATAGCGTTCCACGAAAGCCCGGTCGATGGCCAGACCATCCGCGACGAATGCCTCGGCCTGATGAACCGCGTCAGCCTGCAACGGGTTGACCGCTGCTCGATGCGCTTTGCCGTCGAGACCCGTGAACCGTTCCTCGATCCGGCGGTCGTCAACTACGCGCTCAATCTCGACGCCGGCGCATTGGTGCGCGACGTCGCCGGGTTACCGACCGGCAAAATGCCGCTGCGCGACCTCTACGATCTCTATCCGGACGAATTGCCGGCGGTCATCCGCGACCGCACCAAAGTGCCGTTCGGTGAGGGCGCCGGGCTCGACGTCGGCGCGGCGGGGGCCTGGAAGGAGCGTTTTGCAGCGGCGATCAGCGATGCCGATTGGCGCGACGGGCAAAAACAGTTCGACGGCTTTAACGTCCAGTCGAAGGAAGAATTGTTCTATCTCCGCAAGCTGTCGGCTGCGATCGACGTCACCCGCGTGCCGCATCTGCGCGACCGGGCCTGGATCTCGTTCCCGGTGACGGCGCACCTCGAAAAGCTCAAAGCCCACGCCCATTTCAGCCTGTAGGCGGTTCCGGCTTGCCACACGAGCGGCCCAAACCGCGCGTGCCTCTTGTCTTTTGCGGGCCGATCCGCTTTCACTCGGGCCGTAAATTCACCCCGAATCGCGGCCTGAAATCCATGCGTCTGTCCCGCTACTTTATGCCCACCCTGCGCGAACCGCCGCGCGAAGCCGAGATCGTCTCGCACCGGTTGATGTTGCGCGCCGGCATGATGCGCCAGGAGGCGGCCGGTATTTATGCGATGCTGCCGCTCGGCCTGCGGGTGCTGCGCAAGATCGAGCAGATCGTGCGCGAGGAGCAGAACCGCTC
The DNA here is from genome assembly GCA_041691675.1 of Hyphomicrobiales bacterium. Taxonomy (GTDB): domain Bacteria; phylum Pseudomonadota; class Alphaproteobacteria; order Rhizobiales; family Xanthobacteraceae; genus Pseudolabrys. The sequence goes on along the minus strand of JBEPUC010000049.1, from coordinate 7,107 downwards.
GGGCGCCATCGAACTGTTGATGCCGACGATGCAGTCGGCCGATCTGTGGCGCGAGAGCGGACGTTACGACGCCTACGGCAAGGAGATGCTGCGTATCAAGGACCGCCACGAGCGCGACATGCTGTTCGGGCCGACCAACGAGGAGATGATCACCGAGATTTTCCGCGCCTCGGTGCGGTCCTACAAGGATCTGCCGCTCAACCTCTATCACATCCAATGGAAATTCCGCGACGAGGTGCGGCCTCGCTTCGGCCTGATGCGGGGCCGCGAATTCCTGATGAAGGACGCCTATTCGTTCGACGTCGACAAGGCCGGCGCGACGCATTCCTACAACAAGATGTTCGTCGCCTATCTGCGCACCTTTGCGCGGTTGGGCTTGAAGTCGATTCCGATGCGGGCCGACACCGGGCCCATCGGCGGCGACCTTTCCCACGAATTCATCGTGCTGGCCTCCACCGGCGAGTCGGAAGTGTTCTGTCACAAGAACTATCTCGACATGACGGTGCCGCCGGCCGACGTGAACTTCGACGACATCGCCGGTCTGCAAGGCATTGTCGATGAATGGACTTCACACTACGCCGCGACCAGCGACATGCACGATGCGGCAGCTTTCACACAGGTGCCGGCCGACAGCCAGGTGTCGGCGCGCGGTATCGAGGTCGGCCATATTTTCTATTTCGGCACCAAATATTCCGCGCCGATGAAGGCCGTGGTCGCTACCAAAGACGGCAAGGAGGTGCCCGTGCACATGGGCTCCTACGGCATTGGGCCGAGCCGCCTGGTCGCCGCCATCATCGAAGCCTCGCATGACGACGCCGGCATTGTCTGGCCGGAGGCGGTTGCGCCGTTCAAGGTTGCAATCCTCAATCTCAAGAAGGGCGATGCCGGCACCGACGGCGCTTGCGAGGAGCTTTATCGCGGCCTGACCGAGAAGGGCATCGACGTTCTCTATGATGATACCGACAAGGGAGCGGGCGCGAAATTCGCCAATGCCGATCTGATCGGCCTGCCGTGGCAGGTGATGGTCGGTCCGCGCGGGCTTGCCGAGGGCAAAGTCGAAGTGAAGAACCGCAAGACCGGCGAAAAGGAATTGATGTCGCCGGCCGCGGCGCTGGATCGGCTCAGCCGCTGACCCGGCTGTAGCGGGTTACCCCAGGGGATGCGAAAAAATTGAAATAATCGCCGGCGGGCTGTCGATCTGGCGGTTCGTTGTTCGTCGTAGACAGAGAGGCCGCATGGGCCTCCATCAACCAAGGGAGAACGACGATGCGCGTGATGGTTATGGTCAAAGCGACGAAGGACTCGGAAGAGGGGATGCTGCCCTCGTCGGAACTCCTCGAAGCCATGGGCAAGTTCAACGAACAATTGGTTGCCGCCGGCGTCATGCTGGCCGGCGAAGGGCTCAAGCCCTCGTCGATTGGCAAGCGGATCGCCTTCGATGGCCCGAAGCGATCGGTCATCGACGGTCCCTTCGCCGAGACGCGCGAACTGGTCGCCGGCTTCTGGCTGTGGGAAGTCAAGGATATGGCCGAGGCAATCGAATGGGCAAAGCGTTGTCCCAATCCGATGCCCGGCCCCAGCGAACTCGAACTTCGGCCGATCTATGAAATGACCGACTTCGGCGAGAACGTCACGCCGGAAGTGCTCGAATTGCACGAACGCAGCCGCAGCAAGACGCGCCAGCAATAGGCTGTCCGCACCCTTGCCACGCATCCCGCTTGTGAATAAGCGGAATGCGTGGCGAACGCCGACATCCAGCGGACCGTCGAGACGGTCTTTCGTATCGAACAGGCGCGGCTCATCGCCGGCCTGACACGGATGATGCGCGACATAGGCCGTGCCGAAGAACTTGCACAGGACGCGCTCGTCATGGCTCTCTCCGAGTGGCCGAAATCCGGCGTTCCCGACAATCCGGGCGCCTGGCTGATGGCGGTGGCCAAGCGGCGCGCACTCGACGAATTGCGCCGCAACAAGATGCTGGCGCGTAAACACGCCGAGATCGGCCGCGACCTCGACGATGAGCGTGACAGCAGCGTCGAGGAAATCGAGGCCGCGCTCGACGACGATCTCGGCGATGAACTTTTGGGGCTCATCTTTGCCGCGTGCCATCCGGTGCTGGCGCCGGAGGCACGCGCGGCGCTGACGCTTCGGCTGATCGGTGGCCTGACGACGGACGAGATTGCCCGCGCCTTCCTCGCAAGCGAGCCAACGATTGCCCAGCGCATCGTGCGTGCCAAGAAAGCGCTTCGCGACGCAGGCCTCGCGTATGAAGTGCCGCACGGCGGGGAGCGGGCGCCACGCCTCGCCTCGGTGCTTGAGGTCATCTATCTCATCTTCAACGAGGGCTATGCCGCGACCGCCGGCGACGCCCTGATCCGCACCGAACTATGCACTGAGGCGCAACGTCTCGGCCGCATCCTCGCCGGCGTCGCGCCTGACGAGCCGGAGGTGTTCGGCCTGCTGGCGCTGATGGAAATTCAGGCCTCACGGTTTGCAACGCGCGTCGGTGCTGACGGCGCGGCGATCCCGCTGACGGAACAGAACCGCGCCCGTTGGGATCGTCTTCTGATCGGGCGCGGGCTGGCTGCACTGGAACGGGCCGAGGCCCTTGGCGGCGCCGACGGCGTTTACGCGCTTCAGGCAGCGATTGCCGCCTGTCATGCGCGGGCGCGGACGGTGGACGAGACCGAATGGCGCAAAATAGCCGGGCTCTACGACCGGCTGCGTGTTGTCATGCCGTCGCCGGTCGTCGATCTCAACCGCGCGGTCGCGCACAGCATGGCCTTCGGCCCCGATGCCGGGCTCGCGCTGATCGAGGCGCTCGAACGCGACCCGATATTGGAGAAATATCCACTGCTCCCGGCGGCCAAAGGAGATTTCTTTTTTCGCGCGGGACGGCGCGGCGAAGCGAAGGCAGAATTCGAGAAGGCGGCCGCTCTTACCCGAAATACACGCGAGAAGGCGTTTCTGATGGGCCGCGCGGCGGCCTGCGATGCCTGACTGTCGCATGCGCCCCGATGAAGCCAAGAAACTTGTGCGCGGCCAATGGCTTTCTGCGATGGAGAGCCCACGAATCCGCCCGAATCGTGTGAAAACCCGGACCATGGGAATCCAATACCAATGACCGAGCCCACCGGGACGCGGCCCTTCTCTCCGTTTGAATGGATGCTGTCGCTGCGCTACCTGCGGGCGCGGCGCAAAGAGGGATTCATCTCGGTTATTGCCGGGTTCTCCTTCCTCGGCATCGTGCTCGGTGTCGCCACCCTGATCATCGTCATGGCGGTGATGAACGGCTTTCGCGCTGAGCTGCTCGACAAGATCCTCGGCCTCAACGGCCATCTCCTGATCCAGCCGCTGGAAAAGCCGCTGACCGACTGGGAGGAGGTCGCTGCCCGCATCGCCGCCGTCAAAGGCGTGCGGCTCGCCGCTCCCATCGTCGAGGGCCAGGCGCTGGCGTCGTCGCCGTTCAACGCCGGTGGCGTGCTGGTGCGCGGCATCCGGCTGAAAGATCTCGAGGGCCTGCCTTCGATCGTCAACAACATCAAGCAGGGTTCGCTCGCCGGCTTCGACGATGGTCAGGGCGTCGCCATCGGTCGCAGACTGGCCGACCAGCTTTCGCTTCATGCCGGCGACAACATCACGCTGGTGGCGCCGAAGGGCGCTGTGACGCCGATGGGCACAACGCCGCGCATCAAGGTCTACAAGATCGCGGCGGTGTTTGAGATCGGTATGTCCGAATATGACAGCGCCATGGTGTTCATGCCGCTAAAGGAAGCGCAGGCTTATTTCAACCGCGCCGGCGACGTGACCGCCATCGAGGTTTACACCGACAACCCCGACAAGGTCGCGCAGTACCGAAAGGATGTGTCCGACGCGGCCAAGCGGCCAATCTTCATCATCGACTGGCGTCAGCGTAACGCCACTTTCTTCAATGCGCTCCAGGTCGAGCGCAACGTCATGTTCCTGATCCTGACGCTGATCGTGCTGGTGGCGGCGCTCAACATCGTTTCCGGCCTGATCATGCTGGTCAAGGACAAGGGCCAGGACATCGCCATCCTGCGCACCATGGGCGCGACGCAGGGCGCAATCATGCGCGTGTTCTTGATTACCGGCGCGGCCATCGGCGTCGTCGGCACGTTGATCGGATTCCTGCTCGGGGTCGTCGTTTGCCTCAATATCGAGAGCCTCCGGCAATTCCTCTCGTGGCTGACCAGCACCGAATTGTTCGACCCGACGCTCTACTTCCTGTCGAAACTCCCGGCGCAGATGGATGTCGGCGAGACCGCAGCGGTGGTGATCATGGCGCTGGTGCTGTCGCTGCTGGCGACGCTCTATCCGTCATGGCGGGCGGCGCGCCTCGATCCGGTGGAGGCGCTGCGTTATGAGTGACGGCGTGGTGGAGGCCGGCGCGGCGCCGGAGGAGGCCGAACAGGAAGTACCGATCCTGTTCCTGCATGATGTCGCGCGCACCTATAATCAGGGCGACGCCGCGCTGAACATTCTCAACGGCGCGGAACTGGCGCTGTGGGCCGGCCAGTCGGTGGCGCTGGTGGCGCCTTCGGGCGCGGGCAAGTCGACGCTGTTGCACGTCGCCGGCCTCCTCGAACACCCCGACCACGGCGAGGTCTATGTCGACGGCCGCGCCACGGCGAATTTATCGGACACCGAACGCACCCGCATCCGCCGCAACGAGATCGGTTTCGTCTATCAGTCGCATCACCTGCTGCCGGAATTCTCCGCGCTGGAAAATGTGCTGATGCCGCAACTGATCCGCGGGCTGGGGCGCGGCGAGGCGAAAAAGCGTGCGGTCGAGCTTCTGGATTACCTCGGCCTCAAGGCGCGGCTCAATCACCGGCCGGCGGAGCTTTCCGGCGGCGAGCAGCAGCGCGTGGCGATTGCCCGCGCCGTCGCCAACGCGCCGCGTATTCTTTTGGCCGACGAGCCGACCGGAAACCTCGATGTGAAGACCGCCGATCACGTGTTCGCGGCGTTCACGCAGTTGGTGCGGGCCTCGGGCCTCGCCACCATCATCGCGACCCACAACATGGACATCGCCGCCCGCATGGACCGGCGGGTGACGCTGCGGGACGGCCTCGTGGTCGAGTTGGATTGAAGGATCGCAGGCCGTGTCCGGTTTCTGGCTGGCGGCCCCGAATTGGTAATGAGGTCTGGAAACTCGCCTAGCCGCAGCAGTCCGCCAAGAGCATACTGAACGCCCGACCGCTCAAGGTCGGCCCCCTGGAGGCCGCGCAATGACTCTGAGCACGACGGCTTTTTTGATCGTTTTCGCGTCCGCAATTGTGCTGTTGGGGCTCGTCATCGGGCTAAAGTTCCGCTCGGAAAAGAAGAAGCGCTCGTAGCGGCCACTAAGGGCGAGGCCGGAGCTTTGGGCGGCTAAATAGCCGGTTTAACAACTTTCTCTGGTACCCTGGCTGTCATTGCTCTCGACGCTTGACTCTGGAACATAACATGAACTATGTTCTCTCTACGTTCTGGGGAGATCAACATGTTCAAAGCCGTGATCCAAGAGGCCGCGACCCTTGCCGCCCTGTCGTTGTTCGTCGGGATGATTGCGATCTGGTCGCAGGTCATCAGCAGCCTCTGAGTTGGCCGATCGCCATTTATTGTCGCGTACCGCCTCGTTCCCGCGTGGTTGTGGCCGGCTGAGGGTGCCTTTGGGCCCCGAAGCCGGACATGACGGGTTACAGACTGGCCGCCGCGCGCGTGCTGCCCAACGATGCGGGCAGGATGACGGGGAAAGGCCCCAGCCTTGCGGCCGCGAGGGTGGACTCGGACGTGCCCGGCCAGCACTCTGACCGGCGATAAGGGAATCACCCAGAACGCCGGGTAGCCATGGCCGATCTCGATTTCGTGCATCTGCACGTTCACTCGTCTTATTCGCTGCTGGAAGGCGCGTTGCCGATCGCGCGGCTGGCGGAACTTGCGAAGGCCGACAAGCAGCCGGCGCTGGCGCTGACCGACACCGACAACATGTTCGGCGCGCTGGAATTCTCCGAGAAGCTCGCGGGCTACGGCATCCAGCCGATCGTCGGCTGCGCGCTCGCCATCGATTTCGGCGATACCGACAATGGCGCGCGCACCGGAATCGTGCAGATCGAACGTCAGCGTATCGTTCTTTTGGCCGCGACCGAGGCCGGCTACCGCAGCCTGATGCGGCTCAATTCGCGCGCCTTCATGGAATCGCCGGCGAACGAGCCGCCGCGCCTCAAGGCCGAGTGGCTCGAGGGCCACACCGAGGGCGTGATTGCCTTGACAGGTGGCCCCGGCGGTCCGCTCGACCGCGCTATTGCCGCGGGCCAGAGTCCGGTGGCGGCGACCCGGTTGGCCACGCTGCACCGCTTGTTCGGCGACCGGCTATATGTCGAGTTGCAGCGCCATGGCGAAGCCCAGGAGCGCGTGGTCGAGCAGGTCCTGATCGATTTTGCCTATGGCCTCAATCTGCCGCTGGTCGCGACCAACGAGCCGTATTTTGCCACCGCCACCGATTACGAATCGCACGACGCGCTGATCTGCATCGCCGAAGGCCGCTACGTCCACGAGACCGAGCGCCGCCACCTGACGCCGGAGCACCGCTACAAGAGCCGCACCGAGATGCGCGAACTGTTTTCCGATCTGCCGGAGGCGATTGCCGCGACGGTCGAGATTGCCAGGCGCTGTGCCTTCCGGCCGAAGACGCGGGCGCCGATCCTGCCGCGGTTTTCGGTCGGCGAGGGTGGCGGCGCGGTCGATGAGGCGACCGAGTTGCGCACCCAGGCCGAAGCCGGCCTTGCCCGCCGTATCGCCAGCGCCGGGCTCGCGCCGGGCTTCACCGAGGAACAGTACCGCGAGCGGCTCGCCTTCGAACTCAACGTCATCGAAAAGATGAAGTATCCCGGCTACTTCCTTATTGTTGCTGATTTTATTCAATGGGCAAAGAACGAAGGCATCCCGGTTGGCCCGGGCCGCGGCTCGGGCGCGGGCTCTCTGGTGGCCTATTCGCTGACCATTACGGACCTCGATCCGATCCGCTTCGGGCTCCTTTTCGAGCGCTTCCTCAATCCGGAACGCGTGTCGATGCCCGACTTCGACATCGACTTCTGCCAGGAC
>JBEPUC010000048.1:0-28754 GCA_041691675.1 Hyphomicrobiales bacterium | reverse complement strand
CGCCCTCGTCCACCACCTTGGTGATGAGCTCCTTGATGTCGTAAGGCTTGTTCGGGTTGTCGGGGATCAGCGTGTCGAGCGAGTCGTCGATGCGGTCGGCATCGTCGAGCGTCGGCCAGGTAGGAACGCCGGCCTCGTTGTTCGACGGCAGGAAGTCGATGAGCCGGCGCATCTGCAACAGGCATTCGACATCGTTGTCGAAAGAGCCATCGGCGACGCCGGACTTCGTGGTGTGGATCGACGCGCCGCCGAGCTGTTCGGCGGTGACGACCTCGTTGGTGACGGTCTTCACCACGTCCGGGCCGGTGACGAACATGTAGGAGGTGTCGCGCACCATAAATATGAAATCGGTCATCGCCGGCGAATAGACATCGCCGCCGGCGCAGGGGCCCATGATGACGCTGATCTGCGGGATCACGCCCGAGGCCATGACGTTGCGCTTGAACACCTCGCCGTAACCGCCGAGCGCGGCAACGCCTTCCTGAATGCGCGCGCCGCCGGCATCGAACAGGCCGACGATCGGGCAGCGCGCCTTCACGGCCATGTCCTGCACCTTGATGATCTTCTGCGCGTGCGCTTCGGACAGCGAGCCGCCGAATACCGTGAAGTCCTTGGAGAACAGGTAGACGACGCGGCCGTTGACCGTGCCCCAGCCGGTGACGACGCCGTCGCCGGGGATCTTCTGCTTCTCCATGCCGAAGTCGGACGAGCGGTGCTCGACGAACATGTCGAGTTCCTCGAACGAGCCCTTGTCGAGCAAGAGTTCGATGCGCTCGCGGGCGGTCAGCTTGCCGCGTTTGTGCTGGGCGTCGATGCGCTTTTTGCCGCCGCCGAGGCGGGCCTCGCCGCGCCGCGCTTCCAGCCTGTCGAGAATGTCCTTCATGGTGGTTTTTAGTCCCTGCCCGATCCGAGTTCGCGATTGTTACAGCCTTTGGTGCGCTGCAAAAGCTGTTTTGTCGCCCTTCGCGTGGCCGACAACCTCAAGGCTTGGCATCCCCGCCAATCCCTGCTTACAAGCCCGTCATGAGCGACACAAAACCCGATCCCACGGCACCGGAGTTTCCGGCCGGCCGCCAGACCATCGCCCAGCTCATCCAGCAGGGCCTGTTTCACCACCGTCAGGGCCAGACCGCGCTGGCGATGGAGCGTTACAGCGAGGTTTTGCAGAAAAATCCGGAACACCCCGAGGCTCTCTATTACGTCGCCGTCATCTCCTGCCAGGAGGGCCAATATCAGCAGGGCGTCAATCTGGTGCGCCGGGCGCTGACCTTCACCGCGCCGCAAGCCCGGATGCTCAATCTGCTCGGCCAGGCGCTCGACCGGCTCGGCCAGCCGCTGGACGCGATGAAGGCGCTCGATCAGGCCATCGCGCTCGACCCCAATCTCGCCGCCGCCCACGGCAACCGCGCCAATATCCTGATCGACGCCGGCCTGCCCGACATGGCGCTGCAAGCCTTCGACCGGGCGATCGCGCTCGACCCGACCTCGACGCCGGACCTTATCAACCGCGGTGCGCTTCTTGAACTCGCCGGCCAGCCCGAGGACGCGCTCAAGGATTACGACGCGGCCATCAAGCTCGCGCCCAATGCGGCCGAAACCTATTGCAACCGCGCCAGCGTGCTCAAGGATCTCGGCCTGCTGGAACTGGGCGGCGGCGGCGAGACAAGCCCGCGCTTCGCCGAGGCGATCGCCTCCTACGATCGCGCCATCAAGATCAAGCCGCGCATGCACGAAGCCTATGCCGCGCGCGGCCAGATCAAGCTGCAATGCGGCGACTGGCCGGACGGCTTTGCCGATTACGACCACCGCGCCGAGTTCGAGAGCACGCCGTTCAAGGCGATGACCGCGCCGCGCTGGCACGGCGAGCCGCGCCCCGGCGAGCGCATCGTGCTGGTGACCGAACAGGGATTGGGCGACATCATCCAGTTTGGCCGCTTCGCGGCGGTGCTGGCGTCGCAGGGGCACGACATCGCCATTCTGCCGCGCAAGGGCATGGCAGCACTGCTGTCGTCGCTTAAAGGGGTCACGGTATTGCGCGACCGCGACGAGTTGGAGCGCGACGGCCGACCGTATCGCTGGCTGCCGCTGATGAGCGCGCCGACGATCCTCGGCGTCACGCCGGACACGATGCCCCCTGTGGTGCCGTACCTGGCGGCCGATCCGGCACGGGTCGCGGCCTGGGCCGGCAAACTCGGCCATGCGCGGTTCAAGATCGGCATCAACTGGTCGCCGGGCAATCCCGACCGCACGCCCTTGGCGCGGCGCGACATTCCGCTGACGCAATTCGCGCCGCTGGCCAAGTTGCCGGGCGTTGAGTTTATCGCCCTGCAAAAAGGCGCGCCGCTCGGCGAGATCAAAGGCACGGCGTTTCGCGATCAGATCAAGGTGCTCGACGCCGATCCGAACCCGGAGGCCGACTACTTCCTCGACACCGCCGCCATCATCGAGGGGCTCGATCTGGTGATCGGCTGCGACGCCGTGATCGCGCATCTGGCCGGAGCCCTCGGCAAGCCGGTGTTCACCGCCCTGCCGGCGGTTTCGGACTGGCGCTGGATGCTGGGGCGCGACGACAGCCCCTGGTATCCGACCATGCGGCTCTTCCGTCAGGACGCCTCGCACCAATGGAGCCCGGTGTTCGAGCGCATCGCCGCGGCGGTGAAACAGCGCCTCGTCTAGCGATGGAACTTTAGCCGCGGCGGACTATTATTCCGGCGGGGTTTCATTCCGGTCGAAGGACATTGCACATGGCCACCAAGGCTTCACCGCGCCTCCAGACACCAACCGACCTCGGCAGCAACGCCACCAAGGACATTGCCGGCGCGATCAATGCAGTTTTGGCAGATACCTTCGCGCTCTACATGAAGACGAAGAACTTCCACTGGCACATGAGCGGCCCGCATTTCCGCGACTATCACCTGCTGCTGGACGACCACGGCAATGAGTTGTTCGCGACCACCGACGCGTTGGCCGAACGCGTGCGCAAGATCGGCGGCACGACATTGCGGTCGATCGGCGACATCGCGCGCAAGACCCGTATCGCCGACAACGACGCGGAATATGTCTCGCCGGAGGATATGCTGGCCGAGTTGCGCGACGACACCCAGCGCACTATCGCCGCGATGCGCGAAGCGCACGATCTATGCGACGAGCACAACGATGTGGCGACGGCGAGCCTCTTGGAAAACTACATCGACGCCGCCGAAAAGCGTGCCTGGTTTCTCTATGAGATCGGCCGCAAAGGCAGTCCCGACGGGCATTAAGCCGTCGCCGCGCTCACGCGATTGAGGCGGCGCAACACGATCGCCACCAGCAACAGCGCCACGCCGCCGATCAGAACAGAGGCCGGCGTGGCGCCGAGCCTCTCGAACCACTGCGTATAGAAGTGGATGGCGGCGAATACGGCAGTGGAATTGACCAGCCACGGCCGGCCCGACCGCATCCTCCAAACGAGAGCGCAGATCAGCACCAGCGCCCAAACCAGACTGAAGGCATAAGCCGGGATCACGATCTTGATGGCGCTGACCGCGACCGGCGGCACCTTCTGGCCGCGAAACATGAAAAACGGATCGCCCCACAGCGAGCCGATCCAGAAGCCGGCATTGACCAGCACCACCGACATGCGTGTGGCGGCAAGCGCGACCCGCTCGTAAGCCGCCGACACCCGCTTCGAGGCGACAAAACCGATCCATGCCAGCGCCGAAAACAACACGATGGTCAGTGTCGGCTCGAAGATCGCCAGCGAATAGGTGGCGTAGGTGTAGCCGGTGCGCGCGCCGAGACAGGCTGAGGCGGCCAGCACCGCGAAACACATTAGCAGGCTCGACCGCGCCACAACGGCTGCGAGCGCCAGCGCAATGGTCGCGAGCGTCGTCGAGGCCAGCGAGCCCTCGCCCCAGGCGAGGACGCCGGCGCAGAACATCAGCGCGCCGACGATCAGGCAGATTTCACCGAGCACGAACCACTGCGCCAATCGCGATGTTTGCGGCTTGAGCACAACGACGCAGCCGGCGCAGAACAGCGCGACGCCCAGCGCAATCGCAGTCAACGGGGCCGGCACCAGCGCGACCGCGCCGGCGGCGACCGCAACCACACCGAAGCCGATCAGGATATTGAAGGCGAGCGTGCCGACATCCGCCGTCGCGAGGCCCTTGAGGCGCTCGGCTTCGTCGCGCGTCAGTTTGCCGTCTTCAACCAGTGTGGAAATATCGAGTGTGATTTTCATGGCTGCGCCCCCGCTTCGCGCTATGTAGCACGGCTTGCGGCGCTGGCGCGCGCTCCCGATCCGCCATCATCGGCGTAACTTGCGCGATTATACGTTCAGGGCCGCCAGTACCTCGGCCGCCGCCTTGAATTCGGCGTGGCGCCCGGCGCGGCGGCCGAGCGCCTGTTCGTCCTCGCCCCATTGCGACATCTGCCAGTCTTCATCGACATGCGCCGCCGTCCATACCGCGTCTGGGTCGAAGGCGCCGGCGGCAAGCGCGAGCGCCAGCAAGGCCGAGCCGGTGATGGTGGTGATCGCCGCGACCGCGCCGAGACGCCACATCGCGCCTATATCCTTTGCGCCGATGTCTTTTGCATCATTTGGAATTGCCGCACGCGCGGCGGCGAGCGCCGCCTCCGGCTGCGCCGCATAGACAATGCCCTCGACCAACACGAAACGCGCGCCGAGCGCGTCACGTGCCCAGTCGAGCACCGGGTCCCAGGCCGCCGCCTGGCGCGCGACCAGACCGGGCGGCGCGTCGGCGCGATAGCACAGCAGGTCCGAGCCGAGATAACTTGCGACTTCGTCGGCGACCGGCGCAGGCGCTGCGGCGACGCCATCGATGACGACATTGGCGAGGCGCGTCAGCGGCATCGATGCCGGGTCGATCACGTCGACCTGCGCATTCCATTCCTGCGCGATCGTCTCCGCCAGCGCCCGCACTGGCGCAACGAGCGGACGCCGCGCCGGTGTCATCACCTGCTTGCCGTCGAGCAGCAGCGCAAATCCATCGCCGGCGTCATCGCCAACAAGGGCCCGTTTATAAAATCGCTTGCGCAGGCTGGCGCGCGCGCCCTGCCGCGCCGACACCATCGGGTCGAGCGGCTCGTTGATGAAGATTTCTTCGAGGAATTCACGCATGGCTTCGAGCAACCGTTGCGGCAGCCTTCTCGGTTTCGCCTGGCCACAGCGCAGCAAGCGCCGCATCGAGCACGTCGAAGTCGTCAAGCACAGCGCGCGCACCTGCGGCATGCAAATCGGCCACCGGATGATAACCCCACGAGACGCCAAGCGCGGACGCACCGGCGCTTCTCGCCATCTGCATGTCGAACACAGTGTCGCCGATGACAACGGTATCCTGCGGCGCGACGCCGGTTTCGCGCATGGCGGTCAGCACCATGCCGGGGTGCGGCTTCGACGGCGAGGTATCCGCCGTCTGGATGGTGGCAAACACGTCTTCGAGCGCGTGCAGTTCGATCATCGCCGCAACCCCACGGCGCGACTTCCCGGTGGCGACGCCGAGCACGACATCGTCGCGCGCCCGCAGCGCGGCGATGGCCGCGAGCGCGCCCGGATAAAGCGGCGCTTTCCAAAGGCCTGCCGCGCGCATGGTCGAAAACGCCTGCTTGTAGCCCGCCACCAGATTGTCGATTGGATGATCCGCATCCACCGATAGGTGACGGATCGCGGTTTCCAGCGACAGGCCGATGATCGAGCGCACCGCCGCATCGGGCGGACAGGCGAGCCCCTGCCCGCGATAGGCCTCGCCCATGGCAGCGCAGATCATGTGCTGGCTGTCGATCAGGGTGCCGTCGACGTCGAACAGGACAAGCTTCATAGTCTCTTTCGTCATAACGTTTTGTGCGCCGCACACAGGACAGAGAACAGGCGTCAGAACCTGACATAATCAATGTTTTCGCACCGCGATAGGGCCCAAGTGGCGCCACGATCCAGTCGCTTTCAGGGAGCGAAATGGCAGGCTGTGAAAGAATATGCCGGGGGATCTGCGACGGTTAGGCATTAGGTATGACGCAGGGATAGGTAGCCTAAAGCGTTTCTAATCAATAATATGAGCTTCGGAGTCGAGCCGGACAACAAGGCCGACCCCGGGGGAGACATCAGCCGAAAAGGCTGTGACGCGTGACCGTGCTGGTTTCGAGTGGCGTGCGGGCGCGTTTCGAGGATGCAATGAAGAATACCGACATTTCCGATCCGAATTACTTCCACAAGGTCGTGGATTGCCAATACGCCTGTCCCGCGCATACGCCGGTGCCCGAATACATCCGCATGATCGCGGCGGGCCGTTACGGCGACGCCTACATGGTGAACTGGAAGTCGAACGTCTTTCCCGGAATTCTCGGCCGCACCTGCGACCGCCCCTGCGAACCGGCATGCCGGCGCGTGCGCGTCGAGGATGAGCCGGTGGCGATCTGCCGGCTCAAGCGCGTCGCCGCCGATTTCAAGGATGACGTGACGGCGCGGATGCCCAAGCCCGCGCAGCGCAAAAACGGCAAGCGTATTGCCCTCATCGGCGGCGGACCTGCATCTCTGACCGTCGCGCGCGACCTCGCGCCGCTGGGTTACCATTGCGTGGTGATCGATCAGGACCGCAAAGCCGGCGGCATGATCCGCACGCAAATCCCGAAATTCCGTTTGCCCGATAGCGTGATCGACGAGGAAACCAATTACGTCCTCGATCTCGGCGTCGAATTCCGCGGCGGCACCGCCGTGACCTCGATGAAGGACATACTCGCGCAAGACTATGACGCGATCTTCGTCGGCACCGGCGCGCCGCGCGGCCGCGACCTCGACCTGCCCGGCCGCAAGGAAGCCGCCGCCAATATCCATATCGGCATTGACTGGCTGTCGTCGGTGTCGTTCGGCCACGTCACCAAGATCGGCAAGCGCGTGATCGTGCTCGGCGGCGGCAACACCGCGATGGATTGCTGCCGTTCGGCGCGCCGTCTCGGCGGCGACGATGTGCAGGTGATCGTGCGCTCCGGCTTCGACGAGATGAAGGCTTCGCCTTGGGAAAAGGAAGACGCCCAGCACGAAGGCATTCCGATCCATAACTTTCTCGTCCCGAAGGAATTCACGCACGAGAACGGCAAGCTGACCGGTATCGTGTTCGAGAAGGTAAAGGCTGAATTCGACGCCAAGGGCCGGCGCAAGCTGGTCAATGCCGGCGAGCCCGATCAGCACTTCACCTGCGACGACGTACTCGTGGCGGTCGGCCAGGAGAATGCGTTCCCCTGGATCGAGCGTGACGCCGGCATCGCGTTCGACCAATGGAATATGCCGAAGGTCGACGAGAAGACGTTTCAGTCGACCAACTCGAAGGTGTTCTTCGGCGGCGATGCCGCCTTCGGCCCCAAGAACATCATCTGGGCCGTCGCGCATGGCCACGAGGCCGCCGTGTCGATCGACAAGATGCTCAATGGCGAAGACATCGCGGACCGCCCGTTGCCGGCGGTCGAGCACATGAGCCAGAAGATGGGCATTCACGAATGGTCCTACGATAACCGGATCGAACCGGATCCGCGCTACAAGGTGCCGTTGCGCGACAAGGTGGTGGCGCTCAAGGACATCAAGGCCGAGGTTGAACTCGGCTTCGACGTTGAGCTGGCGCTCAAGGAAGCCGGCCGCTGCCTCAACTGCGATGTGCAGACCGTGTTCGCGACCAATCTTTGCATCGAGTGCGACGCCTGCGTCGATATCTGCCCGATGGACTGCATCACCTTCACGCAAAACGGCGAGGAAAAAGAGCTGCGCACGCGGCTGACCGCGCCGGCGCTCAATCTTTCGCAAGCGCTTTATGTTCAGGACGGCCTCAAGACTGGCCGCGCCATGATCAAGGACGAAGACGTCTGCCTCCACTGCGGTCTCTGCGCCGAACGATGTCCGACCGGCGCCTGGGACATGCAGAAGTATTTGCTGGAAATGACCCACGCAGGGACCTCATGCCGACCACCTCGCCGATCAGCCGCGTAAACGATTTCGTCGTCCGCTTCGCCAACGTCAATGGCTCGGGGTCCGCGAGCGCCAATGAGATGTTTGCCCGCGCGGTGATGCGCATGGGCGTGCCCGTCGCGCCGCGCAACATCTTTCCGTCGAACATTCAGGGCCTGCCGACCTGGTACGAGGTCCGCATCACCGAAGACAGTCATCTCGGCGCGCGCGGCGGCACCGATTTGATGGTGGCGATGAATCCGCAGACCTTCGACAAGGACATCGCCTCGATCGAACCGGGCGGCTACCTGTTCTACGATTCGACCAAGGAACTGCCGGCATCGAAATTCCGCGACGACATCACCGTGATCGGCGTGCCGCTGACCGCGATCTGCAATCGCGAATACACCGACCCGCGTCAGCGCCAACTGTTCAAGAACATCATCTATATCGGCGCGCTCACCGCCCTGCTCGACATGGACGTCAAGGCCGTCGAGCAACTGATCGGCGAGCAGTACAAGGGCAAGGAAAAGCTGATCGAGCCGAACCTCAAAGCGCTGCATATCGGCCGCGACTATGCGGTGCTGAACCTGCAATGCCCGATCGGCCTGCGCCTGAAAAAGAGCGACAAGGTCGGCGACCGTATTTTCATCGAAGGCAATGCGGCGGCAGCACTTGGCGCGGTCTATGGCGGCGCCACCGTCTGCGCCTGGTATCCGATCACGCCCTCCTCCTCGGTCGCCGATGCCTTCACCCGGCATTGCGCCAAATTCCGCGTCGATCCGGAAACCAAGAAGGCGAAATACGCCATCGTCCAGGCCGAGGACGAACTCGCTTCCATCGGCATGGTGATCGGCGCCGCCTGGAACGGCGCCCGCGCTTTCACCGCGACCTCGGGCCCCGGCATTTCGCTGATGCAGGAGTTCATCGGTCTGGCCTATTTCGCCGAGATTCCGGCCGTCCTGTTCGACGTCCAGCGCGCCGGCCCCTCGACCGGCATGCCGACGCGCACGCAGCAATGCGACATCATCTCCTGCGCCTACGCTTCGCATGGCGACACCAAGCATGTGCTGCTGTTCCCGGAGAACCCGGCGGAAGCCTTCGAGTTCGGCGCGCTCGCCTTCGATCTCGCCGACCGGCTGCAAACGCCGATCTTCGTCATGCTCGATCTCGACATCGGCATGAACCATCATCTGTCGCGGCCGCTCGCCTGGGACGACGCACACATCTATGACCGCGGCAAGGTGATGACCGCCGAGGACCTCGAAGCCGGCAAGGATTTCGGCCGCTATCTCGATGTCGATGGCGACGGCATTCCGTTCCGCACCTATCCGGGCACGCATCCGACCAAGGGCTCGTTCTTCACGCGCGGCACATCGCGCGACCGTTACGCGCGATATACCGAGGAAGGCGCGCCTTACGTCGACAACATGCAGCGGCTGGTGCGCAAGTTCGATACCGCCAAGGATTTGGTGCCGCGGCCGGTGCAGGCGAGTTCGACCGACCAGACCAAATACGGCGTGATCTATTTCGGCTCGACCGCGCCGGCGATGGACGAAGCGATCCACATGATCGAAGGGCGCGGCCACGCGCTCGACCGCATGCGTATCCGCGCCTTCCCGTTCCACTCGTCGGTCAATTCATTCGTCGCCGACCATGATTTCGTTTTCGTCGTCGAGCAGAACCGCGACTCACAACTGCGCTCGCTGATCGTCAACGAATGCGGCATCGATCCGGTGCGGCTGGTGCCGATCCTGCATTACGACGGCACGCCGATCACCGCGCGGTTTATCGCCAAGGCAATCGGCGATCATCTCGATCAGTTGAAGGTCAAGCCGATGAAGGTGAGTTCGTGACATCCGCTTTCTTATACCTCCCCCTGCAAGGGGGAGGTCGATCCGCGGAGCGGATCGGGTGGGGGTCGCTCGACTTCCACTTCGGACGTGACCCCACCCCGGCGCGAAAGGCGCGCCGACCCTCCCCTTTCAGGGGAGGGATAAGGAAGACACCATGACCTATCTTACCAAACCGAAATTCCATCATCCCGGGCTGCCGAAGAACGAGCTCGGCTATACGCACCGCGATTACGAGGGCACGGTCTCGACGTTGTGCGCCGGCTGCGGCCACGACTCGATCACTGCCGCAATCATCCAGGCCTGTTTCGAGCTGTCGATCGAGCCGCATCGGGTGGCCAAGATTTCCGGGATCGGCTGCTCGTCGAAAACGCCGACTTATTTCCTCGGCAATTCGCATGGCTTCAATTCGGTGCATGGCCGCATGCCGTCGGTGTTGACGGGCGCCAACCTCGCCAACCGCGATCTCATTTACCTCGGTGTCTCCGGCGACGGCGATAGCGCGTCGATCGGCTTCGGCCAGTTCGCGCACGCGCTGCGGCGCGGCGTCAACATGGCCTATATTGTCGAGAACAACGGCGTCTATGGTCTGACCAAGGGCCAGTTCTCGGCCACCGCCGACCGCGGCTCGAAGTCGAAGCGCGGCGTCACCAACACCGACAATTCCATCGATCTCGTCGCCATCGCCCTGCAACTCGGCGCGTCCTTTGTCGCCCGGTCGTTTTCCGGCGACAAGCAACAATTGGTGCCGATCATCAAGGCGGCAATCACGCACAAGGGCGCGGCCTTCATCGACGTCATCAGCCCGTGCGTCGCGTTCAACAACCATGCCGGCTCGACCAAGAGCTTCGATTTCGTGCGCGAGCACAACGAGGCGGTCAACCGCCTCGACGTGATTTCAAGCCGCATGCCGATCGAGGTGAAATACGATCCCGGCACAGTCGAGGTGGTCGAGCAGCACGACGGCTCAACCATCGCGCTGCGCAAGCTCGCCGCCGACTACGATCTCCACGACCGCAGCGCCGCGCTCGGCTTCCTGCAACACCACGCTGCCAAGGGCCAGATCGTCACCGGGCTGCTTTACATCGAGAAGGATTCGGCGGACCTGCACGCCCATCTCGATACCGTCGATACGCCGCTCAATGCGCTCGGCGCCAAGGAACTGTGCCCGGGGCAATCGGTGCTGGACAAGTTCAACGCCAGCATGCGGTAGGCAGCGCCGTTCCCTTGTCATGGCCGGGCTTGTCATCAGCGCTTCATTGGCCTCATGGTGAGGAGCCCGCGCAGCGGGCGTCTCGAACCATGCGAGCCGCCCATCCTTCGAGACGGCCGCTTTGCGGCCTCCTCAGGATGCGGCTGAAAACGGACCATCCCCCATGCAACTTCGCCCACTCGGCCGCTCCGGCATCACCATCGCCCCGATCATGCTTGGCACCAACGTGTTCGGCTGGAGCGCCGACGAAGCGATGTCGCACAGGCTGCTCGACGCCTTCGTCGATGCCGGCTTTAACGCCGTCGACACCGCCGACAGTTATTCGCGCTGGATACCCGGCCACAAAGGCGGCGAATCGGAAACGATCATCGGCACCTGGCTGAAGAAGTCCGGCAAGCGCGACAAGGTCGTGATCGCCACCAAGGTCGGCTCCGACATGGGTGAAGGCAAGACCGTCGCCAAGGACTACATCCTGCGCTCTGCGGAAGGCTCGCTGCGCCGGTTGCAGGTCGAGACCATCGATCTCTACCAGACCCATTTCGACGACGAGAAGACGCCGGTCGAGGAGACGCTTGCGGCTTACGAACAGCTCATCCGGCAAGGCAAGGTGCGCGCCATCGGCGCGTCGAATATCACCCCTGCCCGGTTGAAGGCATCGCTGACCGCGAGCAACGCCGGCAGCAAACTGCCGCGCTACGAGACGTTGCAGCCGAACTATAATCTGTACGACCGCGCCGGCTACGAACGCGATTACGAGCCGATCTGCACGGCGGAAAATCTCGGCGTCGTCTGCTATTACGCCTTGGCGGGCGGATTTCTGACCGGCAAGTACTGCTCGAAAGCCGACGCCGAGAAAAGTCCGACGCGGGGCGGCAAGGTCAAAAACTATTTTGACGCACGCGGCATCGCCATTCTCAAGGCGCTCGATGACGTGGCGGCGCGCCACCGCGCGACGCCGGCGCAAATTGCGCTGGCCTGGCTGATGGCGCGGCCGAGCATCACCGCGCCGATCGTGTCGGCGACCAGCCTCGATCAACTCGGCGATATTCTGAAGGCGGCGGACGTGACTCTATCGGCCGACGATGTCGCGACGCTCGACAAGGCGAGTGGGTGACACCGCATTCCGCTCGTCCCCGCGAAAGCGGGGACCCAGAGATCCGACATTCTGGATTGAATAATCAGGCCGGATTCCCGCTTCCGCGGGAATGAGCGGAGTATCGGGCAACGCTTTGGTCTACGCCGCGGCCTGCGCGACAGCGGCCATGACGGTCACAGCCGGTTTCGCGGCCGGCACCTGCCCGACGGAGATCTGGTTGCGGCCGTTCGCTTTGGCGGCGTAAAGCAGCTTGTCGGCGAATTCGACCAGATCTTCCGGCCGACCGTCGAGCGCCTTGGACGTTGCGACGCCGATGCTGATCGTCAGGCGGGGGCCCGCTGGCGAGCGCGGATGGAAGATGTTGGCAACGCGCAGCGCCGCGGCGATCTTGTTCGCCACGCCCAGCGCGCCGGCACTGCCGATATCCGGCAAAAGACAGACGAATTCCTCACCGCCGTACCGCGCCACGACATCGCCAGGGCGTCCAACGGTATCGACCAACAACTGCGCCACCTGCCGGAGGCAGGCATCGCCCTGCGGATGGCCGCAATGGTCGTTATAGGCCTTGAAGTGATCGACATCGATCATCAGGAGCGACATCGGCGCGCCGGCACGCCGACAACGCTGCCACGCGCGCTCGATTGCCACATCGAAACGGCGGCGATTGGCGATGCCGGTCATCGCGTCGGTCGAGAGCAGCCGCCGCAGCAACAGGCTCTGCGCAAATTCCATGCGCTGGCTGCGTTGCAGGAAGTTGGCCGCGGTAAAACCCAGCGTATTGGCGAGCAACAGCCAGATCAGTCCCCGATAAAAGACCTCCGGCTGCACCGGCGCGCCATGGAGCATCCACCACATCGGCGACAGGATCGAAAACGTCGCCGCCAGCGCCGACGCGCCGCTCAGCCGCAGCGGCAGGTAAAGGTAGATAACGAAGACAATGCCGACCATCATAGTCGTCCACAAACCGGTGAGGTCCGGGTGGTAGCTCAACATGCTAAAACGCATGACGGCGCCGACCGCCATCGCCGTCAGCATCAGCCGATCCAGCATTTGTGGCGTCCGCAGGTGCCTGATGATGCCGATTCCTCCGATCGGAAGAGCGATCGCGATGATCGTCGAAAGCAGCGGCGCGAGATGCTCGGCACCGCGGCGGCGGGCGTCAAGCTCAATCAGGAGATTCAGAATGCTCGCCACCGCCGCCATTGCGAGGAGCAACAGCATGCGCGAGCGATTGGCCGGAAAACAGTGTTCGAGGAAATCGCGTTCGGTCTGCGGATCGACAAGGCGCGCCGTCCAACGCGTTACCGCGACGGGGGTCAAGTCCCGCCGGGCTGCCGCGGGCGTTACGTCTTCATACGCGTCGATCAACGGCCTACTCGCCTTTTGCTGGTTCCATATAGAGCGAGAGCCGTTGACAAAGTCCTAGCGTGTTCCGTTCACGGCTTGGCGACCGCCGCAAGGGTTTGGCTAAAACCGACGTTAGTTCAGCCGTTTAGCGCTTCAGTGCCGCCAAAGCCGCGAGCATTTCCGTGGGGGCTTCCATTTTGATCGTTAATGCTTTGCCGCCTTCGAGAAGGCTCTTGAGGCTTGACAGGATTGCCGGCCAGCCGGCGCGGCCGCCCGACAGCAATCCGTCGGGGATATCCCATTGATGGGCCTCGGTCATGGTCAGGCGCACCGCGTCGCCGGCCTGCTCGATGTCGTAGGTCACGAGGCAAGCCGGCAGATCGCGAAATCCGGGCATGCCAGCGACGGTCCAGGTGCAGGCAAACCGGCGCGGCGGCGACCATTCGACCACCTCGCCTTCGATGTGAACGCTGCCGTCCGGGGCCAAAAGCTGGAACGTGCCGCCGGTCTTTGGCTCGATTTTGACCGCGAGGCCGGAGAAATAAGCCCTGGTGAACTCGGCTTCGGTGAGGGCCCTGAACACTTTCTCCGGCGTCGCCGCGATGTAAGTGACGTAGACCGTCTTCGGTGTGAACCTTGTTACGTCAATCATGGTCATAGCCAAAAGTCGGTTTGCTCACGATGACACCGCCTAATCCTTCATAACCGTATCGCCGGTTTCAAGCAGCGATTTGACGTTCGATAGAATGCGCGGCCATCCGCCGGACACAGCCTTGATGAGCTTGTCGCCCTCGCCGTCGAGCTGGTGCGTGACGGTGAGCTTGACGGCGTCGCCGGAAGCCGGCTCGATCTCGATCGTGCAGCGCGACCAGCCTTCAGCCTTCAACTCCGGCTTGAACTCATTACGCCACTTCAGCACAAGGCGCCGTGGCTTATCGATCTCGAGGATCTCGCCGCTGTCGGCAACGCGACCATCGGGAAACACCAGCCGCCACGACGCGCCTTTCGTCCAGTCGGTATCATGGCGAACGCCGAACCACGTCTTGGCGGTCATTTCCGGGCTGGTCAGCGCCGACCACACCTTGTCTGCTGTTGCGCGGATATAGGTAACGTAGACGAACGACGGTTTACTCATCACGCTTCTCCTGTTCGAGTGCCTTTTTCAACTCGCTCAACGCCGTCAGACGCGAACGCTCGAATTTTCCGATCCAGCGTTCGCCGATCTCGTGGATCGGCACCGGATTGAGGTAGTGCAGCTTCTCGCGGCCGCGCTTGATGGTGGCGACCAGATTGGCCTCCTCCAGAATGGCCAGATGCTTGCTCACTGCTTGTCGGGTCATGTCAGGCAACCCTTCGCAGAGCTGACCGAGCGTCTGGCCGTTGTCGGCGTGCAGACGATCCAGCAAATCCCTGCGGCTTGCATCGGCCAGCGCTTTGAACACTGCATCCATGGATACAATATGCAACCTTTTGGTTGCCTGTCAAGAGATCGCGGTTCCGTTACGGAACTTGTCCTGCAACCGCGACGTTGACGGCAAACCCCTCCGGCGAAGGCGACCGTGGCATGGCGAAGCGATCGACCTCTTCCGGCGGCAAGACCAAACACGGCGACAAAAACAAGCAGGATGCCGGCAAAGGCATCAGCGAGCGCGAGGTCGAAGACATCGAGGAAATGTCGGCGCCGCGCACGCCGGTTATCTATGAAGTGGTGCGCCGGCTCGGCGATGAGGAAATGGAGCGGCCTGCGACTTCGCTGTGGTGGTCGGGCGTCGCCGCGGGTCTGTCGATCAGCTTCTCATTGCTGGCGCAGGCGATCCTCGAAACCCGTTTGCCGGACGCGTCGTGGCGGCCGCTGGTGGCGGGTTTCGGCTACAGCGTCGGCTTTCTCATGGTCGTGCTCGGACGCCAGCAGCTGTTCACGGAGAGCACCATTACCGTGGTGTTGCCGGTACTCAAGGACCTGTCCCTCGCCAACATCTGGCGCATGGGCCGGCTGTGGGGAATCGTGCTCGCCGCCAATCTCATCGGCACTTTGTTTGCCGCATTGTTCTGCCGCTTCACGCCGGTGCTATCGCCGGATCTTTATGAAGGCATGTTGACGATCAGCAGGCATCTGACGGAATTGAGTTTCTTCCAGATGTTGTTTCGCGGCATCGCCTCCGGTTTCCTGATCGCGGCGATGGTGTGGATGATCCCGAGCGCGGAGACCGCGAAATTCGCCGTTATCACCTTGATGACCTACCTGATCGCCATCGGCGGCTTCACCCACATCGTCGCAGGCAGCATGGAAGCCTATCTGCTGGCGATCGCCGGCGACTGGCAGTGGTGGCAAGCCATTCTGGATTTCTTCGTTCCGGTATTGATCGGGAATGTCATCGGCGGCACCGCGCTGTTTGCGGTGATTTCCTACGCGCAGGTGATGGAGGAGATTTGAGCGGCGTTACTGATTGACGCAAGAACCGAGATAGGCGCTTGGGTTGCCAGCGGCCTCGCCATAGACCCCGGCCTGATGGGCACAGCGCACCGCGCGGTCCTGACCGGTTTCCGCCCCGCCCGGCCCCGCCCCCGGCAGCGCCGGAAGGTTCGGCAGCAGCCGCCCGGTCTCCGGCACATAGATCGGCGGCGGCACCGCCGGCGGGTTACGCACTTCCGGCGGCGACGTATGGCGTGGAACGCGGGCATGCTGGTGCCTGCCGCGCGGCGATTTGTACTTCGGCGCCAGATAGGGCTCGAACGGCTCGGGCTGTCTGGTCTGCCTGAGACCGGGTTCCGGCGCGATGATGCTGTACGAATCGTCAGACGCCTGCGCCGGCAGCATTGGCGCGAGCGCGAATAGAACCATCAGGACGAAGAAAAACCGGCGTTCCATCCCAAATAAATGGGGATGCCGCATGCGCTCGGCTAGTCCTCTTCCGGCGCGTCGACGATCGGGTCGAAGCGCGACACGTCGAGGCCGAGCAGGTTCCACGATTGCTGCATGTGCGGCGGCAGCGGCGCCGAAATGTCGATGGTGCCGCCGCGCGGATGCGGCACCACGATGCGCCGCGCCAGCAGATGCAGCTTGTTCTGGATGCCGCCCGGCAGTTCCCAATTCTCGATGTTGAAGTATTTCGGATCGCCGATGATCGGTGTGTCGATGTGCGCCATATGGGCGCGCAACTGATGGGTCCGGCCGGTCACCGGCTTGAGCGAAATCCAGGCGAGCTTTTGCGCCGAAGTCTCGACCACGGCGTAATAGGTCACCGCATGCACGGCATCCTTCTCGCCATGTTGGGCGACGCGCATGTACGAGTCTTCCTCGTCTTCGTACTTCGCAAGATAAGTCGAGATGCGGCCCTGCTTCGGCTTCGGCACGTGCGCCACCAGCGCCCAGTAGATCTTGCGGGCGGCACGGGTGCGGAAGGTCTTGGCGAGCGCTGCCGCCGCAAAGCGGGTCTTGGCGATGAGCAGGCAGCCGGCGGTATCCTTGTCGAGACGATGAACAAGGCGCGGGCGCTGCGCGTCGGCATGTTGGCCGCGCAACGCTTCCAGCATGTCGTCGATATTCTGCGTGATGCCGGAGCCGCCCTGCACGGCCAGACCCATCGGCTTGTTCAGCACCAGCACGTCGTCGTCTTCCGACAACGTGATCGAGCGGATAAACTCGCGATCCTTCATCGCCTTCGGCGCTTCGTCGCGCACCTTCGGCGCTTCGAGTTGCAGCGGCGGAATGCGGATCGACTGCCCCGCCTCTAACCGGCTTTTCGGCTCGGTGCGTTTGCCGTTCACCCGCACTTCACCTTTGCGCACGATGCGCTGGATGTGGCTGAACGACAGGCCGGGAAAGCGCGCCTCGAAGAACCGATCGACCCGCATGCCATTCTCGTCCGGCGTCACGATGACGGTCTGAACGCTGGTGGAGTAATTCGCCGGATTCGGCGCGGGCTTTTTGGCAGCAGCGGGCGGCGGCAGCACAGCTTTGGTCGAGAATGAGTTGTCGCGCGGCGGGCGCGCCGGAAAGGCGCGGCCCTTCTCGTTGCGGAAGGAGTCGGGGCGGCTCTCGGGGCGGGTCCGCGAGCGCGCGCCGGGCTTGGCGCCCGGTGATGCAGGCGGACGCAGCCCCGGCTTGACGTCGAACTTGGCGTCGAAGCGGCGCGCTGGCCTTCCCTCGGCGCTGGCGCGCGGCTTGGAGCCGAACTTGCCGCCACGCCTGTCGCCGCCGCGTTTGTCCTTGAAGTCGCCGCGCAAATCGCGGCTTTTGCCGGCTGGCTTGTCGTCACGACTGCGCTGCCGGTCCTGACGGCCGCCGCGGCCGGCGGGCGGACGCTTGCCGGCCGCCGATTTGCTACCACGCGTTTTTTTTGACATACGGCCTCGTATCAGAACCGCCGGTCGGGGGCTACCGGCAACGACGGAAATCGCCGCGCTGGTCGATAAACCTCAGGCTCTCATTCCCCGCCGTCGTCCCCGTCCGGGTTGCGCTCTTTTCGCAATTTGGCCCAATAGTCGAGGCGCTTGCGAATCTCACGTTCAAATCCGCGTTCCGGCGGGTTGTAAAATTGCTGACGCGGCAGCGCATCGGGAAAATAATTCTGGCCGGAAAACGCCTCGGGGGCGTCGTGGTCGTAGGCATAGCCGCGGCCGTAGCCTTCCGACTTCATCAGGTTGGTCGGCGCGTTAAGGATATGCTTGGGCGGCAACAACGAGCCCGCTTGTTTGGCGACGCTCATCGCCGCGCCATAGGCCGTATAGGCGGCATTCGATTTCGGCGCGGTGGCGACATAAATGAGCGCCTGGGCGATGGCGAGTTCGCCTTCCGGGCTGCCGAGGAAATCATAGGTATCCTTGGCGGCGTTGCAGATTACCAAAGCTTGCGGGTCGGCCAGGCCGATATCCTCGATCGCCATGCGCACGATGCGCCGCGCGATGTAAAGCGGCGCCTCGCCGGCATCGAGCATGCGGCAGAAGTAATACAGCGCCGCGTCCGGGTCGGAGCCGCGCACCGACTTATGCAATGCGCTGATGAGATTGTAATGGCCGTCCTGCGCCTTGTCGTAGATCGGCGCGCGGCGCTGCACGATCTCCTGCAACTTGGCGGAATCGAAAACCTCGCCGGGTCGCGCGGCGCGCCACACTTCTTCCGCCAATGTCAGCGAGGCGCGGCCGTCGCCGTCAGCCATGTTTGCGAGCGCGGCGCGGGCATCGGAGTCCAGCGGCAGCGGTTTGCCTTCGAGTGCTTCGGCGCGCGCCAGCAGCTTTTCGATGGCATCGGGGCCGAGCGATTTGAAGGTCAGCACCCGCGCCCGCGACAGCAAAGCGGCGTTAAGTTCAAAGGACGGGTTTTCGGTCGTCGCGCCAACTAGCACGATCGTGCCGTCTTCCATGACCGGCAGAAACGAGTCCTGTTGCGCCCGATTGAAGCGGTGCACCTCATCGACGAACAGCAGCGTCCCCCTGCCGCTTTCGCGCCGGGCACGCGCCGTCTCAAATACCTTTTTCAGATCGGCGACACCGGAGAACACCGCCGAGATTTGCTCGAATTGCAGTTCGGTGGCGTCGGCAAGAAGGCGGGCCACCGTCGTCTTGCCGGTGCCGGGCGGTCCCCAAAAGATGAGCGAGCCAAGCGAGCGTGTCGATAGCATGCGGGTGAGGACGCCGTCGGGACCGAGCAGGTGATCCTGTCCCACCACCTCGTCGAGCCTTGCCGGCCGCAGCTTGTCGGCCAGCGGCCGCGGCGCGTCCTTGTCGAGGCCCGCGGCGGCGAACAGGTTGGCACCGGTGGATTTGGGGCGGGAGGTCATGGCGCTCTTTCTTCCCTCGCCCCGCTTGCGGGGAGAGGGTGGCGAGCGGTGAAGCCGCGAGACGGGTGAGGGGCAACAGCAACAGGCGTGGACATAGGAAAGGCCCCCTCACCCGACTTCCTCATTGCATTCGGAAGCCGACCTCTCCCCGCGCGCGGGGAGAGGTAAAGAAAACTATGCCTGCCCTCGCCCCTCACCCGAACACGGCGGAGATTTTTTGGCCATGACGCAGGATCACGATCCGCCAGGTGCGGCTCGGGACCTCGCTGGCTTTGGCCAAATCGTGCGTCTTGTGGATCTTCTCGCCGTTGACCTCCTCGATAACGTCGCCGCGCTGGAAGCCGAGATTGCTGGCGTAAGAACCGTTATCGACGTCGATGATGACGACCCCGCTATCGACGTTCTGCAACTGCAATTCGTCGGCCAGCGCCGGCGACAGGTTGGCCACCTTGGCGCCGAAGAACGGCGAACGCGCGCGAATGGTGATCTCATCGCGCGGCAGTTCGGGCGCGGTCTCCAGGGCAACCGTCGCCACCACGTCCTTGCCGGCGCGCACGATGCCGAGCTTGGCGCTGCCGCCGAGCGGCTTCGTGGCCAGGCGATAGTCGAAGGCATTGGTGTCCTCGACCGCCTGCCCGTCGATGGAAACGATGAGGTCGCCGGGTTTCAGACCGGCTTTCGCCGCAGGTCCGTCTTTGGCGACGCTGGCAACCAGCGCGCCCGCCGGACGCTTGAGGCTCATGCTGTCGGCGATATCGGGCGTCACCGGTTGCAACGTCGCGCCGAGCCATGGCCGCTTGACCGCAGTGCCGCCGGACTTGGCCGAGGCTACCACCACCCGCACCATGTTGGCGGGAATGGCGAAGCCAACGCCTTGCGAGCCGCCCGAACGGGACAGGATCATCGTATTGATGCCGACGAGCTTGCCGCCGAGATCGGCCAGCGCACCGCCGGAGTTGCCGGGATTAATGGCGGCATCGGTCTGGATGAAGAACTGATAGTCCGAGACGCCGACCTGCGTGCGCGCCAGCGCCGATATGATGCCGTGGGTAACGGTCTGGCCGACGCCGAACGGATTGCCGACGGCGAGCACGACATCGCCGACCTCAAGCTGATCGGAATTGGCGAAATCGAGGAACGGGAATTTTACGCCGCCGTCCTTGATGCGCAGCACCGCCAGATCGGTGCGCGGGTCCTTGAGCACGACGCTGGCCTCGAACTCGCGCTTGTCGGCGAGCGCAACCTTGATCTCGTCGGCGCCATCGATGACGTGAACATTGGTCACCACCAGCCCCGACGGATCGACAATGACGCCGGAGCCGAGCGAACGCTGCATCTGGCTGGCCCTGCCCCCCGGCACGCCGAAAAAGCGGCGGAAGATCGGATCGTCGAACAACGGATTGCGCGCCGCCTGCACGGTCTTGGCGGCGTAGACATTCACAACGGCCGGGGCGACGTGCTGCACCACCGGCGCATAGGACAGCCGCAGTTCGTTGGCGCTCGGCACCCGGCGTTCGGGCACCTGAGCCGAGGCCACCGAAAGGCCGGCAGCCAGTATTGCCGCGCCTAGAACCGCCGTCGCAATCCGTCGAAATCGAAATATCAAATGCATGTCGAATCTCTCCCGCCTGGCCGCCCCGATATAGGCCCGCGCCCGGGCCGATTGAAGGCATTCCCGCGAAATCGGCCGATTTTGGGGTGCATTCTCATCAGCGGGATCGCTAGGTCGTGTCGTTCCTTGGCACCTCTTGGCAATTTCGGCGCGGCGTGGGAGGCATGAGCCCTTTGACGGAGTGTTCCATGGAAAACCGCATGAAGGCAGTCGGCTATTTCAAATCCCTGCCCATCGCCGCGCCGGATTCGCTCATCGATCTCAGCCTCGAGGCGCCAAAGCCAGCCGGCCGCGACCTGCTGGTGGCGGTCAAGGCCGTCTCGGTCAATCCGGTCGATACCAAGGTGCGCATGCGGGCGCAGGCCGGAGAAGGCGAACCCGCCAAGGTTCTGGGCTACGACGCCGCCGGCGTGGTCGAGGCGACAGGCCCGGATGCCTCGCTCTTCAAACCCGGCGACGAGGTGTTTTACGCCGGCTCGATCGTGCGTCCTGGCACCAATGCCGAACTGCATCTGGTCGATGAGCGCATCGTCGGCATCAAGCCGAAGTCGCTGTCGTTTGCACAGGCGGCCGCCCTGCCCCTGACCGGCATCACCGCTTGGGAAATGCTGTTCGAACGTTTCGGGCTTACTCCCGGCCCCGGCAATGTATCGGCAAAATCCGAAGAAAGCCGCGCCCTGCTGGTGATGGGTGGCGCCGGCGGCGTCGGCTCGATCATGATCCAGTTGGCGCGGCGGCTGACCGCGTTGACTGTGATCGCCACCGCGTCACGGCCGGAAACCCGCGCCTGGTGTCTGACGCTCGGCGCGCATCACGTCATCGACCACAGCAAGCCGATGGCGGAACAACTGAAATCCATCGGCCACCCCAATGTCGCGCTGGTCGCCAGCATCAACGGTACCGATCAGCATCTGCCCGCCATCATCGACATCATCGCGCCGCAGGGCAAAGTTGCGTTGATCGAAGTCCCCAAGACGGTCGATGCCGTGCCGATCATGCGCAAGGCGGTGTCGCTGCACTGGGAGTCGATGTTCACCCGCTCGATGTTCATGACGCCCGACATGATCGCGCAGCACCGGCTGTTGAACGAGATTTCGGCGATGGTCGATGATGGGCGGTTGATCACCACGGCGGCGATGGAGTTGTCGCCGATCAACGCGGCCAATCTCAAGAAGGCGCATGCGCAGATCGAAAGCGGCACCACGATCGGCAAGGTGGTGGTCGCCGGGTGGTGACGAAGATTGTCATGGCCGGGCTTGACCCGGCCATCCCGCTTAGGGATGCAACGCCATATGATCGGGATCACCGAGTCAAGCCGCCATAGCGCGTCAAGCGCGCTTATGACGGCAGCCCGGTGATGACAACCCTTGGCTACTCCTGCGCCGGTACGGTGCGCAGGTAAGCGATGATAGCGCCCAAGTCCGCGTCGATCATTTTGGCGTAATACGGAAAGCCCATCGGCGGCTTGAGATGGTTGCCGTCTTTGTCGACCCCTGTGGTGATCGCGGTCTTGATCTGCGCGTCGGTCCAGTTGCCGAGCCCCTTGGCTTTGCTCGGGGTGATATCGCGCGACACCGACATGCCCCACGGCCCCGGCATCTCGAAGCCGCCCGCGCCGAGCTTGGTCGCCCATTCGCGCCCACGTGGACCCATCGGCGTATGGCATTCCATGCAGTGAGCAATGGTAGCGAGGTAGAAGCCCTTCTTCACATTGTTGTTCAACATTGCCTCGGTGTAAGGCTTCTCGGAGCCAGGGAACACCGCGTGCGGCAGCGCGATCTTGTAGATCGGCGCCGGCACCGTGTTCTTGACCGGCTTAAGCGTGCGCAGATAGGCGACAATCGCATTCATGTCGCGCTCGGTGATGATGCCGTAGAACGACGTTGGCATGACTTCGGCGATGGGCGTCCCGTTCGGCCGCTTGCCGGTGCGCAGCAGCGTCTTGATGTCGGCATCGCTCCAGGCGCCGATGCCGGTCTCCTTGTCTTGCGTGATATTCGGCGCTGTCACCTTGAACGGCGGTTCGTCCCACGACAGGCCGCCGGAGAAGTCCTTGCCGGCGATCGCCGCCGGCGGCCCTTTCGGCGAGTGGCAGTTGCCGCACGTCATGACGGTGTTGACGAGGTAGCTGCCCCGCGCGACGAGCGGCGACGGTGTTTGTGCCTGAACCGGCCCTGCGCCGAACGCGGCGAGTACCAAACCGAAAAGTCCCCAAAGCCCACTGCGCATCATGATCGCCTCCCCATGCTTATGCCGCGCCCAAACATCGGATGTGCAATTATCATAATACCGGACGGCCGCTGGGACGGCCATCACACCGGCGACTTTTCAAAGCTATTAATTCAGCGTCCGGCGGCAGCCTCAAGAACGCGGGCGATCCCGGCAAAGCCGCGGCGGCGGGCATGGGCCAACGGCGTCACGCCGTCGCGGTCGGCGATGTTCACGTTGGCGCCGGCCGCAACCAGTTGGCGGACGATGTCGGTGTGGGCTGCGCCGCCATCGCCCAGAATCACCGCCTCCAGCAGCGCGGTCCAGCCAAGCTTGTTGACGTGATCTCTGTCGATCGCCGTCGACAGCAAAATCCGCACTGTCGAAACATGGCCGTGATGCGCGGCCGGGATCAGCGCGGTGCCGCCATAACGGTTGGTGCTGGCAAGGTCGGCGCCGGCGCCGAGCGTCATCTTCAGGATTTCGTCCCGCCCTTCCGCCCCGGCATAAAGGAACGGGCTGTCGTCGATCCCATCCTTGGCGTTGACGTTGGCGCCGGCGGCGATCAGGAGGCGGGCGGCGTCAATCCGGTTGCCATGGGTAGCGGCGAGCAGCGCGGTGCGGCCCTGGCTGTCGCGCGCATGAACGCTGGCGCCGCCGGTCAGGAGCGTGCGGACCGCGGCAGTATCCCCTCGTCCGGCCGCATCGATCAAAGCCCGGTCGGCGGCGGCATCGGCATGCGCCCCGCGCGCTGCACAAACAAAAAGGGCGGCGCCAAGCGCCGCCCTTAGAAATTTGTGCATCGACGACACGATCAGGCCGCGTTGGCGTCTTCCGAGGCCCGCTTTTCCTGCACCGGGCCGGAATCCTTGCCCTTGGCATCGACGTCGCGATCGACGAACTCGATCACCGCCACCGCGGCGTTGTCGCCGTGGCGGAAGCCCGCCTTCATGATGCGGCAATAGCCGCCCTGACGGTCCTTGTAGCGCGGCGCAATCACGTCGAAGAGCTTCTTGACCATGCCCTCGTCGCGCAATTCTGAAATCGCCTGACGGCGGGCGGCGAGGTCGCCCTTCTTGCCGATCGTCACCAGCTTCTCGACGATCGGGCGAAGCTCCTTCGCCTTCGGCAGAGTCGTCACGATCTGCTCGTGCTTGATCAGCGACGCAGCCATGTTGGCAAACATCGCCATACGATGCGACGAATGTCGCCCTAACTTGCGGTAAACTTTTCCGTGACGCATCGCGAAACTCCCTGCCTCTATCCTGTATGCACCCCGGACAATCCAGAGCACGCCGCGGAAGGCGGCTTTAAAGCCCGGGCTGAATAATCAGTCCGGGTAACGACTTGACCTAGTAGTGATCCTCGAAGCGCTTGGCCAATTCTTCGATGTTTTCCGGCGGCCAGCCCGGCACTTCCATGCCGAGGTGCAAGCCCATCTGCGCCAGCACTTCCTTGATCTCGTTGAGCGACTTGCGGCCGAAGTTCGGCGTGCGCAGCATTTCGGCTTCGGTCTTCTGAACCAGATCGCCGATGTAAACGATGTTGTCGTTCTTGAGACAGTTGGCCGAACGCACCGACAGCTCGAGTTCGTCGACCTTCTTGAGGAAGGCCGGATTGAAAGCGAGGTCCGGAATGGTCTCGGCGGCCTGCTCCTTGCGCGGCTCCTCGAAATTCACGAAGACGTTGAGCTGGTCCTGGAGGATGCGCGCCGCGTAAGCGAGCGTGTCGTCCGGCGTGACCGCGCCATTGGTCTCGATGGTCATGGTCAGCTTGTCGTAATCGAGGATCTGGCCCTCGCGGGTGTTCTCGACCTTGTACGACACCTTGCGCACCGGCGAATACAGCGAGTCGACCGGGATCAGACCGATCGGAGCGTCTTCCGGACGATTGCGCTCGGCCGCGACATAGCCCTTGCCGGTGTTGACGGTGAATTCCATGCGAATCTCGGCGCCGTCATCGAGCGTGCAGAGCACGAGATCGGGATTGAGCACCACGACATCGCCTACCGTCTGGATGTCGCCCGCGGTGACGGTGCCGGGACCCTGCTTCTTCACCACCATGCGCTTGGGGCCTTCGCCCTGCATCTTGATGGCGATGTCCTTGATGTTGAGGACCATGTCAGTCACGTCCTCGCGCACGCCGGCAATCGAGGAGAACTCGTGCAGCACGCCGTCGATATGAACGGACTGCACCGCCGCGCCCTGGAGCGACGACAGCAAAATGCGGCGAAGGGCGTTGCCCAGCGTCACGCCGAAGCCGCGTTCGAGCGGCTCGGCAACAACCGTGGCGATACGTGCCGGGTCGGACCCGGCAGTCACCTGGAGCTTATTCGGCCTGATCAATTCCTGCCAATTCTTCTGGATCACATCTTCACCCGTTGAGCAGCGCTGGGCGTTGGCCAGCGCAACCCCACCCGCCATGTGGGGGAAATATCCGGCGGCAGCGGGCGCGAGCTTTCGCGCGTCCGCTTCTGAAATAAATTACACGCGCCGACGCTTGCGCGGACGGCAGCCATTGTGCGGGATCGTGGTCACGTCGCGGATCGACGTGATGGTGAACCCGGTCGCCTGCAACGCGCGCAACGCCGACTCACGCCCCGAACCCGGACCCGACACCTCGACCTCGAGGGTGCGCATACCGTGTTCCTGCGCCTTCTTGGAGGCGTCCTCGGCCGCCATCTGGGCGGCATAGGGCGTCGACTTGCGCGAGCCCTTGAAACCCATGGTGCCCGACGACGACCAGGCAATCGCGTTGCCCTGCGCATCGGTGATGGTGATCATGGTGTTGTTGAACGACGCATTCACATGCGCCACACCCGACGCGATGTTCTTGCGTTCGCGCCGGCGGACGCGGGTGGCCTCTTTCGCCATAGTCAGTCCTTTCGAAGCCCGCGAGCCTCAACCAGCCGTCTGGTGCGGCGCAGGCAATGTCAAAAAATCAGGTCGTCTTTTTCTTGCCGGCGATGGTCTTGGCCGGGCCCTTGCGGGTGCGCGCGTTGGTATGCGTGCGCTGGCCGCGAACCGGCAGGCCCTTGCGGTGACGCAGGCCACGGTAGCAGCCGAGATCCATGAGCCGCTTGATGTTCATCGACGTTTCGCGACGCAGATCGCCCTCGACCATGAAGTCGTGGTCGATCAATTCGCGAATTTGCAGAACCTCGGCGTCGGTAAGCTGCGACACCCGCCGCTCGAGCGGCAGATTGACCTTGCTGACGATATCAGCAGCGATCTTGGGACCGATGCCATGGATATACTGAAGCGCGATGATGACGCGCTTGTTGGTGGGCAAATTTACGCCCGCGATACGAGCCACGGATGGTCTCTCCTGTTATCGTTCGGCGGCGCTTAAAGCGCCAAATGTCGTCGTCCCGATTCTTCAGTGTTCTGAAGGGGATAGAACAAAGCGTAACACGACACCTGCCCCCGCCGTTCAGGGGTGCGGCATCGCGTCAAGACTCTGAATGCGCCACTTATTAGGGGATTCATGAGGCCTTCGTCAACCTCCCCCTTGACTTGGACCTAACCTGTCCCCGCTTGCGTTTGGCGGCGGCAGATCTTGACGTTCCGGAACCTGTTTTCCGCGCCTTCGCGGCAGTCCTTTTCGTCGAGCTCCGGGCAGACTTTTTGTTAGTCTTGTTGACAGACCGGCTGCTTCTCGCGGCCGTTTTTGCAGTCTTTTTGGCAGTTTTCTTAGCAGTTTTCTTGGTTTTTCTGGCTTTCTTGGCCGAAATCACGGCTTTTTTGGCCGATTTTTTCTGCTTCGTGGGTTTTTTAGCTAATTTTTTAGAAGCGGGCGGCGGCGACTGAGCTGGTGCTGCCTTCGGGGCCTCTTTAAACGCCTTTTTGAAAGGCTTCCTGACAGGCTTCTTGGCGGATTTCTTCACCGGCGTCTCGACCGGGGTTTTGGACGGTTCCTCGGTCCCGCCGCTTACAAGCGCTGCCGCCCTATCCACCAGACCACTGACCGTATCGGTTACCGCACTCCACACCGACCCTGCCGTCGATTTGGGCTCGATCTCGTCCGGCGTGCTGGCGCCGCTCAGGATCCGGCCGATCGCCGCCGTCACGTCATCGACCGGCGCCATACCATCGACGCTTCTGAGCATGCCCTTGGCATCGTAATAGCCGGCGAGCGGCGCGGTCTGCGCCCGGTAGGCACCCAACCGCCCCTTGAGCACCTCCGGATTGTCGTCCTTGCGCAACGTTTCGCCGCGCGCCGTCATTTCGGCGACCCGGGTTTCGATGCGCTTGAGCAAGATGCCCTCGTCGACCTTCAGTTCGATTACGGAATCGAGCTCGAGGCCGTGCTCCTCCAGCAACCGGTCGAGCGCCTCGGCCTGCGCCACGGTACGCGGGAAGCCGTCAAGCACGAAACCGTTCTTGGCGTCGGGCTGTCCGACCCGGTCGGCGATGATCGCCACCACCACGTCATCCGGAACCAGTTGCCCGGCATCCATGATGCTTTTGGCATGCAGACCCACCGGCGTGCCGCTGGCGACGGCCGCGCGCAGCATATCCCCGGTCGAGAGCTGAACGATGTTGTGCTCCGCGACCAGACGCTGCGCCTGTGTGCCCTTCCCCGCCCCCGGCGGGCCGAGCAGTATCAGTCTCATCGATTGCGCCCCCGCAACTTCGACCGCTTGATCAAACCTTCGTATTGATGCGCCAGCAGATAGCCCTGCACCTGGGCGACGGTATCCATGGTGACGCTGACCACGATCAGCAGCGACGTGCCGCCGAAGTAGAACGGCACCGCCGCGTAGGAAATCAGGATTTCCGGAATCAAACAGACGATGGCGAGATAGATCGCGCCGACGACCGTGATGCGGGAGAGCACATAGTCGATGTACTCGGCCGTGCGCTCACCCGGGCGAATGCCGGGTACGAAGCCGCCGTGCTTCTTCAGGTTATCCGCCGTCTCGGTCGGGTTGAACACGACCGCTGTGTAGAAGAACGTGAAGAACACGATCAGCGCGATATAGAGAAACAGGAACAGCGGCCGGCCATGGCCGAGCAGCGTTGTCACGGTGGTGAGCCATCCGGGGCCCGACCCGGCGTTGAAATTCGCGACCGTCGTCGGCAGCAGCAGCAGCGACGAGGCAAAGATCGGCGGAATGACGCCCGAGGTGTTGAGCTTGAGCGGCAGATGCGAGGACTGACCCTCGAACATGCGGTTACCGACCTGGCGCTTGGGATACTGAATCAGCAGCCGGCGCTGTGCGCGCTCCATGAACACGATGAACGCGATGACCGCGACGCACATCACGATGACGACGAGGATCAGTCCGGTCGACAGCGCGCCCTGGCGGCCGAGTTCGAGCGTGCCGGCAATCGCCGCCGGCAGTTGCGCGACGATGCCGGCCAGAATGATGAGCGAGATACCATTGCCGATGCCGCGCGATGTGATCTGCTCGCCGAGCCACATCAGGAACATGGTGCCGCCGGTCAGCGTAATCGTGGTCGACATCAGGAAGAAGATGCCGGGGCTCGACACAACCGAGCCGGTGCCTTCGAGACCGATAGCGATGCCGTAAGACTGGAAAGCCGCCAGGATCACCGTCAGGTAACGGGTGTACTGGTTCATGACCTTGCGGCCCGACTCGCCCTCTTTCTTGAGTGCCTCGAGCGACGGCGACACCGTCGTCATCAACTGAATGATGATCGAGGCCGAGATGTAAGGCATGATGTTGAGCGCGAAGATCGCCATCCGGTG
>JBEPUC010000047.1:0-29160 GCA_041691675.1 Hyphomicrobiales bacterium | reverse complement strand
ACGATCTCGTCATCAACGTGCTCAAGGGCAAGCAGCTCACCAACATCCGCACCACGCAGAAGGACGAAGCGGTCCGCCTGACGCCGCCGATCCGCATGACGCTGGAAAAAGCACTGGCCTATATCCAGGATGACGAACTGGTCGAGGTCACACCATCGTCGATCCGGTTGCGCAAGAAACTGCTCGATGAAACCGACCGCAAGCGCGGCGACCGCCAGAAAGCGGCGGCTGTCGCCTGACGGCGACTTCGTCCCGCTTTGGTACAGGT
The DNA here is from genome assembly GCA_041691675.1 of Hyphomicrobiales bacterium. GTDB lineage: Bacteria > Pseudomonadota > Alphaproteobacteria > Rhizobiales > Xanthobacteraceae > Pseudolabrys. Next base: position 28,892 of record JBEPUC010000047.1, on the reverse strand, counting down.
CAGGGTCGGTCTAGCCCTGCCGAATCAGCGAGCTAACCGGCCCTCCTGTTTTTTGCTCGAGACACGGGCGCGAGCTTAACAACCGCGCCCGTGTTGCGTTTGCCGCGACGCAAGCGCGGCACGACAAAACAGCGGTCGTCTGCCCGGCAATCCGGGATTTTCACCCGTCTGTGGCCAGTAATCCACACCATTAACCGATCATTAACGATAGGGCTTGAAGGCCGCGATGTTCGTTGCTTGTATTCGCAAATGAGCACGACCCTGATCGAGATTCGCCGCGCCAAGTCGTCCGACGCTCCGGACGTCGCGGCGACCCATGACGAGGCTTGGCGCGCCGCCTATCAGGGCATCATTCCCGGCAACGAGCTCGACAAGCTCATTAACCGTCGCGGGCCGGACTGGTGGGATTCGGCGATCCGCAAAGGCAGCCGCATCACCATTTTGCAGTTCGGCGACCGCATTGCCGGCTATGCGAATTACGGCCGCAATCGCGCCCGCAGCCTTTTCTACGAAGGCGAAGTCTACGAGCTGTATCTGCGTCCGGAATTCCAGGGCCTCGGCTTCGGCCGCCGGCTGTTTTCGGCCGCGCGCAAGGATCTGGTGCAGAGCGGCCTCCAGAGCCTCGTGGTGTGGGCTTTGTCCGACAACGAACCGGCGACGGATTTTTATCGCGCGCTCGGTGGCCGGGCCGTTGCCCGTTCGTCGGAACGGTTCGGCACCAAAACGCTCGACAAGGTCGCCTACGCCTGGCCGCAGAGCTGAGGCTTTTCACCGACGTCGTCATTCCGAAGCGCGGGAACCCGGAATGACGACTTTTAAATCTCCGGCACCGGCAACCCGTTCTGCGCGCAGGCCGCCCGCAGCGTATTGAGCAACAAACAGGCGATCGTCATCGGGCCGACGCCGCCCGGCACCGGCGTGATCGCTCCGGCGACGGCGCTGGCCTCGGCATAGGCGACATCGCCGACAATGCGCGCTTTGCCATCTTCACCCACAACCCGATTGATGCCGACATCGATGACGACGGCGCCGGGCTTGATCCAGTTCCCGCGCACGAATTCAGGTCTGCCAATCGCGGCGATCAGAAGATCCGCGCGCCCGCAGACCGCGGGTAAATCACGGGTCTTGGAGTGCGCGATGGTCACCGTGGCGCTCTCGGCCAGCAACAGCGTCGCCAGGGGTCTGCCGACGATATTGGAGCGGCCGATCACCACGGCTTCGAGACCTTCGAGCGATGGTGTCACCGTCTTGGCCAAAATCACGCAGCCCAGCGGCGTACACGGCACCAGCCCGGGAGAACCACTGTTATGATGCCCGACATTGAGCGGGTGGAAGCCATCGATGTCCTTTTCCGGCGCGATGGCGTTGATGACCTTTTGCGCGTCGATATGGCTCGGCAGCGGCAACTGTACCAGAATGCCGTTGATCTGCGGATCGGCATTGAGTTCGGCGATCAGAGCCAGCAAGTCGACTTCGGAGGTCGCTTCCGGCAGCGCGCGATCGAACGCTTGCATCCCGGCTTCGATCAAAGCCTTGGATTTGTTGCGAACATAGACTTCGCTCGCCGGATTCTTGCCGATCAGAACGACCGTAAGACCCGGCACCAGGCCGTTGTCGCGCTTGAGACGCTGCACCGCTGCCGCGACCTGCTCGCGCAACGCGGCAGCGATAGCTTTGCCGTCGATGGTCGTAGCGGTCATGAACTCTGACTCGATTGCGTCCGCCGCAAAAATACCGCCTAGACGAAAGCCTGGATGTAGAGCCAGAAGACGAGCTGCTTGAGGAACAACAGGCCGATAATCAGGATGACCGGCGAGATGTCGATGCCGCCGAGATTGGGCAGCACATTGCGGATCGGCCGCAGCACCGGTTCGGTCACCCGGTACAGGAAATCGCCGATCGAATGAACGATCGGGTTGCGGGTGTTGACGACGTTGAACACCACCAACCACGACAGGACCGCCGAGGCGATCAAAATCCAGATGTACAGGGTAATGATCGTATCAACGAGCCACAGAAAGGGGTTCATGCGTGCGCTCCGTCCAAGTCAGCCGGGGTGACGAATACTCGGTTGGAGCCGTGAGGAAAAGGGGTTCCCGCGGTCAGGCTCGCTCCGGCGCGACAATTGCGACTTTTGGCCAAAGGCGTTCCTTGGTTTTCCAATCCTTGACAGTCCGGACACCGGGCCCTAAATGGCCGTCTCTCGCCTGAATTTGCACGCGCCCGTAACGGCGCGATGCGTCGGGAAGGGGCCATAGCTCAGCTGGGAGAGCGCGTCGTTCGCAATGACGAGGTCGGCGGTTCGATCCCGCCTGGCTCCACCAACCTTCGCTCGCTTCGCGAGCTACGGTTGGCAAGCCAGCCTTTATCACGAACTGCCCCTCTTATTCTGATCCGCGAAGCGAGCGAAGGTTGCCCGGCGTAGCCCAAAGGGCGAAGACGGGCGGTTCCATCGCCTGTGTTCTAGCCACCCTCCACCTCTGCCTCGCCCGGCATCGCCGCCTGGAGCGGCACCACGATCTCGCACCTGAGCCCATCCGGCTCAAAGGCCATGTGTGCGCTGCCACCCAATTCGGCGGCCACGCTGCCCTCGATCATCCGTGACCCGAAACCGCGCCGTTCCGGCACCGTAACCGCCGGTCCGCCGCATTCGGTCCAGACGATCCGCAGCAGCCTGCCGCTCTCGGTAGCTTCCCGCGCCCAGTCGATTTCGATGCGCCCGCCCGGCACCGACAGCGCGCCGTATTTCACCGCATTGGTCGTGAGTTCGTGAAACGCCATCGCCAAGGTCAGCACCGCGCGCGGGCCGAGCACGACTTTGTCGCCGCGCAACACCACCGGTCCTGGCTCGGTTCCCGAATAAGGCTCGATGCTCTCGGCGAGAAGACTGCGCAGCTCGCCGTTTTCCCAGTGATGCATGGTGAGCTGGTCATGCGCTTTCGACAGCGCGATCAGCCGGCCCTCGAAGCGCTCGCGGAACGCCTGCGGTGTCGGCGCGCCGCGCGCGGTCTGCGCCGCCAGCGACTGCACCCGCGCCAGCGTGTTCTTGACGCGATGGTTGAGCTCATCGATCAAAAGCTTCTGCCGCCGCTCGCTGGCCTTGCGTTCGGTGATGTCCTGCACGACGCGCACGACGTAAAGCAGTTTGCCGGCGGCATCGCGCACCGGCGAAGACCGCACCGACATCCATATCACGCGACCGTCGGCATGATTGAAACGCTTCTCGACCGAATAGAATTCGAGTTCGCCGGCAACCTGCTGCCGGAATCCCTCACGATCGAGATCGACGTCGTCGCTGTGCGTATTGGTGAACAGCTTGATGGCAAGAAGCTGCTCGCGGCTGTAGCCGGTGATCGCGGTAATTGCTTCGTTGACGCGCAGAAATTGTCCATCGGGCGCGACCTCCGAAATGCCGATCGCGGCGTGTTCGTAGGTCGCAGCCAGTCGCTGTTCCTGTTCGAGCGCGCGCACGCGCGACAGTTCGAGCGCCTCGTCGGTGCGCTTGCGCTCGCTGATGTCCATAAAGCAGTTGACGGCGCCGACCAGTTCGCCTTTGGCGTTGCGCAACGGATCGATATTGACTGAGACGATCACCTGGGTGCCGTCGTCGCGCCTGAGAATTCTTTCGGCATCGCGCACCGGCACGCCGGTCGTCAGAACCTGCGACAACAGCGAGTGTTTCATCGGCGTACCGTCGGGCATCAGAATGCGCGCCGGACCGCTGAATTCCTCGTGCGTCTGTCCGGGACTTGGAATGCGGCCCCAGAGTTCGACAGCGCGCTGGTTGTACTGAAGGATGACGCCATGCACATCGCAGATCGACGTCGGGATCGGCAGCAGATCGAGGATGCCGTCGGAAGCCCGCAACATCGCGCTGAGCGCCGCCGGAAATGGCCGCCGCGTCGGTCGATTGTCGTCGCCAGAGTCCAGCATCCGCACGCCCCTGCTGCGTCGCCTTTCTGCCTGCCCCGGTTCCCCGACGCAACCATCGGCCCGCGCGCCGGATTGTCAATGGCTTAGCACCGCGGCGCCGTCGCCGGCGCGGCCGATCCAGCGGTCGATGAAAACCGCCAGCCAGTTGCGCGCGGCATAATCATAGGCCGCCCGGTCGTAGACGTGCTCGTGGCGCTGCTTGCTGCCGGGAAGTTCCAGCCGATGGGCACCGCGCACCAGCCAGCGATGCATCATGGCGTGCGTGACTTCCGGATGAAACTGCAAGGCATAACCCGAGCCGTAGCGGAACGCCTGCGCCGAGAAAGCGTCGCCTTCGGCCAGCAATTCACCCCCGGACGGCAGGTCGAAGCCCTCGCGGTGCCATTGATAGACATGATCCGGCCAGTCGGCGCACAGAGCGCGGCCGGCCGCCGTCGGGCGGATCGGGTAATAGCCGATCTCGGCATGGCCTTGCGGGTGCGGACTGACGCAGGCGCCCAAGTGCCGCGCCATCATCTGCGCGCCGAGGCAGATTCCGAGGAACGGCTTTCGATCGCGCAGCGGTACGCCGATCCAGTCGGTTTCGATTTTCAGAAAATCGTCCGGATCGTTGGCGCTTTGCGGCCCGCCGAAAATCACCGCGCCGGCGTGGCCGTCCATGGTTACCGGCAACGGATCGCCGAAGCGCGGACGCCGCACGTCGAGCGGATAGCCGAGCTTGCCCAGCACCTGACCGACCCGGCCGGGTGACGATGTTTCTTGATGCAGGATCAGGAGAACAGGCTTGAGCATGGTGATTCGGCGCAACTGCCAGCAAGCTCTATGAGTAATGACTTTGCGTTGGTTTGCAACAAGACGCTGATGATTATGCGCTACGCCCGTTGCGCGGAACGCCGCTGGCTCTGACGGCGATCGACCGCGCGCAGCAGAACCCGTCGCGGCACAATGCGGATCGCCAGCGTGACGATCTTGTTCGCCAGGCCCGGCACCACCGTGCGCTTTCCGCTCATCAGGCCGCGATAGCCGGCCGCCGCGACGGTCTCGGCGCTTTGCGTCAGCCGGCCCGGCGCGATGTCGCCCTTGACGCCGGCGCGCGCGGCGAACTCGGTCGGCACCGGACCCGGACACAGCACCGTCACGCGCACGCCACGCGGAGCGAATTCGCTGTGCAGCGCCTCGGACAGCGACAGCACATAGGCCTTAGTGGCGTAATAGACCGCCGAGCCCGGACCCGGCAGGAAACCGGCCACCGAGCCGACATTGAGCAGACCGCCGCGCTGCCGTTGCAGGCTGTCGACAAAGGCGAGCGACAGATCCGTCAGCGCGCGCATGTTGAGATCGATCATCATGAGCTGCTCGGCCCGGTCGAGCGATGACGCGACGCCGACCAGACCGAAGCCGGCATTGTTGACGACGTATTGCGCCTCGACGCCCTGCTCCGCGAGCGCGGCCTTGATGCGATCGGCCGCGCCCGGCTCCGCAAGATCGAGAGCCAAAGTGTGCGGCCTTGGTTTTCCATTAGCCGCGATTTCATCGGCCAGCTTTTCGAGACGGTCGGCGCGGCGCGCCACCAGCATTAATTCATGACCGTGATTGGCGAATTCACGCGCCAGCGCAACGCCGATGCCCGCCGACGCTCCGGTGATGATGGTGACGGGACGCAGATTGGTCATTGAGTCCTTCGTTTTCGGTTTTCAATCCGCTCATCCCCGCGAAAGCGGGGATCTAGAAAAAGGATCGGCGTTAAGAAGAAAGCGTCTGGATTCCCGCCTTCCTCCTTCGCTTACGCTTCGGAGGACTTAGGCCGCAGCCCGTCGAAGCCTCTTAGCGAAGACGGGTCGCGGGAATGAGCGGAGATCAGATAGCGCACTAATCTACGCGTCTCGTTTCGTGGTCTCACCTGCCGCCACCATGTTGCGAAGCGCGATGCGCTCTTCGCGCGATACGCTCAACAGATCGGCGGCGCGCCAGACCAGATTATCCTCGAATTCGCTGACCACGCCATCGGCATAGACGATCTGCCACATCATTTCGACCATGCGCGCCCGGGCTCTGTCGTCGAGCTCGCGGTTGAGCTTGACGGTGAAATGATAGAGATCGACGGCCTTGTTGTCGGCGTCGGTCGCCTGCGCGATCAGTTCGTCGGTGGAGTCGTCGTCGAGGCTAAAGCGCTGCTTGATGATCGCGTGCAGCCGCGTCCGCTCGGTTTCCGCCATGCCATCGACCGAGGCGGTGTGGACCAGAAGTGCCGCCGCCGCGAGCCGGTAATCGCTCTCATCGTAGCTGCTGGAATGCTTGTCGCCATCGGTAAGCTCGGCAACGATTTTTCTGAACGCTTCAAACATCGGACCTCTTGGTGCTGCGTCGCGCGCGGAGAATGGCGATTCTGGTCAAATAACAGGATTTCTCCGGTAATGTAGGGCCGATTTCGACCTTTGCTTGTTACAATGTGGCAATGGTCTCGCCGGAATCCTTTGTAACGATGGTCGCGACGAAATAGCGCGCGCCATCGGCACCGCGCGCCAAAGGCGCCGGATCTTGATGTTGCGTCTCGCGCTCCCGAAAGAGTGCGAGGGCGTGGAGCACCGAAAGGCGCCACCACAAGTCGCCGCCGCGAATGCCCGCGACGGCGGCGCCTTTGAGCCAAGGCGCCTCGCCTTCCGGCGCTCCACGCGCGGCTTTTTAAGTCCACGGGGCCGTGCTTCCGGGCACCGGTTACGACCCTGGCCCTTGTGAGGCTCGAGGATCTCCGGCGGGTTTTCACCCGCCTTCACCAGCACCTCGTCCAGCCATCAAAGGCAGGCCCCCGTAGTAGGGCCGGACGGCTACCCGTGGCCTCCCGAGTGCGGGGTTACAAGCCCCGCCCGCAGGCGCCGCACCCACCCCGCGTCAAACAGTGTCCTGCAGAACGCCCTCGCGTGAAGTGAGTAATAGGAATATTAGGATAGGAATAGAAGGAAGTCAAGGGGTGGGTTTCGGCCGCTTATGAAATAATCGGGACATGGCAACAAAGAAAAGCCTCATGCTGAGGAGCGCACGAAAGTGCGCGAGTGCGACGCTCCTCAGGATGAGGCGGAGAGAGGACACGTCGCATGGCGTCAAACTCCGCTCATTCCCGCGAGCGGAGTCGGACGATCCGCGCAGGGGAAAAGCTCGCATTCACGATTCCCGCGCGCGAGCGAACCTTCTAGCGTGGCGCGCATGAAGATCGTCGCCATCGATTTTGAAACCGCCGATTTCGGCGCCGACAGCGCCTGCGCGCTTGGCGTCGCCTCGATCGAAGACGGCGTCATCGCCCGATCCGAATCACGGCTGATCCGGCCGCCACGCGACACATTCGTCTTCACCTACATCCACGGCATCACTTGGGACGACGTCAAGGACGAGGCGGGTTTCGCCGAGGTGTGGCACGGCTTTCGCGATCACTGGGACGATGCCGATTATCTCGTCGCCCACAACGCGCCGTTCGACCGCAAGGTTCTCTACACCTGCTGCGCGGCGGCGGGTCTGGCGAAACCGGCGGCGCCGTTCATATGCAGCGTCAGGGTGGCGCGCACGCACTGGAAATTCAAACCGGCCAATCTGGCGCATGTGTGCGGCCAGCTCGGCATCGCGTTGAACCACCATGACGCCGGCTCGGATGCGCTCGCCTGCGCGTCGATCACCGCGCAGGCGATGCTCGAAGGCTTTGTCATCGGCGGCGCGATGCTGGGACCGCCGTCTTATTAGACGATGGCTCGCCGCTGTCCGTTCGTCTCCGCGAAAGCGGGGACCCAGCGCTTTTCGGCTTACAAAGAAAAGACTGGATTCCCGCTTGCGCGGGAATGAGCGGAGATTGTTTCGACGCCAGTGGGTCGGAGCTAGTGCGCCGACGGCGGTGCGGCCGCGCTGGCGGTGCGTTCTTTCTGCGCCACCAGTTGCAGATTGTTCTGCACGTAGCGATTGCCGGGGTCTTTGTTTTTCGCGGCCGTCAGCGTGTTGCGCGCGCGTTTGAGATCGCCGCGCAGCAGATACGAATAACCCTGGTTGTTCAGAATTTCCGACGTCGGCCCCTTGATCGACATGGCCTGCACATAGGCGCGATCGGCAAGTTCGAAACGCCGCATACGGTCATAACAGGCGGCGAGCCCAAGCCAGGCTTCGGCATCGCGCGGATTCATCTCCGCCCCATGTTGAAAAGAGGCTTCGGCTTGCGCGTAATTACCGGCGCGGAATTGCTCGCGGCCCTTCGCGATGTCGTCAGCGCCGTCGGTGCCGGGCAGAAGTGGTGCGACGCTCGGCAATTTCGCTTCGGTTTTCGCTTCGGCTTTACCTCGAATCTTGGCTTCAGCTTTGGCTTCCACTTTCGGCAATTCGGGTTTGGCACGCGGCGTAATCGAGCCGGTGGTCTCAAGCATCGACGCGGGCGGCGGCACCGCCGCATAGGCCGCCGGCGCCGGGCCGGCTGCTCTCGGCAATGCTGGCGGTGTCGCTCGTTGTGTTGCAACCGGCGAGCCAAAGGCTCAAGCCGGCGATGCTCAGCGCTCTGATTGTTTGCATGCACATGACGATGAGCCTGACGGAAACGGCGGGGTGGTATGAGCCGCCGCGAGGCTAAGTCAGCATGGTTAATGAATTCTTGACCCGCGCCGTCCGGCGGCGCGCCCGGCTTGTTGATCTCTTGCCCACGCGCGCCCACCGTGGCCCGACCCGAGGCCGGATTTCCAGTGCTGAAAGCACTTTGAGACCTGGCCGGTTGGCGTTGCCGAGGCCCCGCCAATACGGCAACATGCTGTTCCGGCATCACGCCGACAGGCGACAGGTATCCGTGACAAACGTTCAGACCTCCCTTCCAGACAAGACCACCGCCCCCTCCAGCGACGCGCCACGCATTCGCGTGCGCGGCCTCGGCAAGCACTACGGCGCGCTCGAAGTCTTCCGCAACATCGACTTCGACGTCGGCAAGCGCGAGATCGTCGCCATTGTCGGGCCTTCCGGCTGCGGCAAGACCACGTTGCTGCGCTGCATCGATGGCTTGCTGCCGCATGACGCCGGCGAGATTCTGGTCGGCGATACCCGCGTCACCGAGCCGATCGCCGGGGTCGCCATGGTGTTCCAGCACTTTGGCCTTTTTCCGTGGAAGACGGTGTCGGAAAACGTCGGCTACGGCCTGCGCATGGCCGGCGCATCGAAGGCCGAGATCGCCAGCAAGGTGCCGGAGTTCGTCAAGATGGTCGGGCTGGCCGGCTTCGAGAATGCGTTTCCGTATCAGATGTCCGGCGGCATGCAGCAGCGCTGCGGGCTGGCGCGCGCGCTCGCGGTCGAGCCGAGCGTGCTGCTGATGGACGAGCCTTTCGCGGCCGTCGACGCGCAGACCCGCGAAATCCTACAATTTGAATTGCTGCGCATCTGGCAGGAGCGGCCGACCGCGATGGTGTTCGTCACCCATTCGATCGAGGAAGCGGTTCTGCTCGGGCACCGCGTCGTCGTGCTCAAGGGCCGCCCGTCCAGCATCCATGAGATCGTCCCCATCGACCTGCCGGAACCGCGCACGCGCGACACGCTGCGTCACCCGCGCTTCGCAGAATTGCGCGAAAGGGTCTGGAGCACCTTGATGGCCGAGGCGCGGGAGGCCGAATTCGTTCTCGAACGCTGAAAACAAGACGCACGAACCAAGAAACAAAGGGAGGAAATCACAATGATCCGCAGGACGGTTTTATCGTTGGCCGGCGCCGCCGCTTTGGCTGCCGCGCTCGCTTTATCGCTGGGTGGCCCCGCTTCGGCGCAAGGCACGAAGGTCACGGTCGCGCTGCCGGGCATTCCGCCGGTTTATTCGGTGACCATCATGTACGTCGCCGAGAAGCAGGGCTTCTTCAAGAAATACGGCGCCGACGTCGAACTGCGTCCGTTCGATAACGGCACCGCCGCCGCGCGCGCGGTGGTCGCGGGCGATGTCGACATGGCCTGGTCGCCGACGCCGCCGGTGATCAACCAGGTGTCGAACGCCAACGTGCCGCTGGTCGCGGTGTACGGCATGCCGAACCCCGACTGGGTCATCGGCACCACCGAGGACGGCAAGACATGCAAGGACATCGCCGGCCAGGATGTCGGCGTCGATTCGGTCGGCGGCGCGCGCTCGGTCGCGTTGCGCACCATGCTCGCGGCCTGCGACGGCGTGAAGATCGATGACGTCAAGCAGATCGCGCTCGGCTCCGGCGGCGGACCGGCGATGATCGCGGGCCGGCTGAAATACTCCGTGCTGCATCTCGACGACCTCGCCGAGATCGAAGCGCAGGGCAAGAAGCTGCACATCCTGCTGGCGATGAAGAACACCAACCCGACCAGCCACTATCTCATCATGGTCGCGCGCAAGGACAACCTCGCCAAGAAGCGCGACGCCATCGTGCGCACGGTCGCGGCCACCATCGCCGCCGCCCGCTTCATGCAGGACCCCAAGAACGCCGATGCCGTGGCCGACGCCGCGACCGTCACCGGCCACAACAAGGAAGTCACCAAGGCGGCGCTCAAGGAGTTTCTCAAAATCGACTTCTGGGCGGTGAAGGATGACGGCCTCGCGAAGAACAAGATCGAGGCGGTCGCCAAGCTGATGAAGAAGATCGGCGCCATCAAGGGCGACAAGGAGCCGGTGAGCTACGACAACTTCGTCGATGCCAGCATCTGGAAAGATGCCAACGCGATGGTGAAGTGAGGCTCGAGTGAGACCGGCCGGCTTCATTGAAGCCGGCCACAACAACTGGCTGTCGTCCCCGCGAAGGCGGGGACCCAGTATTCCCCGCGTCTGAGAATAAAGCGCAATCAGGGATTACTGGATCGTCCGCTTTCGCGGACGATGACACCGTGGGCGCGATCAACACTGAGATATCCGCAAAGTGCATTCGACTATCCGCCGCCACGCGCCATTCTGGATCAGCATTCTCATCGGCATCGCCATCTGGGAGATCGCCGGCCGCTCGACCAGTCAGGCCTTCATGGTGCCGTTTTCGGTCACCTTGAAAACGTTGTGGCAATTGATGCTTTCCGGCGAATTCATTCGCCAGTTCCTCGATTCGGCTCAACTGTTTCTCACCGGCTTCGTGCTGGCGCTCGTCGTCGGCATGCCACTCGGCATGCTGCTGGCGCGCGTGCCGATCTTGCGGATCGGCATCGAGCCTTATCTGATGATCCTCTACGCCACGCCGATGGTGGCGCTGATCCCGTTCATCCTGTCGATGATGGGCTTCGGCTTCGCGCCCAAGGTGCTAGTGGTGTTTTTGTTCGCGGTGTTTCCGGTCATCTACAACACGGTGGAGGGCGCGCGCTCGATCAAGCCGGAGATGATCGAGGTGGCGCATTCGTTCCGCTCGAGCGAATGGGCGCTGTGGCGCGACGTGATGATGCCCTACACGCTGCCTTATGCGATGACCGGCGTGCGCCAGGCCATCGGCCGAGCGCTGGTCGGCATGATCGCCGCCGAATTCTTCCTCTCCTCGACCGGCCTCGGCCAGCTCATCATGACCGCCTCGCAGAACTTCGACACCGCCGGCGTGTTCGCCTCGGTGCTGGTGATCGCGCTGATCGGCGTCTGCCTGATGCGGGTCGGCCTCACCATCGAGCGCCACTTCGCGCGGTGGAGGCAGTAAGCACATGCCTTCCTCCGATATCGCCGCGGCCGCGCCCGCCGCCAAGCCCGTCGTCATCGCACGTAAGGCCGGCACGTTCTGGCCGCGCTTCATCGTCGGCGCGGCCATTCTGCTGATCTGGGAATTCGTGGTCCGCGCCTTGGCGCCGCCTTACGTCGCCAAGCCGAGCACCGTGCTGATGGCGATCCCACATGTTATCGTCGATCCCAAGTTTCTCGCCGCCACCGGCAATACGCTCGCCGCGGTTGCTGAGGGACTGGCGGTGGCGCTCGTCGCCGGCACGATCATCGGCCTGCTGATGGGCCGCAGCCAACTGGTCGAGCGCAGCATCAGGCACTATGTCAACGGATTCTTCGCCATGCCGATGATCGTGGTGCTGCCGCTGTTCTCGCTGTGGTTCGGCTATTCGTCCGCCACTCGCATCGCCACCATCATCTTCGCCGCCATCTTCTCGATCGTCGTCAACGTTGCGGACGGCGCGCGCTCGGTGCCGCGCGAATATCTCGAGGTGGCGCGCTCGTTCCGCTCGAACCGCTGGAGCATGCTGTTCACCATCGTGCTGCCGGCGTCGATGCCTTATCTGCTCGCCGGCTTTCGCCTGGCCGCCGGCCGCGCGCTGATCGGCGCGGTGGTGGCCGAGTTCTTTCTGTCGATCGGCGGGCTCGGCTATTACATCCTGTACAACTCGCGTTCGTACAAACACGCGGAGGCCTTCGTCGGCGTGCTGCTGCTCGCCGCCTTCGGGGTCTGCTTCGAGCTTCTGGTGTTCTGGGTCACCAAGCGTTTCATGCCTTGGTACCGTCGGGAACGATAGATCCTTTAGGACTGGAATTCATGTCATCCGACCCCATCCTCAATTCGGCGATATCCCACTGGGGCGCGCGCTTCGTCGCCAACGGCGTGGTGCTGACCGACTTCGAGGAAGTGACGGCCTCGATGAAATCTTACGACGACTGGTGCGCCGCCTGGTCGGCGCGCGGCGCGCATCACGAGAAGATCGCGCAGGAGGCGCTCGCCGGAAAGCATTACATGACCGCCGCGGAAGGCTTTCAGCGCGCCGGCGTTTATTATCACTTCGGCGCGTTCCTTTTCGTCAACGACGTGCCGCAGATGAAGATCGCGCACATGAAGGCGGTCGCCTGCCGGCAGGCCGCGTTGCCATGGCTGACGCCGCCGGGCGTGCGCGTCGAAATTCCGTATCAAGGAAAGACGCTCGCCGGCATCCTGCGCAAGCCCGCCGGCATCGCCAAGCCGCCGGTGATGGTGATGGCGGTCGGCCTCGATTCGACCAAGGAAGAAACCGAAGCCTATGAAGCGCCGTTCCTGGCGCGCGGCATCGCCATTCTGGTGTTCGACGGCCCCGGCCAGGGCGAGGGGCAATATGATTTCGGCATTCGCGGCGATTACGAAGTCGCCGTCTCGGCGGTGCTCGACTATGTGGAGACCCGCAAGGATCTCGACACCAGCCGCATCGGCATGTGGGGCGTCAGCTTAGGGGGCTATTACGCGCCGCGCGCCACCGCGCACGACAAGCGCATCAAGGCGTGCATCGCGCTCGGCGGGCCTTTCAACATGGGCGCCGCCTGGGACGGCCTGCCGGACCTGACGCGCGAGGCGTTCCGGGTGCGCAGCCATTCCAAGACGCAGGAAGATGCCCGCAAGGTGGCGCAGACGCTGTCGCTGGAAGGCATCGCGCAGAACATCAAATGTCCCATCTTTATCGTGAACGGCCGCCGCGACCGCGTCGTGCCGGCGGCCGATGCCGAACGTCTGGCGCGCGAGGTCACAAGCCCCGTCGAACTGATGATGATCGAGGACGGCAACCACATCGCCAACAATCGCGGCTACCGCTGGCGCTCGCAAAGCGCGGACTGGATGAAGGAGAAGCTTTCCGCCTTATCCTGAGGAGCGCACCGCCAGGTGCGCGTCTCGAAGGATGAGGCAGCCTCTGGTTCGAGACGCGTTGCTTCGCAACGCCCCTCACCATGAGGCCGAGAGAGTCCGCGCCACAAAACTAGCCCTTCTTCCTCACCGCCACGATCATTTCCAGCTCGATCCGCGCGCCGGGCGACGAGAGCTGGTTGATGCACACCGTCGTCGATGCAGGCCGCCAGTCGCCGAAATATTTCGCCATCGTCGCGTGCATGGCGTCGGCGTCGCGGAAGTCGGTGAGATATTTCGTCACCTTGACGACATCACGCCACGTGGCGCCGGCATGATCGAGGATCGACTTGATCGCTTCCATCGCCCGCGTCGTCTGTTCCTCGATCGAGTGCGGGTGGATGTGCTCGGCCTCGACATGCGGGTGCTTGTGGTACAGCGGCGACGGCGTCGCCCCCGACAGAAACATTAAATCGCAGGCGCCGACGATATGCACCGCCGGGGCGTAAGGCATGGTGTGGGCTTCTTCGGGCTTGGGATGCACCGGCTCGAGGGTGAAACCGGCAGGCGGTTGAGTTGGCGCGTTCATGGGCGGCTCCCTGGCGATCTTGTGAGAGACCGGGCCTTGTCCCGGCTATCCCGTCTAGGCTAGCACAGCCCGGAATTGTCCTTAAGGAGCCCTTATGCCCTCGACCTATCTCGATTCCGCGGTATTCCGCGACATCTTCACCACGCCGGCCATGCGTGCGGTGTGGTCGGACGAGAACCGCGTGCAGAAATATCTCGACTTCGAGAAGGCGCTGGCGGTGGCGCAGGCGCGGCTCAAGATCATCCCGCAGGAAGCCTGCGACGAGATCGTCAAGCATTGCGACGCCAAGGAATACGACATGGCGAAGCTGAAAGAGGCGACCGAGCGCATCGGCTATCCGGTGCTGCCCGTGGTCCAGCAGCTTGTGGCGCTGTGCAAGGACAAGCTCGGCGAATGGTCGCACTGGGGCGCAACCACGCAGGACATCACCGACACCGCGACCGTGATGCAGATCGCCGAGTCGCTCGACATCGTCGGCAACGAGCTTGACGCGATCTGCGATGCGCTCGCCGCGCTGGCGAAGAAGTACCGCGATACGCCAATGGCCGGCCGCTCCAACCTGCAACAGGCGGTGCCGATTACCTTCGGCTACAAGATGGCGACCATCCTCGCCGGCTTCGAGCGCCACAAGCAGCGGCTCGCGCAATTGAAGGAGCGCGTGCTGGTCGGCGAGTTCGGCGGCGCGGCCGGCACGTTGTCGTCGCTCGGCAAGGACGGCCTGAAGTGTCAGGTCGAACTGATGAAAGAATTGAAGCTCGGCCAGCCGGCGATTTCGTGGCACACGGTGCGCGATTGCATCGCGGAGGTCGGCTGTTTCCTCGGACTGGTCACCGGCTCGTGCGGCAAGGTGGCGTTCGACGTCAAATTGCTGATGCAGACCGAAGTGGAAGAAGTCTACGAGCCGTTCCATCAAGGCCGCGGCTCGTCCTCGACCATGCCGCAGAAGCGCAATCCGATCTCGTCGGTCTACATCACCGCGCAGTCCGCGCTGGTGAAGCAGCTCGCCGCTTCGTTGATGGAAGCGATGGTCGAAGACCACGAGCGCGCCACCGGGCCGTGGGAAATCGAATGGATCGCGCTGCCGGAAATCTTCATGCTGTCGGCCGGCGCACTGGCGCAGACCCGCTTCGTGCTCGAAGGCTTGCAGGTCAACGAGAAAAAGATGAGCGAGAACCTGTTCATCACCAAGGGCCTCATCATGTCGGAAGCGGTGATGATGGGTCTCGGCGACAAGATGGGCCGTAACTACGCGCACGATGTCGTCTATGACATTTGCCGCGAGGTGGTGAAGACCGGGCGGCCGCTCATCGACCTGCTGGTCGAGAACAAGGAGATCAGCGCGCACGCCAACCGCAAGGAGCTGGAGACGATGATCGATCCGGCGAATTACCTCGGCGTCGCCGGCGAGATGGTCGATCGCGTGCTGGGGATGCGGAAGTGACCACCGCGCGGCGCGTTCCCTCTCCCCGCATGCGGGGAGAGGGTGGCGAGCAGCGTTTGCTGCGAGCCGGGTGAGGGGGCGTCACAAAAGGCTCAGGGTTTTGGATAAGCCCCCTCACCCGGCCCGTCTTCGCAAAGCTCAGACGGACCGACCTCTCCCCGCACGCGGGGAGAGGTATCCACCGGCATCGTCTTCCAGATCGCGGCGGCGACGGCGAACGTCGCCATACCCATCGCCATGAAAAGCACCGGCATGGTGACGCCGAATTTCTGCAACAGCGCCACCAGCACCGTGCCGCCGGTCATGAAGGCCGCGTTGAGTACGTTGACGGCGGCGACGGTGCGGGCGCGGTAATCGGCGTCCGACCAGGCCTGCACGGCGGCAAAGGCCGGCACGATGAACAGGCCGCCGGCAATCGCCATGCCGACCAGATCGATGGCCGCGCGCAGGCCGAGCGCGGACGATAACGCCGCCTGCGGTCCGAGTGGCGCGGATACTATTGGCGCGGCCAAGGTTGCGATGCCGAGATCGAGCGCGAAAGCGCCGAGCAGGACCGCTCCGGCGAATGTGGTCTTCAGCACGATGCGGCCGCGCGCGATCAGCGCCGCCAGCGCCGAGCCGATGCCGATGGCGACCGAGAACAGCCCCAGATAGGCGGTAACCGTGTTCTCGTCGCCGCCGATCAGCGTTTTGATCAGCGGCGGCAGTAGCGACAGCACGACGATGCCGACCAGCCAGAACCAGCTCGTCACCATCGCGCCCCACCACAATCGCGAATCGGCGCGCAAATGCCGGATCATGGCCGCAGTCGAGGCCGCGATGTTTTTCGTCACCTTGAGGTGCGGCGCGCCCTCGCCGCTCGGCGGAATCCGTAACGCCGACAGAAAGCAGGCGAGAGAAAAGCCCATCACCAGAATATCGAACATACGCGCACCGGCATGGTGCGCGGCAAGCCCGCCGACAATGGTGCCGGACAGAATCGCGATGAAGGTTGCGCCCTCGATCAGCGCATTGGCGGCAGGAAGTTTTTCGGCCGGCAGATGATCGGGCAGGATGCCGTATTTCATCGGCCCGAACAGCGCGGCGATCACGCCGAAGCCCGCGAGCGCAACGAACAGAATCGGAATCGATTGCCGCGCATAGCCGGCGACGGCAATGGCGGCGACCAGAATCTCGACGAACTTGAGCCATTGCGCCACGCGCGCCTTGTCGTAGCGGTCGGCGAGTTCGCCACCGAGGCCGGACAGGAAGAAATACGGCGCAATGAAAATCGCGCTTGCTATCGTGATCAGCGCGCCGGCTTCCGTTTGCGTGACGTCGGCGCCGAACAGGATCAGGAATACCAGAGAGGTCTTGAGAAAATTGTCGTTAAAGGCGGCGAAGAACTGGCACCAGAACAGCGGTGCGAAGCGCCGCGACAACAGCAACAGCCGGGGCGTCGATGGAATCATGCCGGCAGTATCGCAGAGTTCCCCAAGCGCCGCGCGTCAAAAAAGAAAGCCGCCTAAAAAACGTCCCATGGCGAGCGGCTATAGAAAAGCGGCCCATGGCGAAAGCCAAGGCCGCTTTCAAAACAAGAGGAACCGGATCAATCAGCCTCGTGCGCGAACCAGCCGGCGGCGGGTGTCACGCCGGCGCGGCGTCTCGGTGTTGGCTTCCAGAACAAGCGACGCGGCGCCAAGGCCCAGTGCGATAACGAGGGCGACGGTGAACAAAGAAATCCACATGGTGTCCTCCTGCGCTGGCGCGGAACTCCCGCGCGACGGTCTGAGGCTGGAAACGCACCAGAGAGTTTCCGGTTCCCCGCCTGCCGGGACGGACTGCAGGCCGGCATTCGCGATTAATCGCGAATTCGACTATAAAAGGAGCGAGGACTGCAAATCCGCCAGTAAAATCCGCAAATCGAGTTCGCGAAATTCGACATGCATGCGGCGCAGCCAGCGTTGCAGTTCGATATGGACGTCCAGCGGAATATTTTTGGCGTTGGCGAGTTCCGGGCCGGAAAACGAAAACGGCGGCGCTTCGACGAATTTGCGCACCCCCGGCGCCAGCGCCGGAAACCGCACCATAGCCGCGCCATGGCCGGACGCCGGAAATCTTTCGCGATGCTGATTAGCCCCGAGCATCTCGTTGTGCACCGGCGACAAAATCGCGCCCGGAAATTTCTCACGCAAGGAGGCGTAGCCGTCCAGCGACGCGCGTTCGGGCGAGATCATGTACAAGATCACCGGAGCGATGGCGCGCCGCCGGGTTTCCTCGGCAAAGCCGATGTGATGGGCGAGCGCGAAAAAACTTTCAAACCTGTCGTGGCCGACATCGACGATCTTGGCGCTGCCGTCGGCGGCGACCAGTTTATCGAACAGCGCCATCTGGCTTTTGACGTCGGCGAGACTTGCTACCGTGACGTCGCGGGGCAGAAACTGCGCCAGCGTGCCGTCGCCGGCGTTGAGATCGAAGGCCTGGAAGGGGTGGCCTTCCTGACGATGATAGTCGACCAGCAGGCGCGTCAGCATCGTCTTGCCAGCGCGCGGTCGTGGCGATGCGACGATGGTGACGGTGTTGCGGAACGTCATCGTTTTTGGCCGGTCACTTAACTCACTGTCATGGCCGGGCTTGTCCCGGCCATCCCGCTTATCTGCGCGCAATGCCATCCTAAACGAGATCGCCGGGACAAGCCCGGCGATGACAAAGAATTTTGACTTTTAGAAGCCGGCTAACCGGCGACTTGGCGGACGTGGCTTTCTGCTTTCGGCGACACCAGGTCGATCAGCTTGACCCGATCGTACTCGCCCCAGACATTGCCGAGCCAGTGGCGCACATAGCCGCGCAGCACGAAGGAATAATTGGCGCCTTCGCCCTTGGGATTCTTGTTGGCGACGAACTGGACGAAAGGCACGCTCGCGACTTCGACCTGCTCGGTCGCCATCTCGTTGAGCTTGGGAATGTTGATTTCCTGCGCGCCCTTGATCTTGTTGAAGTAGGAATTGTAGGTCGCCGGATCCCAATCGAAGAACGACGTCTCGTTGATGTGGTTCTTGACGAGAAAATAGCTGGCGTCGCCGACGAACTGCGCGGTCTGGGCGATTTCCTCGAGCGAGGCAATCGAGGGCCCGAGAATATGAAACACCGCGAAGGTGATCTGGCCCTTCTTGGCCGACTCGATGAAGCCGATATCGTTGAGCGCCTGCAAGGTCGACGACAAAAGACCGGCGCGGATATCGATGATCGTGACTTTCGCCTCGGCGCTGCCGAGCGTGTCGAAGATCTTCATCTGATCGGCGATGTGAGTCACATCGACGATTTCGGTCTTGTCCGGGTGGAAGCGCTTGAGCGTGCCGCGCGGCGCTTCGGTATCGAAGGCGCGCGTCGGCGTCTGATGCGCGCCGAAGTAATCGAGCAGGGTGCGCGAGATGGTGGTCTTTCCGACCCCGCCTTTGTCGGCGCCCACGAGGATGACTGCTGGTTTGGCCATTGATCCACTCTACGGACGAAATGCGACGGTTCGGCGTCGCGCCATCGATATCTATCTTGTGCTGATTTTACGACCGACGCTACCGGTACCTCAGTGCTGTCCGCAGGAGATGAGAACAGGATATTTGTATCGCCCGCCTCCGCAAAATTGCTTCGGCGCGGCAGCCTCCGCGCGAGGCTCGCCGAGCCGAAAGAGCGGAGGCTGGTGCCGACGGAGGGATTTGAACCCCCGACCACCCGCTTACGAAGCGGATGCTCTACCACTGAGCTACGTCGGCTGATTGCCGCCTTACTATCGGCGCGGGGCCGGAATGGCAAGTAACGCGAACGAGTCCTTGCGAACGATCTTTTCAACCCGCCATAAGCGGGCGCGGCAAAGTCTAGCGAAACAACTGCCTGATTCGCCGCCAGGGATCGCCCGAACCCCCGCCCGACGTGGTCTCCGGCACCGGATCGTGATCGAGGCCGACATCCGGCCCTGGATCGTCCGGCGCATGCACCAGGGGAATGACCGCTCCGGCCGCGGCTGGTTTCGGCCGTGGCGGCGCGGACCTGGGCTCCGGCGGGGGCAAAGGTTGCGAATTGTGTTGTAACTCCGCTTTGCGCTCGGACCCGGCCGGCGGCTCCGGCACGTCGATAGCCGGCTCGGGCGCAACTTCTCCGGACATCGGTTCCGGCAGAGATTCCGGCAGAGATTTCGGGACGAATTCCGGGGCGGGTGCCCGCAACGGCGGCGGCGGAGCGTCGATCACCGGGTGCGTCATGCCGATCTCGGCGAGCGGCACGCGCCACTGATAGCCGTCGAGCCGGCCCGCCGGCGACACCGGGAGCCAGCGGTCCGACACCACACCATCGGCGGTCCACACCGGATCGCCGGCGGCACGCATCGCGCGGCCCATCCATTCGCGCACGCGGCCTTCGTCGTTGTGCTCGGTTTCCTCGATCTCGGCCATCAACGTGGCGACGCGCCGGGTCGGCGATGTGAGATACGGCGCGAGCATCGTGCGCGCGCTCGAAAATTCGCGCGCATCGAGCGCGGCCCGCGCCACCGCCAGCGCACCCTCGATGTGACCGGGTGTCTTTTCGGCAAGCGACTGCATCCGGGTCAGGCGCGCGCGCGCGGTGTCGCCAAGCCGCAAATCGGCATAGGCCTCGGCAAGATCGGGGTGCGGATTGAGACGCCACGCGCCGATCAGAACTTTTCCGGCGCGACGCATGTCGCCGTTTTCGGCAAGCCGCCGCCCGGCGAGCGCCGCGGCCGGCACCAGATCGGGCGCGAGCTTGACGGCATCGAGCACGGCGAGCCGCGACGCATCGCGATCGCTGTCCGCCAACGCCAGCGCGCGCGCCGTCAGCAGCACCGCACGCTTGCGGCGATAGTCGGACTTGTCGAGGCCGTCCTTCATGTTGTCGAGCGCATCGAGCGCGCCGGCCCAATCCGCGGCGGCGCAGCGGTCATCGAGCACGGCCTGCCCGGCCCAGGTCAGCGACGGCGCGGCCTTGGCCGCTTCCTCGGCGACACGGCGGGCAGCGACGGGATCGTTGCGACGCTGCGCCTCGATATAGAGACCGCGCAAGCCCAACAGCCGCGTATCGTCATGTCGGGTCATTTCATAAAACGCTCGCTCGGCGCCGCTGCGGTCGCCATTCATCTGCGCTGATTGCGCGGTCAGCAGCAGCATCAGCGGATCGCCAGGCGACAGCCGCGCCGCCTCGTCGGCGGATTTGCGGGCGAGGCGCATGTCGCCGGACCCGATCGCGATCAGCCCGCGCGAGATGGCGAGATAACCTTTCATCGCCCGGCGGTGACGAAAGAACAGCGACACCTGCTCCGGCGAGCGCAGGATGGCGCGCGCCAGGGACCAGACGATCATCACCAGAATGACGAGCGCGACGACCGCGAACGCCGCCACCATCAGCGACGTCTCGATGCGGTAGCCCATCCACGTCAGCACGACGTCGCCGGGCCGGTCAGCGACCCAGGCGAAGCCGGCGGCCGCAAGCGCCACAGTGACGAGAAAGAGAACGACCTGGATCATGGGCTCCTCACCGCGTCCCGAGCGAGCGCGCCGTATCGGCGGCGAACTGGCGCGCCGCGGCAAGCGCGGCCTGGCGACTCTTCGCCTTGTCGATCCAGGCCTGCGCCGGCGCGCGTTGCGCGTCGGTGAGCTTGCCGAGATCGGTCAGCGCGGCGGCAATATCGGCATGCGCGGCATCGACATCGAGACGCGCCAGCACTGTCGAGGGGTCGTCGCCGGCCGGCGCGTCGACGGGTTGAATGCGAACGAGCTGCGAGGCATTGGCTTGCAGGCGCGCGAAGAAATCGCCGGACGGCGCGGGCGTGACGGACTTTCTCATGCCGGGCAGGATCGTGCTCAATTCCTGCGCCAGCGTCTTGTCGTTCGGCACGCCGGCCAATGCAAACGGTGCAAGCGGCGCGAGCAGCTTGTCATCCGCGCCGAGCGACTTCGCCTGAGCCAGTTCGGCGGCGAAAGGCGCACCGCGCAGCGCCGCGTCACGCAAGGCGGCCGCGACGAGCGCGAGACGAGACGAGCGGTCGGACGCCGAGGCTTTCGCGATTTCGTCTTTCGCCGTCTTGGCCTGCTGTTCGAGCGCGTCAATACGCTGCTGCAATGGCGCAAGATTGGTCGCAAGACTCGCTGCAATATCCGACGATGACGCGCCGGCATCGGCGGTCTTCGATACGTTTTGAAGGCTGGCGCGCAAATCGGCAATTGCCTTGTCGGTGGCGTCAATGCGCTGCGACAGCGCCGGATCGGTCGCAGCCGGTGCCGGTGCCGGACGATTCTTGAGCGTGTCTTCCATGCTGGCGACGCGCCGCGTCAAGGCATCGACCGCTGGCGCGTTGGCGGAGGGCACGGATTGCTGTTGCGGATTTTTCTTCTGCAAATCCCGCATTTCCTGAATTTGCATTTCCAGCGCTGTGACACGTGCGCGCGTCGCGGTCGAGCCGGCGAAACGGATCGGCATCAGGCCGGACAACCACAGGCCCAGCAGAACGACCGACATCGCGGCGGCGCCGATAAATCCAGCGGCGAGCGCCGACGCGTTCAAGGCGAAGCCCGAGCGCTTTGGCGGCTCTTCTGCGGGCGGATCGGTGACCGGCGGATCGGCCGCCGGCGGTTCTTCGACCGGCGTCGGCTCGCGCGAAGGCGGCTCGGGCTGCGGTGGAATTTGCGGCGTCGGCTCCGGAGCCGGCGGCTCCTCGATGGGCGTCTCTCGCCGAGGTTCCGGCGGTGGCGGCGGATCGGCCTCGCTTGTCACCGGTTGCACTTGATCAGCCTGCGGCGCTTGATCAGCCTGCGGCACTTCGGTCGCCGTCAGATCGATGGTGGGCGCCGTGCGCTTGCGCCGGCCCTTGCCCGTCGATTCTTCTGGCGTCGCACGTTTGTCGTTCATGCCGTGAATCCTATCGAATTGCCCCGCCACGCGCAGCAATTAAAGCAAAGCGCGCCGATACCCGTCTTTAAGAGTTTGAGGCCTGTTTTCGTTCGATCAACGCGATCAACGCCGCTTCATCGGGATGATCGGCCACGGCGATGGATGTCGCACCGGCGCACGTGAGCGGTTCGGCGACCTGCGCCGACAGGCACAAATGCCGCACCGTCAAGGCCTGGCCGACTATCCCGGCTTTTTGAGCGCCGGCCAGATAATGCTCGGCGCTGCGCCGTGAAAAATGCAGCACGGCATCGACCGCGCCTTGCCGAAGCGCTGTGGCCAGATCGGACGAAAACGGTTCGGCGACAGCGCGGTAGACCACCGCCAGTTCGGCGGCGATGCCATGCGCCGCGAGGTCGCCGATCAGATCGCCGGCGCGATCCTCGCCGGCCAGATAAAGCAACGGCTTCTTGGCGTCGGCACGGCGCAAAGTCACCACGCGCAAGAGGTCGCGGAGATCGCCGCCGGCCGTGGTGACGTCGGTGAAACCCGACACCCGCGCGGCATCGGCGCTGCGCTCGCCCACGGCATAGACCGGCAACTTATTGAGTTGATCGCGCGCCGGGTGCGCGGCCATCGCCCGCGCGGCGTTGGGGCTGGTCAAGACGATGGCGCTCCAATCGGCGCGCAAATCCGCCGGCACGAACTCGATCCGCAGCAACGGTGCGATCAGAACGTCATGGCCCCGCGCGCGTAACGCAATCGCCGTGCGTTCGCTGTCTTCCTGCGCGCGGGTGAGGACGAGGCGCATCTTCATTCTTTTATGCGCATGAACGTTCCCATACGTTAATCGAAAAATCCGGGACCGGCGGCGTGCTTCAACTCGCGTCCGGCTTCCTCGCCGATCTGCGCGGCGTCGCGCAAATGACCGCTGCCGGCGATATCGTGCGCGGCGCTGCCGTCGGGGCGCGCGATAAGGCCCCGGAAATGCAGCGTGTTGCCGGTCAAGGTCGCGTGGCCGGCGATGGGCGTCTTGCACGAGCCGTCCAGCTCGGCGAGGAACGCGCGCTCGCAGGTGACGGCAATCGACGTGTCGGCGTGATCGATGCGCGCGAGAATATCGCGCGTGCGCTTGTCGTCTGCGCGCGCCT
Source organism: Hyphomicrobiales bacterium (assembly GCA_041691675.1). Lineage (GTDB taxonomy): Bacteria > Pseudomonadota > Alphaproteobacteria > Rhizobiales > Xanthobacteraceae > Pseudolabrys. The sequence goes on along the minus strand of JBEPUC010000047.1, from coordinate 5,408 downwards.
CGAGCCCGATCGCGCCCTGCGCCACCGCCGGCAGAAACTCGTCGACCGACATGATGTGCGTGGCTTGTCCTGCAAGCCCCAGCCGCTTGAGGCCGGCGAGCGCCAGCAGCATGGCGTCGGCTTCGCCTTCATCGAGCTTGCGTAGGCGGGTCTCGACGTTGCCGCGCAACGGCACGACATTGAGGTCGGCGCGGATCGCCTTGGCGACCGCCTGCCGGCGCAGCGACGCTGTGCCAAGCGTCGCGCCGCGCGGCAGATCCATCAGCGATCTGGCCTTGCGGCTGATGAAGACATCGCGCGGGTCCTCGCGTTCGAGGCAGGCGACGAGCGTCAGTCCCGGCTGCGAGAATGTCGGCATGTCCTTGGCCGAATGCACTGCCAGATCGACGCGATTGCCGAGTAGCGCCTCTTCGATCTCCTTGGTGAACAGGCCCTTGCCGCCGACTTCCGACAACGGACGGTCCTGAATCGCGTCGCCGGAGGTGCGGATGACCACGATTTCGATGGCGTCGTCGTTCGTTCCCAGCGCTTGCGCCAGTTGCGCGCGCGCGAGCCGCGCCTGCACCAGCGCCAGCGGACTGCCGCGCGTGCCGATGCGCAGGATGGGGGTGGCGGATTGCGTCATATTCCCTCGCGATGCTAGGGCTCCTTGTAGTTCAGCATGCCCGGCAAGGGAAAGGCTCCGATGATCGTCCTCGGCATCGAGACCACCTGCGACGAGACGGCGGCGGCTGTCGTCGAGCGCGCCGATGACGGCAGCGCCCGAATCCTGTCCAATGTCGTTTTGAGCCAGATCGCGGAACATGCCGCCTTCGGCGGCGTGGTTCCGGAGATCGCCGCCCGCGCCCATGTCGAGGCGCTCGACACCATCATCGCCACGGCCATGACCGAGGCCGACAAGAGCTATGACGATCTCGACGGCGTCGCCGCGGCGGGCGGCCCCGGCCTGATCGGTGGCGTCATCGTCGGGCTCACCACCGCCAAGGCCATCGCGCTGGTGAAGAACAAACCGCTGGTCGCGGTCAATCATCTCGAGGCTCATGCGCTGACCGCACGGCTCACCGACAACACGCCGTTTCCCTATTGCCTGTTTCTGGCGTCGGGCGGTCATACGCAGGTGGTCGCGGTGCGTGGCGTCGGCGACTATGTCCGCCTCGGCACCACGCAGGACGACGCCATCGGCGAGGCCTTCGACAAGACTGCCAAGCTTTTGGGGCTCGGCTATCCCGGCGGGCCCTACGTCGAACAGGAAGCGCTCAACGGCGATCCGAAACGGTTCGTGCTGCCGCGTCCGATGCAGCACCGCAAGGAAGCCGACTTTTCGTTCTCGGGTCTCAAGACGGCGTTGCGGCTGGAGGCCGAGGCCATCGCGCCGCTGACGGATCGCGACGTCGCCGATCTGTGCGCTTCGTTTCAGCAGGCGGTAGTCGATGTCGTGTTCGACCGGCTGCGCGCCGGCTTGCGCCTGTTCCGCCTGCAATATGGCGCGCCGACGGCGTTGGTCGCGGCCGGCGGCGTTGCTGCCAATCAGGCGATCCGCGCGGTGCTGCACCGGCTCGCATTCGAGGTCGGCACCACGCTGATCGCACCGCCGCTGGAGCTATGCACGGACAACGGCGCCATGATCGCCTGGGCCGGCGCCGAGCGCATCGCCTTGGGCCTTGTCGATTCAATGGATACTGCGCCGCGCGCACGCTGGCCGCTCGACGAAATCGCCGCCGCCGAGGGCGCGCGCAAAGGCACGGCGGCGTATAAGTGAGAGAATGGGGGAAATGACCATTCAACGCATTGCCGTGCTGGGCGGCGGGGCTTGGGGCACCGCGCTGGCGCAGACCTGTGCCCGCGCCGGCCGCAGCGTGACGCTGTGGGAATTCGACGCCGGCAATGCCGAGCACCTCGCGAAAGAACGCGAGAGCCGTTTTCTCCCGGGCGTGAAGCTCGAAAGCGATATCAAGATCACGCGCGCGCTCGCCGAAGCGGCGCAGACCGACGCGGTGCTGCTGGTGGTGCCGGCGCAGGCGATGCGCTCGGTGATGAAATCGCTGGCGCAAACGATGAAACCCGGCACGCCGGTCATTACCTGCGCCAAGGGCATCGAGCACGGCACGCAGAAATTCATGACGGAAATCATCGCGGAATGCGCGCCGGCGGCGGTGCCGGCGATCCTGTCGGGGCCGAGCTTTGCCGCCGACGTGGCGCGCGGGTTGCCGACGGCGGTGACGATTGCTGCGCCTGACGCAAGCATCGCAGAAGCGCTGGCCTTGGCGATCAACTCGGGCACCTTCCGGCCCTATCACTCGGCCGACGTGCGCGGCGTCGAGATCGGCGGCGCGGTCAAGAACGTCCTGGCGATTGCATCAGGCATCGTCACCGGGCGCGGTCTGGGCGCGAGCGCGTCGGCGGCGCTGACCACGCGCGGCTTTGCCGAGATGGTGCGCTTCGGCCGTGCGTTTGGCGCCAAGGCCGAGACGCTCACCGGCCTGTCGGGCTTGGGCGATTTGATTCTGACCTGCTCGTCGCCGCAGTCGCGCAATTTTTCATACGGCGTCGCGCTCGGCAAAGGCGAGACGCCGGGCGGCAAGCTCGCCGAGGGCGCCTTCACCGCGCCGGTGCTTTTGGAAATGGCGCGCGACAAGCAAGTCGATATGCCGATCTCGACCGCCGTTGCCGATGTCATCGCCGGCCGCCTGAATGTCGATGCGGCCATCGAGTCGCTGATGGCGCGGCCGATCCGGGGGGAATAGCAATATGGCTTACTGGCTTTTGAAATCCGAACCCGACGCCTATTCGTGGGACGAACTGGTAAAGGCCGGCGCCAAGGGCACGGCCTGGACCGGCATCCGCAACCACACCGCCAAGCTCAACATGATGAAGATGAAAAAGGGTGACCGCGGCTTTTTCTATCACTCCAATGTCGGCAAGGAGATCGTCGGCATCGTCGAGATCATCAAGGAGGCCTATCCCGACCCGACCGCCAAGACCGGCGAGCCCTGGGTCTGCGTCGATATCAAAGCCGTTGAGCCGGTGCCGAAACCGGTAACGCTCGCCGCGATCAAGGCCGAACCGAAACTCGCCGAGATTCAGTTACTCAAGCTTTCGCGCCTTTCGGTGCCGCCGATCACCGATGCGGAATGGAAGTTCGTGTGCAAGATGGGCGGGTTAAAATAGCTCGCGCGAGGCAATCGCAAGCGCGCTCCCTCTCCCAACCCAACTCGGGTTTACCCGAGTTGGGTTGGGAGAGGTGAAGAAGTGAAGCGGAGAATTCCCATGGGCGGCCCTGTGAACATTACGAGCATTATCGTCGCCGCCATTGTCGCTTGGCTGTTCGGCGCGGTGTTCTACACGGTGCTGGGCAAAGCCTGGATCGAGGCGCAGGGCATGACGGTCGAGTCCCACAAGGCCATGCTCGCCGCCCGATCGAAAATCGGCTTCTGGGGCCCTTATGTCCTGACCTTCGTTGCCGAACTCATCATGGGAGTCGTGATCTTCGGCATTCTTACCCACAGCGGGCTGTGGAGCTGGCACGCCGGGATCGTGACGGGCGCGTTCTGCTGGTTCGGCTTCGTGCTGACAACCGTTGCGATCAACAACGCCTATGCCGGGCGCAGGGTGAAGCTGTCGATGATCGACAGCGCGCACTGGCTCGGTGTTCTGGTCATCATCGGCGGCATTGTCGGGACCTGGGGACCGTAAGAAGCCACCCCCTGCAAAAGTGGCACACGGCGCGCCTTGTCGTGGACCAAGGCGGCGTCGCATAATGGCGCAAATCCTGAGAAAAACCGCCGGGAACCGCCCGGACAGGGAGGACATTGCGATGACCGATAAAATTTACGACGTGCCGGCCGATTGGAAAAAGCGCGCCTTTATCGACGACGCCAAATACCAGGACATGTACGCCCGCTCGATCAAGGACCCGAATGGTTTCTGGGGCGATGAGAGCAAGCGGATCGACTGGATCAAGCAACCAACCAAGGTCAAGAACACCTCCTACGACGGCGACGTTTCGATCAAGTGGTTCGAAGACGGAACCCTCAACGCCGCCTACAATTGCGTCGATCGCCACCTCGCCAAGCGCGGTGACCAGACCGCCATTCTCTGGGAAGGCGACGACCCGAAGGACGACAAGAAGATCACCTACAAGCAACTGCACGCCGACGTGTGCCGGTTCGCCAATGTGCTGAAAGCGCGCGGCGTCAAGAAGGGCGACCGCGTCACCATCTATATGCCGATGATTCCGGAGGCGGCGGTCTCGATCCTGGCCTGTGCCCGCATCGGCGCGGTGCATTCGGTGATCTTCGGCGGCTTCTCGCCCGACTCGATTGCCGGCCGCATCGAGGATTGCAAGTCCACCTGCGTCGTCACCGCCGACGAGGGTCTGCGCGGCGGCCGCAAGATTCCGCTCAAGGCCAATGTCGATGCCGCCTGCGACAAGGCCGGCGGCGTGACCACCGTCATCGTCGTCAAGCGCACCAGCGCGGATGTCGCGATGAAGGACGGCCGCGACGTCTTCTATGACGATATCGCCAAGACCGTGCCAGCCGATTGCCCTTGCGAGGAAATGAGCGCGGAAGATCCGCTGTTCATCCTCTATACGTCCGGCTCGACCGGCAAGCCGAAAGGCGTGCTGCACACCACCGCCGGCTATCTGCTTTATACGGCGATGACGCACCAATACGTCTTCGACTATCACGATGGCGACGTGTATTGGTGTACCGCCGATGTCGGCTGGGTCACCGGCCACAGCTACATCGTTTACGGCCCGCTCGCCAACGGCGCGATCTCGCTGATGTTCGAAGGCGTGCCGAATTATCCGACCACGTCGCGATTCTGGGAAGTCTGCGACAAGCACAAGGTCAACATCATTTACACCGCGCCGACCGCGATCCGCGCGTTGATGCAGGGCGGCGACGAGCCGGTGAAGAAGACCTCGCGCAAGTCGCTCCGTCTGCTCGGCAGCGTCGGCGAACCGATCAATCCGGAAGCCTGGGAGTGGTACTATCACGTCGTCGGCGAAGACCGTGCGCCTGTCGTCGATACCTGGTGGCAGACCGAGACCGGCGGCATCATGATTACGCCGCTGCCCGGTGCGACCAAACTCAAGCCCGGTTCGGCGACACGGCCGTTCTTCGGCATCAAGCCGCAACTCGTCGATGCCGACGGCAAGGTGCTTGAAGGCGCCGCCAGCGGCAATCTGTGCATCACCGATAGCTGGCCGGGCCAGATGCGCACGGTTTACGGCGATCACCAGCGCTTCATCGACACCTATTTCAAAACCTATCCCGGCAAGTACTTCACCGGCGACGGCTGCCGTCGCGACGAAGACGGCTATTACTGGATCACCGGCCGCGTCGATGACGTCATCAACGTCTCCGGCCATCGCATGGGCACCGCGGAAGTCGAAAGCGCGC
>JBEPUC010000046.1:0-30604 GCA_041691675.1 Hyphomicrobiales bacterium | reverse complement strand
CCCCCGCCCCCGGGGGGGGGGGGGGGGGGGTTTTACGCGCAGCGGGGTTGGGGTGCCGGGGGGGGGGGGGTTGCGGGGGGGGGGCCCCCCCCCCCCCCACCCCCGACCCCTCCCCACCGTTCGCGGAGCCTGTCATCGGGCCGGCCCAAGAGGGCCGGACCCGTTGGTTCGCGGAGGGAGGGGAGCAGCAAGCGAACCGTGCCCCAACCCTTCTCGACCGCATGGAGCAAATCCTGGAGCAGATCATTGCCGGCGAGGAAGCCGCGCCCGCGAACGGCATCCGCTCGCCGCAGAGCGCCCGCAACCTGGCGACGCTCATCCAGGCGATGCGTGCGCTGAAGGGAATGCGCGGCCATGCATCCCCCGATACAGGACCGAGCGAAAACCATGATGACGACATGCCACGAGACATCGATGAATTCCGTCACGCACTTGCGCGCCGCATTGAAGCTCTTTTCGCAAGCCGGGCGGACTCTGGAGATGCTGACGCAAATTCGGAGCGTGCGAACGTGGACGCAGGTTGACAATGACTTCGCTGTTTTCGCTCATCCGCATCAACGCCCTCCACTCGTCGCCAACAATGGCGGGCCATGGACGACGTGGCTTGCGCTCGGCGGTCGCGGCGCCGGCAAGACACGGCTGGGCGCCGAATGGGTGCGCGCGCTGGTGCATGGGCGCGGGCCTTATGCCGGGCATCGCTTCGGCCACATCGCGCTGGTCGGCGAAAGCGAACACGACGTGCGCGAGGTGATGATCGAAGGGCCGGCCGGCCTGTTGCACACGTCGCCGCGCAGCGAGCGGCCGGCCTGGACCTCGTCACGCTTGCGGCTGGAATGGCCGAACGGTGCGGTGGCGCAGGCGTTCTCGGCCGACGATCCCGACAGTTTGCGCGGGCCGCAGTTCGACGCCGCCTGGTGCGATGAACTCGCCAAGTGGCGCTACGCCGAGGCGGCCTTCAACATGCTGCAGTTCGGTCTGCGGCTGGGCCAGCACCCGCGCCAGCTCATCACCACGACGCCACGGCCGATTGCGCTGTTGAAGCGGCTGATCGCCGACCCGCGCAGCGCGGTGACGCGCGCCGGCACCATCGCCAACGCCGCGCATCTGTCGCCTGTGTTCCTCGACGAAGTGCTGGCGCGTTATGCCGGCACGCGGCTCGGCCGTCAGGAGATCGACGGCGAGATCATCGAGGACCGGCCCGGCGCTTTGTGGTCGCGCGCAACGATCGAAGCGGCGCGTGTCGATGCCGCGCCGCCGTTGGTGCGGATCGTCGTCGGCATCGATCCGCCGGCCTCGTCACGCGACGGCGCCGACGCCTGCGGCATTGTCGCGGCCGGCCGCGCCGAGGATGGCATCGTCTATGTGCTGGAGGACGCCACGGTGGCGGGCTTGCAACCGGCGGGCTGGGCGACGCGCGCGATTGCGTTGTTTCGCAGGCGCAAGGCCGACGCGCTGGTTGCCGAGGTGAACCAGGGCGGCGAGATGGTCGGCGCGGTGCTGCGCAACGTCGATGCGTCCGTGCCTTTAAAGACGGTGCATGCGACGCGCGGCAAATATCTGCGCGCCGAGCCGGTGGCGGCGCTTTATGCGCAAGGCAAGGTCAAGCATGCCGGGCTGCCGATGCCGGAGCTGGAAGATCAGATGTGCGATTTCGGACTTGATGGTTTGTCGTCGGGCGCTTCGCCGGACCGTCTCGACGCGCTGGTGTGGGCGGTGACGGAATTGACCGGGCGGAGTTGGAGCGGGCCGCGGATCAGGGTGTTGTGATGCTTCCTCTTACCCTCCCCCCGCGAAGCGGTGGGGAGGGTCGACAAGCGTCGCGTCAGCGATGCTTGTCGGGGTGGGGGGAATTTCGCGGCGAGAGCATAAGCGCCCCCCCCCCCCGACCCCTCCCCACCACTCGCGGAGCCTGTCATCGGGCCGGCCCGAGGGGGCCGGACCCGTTGGCTCGCGGAGGGAGGGGAGACAGCTACCTTCCCAACGAGGCGTCCTCGATCATCCAGCGCGCGAGTTCTTCAAACGACATGCCGGCATGCGCCGCGAGTTCGGGCACCAGCGAGGTCGCGGTCATGCCGGGCTGGGTGTTCACTTCGAGGCAGGCGAGCCCCGTGATGCCGGGCTTGCTGTCGTCGTAGCGGAAGTCGGCGCGGGTCACGCCGCGGCAGCCGAGCGCATGATGCGCCTCGACCGCGAGGCGCTGGCACGCCTGATAGATTTCATCGGAGACCGGCGCCGGCAGAACGTGCGTCGAGCCGCCCGGCGCGTATTTGGCTTCGTAGTCGTAGAACGCAGTATGGGCGATGATCTCGATGACGGCGGTGGCCTTCTCGGCGATCACCGCGCAGGTCAGTTCCTTGCCGGGAATGAAGGGTTCGACCAGAACGCGTTCGCCGAATTTCCAGTCGGGCCGGGTTAATTCCTGCGGCGGATGGGCCTGATCGGCGCGCACGATGTAGACGCCGATGCTGGAGCCTTCCGACAACGGCTTGATGACATAAGGCGGCGGCAGCATGTGTGCCTTGGCCACCTCGATGCGGTTCGCCACCATGCCGCCCGGCACCGGCACGCCGGCGGCGCGCAGCACGGTCTTGGCGATATCCTTCTGCATCGCCACCGCCGAGGCCATGATGCCGGAATGGCTGTAGGGAATGCCGATGACTTCGAGGAGACCCTGCAAGGCGCCGTCCTCGCCGGGGGGCCCGTGCAGCACATTGAGCGCGCAATCGGGCTTGAGATCGGCCAAGACGCGGGCAATGTCGCGGGTGACGTCGACGCGGGTGACGCGATAACCGGCGCGTTCGGCGGCATCGGCGCAGGCCTTGCCGGAGCGCAACGAGACTTCGCGCTCGGCCGACCAGCCGCCCATCAAAACCGCGACGTGTTTAGTGGCGCTAATGACGTCTCTCCGATTCAAGAGCTACAATGGCCTTCTATACGGCCGTTGCGCTGCATACCCGGCCAAAGTGACCGCATTGCTAACGCGCGCCGGGTGGTAATTGCAAATCGGGGACCACCATGATCGAAACGTGGCTCGACCTGCCGGCCTTTGCCGTATTTTTGGTGCTGACGGCGCTTTACGGCCTGACCGCGGTGGCGATCGTGTGGGTTGCTTTCGGCTGGCCATTGAGCGCGCCGATGAAGCGTTTCGATGGCGTGGTGGCGCCGTTTTTCGGCGCGGTCGCCATATTGTTCGCCCTGATGGCCGGATTTCTCGGCAGCGACATCGCCGACCGCAACCGGCAGGCGGCCCGTGCGATACAGACGGAGGTGGCCGAACTGCGCAACCTGTTCACCCTCAGCGTCGCCTCGACATCGGATATGCGCGACATTCGCGCCGCGTGGACCGAATACGTAAAAGCCGCGATCAGGGACGAATGGCCAGCGATGACGCTCGGCCACAGCGCACCCTCCGTCGACGCCGCTTACGATGCGTTGCTGCGCGAGGTCAGCGATCCGGGCATCGCCACCGACGCCGGCGCCGCGGTGCATACGGCGCTGCTCAACGCGGCCGTCCGTGCCGGCACGGCGCGTTCGGAAAGATTGGCGCTCGCCTCGGACTCGACGAGCGAACTCAAATGGGCCGTGGTGCTGATCCTCGGCGTGATGACGCAACTCGCCATCGGCCTCGTGCATCTGCAAAAACGCAACGCGCAGATCGGCGCGCTGGTCGTGTTCTCGGTAGCGGCGGTGATCACGCTCGGACTGATCGCTTTGCAGGAACACCCGTTCGCCGGCCATGTGCGCATCGGCCCCGAGCCTCTGCAAGAACTACTGAAGCTGCAAGAACCCGGCGCTGCATAGCGGGGCGGAAATCTAGCTGGCCGACGGCGCGATGCCGATTCGCTTAATTTCCCACTCCAGTTCGATGCCGGAATGGTCCTTGACGCGCGCGCGCACCGTCTCGCCGAGGGTTTCGATATCGGCGGCGGTCGCGTTGCCGCGATTGATGAGAAAGTTGCAGTGCATTTCGGAGACCTGCGCATCGCCGACCGCCAGTCCGCGGCAGCCGGCGGCGTCGATCAGTTTCCAGGCGCTGTGGCCGGACGGATTCTTGAACGTCGAGCCCCCGGTCTTTTCGCGGATCGGCTGCGCCGTCTCGCGATGGTTTTGCACCTCGGCCATGCGATCGCGGATCGCTTGCGGATCGGTCAGCCGGCCGCGAAACAATGCCGACGTGAAGACGATCGACGGATCGGCGCCGTTCTTGCGATAGGTGAATTTCATCTCGGCATTGCTCAGGGTCACGATCCGACCATCGCGCGTGACTCCGGTGGCCGAGACCAGCACATCCTTAGTTTCATCGCCATTGGCGCCGGCGTTCATGCGCAGCGCGCCGCCGATCGAACCGGGAATGCCGAAGTAGAATTCCAGTCCGCCGAGGCCGGCCGCCGCCGCCGCTTCGGCGACACGCTTGTCGAGCGCCGCCGTGCCGGCCTTGATCGTGTCATCGGCCGCCGCGATGTCGTTGAAGCCGCGGCCGAGACGGATCGTGACGCCCTCGACGCCGCCATCGCGCACGATCAGATTCGAGCCGACGCCGATCACGGTCAACGGAATGTCGGCCGGCAGAATGCTCAGGAAATAGCCAAGGTCCTGCTCGTCCTGCGGCATGAACAGAACCTGCGCCGGACCGCCGACGCGAAACCAGGTGAACTCAGCCAACGATTGGTTGGCCATCAGTCGTCCGCGCAAGGACGGCATGGCGGATTTGAGTTCAGCGGTGATGTCGGGAAAGGTCATTCTGTTCTGTGATCAGACGGCTTGCAGCGCCGCAAGCTCACCCGGCAACGCATAAGCCCATTGCGTGATCGAGCCGGCGCCGAGACACACGACGTAATCGCCGGGCTTGGCCAATCCCCTGACGATGCCGGCAAGCTGTTCCGGACCGTTGAGCGGAATAACCTGACGATGGCCGCGCGCGCGCATGGCCTGCACCAGATGATCGCGGTCGGCGCCTTCGATCGGCGCTTCGCCGGCGGCATAGACATTGGCGACAATGACGGCGTCGGCGTCGTTGAAACAGGTCGAGAACGGCTCGAACAAGGTTTTCAGGCGCGTATAGCGATGCGGCTGCACCACCGCGATCACCTGGTTCTGGGTCGACTCGCGCGCGGCCTTGAGCACCGCGGCGATCTCGACCGGATGATGACCATAGTCGTCGATGATGGTGGCGCCGTTCCACGTCCCCACCTTGGTGAAGCGGCGCTTGACGCCGCCGAACTTGCCGAGCGCCGCGCGGATTTTATCATCGGCGATGCCGAGCGTATGGGCGACGGCGATGGCCGAGGTGGCGTTGAGCGCGTTGTGGCGGCCCGGCATCGGCAGCGCGAGATCGCGGATCGCGTGAATCTCCTTGCCGTCGCGGTCGCGGAACAGAACGGTGAAGCGCTGCGTGCCGCCATCGTTGGCCAAGTCGGCGAGCCGCACGTCGGCCTGCGGGTTCTCGCCGTACGTCATGATGCGGCGGTCGGCGATGCGGCCGACCAGACGCTGCACGATCGGATGATCGGTGCACATCACGGCGAAACCGTAGAACGGCACGTTCTCGACGAAATCAATGAAGGCGTCCTGCACGGCGGCGAAGGTGCCGAAATGATCGAGATGCTCGGCATCGACATTGGTGACGACGGCGATGTCGGCCGGCAGCTTGAGGAAGGTGCCGTCGGATTCATCGGCCTCGACCACCATCCAGTCGCCGGCGCCGAGCCGCGCATTGGTGCCGTAGGCATTGATGATGCCGCCATTGATCACCGTCGGATCGAAGCCGCCGGAATCGAGCAAAGTCGCGACCATCGAAGTCGTCGTGGTCTTGCCATGCGTGCCGGCAATCGCGACGCAGGATTTCAGCCGCATCAGTTCGGCCAGCATCTCGGCGCGGCGCACCACCGGCAAACGGCGGGCGCGCGCGGCGATGAGTTCCGGATTGTCAGCCTTGATCGCGGACGAGACCACGACCACGTCGGCGCCATCGACGTTTTCAGCCTTGTGGCCGATGAAGACCATGACGCCCATGTCGCGCAGCCGCTTGACGTTGGCGTTGTCGGAAGCGTCGGAACCGTGGACCGTATAGCCGAGCGTCACCAGCACTTCGGCGATGCCGCTCATGCCGATGCCGCCGATGCCAATAAAGTGCACCGGTCCGATGTCGCGCGGCAGTTTCATGGAGTCGCCCTCAAGTCTCTTGTTATTAAGTTCCGCGCTGCGGCTTTACCTCTCGGCCCGCTTCGCGGCCCGACCTCTCCCTATGGGAGAGGTGAAAGCAAAGTCAAATCCCGGCAGTTTTTATCACCAAGTCCGCCAGCCGCTCCGCGGCGTCGAGGGTGCCCGCGGATTTCGCGGCGGCCGCCATGCGCGCGAGAAGCGCCGGATCGGCGGCCAGCCGCGCAATTTCGGCGGAAAGCCGCTCGGGCGTAAAATCGCTCTGCACGATGCGGACCGCGGCGCCGGCATCCTGGAGAACCCCGGCATTGGCAAGCTGGTCCTGGTCGAGCGCATTCGGCAGCGGCACCAGAATGCCGGGCCGTCCGATGGCCGAGAGTTCCGCCACCGTCGAGGCGCCGGAACGCGAGACGATCAGGTGGACCGCCGCCATGCGCGACGGCAGATCGGAAAAGAACGGCGCGCAATCGGCCACAACGCCGAGTTTGGCGTAGGCGACGCGCACCGCGTCCAGATCCTCCGGTCGCGCCTGCTGCGTCACATGAAGCCGGGCGCGCAGTTCCGCGCTTAATTGACCGATCGCCGCCGGCACGATCTCCGACATCACGTGCGCGCCCTGACTGCCGCCGAACACCAGAAGGCGCAGTTGGCCGCCGATGTCGGGCGCCATATACGGCACGAGAGCGGCCTCGATGACCGCCGGGCGCACCGGATTGCCGGTGAAATTCAGTTTGGTCCGCAGGCGCGCATCGACGTTGGTGAGCACGCGAAAACCGGTGGCGATGGTCGTCACGCGCGGCGCCAGCGCACGATTGGCGCGACCCATCACGGCGTTCTGTTCATGCAGCACCGTCGGGACGCCGCGCCACCACGCGGCCAGCAAGGGTGGCACCGTCGGATAGCCGCCGAAGCCCACGACGGCTGCCGGGCGAATACGGCCGATCGCCGACCAGGCCGCGACAAGACCACGGGTGAGCATCGTTGCGGTCCGGGCCACGGAAGCCGGATCGCGACCGCGCAACGTCGCACTCGGAATGACATGCACGGCGCGGCCGGGGAACTTGAAATGCGCGACGCGGGTGTCGGTGGCGAGTTCGACAGCGAGCCCGCGCTTTGCAAGCACGACCGCGAGCGACTCGGCCGGGAACAGGTGGCCGCCGGTGCCGCCGGCACAGAGAAGGATGGGGTGTCCCTTCTTTCCCTCCCCTGAAATGGGAGGGAAAGGGTCATCGGATATTGTCATCGTCTAACAGAACCCCCACCCGCCGCCCTCGTTTCACTCGAGCGGCGACCTCCCCCTTTCAGGGGGAGGTATCAAGAAGTGGCCGGCAGCGCCGCGGGCGGCGCCAGCACCGCGCCGCTCGGCGTTTCGCGCGTCAGCGCCAGCAACATGCCCATGGCATAAGCGAGCGAGATCATCGACGAGCCACCATACGAAATGAATGGCAGCGTCATGCCCTTGGCCGGGATCAAATGCAGGTTGACCGCCATGTTGATCGCCGATTGCGTCGCGAACAGCATGGTGAGCCCGGCGGCGGCAAAGCGCGTGAATGGATCGTCATTGCGCATGGCGCGGATCAGCGCGCGGATGACGATGAAGGCAAACAGCGACACCAGCACCAAACAAAGCGCGACGCCGAATTCTTCGGCGGCCACGGAGAATACGAAATCGGTATGGCTCTCCGGCAGCAGCCGCTTGACCGTGCCCTCGCCCGGACCGCGGCCGAACCAGCCGCCGCGCATGAAGCTCTCGGTCGCGATATCGATGTTGAAGGTATCGCCCGAAGCCGGATTCATGAAGCGCTGAATGCGGCTCGCCACATGCGGCACCGTGTAATAGGCCACCAGCAGGCCCGTTCCCGCGACGCCGGCAATGCCGAACATCCAGATCACCCGCATCCCGGCCATGAAGAACAGCGCGCTCCAGACCAGCGCGATCAGCATGGTCTGGCCGAAATCGGGCTGGATCACCAGAAGCGTGACGACGACCAGCAAAAGAACCAGCGCGATGGCATTGGCCGGCATCTCGGGACGCTTGGCCGATTCGCCAAATAGCCACGCGATGAGAATGACGAAAGCGGGTTTAAGGAACTCGGACGGCTGGATGTTGACGCCGAACAGAACGATCCAGCGCTTGGCGCCCTTGATCTCCTGACCAAAGATCGGCGTCACCGCCACCATGATCAGGCTGACGGTGAACACGATGAGCGACAGCCGGCGAATCTGGTGCGGCGTGAGAAACGACACGCCGAGCAGAATGGCGACTGTCGGAAACAGAAAGAAAATGTGGCGGTTGACGAAATAGAACGGATCGAGCCCCAGCCTGCCGGCGACCGGCGGCGAGGCGGCCAGCGACAGGACGACGCCCGCCAGCATCAACGCGCCGATGGCTGCCAACGTCAGCCGATCGACGGTCCACCACCATTCGCCGAACGGCGTGCGTTGTGCGCGCGAAATCATGAGCCAAGGTCCCTACCGACCCAAGCTGACGCGTCACGGTTTACGAAACCTTAAGGGCGGCGGTCGCGCTCCTGAAAAACCCTCACATGCGCGAACATGCGAGGCAGTTTTGGGCCAAGGAGTCTTTCCGCCGCCTACAAGTCGTCGCTGGAGCCCGGCTTTGAGGAATCGAAGCCGGGCTCCAGCTTTTTGTTTTGACGCGTTTCACTTCGCTCGAAAACGCCCTACGCGGCTTCCGCTTCCTGGTTGACAACGCTGAGCGCGATTTCGGTCAACGCCTCGTCGGTTTTCTTTTCCTCGGCCAGCGTCTGTTCCAGCAGGCGCACCGCATCCTTCAGGCCCAGTTCTTCGGCCCAGGTCCTCATGGTGCCGTAGCGGGAAATCTCGTAATGCTCGACGGCCTGCGCGGCGGCGAGCAGGCCGGCATCCAGCGCGGGCGAGCCCTTGTATTCTTCCATGATCTCGGCGCCCTCGTCCGTGATGCCGACGATCGCCGCGCAGGTCTTGCCGACCGGCTTCTTGTCGATGATGGCGAACACCTTTTCCAGCCGGTCGATATGACCCTGGGTTTCGGTGTGGTGCTTATTGAAAGCCTTCTTCAATTCCCCCGCCTGCGCCGCTTTTTCCATTTTCGGCAGCGTCGAGAGAATTTTCTTTTCAGCGAAATAGATGTCCTTCAGGGTATCGTGGAACAGTTCATCGAGTGTTTTTAGCTGCTTCGCCATGTGACGCCTCCGTGGTGTGCATTGTTGTGGCCTCAACATTTCGCTTTGCAGTTGGTTCCTCGTGTGAGCGACGGCCGACATAATGAGGCGGCGACGGGCGATGCCGCGTCGGGGGAGTACAAGAAATGACGCACGCAACGGACGCCAAATGGGTGGTGAGTTGGGCGGGCTCGGCGCAAGGGCCCTACCCGATCGGGAACCCATCGGCGCAGCCCGACCAGCAGTTTGCATTTCCATCGCCGGATTTGGGCGCACGCGACCAGACGTTTCGGCTGGTCTTGCGCCCGGACATTTGGGGCACCGAGGCGCGCATCCGGCTGAGCAATGTATTCGGCAACAGACCGGTGACGTTCGACGGTATTTATGTCGGTTTGCACCTCGGCGGTCCGGCGCTGGTCAAAGGCTCGAACCTGGCGGTGACGTTCGGCGGAGAAAACAGTGTGACCGTGCCGCCCGGCGCGAGCGCGTGGAGCGATGCGGTCGCTCTGGCCTTTGTCCGGGACGCTGACGCGCTGACCGGCCGCAAGCTGGCGGTCAGTTTCCATGTCGCCGGCGACATCGGCTCAATGACAGGTCCCAAGACATATCCAATGACTTGGCACGCCAAGGCCTTGCAGACCTCGTTCGTCTCGCCGCCCGGCTCGGGAGCCTGTGGCGAGCGGGAGGACGAAGCCGGATTCCCGTTCAGCGTGGCGTCGTGGTTTTTCCTCGATGCGCTGGAAATGACGATGCCGGAGTCAAGTTCCGCCATCGTCGCGTTCGGCGATTCGATCAGCGACGGCACCGGCTCCACCATGAACGGCGACGACCGCTGGCCGGACGTGCTGTCGCGGCGGCTGCATGCGATCCATGGCAACCGGATCGCGGTGGTCAATGCCGGCATCGGCGGCAACCGCGTGGCGGGACCTGCGGTCTACACCTGCGACCAGCCGTTTGCCGGCGGTCCCTCGGCGCAATCGCGCATCGACCGTGACGTGCTGGCGCTGTCCGGCGTCTCCCACATGATCTGGCTCGAAGGCGTCAACGATTTCAGCGACAGCGGCAAGGCGTCGTTCGAGGCCGTGCGCGATGCGATGATCGCAACGGTCGGGCATGTCCGCGCCAAGGCGGCGCACATCAAGGTGATCGGCGCGACGGTGTTGACCGCGTTCGGCGCGACCCGCGACGATCACGGCTCCAAAGAGCAGGACGTCAGGCGCCGCGCATTGAACGACTTCATCCGCACGTCGCGACTGTTCGACGGCGTGATCGATTTCGATGCGGTGACGATCGATCAGGCGACCGGCGGGCTGAAACCGGAATTCGTGCCGGACACGACCATTGGCGGCCCGGGCGACAAGCTCCACCCGAACCGGGCGGGTTATCTGGCGATGGCGATGGCGGTGGACTTAGAGCTGTTTGAAGCCGCGCTCGGTGCGCACACGCTTTAGATACTTGTCACCCCCGGCACCGCCAGCGCCAGATCGATGAAGGCTTTGCCGCGCATCTCGAAATTCGGATATTGGTCGAACGACGCACAGGCCGGCGACAGCAGCACCACCGGCTCTTTCGCGCTTGAGGCTTCCGCATCGCGTGTCGCCGCATCGATCGCCGCCGACAACACCTCGGAGATTTCGTAAGGCACGCTGCCTTCCAATGTCCTGGCGAATTCGCCGGCTGCCTCGCCGATGAGGTAGGCCTTGGCGATGCGCGGCCAGAATTCCGACAGGCTCTCGATGCCGCCTGTCTTCGGCTTGCCGCCGGCGATCCAGTAGATGTCGTTGAAACTCGCCAGCGCCTTGGCGGTCGAATCGGCGTTGGTCGCTTTCGAATCGTTGACGTAAAGGATGCCGCCCTGCGCGGTCTTCTTGCGGCCGACCTGCTGCATGCGATGGGCAAGACCGGGAAAGCTGACGAGACCTTTCTGAATTTCCGGCAGGTCCAGACCCAGCGCCACGCAGGCCGCGATCGCGCAGGCGGCATTCTGCGCATTATGCACGCCCCGCAGCGAACCGATGCCGGTCAATTGTGCCGCCGGAAATGCCTTGCCCCCGGTGCTGTGCATGATGCGATTGCCGTCAGCATAATAGCCGTCGCGCAATTGTCCGGCGACCGAGACGCGCACCACGTTCTTGCCGGCATGCTCGACCCGCTCGGCGGCAACGCGCGTGTAGCGATCGTCGACACCGATCACGGCGGTGCCGCCCTCTTCCACCTGGGCGACGAGCAGCGTCTTGATCGCCGCGTAATTCTCCATGGTGCCGTGGCGGTCGAGGTGATCCGGCGACACGTTCAATAGAATGCCGACGGTCGGCCGCAGCGACGGCGCCAGATCGATCTGGTACGACGACACTTCGAGCACGTAGACGCGGCCGGGCTCGAACGGCGCCAGCGCCAGCGCCGCGACGCCGATATTGCCGCCCATCTGCGCGTCGCCACCGGCAGCATCGACGAGATGGGCGATTAGCGCGGTCGTCGTCGATTTGCCGTTGGTGCCGGTGATCGCCACCAGCGGGCAGTTCGCGCTGGACGCCGCACGCTCGCGGCAGAACAGTTCGATGTCGCCGATAACCTCGACGCCTTCCTTGCGCGCGCGCTGCGCCGACCAGTGCGGCGTCGGATGGGTCAGCGGCACGCCGGGCGCGAGCACCAGCGCGGCAATGTCGGACCAGTCGATCTCGCTCAGGTTTTGCGTCGTGATGCCGGCGGCTTGCGCCTGCTCGACTTTAAGCGGTGCGTCGTCGAAGGCGATGACCTCGGCGCCGCCGGCGATCAGCGCCTGCGCCGACACCGTGCCGGAGCCGCCGAGGCCGAACAGCGCCACTTTCTTTCCGGCGAAGATGGTGATGGGGATCATCTATTTTGTCGTTTATCGCAACTTCAAACTCGCCAACCCGGCAAGCGCCAGCACCACCGCGACGATCCAGAAACGAATGACGATCTGCGGTTCGGTCCAGCCCATCTGTTCGTAGTGGTGATGGATCGGCGCCATCTTGAACACGCGTTTGCCCGTCAGCTTGAACGAAACCACCTGCACGATCACCGATACGGCTTCGAGCACGAACAGCCCGCCGATGATGCCGAGAACGATTTCGTGCTTGATCGCCACCGCGATGGTGCCGAGCATGCCGCCAAGAGCGAGCGAACCGGTATCGCCCATGAAGATCGAGGCCGGCGGCGCATTGAACCACAGGAAGCCGAGCGACGCGCCGATCACCGCGCCGCACAGCACCGCCAGTTCGCCGGTGCCGGCGACGTAATGAATTTGCAGATAGTCGGCGAACACCAAGTTGCCGGCGAGATACGAGATCATGCCGAAACTCGCGGCGGCGATCATCACCGGCACGATGGCGAGGCCGTCGAGGCCGTCGGTGAGGTTGACGGCATTGCCGGCG
Organism: Hyphomicrobiales bacterium; assembly: GCA_041691675.1. Taxonomy (GTDB): domain Bacteria; phylum Pseudomonadota; class Alphaproteobacteria; order Rhizobiales; family Xanthobacteraceae; genus Pseudolabrys. The sequence goes on along the minus strand of JBEPUC010000046.1, from coordinate 17,886 downwards.
CCGACGATGACGAAGGCGCCGAACAGCACGAAGAACATGCCGAGATTGAAAACGAGATCCTTGACGAAGGGGAACACCAGCGAGGTCGCGGTCGGCGGCTTGCCGAGCCGCGCCAGCGCCATGCAGGCGACAATGGCGATCAGGGCCTCGGCGAACAGCCGCGTGCGGCCGGCGAAGCCCGCATTGGTCTGCTTGGTGACCTTGAGGTAGTCGTCGTAAAACCCGATCAGCCCGAACGACAGCGTCACGCCGAGAACGATCCAGACGTAGGGATTCATCGGGTTCGCCCATAACAGGGTCGAGACCAACAGGCCGGACAGGATCATCAGCCCGCCCATCGTCGGCGTGCCCTTCTTCGACAGATGCGACTGCGGGCCGTCGGCGCGAATCGGCTGGCCACGGCCCTGCCGCAGTCGCAGCATGTCGATGATCGGACTGCCGAACAGGAAGACGAAGACCAGCGCGGTGACGACAGCCCCGCCGGTGCGGAAGGTGATGTAGCGAAAGACGTTAAAGAACGAGACTTTGTCGGAAAGCTCGGTCAGCCAATAAAACATCGGGTCAAACCTTGCCGCTTCTCTATGATTGCGTCTGTTCGAGCACGGGCTTGCCCGCGTATCGCCGTTCCAACGCCGTGACGATGGGCGTCATTTTCGACCCGAACGAGCCCTTGATCATAATGGCGTCGCCGGCGCGAATGGCATCGAGGACACTTTGGCCCAGCGCCGCCGCGGTCTCGGCATAGCCGCCCCGGCGGCTCGAGGGAAGGGCCTGCCACAGCGAATGCATGAGCGGTCCGGAACAATAAACTGAATCGACTTTGGCGTTCGCCAGGGCGTCGGCAAGGCCCCGGTGCAATGCCTCGCCCTCGGTCCCCAGTTCCAGCATGTCGCCGAGGACGGCAATGCGGCGGCCCTTGGGGCCGACATCGGCCTGGCCGAGCAGCGCGATGGCGGCCGCCATCGAGGCCGGATTGGCGTTGTAACTTTCGTCGATGAGAAGCGCCGTGCCGCCCTGCACCTGAAGCATCATGCGGGCGCCACGTCCGACCGGCGCGCGAAGCTGGCCGAGCGCCAGCGCACCGAGAGCCAGGTCGGCGCCGGCAAGGCAAACGGCGGTAAGGACCGCGAGCGAATTCATCACGATATGCCGGCCCGGCGCGCCGAGCTTGTAGGTGACCTCGTGGCCGATGATGTCGGCGTGGACGCAGGACGAGTCGGGTTTCAAGGCGTGACGAATGAGACGCGCATCGGCCGATGCATTTTCGCCGAACGAGACGATGCGGCCGACGCCGGCCGCTTTGGCGGCGGCAGCAAGCCGCTCATATTGATTGTTGTCGCGATTGATAATCGCCGCGCCGCCCGGCTCGACACCGGTGAAGATTTCCGCCTTGGCGTCGGCGATCTTCTCAACCGAGCCGAAATATTCCAGATGCACCGGCTCCACCGTCGTAACGATGGCGACGTGCGGCCGCACCATGGCGACCAGCGGCGTGATTTCGCCGGCATGGTTCATGCCGATTTCAAAGACCGCGTATTTCGCCGTCGCCGGGCAGCGCGCCAGCGACAGCGGCACGCCCCAGTGATTGTTGTATGACGCTGCCGACGCATGGGTTTCGCCATCGGCCGACAGTGCCAGTCGCAATGCTTCCTTGGTGCCGGTCTTGCCGACCGAACCGGTAACGGCGATGACCTTGCCATCAAACCGCGCGCGCGCGGCGCGGGCAAGATCCCGCAGGGCTTCGAGCACGTCATCGACCAGCAGCAGCGGCGCATCGGCGGAAAACAGGCCACGTTTGTCCCGCGCGACAACGGCGAGACCAGCACCTGCGGCAAGCGCGGCGGCGACGAATTCATGGCCGTCGCGGCTATCGCCTTGGATCGCGAAGAACGCCTCGCCTTTGGAGAGGCCACGACTGTCGATGGCGATACCTGTAATGCCGGCGGGCAGCGGCCCGGCGGTGTCGGCCCGCATCGCCGCCGCCATGTCGGAGGTGGTCCAGAGAGCAGTCATGAAATCGTGCCCGTCTCGCTGTTCTTACCCTCCCCCTTGTGGGGAGGGTCGCTCACCGAGCAATCGCGAGGTGAGCGGGGTGGGGGTGATTGCGCGTTGCGTTCAAAAGCTACGTCCCCCACCCGCTCGCGCCCTGCGGTCGCGAGCCGCCCTCCCCACAAGGGGGAGGGCAAGGAAAAGCGCAGCGCCGCTTGCGATGGTTCACTGCTCACGCGCCCGCCTCCTGCAACGCCGTTGCCACCGCCTCGTGATCGGAGAAAGGCAACACCTTGCCGCCGACGATCTGGCCGGTTTCGTGGCCCTTGCCTGCGATCAGCAGCACGTCGCCCGGTTGCAAATCTTGAATCCCGTCGCGGATCGCCTGCGCGCGGTCGCCGATTTCGACAGCGCCAGGCGCGGCGGCGAGAATGGCGGCGCGTATCGCGGCCGGATCTTCGCTGCGCGGATTGTCGTCGGTGACAATGACGCGGTCGGCATTTTCCGAGGCGATGCGGCCCATGATCGGACGCTTTCCCGTATCGCGGTCGCCGCCGGCACCGAACACGACAACGAGCCTGCGCTTGGCGTAGGGCCGCAACGCGGCCAGCGCCTTCGCCAAGGCATCGGGCTTGTGGGCATAGTCGATAAAGATCGGCGCGCCGTTATGAGTCCCGGCGAGTTCAAGCCTGCCCTTGGCGCCGGTAAGTTTCTCCAGCGCGGCAAAAACACGGGCCGGCTCGGACCCGGTCGCAATCGCAAGCCCTGCGGCGATTGCCGCGTTCTGCACCTGAAAGCCGCCGACCAGCGGCAGCTTCACTTTATATATGCGCCCGGCATGGCCGATCTCGACCAGTTGGGCAAAGCCATCGATGGTCCCCCCAACGAGCTTGATGTCGGTCCCACTCTCTCCGACGGTCATGATCCTGAGGCCGCGCTTTTCCACCGCCGACACCACTTGGCCCGCATAACAATCGTCGACATTGACGACGGCCGTGCCGCCGGGCGCGATCAGATCGGAAAACAAGCGCAGCTTGGCGGCGAGATACGCCTCCATGGTCGGATGATAGTCGAGATGATCGCGCGACAAATTTGTATAGGCGCCGGCGGCAATGCGCACGCCATCGAGCCGATGCTGATCGAGACCATGCGAGGATGCTTCCAGCGCAAGGTGCGTGACGCCCTCGCCGGCCAGCGCGTCAAGCGAGCGATGCAATTCAACCGGATCGGGCGTGGTCAGCGAGCCGTAAACTTCACCGCTGGGCGCGACGACGCCCACGGTGCCAATGCTGGCGGCTTGCAGCCCAAGCGCGGCCCATATCTCGCGCGTGAATGCCGCGACCGAGGTCTTGCCGCTGGTGCCGGTGACGGCGGCGATAGCGGCGGGCTGACGCGGATAGAAGTTCGACGCCGCGAGCGAAAGCGCGCGCCGGGCATTGGCGACTTGAACAAAGGCGACGGTGTCCGGCAAACCGGCCGGGCGATGTTCGCCGACGATCGCCGCCGCGCCCGCCTCGGCGGCTTTGATGGCATAGGCCGCGCCATCGGCTTTGTTGCCCGCAATCGCGACGAAGACGAAACCGGGCCGCACCTTGCGGCTGTCGGCGGTCAGGCCGGTAACCTCGATGATGGATACGCGATCGGCGGCGGTTTCGGGAAGGAGGTCAGAGACCTTCATGGTAACGCCTCCCCCCGCTCGTCGCCGCGAAGGCTCGCAGGGCCTTTATTCCGCTCGTCCCCGCGCAGGCGGGGACCCAGAGCCAAGCATTGAAAGCCTGAACATGTCGCATCTGGATTCCCGCTTTCGCGGGAATGAGCGGAGTTCGCATCTGCTCAGTCGAAATAAGCGTGGTTTGTGTTTGCTGCATGGGAACGAGCGTAGTTTGTATCTGCGCCCGCAACATGGCTGCTACCGCGCCAGCCGGTTGCTGACCAGAATCGCCTGATCCGCTTTCGGGACGTCGAAGCGCGGCTCGATATCCAGCAAGGGCGCGATCCTCTCGATCACCTTGGCCGCGGTCGGCCCGGCGTTCCAGCCGGCAGTGGCGTAGCCGTGGGTTTCCTTGGTCGGCTGCGGTTCGTCGAGCATGATCAGCAACATATATTGCGGCTTGTCGGCCGGCAGAATGGCCATGAAATCGGTCATCAATTTGGTCTTGGAATAGCGGCCGTTGATCACCTTTTCGGCCGTGCCGGTCTTGCCGCCGATATAATAGCCCTTGACGTTGGATTCCTTGGCGCTGCCGACTTCGGCGTTGAGCCGCATCAAGTAGCGCATCTTGATGCTGGTCTCGGGTTTGATCACCTGCTTGGCCACTTTCAACGCATCTTCCCGGCTGCGTTTAAGGAAAGTCGGCGGAATGAGCAGGCCGCCGTTGATTGTGGCGGCGACACCCATCACCGCCTGTAACGGCGCCACCGACAGACCGTGACCGAAAGCGATCGTGACCGTGTTCAACTCGCCCCAGTTTTTCGGCACGATCGGTTCGGCGCTCTCCGGAAGTTCGGTGCGTAGCCGGTCGAGCTGGCCCATCTTCTTGAGGAAAGCCTTGTGGTACGGCACGCCGAGCGACAGCGCGAGCTTCGCGGTGCCGATGTTCGACGAATAAGTGAAGATTTCCGGGATCGACAGCATCCGATGCTGCGCGTGGTAATCGTGAATGGTGAACTTGCCGTAGCGCAGCGACTGGCGGGCATCGAACTTGGTGTCGAGATTCATGCGGCCCGAGTCGAGACCCATCGCCAAGGTCAGCGCCTTGAACGTCGAACCCATTTCGTAGACGCCGGTGGTGAGCTGGTTGAGCCTGGCCGGGTCTTTCGGATTGCCCGAGACGTTCGGATCGAAATCGGGCTCCGACACCATCGCGACGATTTCGCCGGTATTGACGTTGAGAATGAGACCGGAAGCCGCCTTGGCGCTGAACTTCGCGCGCGCCTTGACGAGTTCGTCGCGCATCGCGAACTGGGCGCGCAGATCGAGCGCAAGATCGACCGGCCGCTGCAATCGGTCAGTGGCCAACCCCGCCATGTGCAGCGCGGCGAGACCCTGGCCGTCGAGCCATTTCTCCATGCCGGCGATGCCCTGGTTATCGACATTCACCAGACCGATTTCGTGGCTGACCGTCGGCCCGTTCGGATAGACGCGCTTGTTCTCGGTGAGAAAGCCGACGCCGGGAATGCCGAGCCGGTGAATTTCCAGTTGCTGCTTGGGCGTGATTTCGCGCTTGAGCCAGACGAAGCCGCGCTTCGACGACAGCCGCTCGCGCACCTCCGTGGCGTCGAGATCGGGCAGCACCGCGGTGAGCAGCTCCACCGCCTCGTCGACATCGATCAGCTTGCGCGGTTCGGCGAACAGCGACGGCGTCTTGACGTCGGTGGCGATGATCATGCCGCGCCGGTCGAGAATGTCGGGCCGCGATGTGGCCACGGCGTCCTGGCCGACGCTGCGACGGGCGCCATGGCTGTCGCTGATCACCGCGAACATCACCAGCCGCGCCGCGATGATGCCGTAAACGGCGACGAACGCGACGATGGCCAGGCCGAGGCGCGCCTTGGCCTTGACGTCGCGGTCAACGTCCTTGCCGTAAAGGATCGCACGCAAGGCGCGTTGCCAGCGGCTGTCGCCGGGTTTGGTCTTGATGCTCGGCCGGACGGGCGCTTCGATCACGGTCATCGCGCCCCCTTCGGCGAAGCGCCGATGCTGCCGGTGGTTCCGGCCGCGCCGCGCCCAAGTATCTGCGCGATCGGATCCGGCGCAGGCTGTCGCGGTTGCGGCGGCGGGCGTTCCGGCAGATTGTCGAACGTGCTGAACTGGTGGGCCTGCATCGGCTGGAGCTTGAGATGCCGTTCGGCGAGGCCCTGAATGCGAGACGGCGTGTCGAGCTTCGCCCACTCGGCGCGCAGGCGCGCCACAGCGTCGCGCTCGCGGCGCAGTTCGCCGCGCAGCTTGCCGACGCGCTCGGCCTGCAAGGTCGAGTCAAACTTGATCTTGTAGACAAGCGAGGCCGCGAAGATCAGCGCAACGATGACAAAGATATTGAGAAGCCGCATGTTCAGCGCCCCCTCATCACATCGTCGAGCGACGGCAGGCGCGGCAACAGATCGGCGAGGTCGTCGGCGCGCGGCGGCGCGGCGGTGCGCTCGGCGGCGCGCAATTTGGCCGATCGGGCGCGCGGATTGCGCGCGTTCTCGGCGTCGTCGGCGACCACCGGACGCTTGGTCAGCGTCGTGAAACTCGCCGGCGCCTGTGCGGTTTCCGGCTGATGGCGCGAACCGGCGCGCGGTTCGCCGCGCGACAGCAGATACGATTTCACGATCCGGTCTTCGAGCGAATGGAACGACACCACGACCAGGCGCCCGCCCGGCTTGAGGATGCGTTCGCTGGCGGCGAGCGCCCCGGCCAGTTCGCCCAACTCGTCGTTGACGAAAATGCGCAGCGCCTGAAACGTCCGCGTCGCCGGATGGATTTCGTTCGGCTTCGCGCGCACCACCGAACCGACGATGCGGGCAAGCGCGGCCGTGGTGGTAATCGGCGTTTCGGCGCGGGCCTTGACGATGGCGCGGGCGACGCCGCGCGAATGGCGTTCCTCGCCGAGCAGAAAGATGATGTTGGCGAGATCGCGTTCGCTCGCTGAGGCAACGACATCGGCCGCGCTTGGGCCGTCGCCGCCCATCCGCATGTCCAGCGGTCCGTCGAGGCGAAATGAAAATCCACGCTCGGCGCGATCGAGCTGCATCGACGACACGCCGACATCGAGCACGACACCATCGACCTCATCGAAACCGCTGTCGCGGGCGACGGCATCGAGGTTGGCAAAGCGATCCTCGACCAGCGTCAGGCGGCCTTGCGCCGCATCGACCATATCGTAGCCGGCAGCGATCGCCGTCCGGTCGCGGTCGATGCCGATGACCCGGCACGCCGCGGCGGCGAGGATGGCGCGCGTATAGCCGCCGGCGCCGAAAGTGCCGTCGATGTAAATGCCGCCATCATGGACCGCGAGCCGTTCAAGCGCGGGACCGCCGAGAACCGGAATGTGCGCGGCGGAATCGGGAATTGTCTGTCCGGCGCTCATGCGCGCGGTCCTTGCGCGCGCGCGCACGGCCGCTTGGCGGCCCCGGCGCAAACGATGATGCTCGACGGGATGCTCTGTTGCGTCACGACTCGCGGTCTTGAACAAGAAATTGCGGGATACCATCGCTATGAGGCCGTCACTCGAACCGGCGGGAATGACCGCGATCCGGCATCTTGACCAAGACACCGGCGCATTGCCCGGACGGCGTCATTAAGCCCCTCTTAATGTTAAAGATTTGTTGCGAACCCGCAGCTTTCCGGCACGTTTCGGGTTCCATGCCGCGGCCACTAAACGGGGCTGCCATGCGCCCGCCGCGTGTCGGATTTAAGGGAACAGTACATTTCACTCGCGAGTTGAGGTGCCGGGTGACCGACCCCGCGCGGTGGCAAAAGAGTTTTGCAGAATTTCGCCAAGGGAGAGTTGACCGAGTTCCATCGCGCGCAACAGCCAACAAGGAGGCTCATCATGGTTAATAAATTATTGATCGGCACTGCCGTCGGTGCGCTGATGATATCCGGCGCGCTGGCACAGACCCCGACTTCCACGCCGCCGGCCGGCTCGACGCCGCCGGCCGCCGCAACTCCGTCGTCATCGACTCCGTCTTCGGCATCGACTCCGTCAGCGACCCAGTCGGCCAGCGACAAACCGAATTTCGTTGCGTCGCAGAAGCCGGATCAATGGCTGGCATCGAAATTTAACGGCACCGACGTGGTCGGCACGGACGACAAGAAGATTGGCGACGTCACCGATGTCATGTTCGACAAGGATGGCAAGATCGAAGCCTACATCGTGAGCGTCGGCGGCTTCCTTGGCATGGGCGCCAAGCACGTGGCGATGGCGCCGGCTTCGTTCACGGTGGTGCCCGGCACGAATGGCGGCAGCGACAAGCTCAAAGTCTCGGCCAGTACCGACGAATTGAAACAGGCACAGAATTTCGAGCCGTATACGCCGCCGCGTGCGACCACGACCGGCTCGGGCGGAACATCGCCGATGAGTTCGCCGGCTGGCGGAATGCGGCCCTCGACCGCGCCCAGCAAATAGCGAAGCAAGTATTGCGTGACACGTGTATGGCTCGGGCCGAAAGCCCGGGCCATACATTTTATTGAAACGCTTCGATGCCAACGACCGCGCCGGGGCCACAGGCGTGATGCGGTGTTGCTTTTTCCCGCTCCGGGTGAAAGATGCCTGCTTCCCGCGCGAGCTTCGCGCCTTAATTTAATTTTGGCCCGGCCATGTCCGTCTTTCAGCCGGATTCGTTCATCGTCAGCGACATCATGCCGTCGCCCAACCTCGACGAGCGCGCCGGTCGCGCGCCCGACATCATCCTGCTGCATTACACCGGGATGCAGACCGGAGAAGCGGCGTTGCAGCGGCTATGCACGCGCGAGGCCAAGGTGTCAGCGCATTACGTCGTGTTCGAGAACGGCCGCATCGTGCAATGCGTGCCGGAAGCAATGCGCGCGTGGCACGCCGGCGTGTCGTCCTGGGCGGGCGAGACCGACATCAACTCGCGCTCGATCGGCATCGAAATCGTCAATCCCGGCCATGAATTCGGCTATCCCGATTTTCCGCTGCGCCAGATTGCAGCGGTGATCTCGCTGTGCAAATCGATCTTCACGCGGCGCGGCCCCATCGGCGCCGACCGGGTGCTGGCGCATTCCGATGTCGCGCCGGCGCGCAAGCAGGACCCCGGCGAAAAATTTCCGTGGGAACTGTTGAACGAATCCGGCATCGGTCACTGGGTGCGCGCGGCGCAACTCGGTCTCGACGGACCCAAACTCAATCCGGGCGATCGCGGCGAGGCGGTGACGCGGCTGCAACGCACGTTGCGCAGTTACGGCTACGGCATCGCGGAAACCGGAACGTATGACGACTCGACGCGCGAGGTCGTCACCGCATTCCAGCGTCACTTCCGGCCGGCCTGCATCGACGGCATCGCCGATCCTTCGACGTTGCTGACGCTGCGCGCGCTGGTCGAAACGCGGCCGGCGCCGCCGCTCGGTTGACGCAAGGTCAATGCGGCGCCGGAATTTCCGGCAGGCGCCACGGCGCATGACCGAAGCGCTCCTGCAAATATTGCAGGAACACGGCGACGCGCGGCAAGCGGTGCCGTCCGTTCGGATAAATCGCGGCCAGCGGAAACGGCTCGACGTGATGAATGTCGGTCAGCAGCGCGATGAGTTCACCCTTCCGCAACGGATCGCCGACGATAACGTCGGAGAGCCGCACAATGCCGGCGCCCTCGATCGCCAGCCGCAGCGCCGCCTCGGCGTCGTCGGTGGTGAGGCGCGGCCGTACCTCGACGACATCGATGCCGCCGCGGGTCTTGAACGGCCAACGGCTGAGGCCGGGACCGGCCACGACGATGCAGTCGTGCGCTTTCAGATCGGCCGCGCCCTGCGGTGTGCCGCGCCGCGCCAGATAGGCCGGTGCGGCGCAGATGACGCGTTGCAGATCGGCGAGTTTGCGCTGGATAAACGGTCCCTCCGGAATGTGACCCGAGCGCACCGCGATGTCGGACTGTTCCTCGATCAGATCGACCAGCCGGTCGGTGATCGACAGTTCGATGTCGATTTCAGGGTAGCGTGCAAGAAATTCGGCCAGCGACGGCGCCAACTGATGCAGGCCGAATGCGGTGCCGGCGTTGATGCGCAACTTGCCGCGCGGGGCGCCGCGCACGCGCGCCACTTCGGCCTCGGCCTCCTCGATATCGGCGACGATACGGCGGGCGCGCAACAGAAACGTCTCGCCCTCCGGCGTCAGCGCCAGCCGTCGGGTGCTCCGCTCCAGCAGCCGAACGCCGAGACGATCCTCGAGCCGCGACACGAGCTTCGATACGGCCGACGGCGTTATCCCTAAGTCGCTGGCTGCAAGAGAGAAATTCCCGCGATCCATGACGCGGACGAAAACCCGCAGGTCCGATGTGGCGTCCATATCTGTTCCATTTGGTCACATATGTATCAACAGAATAGAGGATTATCATATTAAGGAAAGATAATACTATGCAGTCAGCGCATGGGGATACGAACGAAGAACCCTCATCGCCCGGAGATTGCTATGACGACCCAATCGAACACTGAAAACCGCCCCCTTACCCTTATCGACGTCCACGCTATCGAGCAGCAGGCCCGCGCCGCCCGCTCCGAAATGTCGCGCGAGGCTTTCGTCGCGATTGCCAGCGTCCTCAAGCGGCTGTTCGTGCCGTCCCGCCCGGCGGCCAAAACCAGGTCCCACATTCGCGCATGGGCCTGATTGGGCGTGATTTGGGCCTGATCTGAGACCGCGCCGGTGCCCGACGGCCGAACTTACTTCCTGAAGCCGCGTTTCGACTTCACCATCTGACGCCGCTTAAGAGCTAGCGCACCCTCCCCTCCTACAGGTGCGCTTGACTTGCCTGACTTAAGGCAGTGCCCGGACTGGTCCCCCACGACCGGTCCGGGCTTTTTTTTGAGTTTCAAAGCGTTTTCGAGCGAAGTGGATACCGCGTGAAGAAAACGCGTCAAAACAAAAATCTAGAGCCCCGGCTTTGATTCCATCAAAGCCGGAGAGGCTCTAGCCGCGCCTTGACGCCGCCCTCCGCCGCCCGCATTGCTAGCCGCGTCAGCCGGCCGGACGGCCGTCCCGCGCCAATGCCGAAAGGCGGCCGGGGAGGAAAGTCCGGGCTCCATGGACGAACGGTGCCGGATAACGTCCGGCGGGGATGGCATCGCGCAAGCGGTGTTGGCCTCAGGGAAAGTGCCACAGAAAACAGACCGCCTTGGCTGCGTTGTGTATTGGCCAGGGTAAGGGTGAAACGGTGCGGTAAGAGCGCACCGCGCTTGTCAGCAATGACAGCGGCACGGCAAACCCCACCGGGAGCAAAACCGAATAGGAATGACGTTGAGGCGGAAGTCTTCGGACGCAAGTCTTCGGACTTTGCCTTAGGTCCGTCCGGGCCAGTCATTCGGGTAGGTTGCTTGATGCGCCGGGCAACCGGCGTACCAGAGGAATGGCCGTCACGTATGCCTAGGACGGCATGCCATACAAAACCCGGCTTATAGGCCGGCTGATCAATGTAAGGGGGCTCGGCGGGAAACCACCGGGCCCCCGCCATTTTTTTGCGCGCGACCGAAGTCGCGCCTCGTCTCATACAGGGACCGGCGCAACCGTGTCCGCCACCGGTTCGCCGAGACAAGCGGTTTTCAGCGTGCGCGAAAATCCGAGCCATATTCCGACCGATCCGACAGCGAAGCTGCCGAGAATCAGGAACGTGATCGAATAACCGAATTGCTGCGCGATCCAGCCGCCGATAGCCGGGCTCAAAGAGGCACCGATGCCCTGCACGGTCATGACCGCGCCCTGCCCGACATTGACGCGGCCCGTGCCGTCGAGAATGCGCGCGACGAGACCGAGTACGGCGACGCTCTGAAGTCCCGCGCCGACGCCATCGAGCGCCTGCACCGGAAACACGCCCCAGGGTTCGATCACCAAGGCCGCGATCAGTCCACGCAGCGGCAGCGCCAAAAATGAAATAAGCAGCACCAGCCAGTAGCCTTCGCGCTCCGCCATGCGCATGGCGACGAGCGAAGCGACGACCATGACGGCCTGTGCGACGATAATCGTCATGGCGACGAAGCCTGCGCCGTTGCCTTCGTGACCGGAAACGACCGCAAGACCGTAGAGCGGTAGCATCGCGCCGTTGCCGAGATGGAATAGCGCAAGTGCCGCTGCCAATATGAGCAAAGGCCGGCAGTGCCACAGCACGCGCCAGGCGCTCGCAGGTTCATCCTCGCTTTGTCTACCGAGTCCGCGCGCCACGTTGTCATCGATGGCAGCGCGCGGAATCATCAATGCGGCCGCGACCGTCAACACGCCGAAGACGGCGGCGAGGATGAAAACCGCCGGAAAGCCAAACTTCCATCCGAGAAAGCCGGAGAGCGCCGCGCCGGCAACATTGCCGGCGTGATTGAAGGCCTGGTTGCGGCCGTTCTGCCGATTGAATCCAGCCTGTCCGACAATGCCTAATGTGATGCCGGCAACCGCCGGCACGATTGCCGCCCCGGCCACCGCCGTCGCGACTTGCGAGGCCGCGACGACCCAGAAGCTTTGCGAATACAAAATGATCGCCGAGGCAGCGACGGTGAAGATGCCGGGTCCGATAACGTAGGCGCGCTTGTTATGGGTCGCATCGATGAGCGCGCCGGCCGGTGTCGTCATGATCATGCCGGCGACGCCGCCGATGGTCATCACCGTGCCGATCCAACCGCTGTCCCATCCATACGCCAGCAGGAAGATGCCGAGAAACGGACCGATGCCGGCCTGGATGTCGGCCATGAAGAAATTCAGCGCTTCGAGAGCCGTCGTCGCTCGCAGCATCTGGTGCCTTTGCGCGGTGTCGATTGGCCGCGGCCTGGAATTGATCGATCGAAGCTGAGAGGCAGCCGAAAAACGGAACCGGGCCGGAAAAGTTCCGGCCCCCGCCGCACGACGCCTTAGGCGCGCGCTTCGATAGCCTCTCCCCACTTATCGTCATCCGCATCGACCGGCTTCATCTTGCGGATGTTGCCGTCGAGTTCGATGTGCAATTCGCTCAGCTTGCCCTTCTTGCGGCCGAGCACCTCGAAATGCTTCGGCTTTCGGCGCGGCTCGCCCAGCACTTTGTAGCCCGCCTCCTTGGCGGCATCGATCGCGACCTTCGGATCGGCATCCGGATGATGATGGCGGTCGTGGTGATGGTGGTCGTGATGGTGCTTGGGATCATGCTCGATCCGCACCGACTTGCCGTTACGGGTGAACTTGAAGACCTTCAGTTCGGTCGGCTTCATTTCGCCTTCGACGGTCACCTCGTCGTCGATGCGCAGCTTGATCTTTTCCTCACCATGCGGCGTGAGGTCCGCGAGCAGATAACCCCGCTTGGTCTTGAGCACAAAGCGGTGCCCGAACACATGCGTGATGATTCCGGTCGCGGTTTTCTCGTCATGATGCGGCATTGATCTTCTCCTCGATCCTATAAGCGGGGTTCGGGGAGACAATAGGCATGAGGCCGGCAACGCAGCCTGAATGGATCGGTTCAGATTGAGTTCAGGTGACGGAGACGGCGATCCGCGCAGCGATCGCCGTCAATCCCGCCGCCGGTCAGTTGACCAGCGCCTTGATCTTTCCCACCAGCCGCACGATGTCGACGGGCTTGGTATCGAAATCGTCGCAGCCGGCGGCGCGCGCCTTACTTTCATCTTCGGACATCGCATGCGCGGTGAGCGCGATGATGGGGATATTGCCGGTCGACGGGTTGGCCTTGACCTGACGGGTCGCTTCCCAGCCGTCAATGACCGGCAGGCTCATATCCATCAGGATCAGATCCGGCCGTTCGGACGCCGCCATGGTCACGGCCTGTTGCCCGTCCACCGCCATGACGATGTCATAGCCGTTGCGCACAAGCCGCCGCGAAAGCATGTCGCGATTCATCTCATTGTCTTCAACCAAAAGAATTTTCAACGTCGTCACCCCTTAATCATTCGCCGCCGCGGCGCCGTGAGGACGCCGCGCCAGCGCCGACAGCGCCGCCCCCAACGAGCCGATCGGCTGTCCGCCTTTGTTGAGCACCAGCAAAGTTCGCTCTGTGAGGAAATTTCGCTCTTTCTCGCTCAGGTTTTTCGCCGTCAGCACCACGATTGGCACTTCCGCCAGACTGTCGATTGCCTTGATCTTTTCCAGAAACTCAAAGCCGTCAACTTCCGGCATCATCAGGTCGAGGAGGATGAGCGCCGGTGGCTCATTATCCAGAAGCCATCCCAGCGCGAGCCGTCCATTGGCGGCTTCCGCCGATTTCAAGCCGGCGGATTCGACGGTGGCCCGCACCACGGCGCGCACGTCGGCGTCGTCATCGACGATCAGGATCGTGGCATTCTTCTTTGCCGGCGCAACCTTGCGCAACAGCGCGGTAAGCCGGGCGCGATCGACCGGCTTTGTCATGAACTCGGAAGCGCCGAGCGAAAAGCCAAGATTGCGGTCGTCGACGATGGTCAACATGATGACGGGGATATGCTCGAGCGCGGGCTCCGATTTCATGATGCCGAGCACCGACCAGCCGTCGATCTTCGGCATCTGCACATCGAGGGTCACCACGTCCGGCGGCGTGCGGCGCATGATCTCGAGCGCTTCCGCGCCGTCTCGCGCATGTAGCAGGAGGTAGCCTTCGCGGCCGAGCGTGGCCGACAGCACATCATGCACCGCGTTATCGTCATCGACGATCAGCACGGTGATCGATGATGCTGCCCCGGCTTGAGCCGCCGCAGGTGTCTTGCGCGCGACATCGTCGCCCTTGCCGCGGTCGGGCAGCTTGATCGTGAACACAGAACCCTTGCCCGGCGTTGAGGCAACCTCGATCGAGCCGCCCATCATGGCGCAGAAGTGCCGGGTGATGGTGAGGCCCAGTCCGGTACCGCCGAAATTCCGTGTGGTCGATGAATCCGCTTGGGTGAAAGCCTGGAACAGGCGTCCGACCTGCTCTTGCGTCATGCCGATGCCGCTGTCGATCACCTCGAACCTCACGAATTTATCGGCCTCACCATCGCCTTCGTTCGCGCGAGACAACCGCAGCGTGACCGCGCCCTCTTTGGTGAACTTCGCGGCATTGCTCAGAAGATTGATCAGGCATTGCTTGAGCTTGGTGAGATCGGTGCGCAGCGAACCGATATCGGCCGGACATTCGATGATCAGCCGGTTACCGTTCTTGGTCACCATCGGATCGACGATTGTCTTGACGTCATTGATGACATCAGTCAGCGCGACGCGCTCGACGTAAAGCTCCATCTTGCCGGCTTCGATCTTCGACAGATCGAGAATTTCGTTGATGAGGCCAAGCAGATGCTTGCCGGCGGCGCCGATCTTGTGCAGGTCGGCGAGACCCGTATCGTCGCCGCGGTCGGCCGCGTCTTCGGCCAGCAATTCGCTGTAGCCGATGATGGCGTTGAGTGGGGTGCGCAGTTCGTGGCTCATATTGGCGAGAAAGGCCGACTTGACCTTGCTCGCCGATTCCGCGTCTTCCATCGCCTTGCGCAGCGCAAGCTCGGCCTTTTTGCGCTCGGTGATGTCGGTGTAGATGGCGATGAAGCCGCCGCCCGGCACCGGATCGCGCCGCACCTCCAGCACGGTGCCGTCGGGGCGCACGCGTTCGAACGAGTGCGAGGTGTCGAGCATGGCCAGACGTTTCTTGAGGGCCTCCTCGACGTCGGCATCGCCGAATTCACCGCGGTCGCCGAGATAGCGGATGTAGTCGGAGAAGGTGCGGTCGGTGCCGAGAAATTCCTCCGGCATCTCGAGATAATCGACGAAGCGCTTATTCCAGGTGACGAGCTTGTGGCCGGCATCATACATGGCGACGCCCTGCAACATATTATCAAGCGTGGCCCGCAGCAGCGCATGCTCCATCTCGGCGGACAGAATTTGCTTTTCGCTATCGGCCACGATTTTTCGTCCTGAAATTCGAGGTCCGGCGCCCCGATGCCGGCATCAAGTACTATTCGTGTAGCAAGAAAAACGTTTCCATCAAGCCCTTGCCCTTGATGTCGATGACCCCGCGCGGCTCGCATTGGAAATGGCCGTCGAGCGCCTCATGCGTAGCGGCGGAAATCTGAATGCGGCCGCTGACCGAATGCGATTCCATACGGCTGGCGGTGTTGACGCTGTCGCCCCAGACGTCATAGGCGAATTTGTGCGTGCCGATGACGCCGGCGACGATCGGCCCCGAATGGATGCCGATGCGGGCGCGCAAATCGAGGCCGGTCTCATCGGCGACATCCTGCACCGCTTTCAACATGCGCGGCGCCAGCCGCGCGATGCGCAACGCGTGATCGGGTTGCGGCTCCGGAACGCCGGCCGCCGCCATATAGGCATCGCCGATGGTCTTGATCTTTTCGACGCCCTCCTCGGCGGCGAGCCGGTCGAAGGTGGCGAATATCTTGCCGAGAAAATCGACGGTACGGTCGGCGGTCAGCTTCTGGCTAAGCGCGGTGAAGCCGACCAGATCGCAGAACAGAATAGTCGACAAGGCGATATTGTCGGCAATCACGGCTTCGCCGTCATTGAGGCGCTTGACGATGCTGCGCGGCAGGATATTCAGCAGCAAGGCTTCGGTTTTGCGCTTTTCGGTTTCCAGATCGGCGATGAACTGCTTCTCGCGGTCGCGCAGCCATTTCTTTTCGAGCGAGGAGTCGATGCGTGTGCGCAGCAGCACCGGGTCGAACGGCTTGCTCAGGTAATCCTCGGCGCCGGCTTCGATGCAGCGGACCACGCTGTCGAGTTCGTCGAGCGCGGAAATCACGATGACAGGGATGCCCTGAGTGCGGTCGTCGGATTTCAGACGGCGCAGGACCTCGAAACCGCCGATCTCCGGCATGATGAGATCGAGAAGGATGAGGTCGAAATCCTCGCGCGCCACCAGATCGAGTGCGCCGGCGCCGTCGGCGGCGGTTACGACTTGATGACCTTCGCGGGTCAAACGCCGCGCCAGCACATCGCGGTTGGAGGCATTGTCGTCGACGACGAGGATATATGCGGCGCGCTCGCGATGCTGCGGGGCATCGTCGCGTAGCGGCTGCACCGTGCGCAAAATGTCGACGACGATGTTTTTACGTGGCGCGAGACTCTCACCGTCGAGCGCAATGGCTTCGCCGTGGATCAGCGTCACCATGGCGTCGATCTGCGCGAGCAGAAAATCGGCGGATTGGCGCAGCTTCGCCACGTCCGCGCGCAGGGGGTGCTCGCCTTTCGTCTCCAAGCCTTTCGTCTCTAAGCCTTGCTCATCCATGTCCTCGATCAGCATTTCGCTGTAGCCGATCACCGCGTTGAGCGGCGTCCGCAGATCGTGGCGCAAGCGGCGGTTGAAGTCGTCGGAGCTTTCATCGTGGCGGCGATCGGACGATGAGTCGGCGATCAGCGTCTGCACGAAGGCGTTGAGCCGTGTGGTCGCGCTCTGCATGCGATCGAGATCGCTCAACATGTGATCGAATTGCAGGCGGCGCGCATCTTCGATCACCATCGCCAGAAAATCGGCGATTGCCGTGGCTGGCGCCTGCACTTCCTGCCGTAAGTAGGCGGCGAGAGCGCGGTTCAAGCGCCCGTCCATTTCGTCCACCGCCACGACGCGCTCCATATCCTCGGTAAAATCAATTTATCAAAACATGCTGCGGGCGGCCTGAAGCGCCGCCGCATCCGCTTTCAAGCTTATTGAGGCGGCATCGAAATTGCAAAAATGTCGTTTAAAAAACGCCGTTTGACGCCATTTTGGCCAATTCCGGTGCGGCAGGCGGCGCGCCCCCGCGACAGTTTGGCCGTATTCCATTCAGCCGCAGTTCACATGTGGAACCGCAAACTTGATGACACGTTGTCGATTGCATTTGCCGAAAGCCCGGCGCGGACACGGGCTTGTCTCATCGACAATAAAAATCGGCTGCTGGATTCCCGTTCGCCTTTCGGAGTTTTGCTCGATGATTAACACCAAAACAATTCTGTTTGCCTGCACTGCGCTCGTCGCCGTGGCGGCGCCTGCCGCTGCCAGCACGGCCGAGCACCCGTTCGCGACGGTCGCGCTCCATGCGCAAGCGAATGCCCAAGCGAATGCCGATGCTCATGCGCGTGTCGGTGGACTGATCCTTGCCCAGGCCGCGCCGGACGAAAAAGAGAAAGAGAAAAAGGCACCGCCGCCGGCCGCAAAACCCGCACCCAAGCCGCCTGCGCCGCCCGCCGCCGCCCGTCCTCCGGCACCGCCCGCGGCTCAACCGCCAGCCGCGCCGCGCCCGGCCGCGCCTGCGGCGCGCCGCGCAGCACCTGTCGCGTATACACATCT
>JBEPUC010000045.1:0-31355 GCA_041691675.1 Hyphomicrobiales bacterium | reverse complement strand
GATGGAATAGCGGGCACGGCATGACTCCTAGAGTTATCCCTTTTGGAACGCGCCAAAGCCCGGCGGGGTTCAATACTCTTAGTCGGACTAAGGTCCGATCGCTGCGGACCCCAGCGGAACTCTACGGCTGTTGTGTTGTTCTAAAGTATGCCAGCACGGGAGGCCAGAATGGCGCAATCCGATGAGATGAACCGTTGTATCGAAGCTTGTCTCAATTGTTACCAGATATGCCTCGGCACCGCGAAGAATCACTGCCTAGAGGCCGGCGGCAAGCACGTCGAACCCAAACATTTTAGATTGATGGTGGCCTGCGCCGAAATGTGTCGGACCTCCGGGCATTTCATGCTCATTTCCTCGCCCCATCACAAGCACACATGCCGGGAGTGTGCGGAGAAATGTGGCGAGTGCGCTGACGACTGCGCGCGGATTGGCGAAATGGACGAGTGCGTGACGGCATGTCGGGCTTGCGCCGAATCCTGCCGTGCCATGGCCGCCTGAGCGGCGACGGGATTCCGCGAATCTCCAGAGGAGCAACCGATATTTGCCGACGCTCCCCAAAATAGTGCCGGCGGGATGTACGAGCGGTTCTAGCGCGGCCCTACGTTCGGTAACGGCTTCGAGGCGTGTGTTCCGCCGTGGGCAGTCGGCGTATCTTGAACTGATCTTGCCTTCCGGCGCCACCAGCACCTTTCGACCCTCGTGTCGCAGGCCGCGACTTTGTCGGTGGGGTCACCGGTAGAAAAATAGAGAAACACCGTGGCGAACAGCCCCGACCCCAAGCACGATCCGTAGAGAATACAACGAAGAGTCTGTAGGGCGTCGAACACCTATGCTTGTACATTGCTTCCCGTATCAAACGTTTGTTCGATTTCATCCATAAACGGATGAGAAAAATTCTTACTGCGTGCGAACTTAAAGTCCTCAATGGCATCTGCTTTCCATTGCTCATCATCGCAATGCTCAAGATAGATCGCTTTGGACCGGTGCACGTTTCCATACATCATGAATGCCAGCGCACGAAGGCCTTGCCATCGCAGCTCACTAGGTGCCAAGTCGATAGCCTGGTCCATCGTATCGATGGCATTCGCCAGTCTTCCCGTCATGATAAATATCTGCCCGATGCGTCCAATTCGTGAAATAATAAGTTGCAGTCGGCTTTGTGCCTCGATGTTCTCGCTATCCTTCGCAACAGTCACCTGGCACATCTTTAGAACGTGACGGTAGCAGGCGAGCGCTTCGTCGAATTTGTTACTATTCGTAAGAACATCAATAGATCCGATGGAGAGGGGCGGTGTCACCTTGGGCTGGACGGAACATCGCTTAGATGATTTTCTCCGCGCGCAGCTGCTCCGTAAAGCCGTTCCCATTCTTCGTCAGAAACCTTCTCATCAACGAGAACTGTCGAAATGCAAAACAGGTCCGGCGATTGGCCTGAGATGAACTGACAAGCCAAATCGGCGCCGACCTATGGGTCGCGCGGTGCCGGATGGGCTGGCGCAAGGCGAAGGCGGGCCTCGGCTGTGGCCTTTAAGCGGCCTTGGCGGCCGCGCCGCGGTCGTCGCAGTTACCAGCAGTTAATGGTTTCACGTAAACAAATCTTTATGCCGTAAACGCATCGACATTCATATAATTTTGACAGCAGCGTCTTAAGTTGCCGCCTTATACTTCTTAAAACAGGGCGGCGCACCAGTGATTGTTCCATTTGGAAAATTGCTAAGAAGTTTTGCGATTGCAAAAACCGGCAATGTTGCCATCACATTCGCGCTCGCCACCCTGCCCATCGTCGGCACCGTCGGCTTTGCCGTCGATTACAGCCACGCGAATCAGATCAAGGCGGCCATGCAGGCGGCGCTCGACTCGACAGCGCTGATGCTGTCGAAGGACGCCGCGACCACCAGTAGCAAAGACCTTCAGACCAAAGCCTCGACTTATTTCAAGGCGCTGTTTACGCCGGCCGAAGCCACGAATGTCACCATCTCGGCGACATACAGCGATTCCGGTGGTTCGCACTTGGTGGTCAATGGCTCCACGGCGGTGCCGACCAGTTTCCTCGGCGTCATTGGCTACAACACAATTAACGTGGACGGATCATCGACAGCGGCCTGGGGGTCGACCCGTCTGCGCGTCGCTCTCGCTCTCGATAACACCGGATCGATGGCCGACGCCGGCAAGATGGCCGCATTGAAGTCCGCGACGACGAGTCTGCTTACCCAGCTGAAAGGCGCCGCTACTACCAATGGCGATGTTTATGTCTCGATCATTCCATTTGCCAAGGATGTAAACCTTGGAACGAGCAATAATTCAGCGAGCTATATCGACTGGACGGACTGGAACAACAGCAACGGCACGTGCAGCAAGGACAATTCGCAACGGCAATATAATACCAAGAGCAGCTGCCAGGCCGCTAAGGGTTCTTGGTCGCAGAGCAGCCGAAGTACATGGAATGGTTGTGTAACCGACCGTGGCGGGTCGAGCGCACCTGACGCCAATGACTACGATCAGAAAGTAACTGCGCCGGGATCGTCGGCCGGGTCGAAGTTTCCGGCCGAACAGTACGACGCCTGCCCTGTCCAGATGGTGGGGCTTAGCTATAGCTGGACTTCCTTACAGGCCGTCGTGAACTCCATGACTCCGAATGGCGGCACAAACCAGCCTATCGGTCTAGTATGGGCATGGCAGTCGCTTGTTGGCGGCGGGCCACTTACAGCGCCCGCTAAAGACTCCAATTACACCTACACTGACGTGATTATCTTGATGTCGGACGGCTTGAATACGCAAGACCGCTGGTATGGCAATGGTTCGAGCATTTCCACGTCGGTCGATCACCGTATGTACGACACTGACGCGAGCGGCACTTGCGCCAATATCAAGAACTCCGGTGTCACGCTGTACACGATTCAGGTGAATACCGGCGGCGACCCGACCTCCACCCTGTTGCAGAACTGTGCAGGAGGTCCAGAAAAATTCAACGACGCCACTAAGTTTTACATGGTCACGACTGCGAGCGGTCTGGGCAGCGTTTTCACAAGCATCGGTACGAACCTGACGAAGTTGCGCGTCGCCAAATGAGTGAAATCCATAAGCCGCAACGAAAGGCCGCTGCAATTAAGCGGCGCTCGATTACCGCTGGCGGCATCAGCTCAAGCATCTCAATTGAAGATGCATTCTGGCACGAACTCCGCCGAATGGCTAAAGACCGGGAATGGCCTGTCAATAAGCTCATCGCCGAAATCAGCTACCTTTGCGGCGGGTCTGACCTGTCGTCCGCCGTCAGGGTTTTTGTTTTGCAGCACGCACGCCAGCGGCCCGCAGTTGCTGCTATCGGGGATACTGTTTTTCTACCGCCTTGAAGTAGGCTCGCGCCAACCACCGCACGACGAGATACAGGGCTGGACGAAACTAGCCGGCGACACACGGCCCGGCCGGCGCTTTACGCGCCGCAACATGCCAAGGATACAGGGCGCGGCTGGACGTTCGGGAGTCCTACGGCCAGCAAGCCGAAACGCGAGGGCGCGAAATTTCCTGCAGATAGCAGAGACGCCATATTTCGCGCTATAAAGGTGGGTAGATGTTACGTGGCTTCCGCTGTCCAAGGAGTTGACAAAATGCCTCAACCTCCCAAGCCTGCCATATTCCAGCAATTTTCTGAAGAGCTTGCCGAATGCACCCGGATACCGGGGCGTCGAGTCGTGGCAGCGTTGCGCGCCCTGGTGGCAGAGCACGGCGCCGAAGCAATTATTGAGGCGAGAACCTTTAGCGGCTGTACGACGCAGCCCGAAAGGGCAAGAAATTTGTGTAACCTCTACAGCGTCACCAAGGGTCAAGCGGCGATCATCGTCCTGGCCCGTGCGATGCGCGACGCCTCGGGCAACCTCGCGTCGCAGCCGGGGCGTCTTTCCGGACGACAGGGCCCCCGTAGTGCGCAACGCGCCCGACGGCATGCGCGAGTTGGCGATGCTGCGCTCGGGAAGGCCGGGCGCGCCTCAGTTCGGCGGCGCGCCGATCACCAACATTCGCAACACGAAGTCCGCCCATTGGCGGGGCTGGCTGCGGCCGGAAAACCGGGGGCGTCGTTCCGTTCAATTCGTTCTGCGAGTACGCCGACACAAGGCCGCGCAAGACGCCGATGTGGTTCGCCTTCGGTCAGGATCGGCGGCTCGCGGTCTTTGCAGGGATATGGACGACTTAGCATGGCGTCCGAGGCACCAAGGCTAACCCCGTCGAGGGCGAGCATAATCTGTTCGGGTTTCTGACAACGGACGCCAATACGGAAGTCGGCGCGGTGCACCACGAGGCAATGCCGGTCATTCTGACGACGCCGGACGAAATAGAACAGTGGATGACAGCGCCGGCTGAGGAAGCACTCAAGCTGCAACGGCCACCGCCGGATGGGTCTCTGACGATCGTAGCGTGGGGCGAGCGAACAGATGAGGCACGAGAACTATAGTTCTGGCTCGGACCAGAGCCAACCAGAACGTCAACAGCAACGTGTCGAATGGCGGCAACAGTGGCAACCTAAATGGTCATGCTAAGGCCCAGGCCAATGATGGCGAGACGTTGTCGAAATCAATGAGGCATACCTAGGTACATAAAGGCGAAGTCTCATCACGCACCAAAACTATGACGCATGAGCCTGGTAGCAAACCCGTGAAGTCAACTACGGGCACCTCCGCTCCTCAATGAGGTTCTGGCTCGCCGGTTCAAGTGCGGGGCTTGCTTTGCTGAGTCTTGTCGCCGGCGCGTGCGCCCAGCAGCAGCGCTTCGAGTTGCGTTGCTTGGTTGAAGGTAATCCGGCCAAAGTGATTAATGATAACTCGCTTGATACGCCCGCGAGGGCTCAGTATCTTAACGATCAGAGAACAATTTCGGTGAGCCTGAAGCTCACCGAAGGCTTGCCGGCAGTTGTCCAGACGTTCCTAGTGGCGCACGAATGCGGCCATCTCCTGGCTTCTCCCACGCTTTCCGCTCCGTGGTCTGGCGCGACGATTTATCTTGGGCGTCAAATTCAGTCCCAAGCCTGAATTGGTTGTTTGAGCAGTGTGGCGGTAAGCTCTCCTTTCCGTGGAGAGACGCCCATGTTTAGAGCTATCCAGGACTGGCGGGAAAACGTGAGCTGGAACCTCGGCCGAGACGACGCCGAAGCTGGCAAGAAATCCAGCCCCCCATGGTGGGCCGACAAGATTGTTTACTCGCTGGGGTTCCGCGTCGGGGAAGCTTCTCTCGTTCGCGCACCACGGCGGCCCATCTAGGCTCCGAAACATCATGCGTTTCGGATTTCTTTGTCTGCGTGGAGATATGAGACCAGGCGCGTGGCGTCTTACCTGGGGATCCAGGTGGACTACGTACCGGCAATTGACGAATTGCGCCGCTGGCTGAAGCGCGTGGAATCGCGCGATTCCACGGCCATCCCTGTGCTTCCCTTTGGGATTCGGGAACTTGATGAGCGGCTGCCGGGTGGCGGAGTTCAAATCGGTCATCTGCACGAAGTGATCGAGGCGGGGCCTGCCGCCGAGTATGCGGCGCTCGCCGCGTGGTTCATGGTCGGCATCGTCGCGCGTATTCCTGGCCCGGTCCTTTGGTGTCTGCGCGGTCGCGATTTGTTTGCGCCCGCGCTCGCGCGCATTGGTCTTCACTCCGAAGCAATGTACAAGCATAGGTGTTCGACGCCCGACAGAATCTCCGTTGTATTCTCTCCAAGCCGACAAGAACGCGTTCGACATCGGATAGATTTCCGATGACGCGCTTGATCGGCGGCGGCAGGCGGCGCACCAGCGTTGGCACCGCCAGAATTTGATCGCCCGCAGCAAGTTGCGGGTTCACAAGCAGATCAATGACTTCGATGGTGTAGCGGTTTGCAAGATGTTCTTCGCAAATCTGTTTGAGGTTAGTGATGGCGGTAAGCGATTTCGGGGTTTGCCCAGCGACATAAAGCCGAAGGTTATAATAGCCCTCCCGTGCAGGATCGCGGCTGAACTCGGCTCCTTCATCCGGCGTCATGCGCTGCTCCGCGTTTGGCGGCCATGGCGTGCCGGTCGGATGTGTAGGCGGTTTCGCGGGTCTCTTCGTGAGCCAACAACATTTCAACATCACTTTCCTCAGCTTCAAGACCCGCGCGCATCTCGGCGATTTGCCGCTCAATGGCGGCGCGCTTTCGGTTCAGTTCGCGGCGGCGGCGCTCGGTCGTCTGTAGGCGTGCGGCATGCTCGTCGCGCTCCTGAGCTTCCTGAGACAATCGCGCCGAACCGGTCAAGACGCCCTGCGGTCCGATATAGGGCTCGATCAATTTGATGCCCTTATCTGTGAGCAAATATTCGCGCATCTGATTGGAATGGTTCATGCCACGCGACTTGAGTACATAGATTATGCGGTTACGCTCTCCGCTCGATTCAATGTCGGTAAGAGAGATCCATGTGTCCATCAGAGACGACACGCCGCGGTCCGCTTCGTTGACATGATCTTCCGCCAGTGAAAGGCTGGTGAAGATCGACGTAATTCCCCGGTTCTTGCAAATATCGGCAAGGCGCAGAAGCGTGGCATGAATTTCGGACTCAACGCCACGGAAGGCGGAAATCGGGTCTACGATCACCGCCGAGGGCTCAAATTCTTCGATATCGCGATTCATCCGGGCCAGATGCATTTCCAGGCCGTAGAGGCTAGGCCGTGCGGCTTCAAAGCGCAGCAACCCGCTGTCAAGGTGTTGCTGTAAGTTGATGCCTGCCGATTTCATGTTGCGGACGATTTGATCGGGTGACTCTTCGAAGGCAAAATAAAGACACCGTTCTTTGCGGGCGCACACCGCATCGGCAAAGAGGGCGCCGAAGGTAGATTTGCCCGTGCCGGCCAAGCCGGAGATGAGAACACTTGAACCACGGTAAAAACCGCCAATTCCGAAAATGGAATCTAAGTTAGGCACGCCGGTTGGCACACGCTCGGATGAAATTTTGTGTTGCAAGCCTGCGGCGGTGATAGGCAGAACGCTGATTCCTCGTTCGTCGATCAGGAACGGGTATTCGTTAGTGCTATGGGAGGAGCCGCGGTATTTCACCACGCGCAACCGCCGCGTCGTGATCTGGTCGGTGATTCGGTTATCGAGAAGGATAACGCAATCGGAGACGTACTCTTCAATTCCGAAGCGGGTGAGCTGGCCTTCGCCGCGTTCGCCGGTGATGATGGCGGTGACGCCCTTATCCTTCAGCCAGCCGAAGAGGCGACGCAATTCAGAGCGAAGAACTGCCTGATTCTTCAAGCCGGAGAAGAGAGCTTCGACGGTGTCGAGAACGACACGCTTGGCACCGATTTTATCGATCGCGAAATTCAGCCGGACGAACAGACCTTCAAGATCCCATTCGCCGCTTTCCTCGATTTCTGAGGGTAGCGTATGTACGGAAGCATTACGCGGGAAGGATGATTTAGTTCCATCCCCATCTGGTGCAACCTCGATAACTGATCGGCGGCCCAAGATGTTCAAATTTTCTGCTTTGCTTAAAGCCGTGCGCGCGACGAGGCTGAAGACGTGGCGAATGAGGTTTTAGGGCTCGCCCGAAGGGGAGTTCACTGCACCCCAGGCCGCCTCATCCAGCGTGCCGGGATACTCGCCAACGGATCGGCGTGTCCTAGCGAGTTCTCCCGGTCACGCTCATCGGCCCCCGCGGCTGAGGCTGCTTGTTGGGCGTCGCCAGCGATGAGCTTGGCGTCGACCGCAAAGGCGGTCATCCTACGATCTGATGTGCGGATCGACCTACTTATCACCGACATCGGTCTTCCCGGGGGGATGAACGGTCGGCAGGTAGCGGACGCGGCTAGGGTCAACAGACCGAGCTCGAAAGTTCTGTTCATTACAGGATTTGCCGAAAACGCCGTCGTCGGCAACGGTCACCTGGAAGCTGGCATGGAGATTATCACCAAGCCGTTCGAGATAGGCGCGCTCAGGGCTGCCTGCGCAGCGCACGGCACGACTGGAAAGGGAAGGGCCGTCCAAAGGGCCATGTTGCAGCGCACCAAATCGTACTTACCTTTCGCTAAGTCGGAATTCGACGGACGCTGAAGGGCATTCAATTGACTGACATCCGAAAGCGGTTTGAGGGCTTCCTCCGGCCCGATCAATGGAAAAAGTTCATGAAAACGACCGCGCCCATTGGCGCGGCCCGTCAATGGCCTGAAGCCTCGGGTCATCTGACCGAAACGCTGAATTTCGGCTCAAACCCTGGCGCATTGCGGATGTTCAGCTATTTGCCAGCCGACCTTCCAGAAAGATGTCCGCTCGTGGTGGTACTGCACGGCTGCACGCAGAGTGCGGCGGGCTACGATCTCGGGGCGGGATGGTCGACATTGGCCAAGCGCTTCAATTTCGCTCTGCTTCTGCCCGAACAGCAGCGGTCTAATAATCCCAATGGCTGCTTCAACTGGTTTCGAAGAGAGGACACCCAGCGCGGACAAGGCGAAGCGGCGTCGATCCGGCAGATGATTGCAAGGATGGTGTCGAACCACGGCGTGGACGAGCGCCGCGTATTCGTCACTGGCCTTTCGGCCGGCGGCGCAATGGCTTCGGTGATGCTGGCGACCTACCCGGAGCTGTTCGCGGGCGGCGCCATCCTTGCCGGCTTGCCTTACGGGGCCGCGGCCAACGTGCAGCAGGCTTTCGAGATCATGTACCGATGCCCGCCGCGCGCGGCGGCCGCGTGGGGCGATCTGGTCCGGAATGCGTCCCCGCACACGGGACCGTGGCCCCGTATTTCCGTGTGGCACGGCGGTGCCGACGCAACTGTTGTTCCGCCCAACGCGGCTGAAATCGTTAAGCAATGGTCCAATGTACACGGATTGCCAGCAAAGCCCTCGCGTGCGTCCTTGGTCGATGGTTATCCCCGTCAGGTTTGGCTAAATGGCGCAGGGGAGGAAGTCATCGAGAGCTTCGCAATCCCCGCCATGGCGCACGGAACGCCACTTTCGACAGGCACAGCATCAGACCAGTGCGGAGCCGCAGGACCATTTCTTCTCGAAGTGGGCATCTCATCATCTTACCATATTGCAAACTTTTTCGGCCTCGCACCTGCGCTCCAGTCTTACGGAAGCCCACGGACACTTGCCAAAACGAGCGCGTCGCTGAAGGTGAGTGAGGTTGGTGGTCAGAAAAACACAACGGAGCCGCTCGAAGCAGAGTTCACGCGTCCGCATTTAAAACCAGCATCCAATCCATCCTTCGACATAGGAAAGATCATAAACAGCGCGCTACGAACTGCAGGCCTTTTGAATGAGCGCTGACAAATAGAGGCACGTGACGTTGGGGTCGATACTGCGATCTCGAGCTTCCGCTTGATAGTGCTCTCCTGGGGGTGCCCATGCCTCAAGGACGATGGGCTCGTATTTATGGATTGTACGAAACAGATAACCTATCTTCTGTTTTTGAAGATGGTTGGGAGTAGCGCGATAATGGGGCCGGACAGATTCCCTCTCGCTATTCTTGGGCGGCCTTGAAGGCCATCACCGATAACACTGCCCGTCTGGAAAAATACCACCAAGCCCTGCGCAAATTGAGCAGTATCCGGGCTTGATGGGTCTGATCTTTGCCAAGCCCCAAAGCAAAATCAACGACCCCGCAAAACTCGGCCTTCTGATCCAGATGATCGACAGCGAAGAGTGGTCCGCTCTCGACCAAGATGTCGGAAATAACTCAATTTAATCAGTTGCTTAGTTGTTGGTGTCAAAATAACAATACCAATGGCAGTATGGCGCAGACCGGGGGACAGTGATTTCACTGAACTGGTCGCTAATTTGCGCGACTGGATATATCTGAGCCAAAGCTCGGGTCTAATAAATTAAGGCTGGAAAGTAGGGCGCAAAAATCTTGGTTTCCGTGCGGAACTAAGAACGTCTGTCATAGTCCTTTTCCCAACCGGAGACGTCGCAATTAGACGATCGCGACTAGCCGCGTTGGCATCGCCGCGACCGCGCTCCGCTGGAGCCTGCCGCACAACTTTCTTTGCTTAGCCACGACGAACAGACCCTTGACGATTTATTGTGCTCATGAGCCAGTCCGACCGGACGTAATGTTATTTGACTTTAATAGTGGGCATTATGTCGAAAGACAGCCGGAATTCTTGTTTACGAATGTCATCTCATTTTGCGCTCGTGCTTTTGTAGGTTTATGCACTATGCTTGGTCTTGCAGAAGCCGATTGCTTCTTCTTCTTTTTATTCGCCAAGGCGATCCAATGATGGGCGACCTGCTGGTGGCCGGCAAGAATTTCGGCTGCGGCTCGGCCATGGAAGTCGCGGTGACTGCTGTGCTCGGCGCCGGCATCCGGGCGGTCCTCGCCACCAGCTTCTCCCGCACTTACTTCCGCAACGCGATCAACAACGGCCTGCTGCCGTTGATCTGCGACACCAGCCGCATCCGTGAAGGCGATACGGTGGTGATTGACGATACCGGCGTCACGGCCCTGCGCGACGGGGCGTGCGAGGAAAGACTGCAGCCGGAAAAGCTGCCGCCGATCATGCTGGCCATCCTTGGCGCGGGCGGGTTAGTGCCGTACATGCGCAAAAACAAAGGATTCAGACTGTGACGGCCACGATGAAGATGATCTCGGGTATCGCGCGACATGGTTATCGTCTGCGACTG
Source organism: Hyphomicrobiales bacterium (assembly GCA_041691675.1). Lineage (GTDB taxonomy): Bacteria > Pseudomonadota > Alphaproteobacteria > Rhizobiales > Xanthobacteraceae > Pseudolabrys. The sequence continues at coordinate 20,741 of JBEPUC010000045.1, read as the reverse complement.
CCGGGACCGACCGAGGTGCCGGAGCGCGTGCGTCAGGCAACGGCGCGGATCGTCGTCAATCATCGCGGACCGGAATTCAAGGCGACGCTGGCGCAGACTGAATCCCTGCTGCAACCGGTGCTCGGAACGAAAAACCGGGTGCTGTTCTTCGGCAGTTCCGGATCGGGCGTGATGGAAGCAGCATTGATGAATGTCGCGGGTCCCCATGCCAGGCTGCTGATCGTGACCCACGGCCAGTTCGGCGAGCGTTTCGTCGCGATCGCGGAGGCTTTTGGCATTGCTGTCGACACGCTGGATACCCCGTGGGGTGAGGACATCGATATTGGCGCGGTGGAAGCGCGGTTGCGCGAGACCGACTACCGTGCCGTTGTGGTGGTCCACAATGAAAGCTCGACCGGCATTGTCAGCGACCTCGCGGCGATCGGCGCCCTGTTGCGGGACAGGCCGACGCTGCTGGTGGTCGATTCGGTGAGCGGGCTCGGCGGCATCGAGATGCGGCAGGATGAATGGGGGGTCGATATCGTCGTGTCGGCGTCGCAGAAGGCGTTGATGTGCCCGCCGGGCCTGAGTATCGCAAGCGTCAGCGCCAAGGCGCTGGCCGTTGTCAACGGCAACGATCGCATGCCGGCATTCTACTGGGATTTCCGGCGGGCGCTGGCTGCCGCGGAAAAGGGTGAAACGCCCTTTACGCCGCCGGTCACTCTGATCAACGGCCTGTGCGAAGCCTTGCAGATGATCCATGAGGAAGGCCTCGCCAATGTGCTGGCGCGCCACCGCCGTCTCTCGACCGCGCTGCGCGCCGGCGGCGCCGCCATCGGTCTGTCGGCGTTCGGGCACGGCAAAAGGCAATCGAGCACGGTGGTGGTTTTCAACACACCGGAGGGGATCGACGGCTCGGCGATCGTGCGGGCGATGTACCAGGAACACAACACCGTCATCGCCGGCGCGCGCAACCGCCTCTCGGGCAAGGTCATCCGATTTGGCACGATGGGTGCCTTCGATGCAGGTACGATACTGACGGATCTCGCGCAGCTTGAAGAGGTCTTGCCCGGATTGAGCCATCCGGTCGAGCCAGGGGCTGCCTTGAAAGCGGCCCGCAAGAGTCTGATGGCCAACTGATAACAGTGACAGATGGAGAAAAGCGCATGAACACGAAAGCGATTGTCTATGTCGGCCTTATGGCTATGGCCGTGGCCGCGCTAACGGTGCCGGCACGGGCCGAACAATCTGTTGTGCTGTATTCCGCCAATGACGACACGGTGAACAAGATTGTCGCCGACGGCTTCAAGCAGGCGACCGGCACCACAGTCAACGTCATTTCCACCGGCTCTGGCGTCCTCTTCCGCCGCATCGCTTCCGAGGCAGCCAATCCGCAGGGCGATGTCGTCTGGGGTGTCAGCGCGGCGTTGCTGACGCAGAACAGCAAATACTTCCAGCCCTATGCGGTAAAGGGTGCCGACCAGGTGCCGGCGGCATACCGTGACGCCAACAACCTCTGGGTAGGCACCAATCTGCATATCATCACCATCAATCAGAACACCAAGGCGATCGACGCCGCGAGCGGCCCCAAATCCTGGCAGGATCTGCTGGATCCGAAATGGAAGGACAAGATCGCCTTCACCGATCCGGCCAATTCCGGCTTTTCCTACGCCGCGGCCACGGCCTTGTTGGCGCGTTGGGGCGATAACGACGATGCCTGGAAAAAGATGTCGGCGCTGCTGGCCAACACCAAGGTGCTCAACCGTTCGACCCTGGTTTTCGACGGCAATGGCAGCGGCGAATATCCGATCGGCATCTCGCTCGAATACGCCGGCTACCTGTGGGCGCACAACGGCGCGCCGGTGAAGGTCAACTATCCCACCGACGGCACCACGGCGCTGGCCGAGGGCGCCGCCGTGATCAAGGGCGCGCCCAATCCGGACGCCGCGCACGCTTTGATTGATTACCTTGCCAGCAAGGCCACGCAGGAGGCGCTGTTGAAGGCAACTTTCCGCCGGCCGGCCCGGCAGGACATCGATCTGTCAAAGACTGCCGCCGGTATGCCGGCGCTGTCCGCGATCAAGATCCTGCCCTACGACGACGCCAAGTGGGGTGCCGCCCGACGCGAGACCCTGGCCAAGCTCAAGACCGCCATCCAGAACACACGCTAAAAGCCGAAGAAGTCTTCCACCATGGCGACCATCCGCATTGACCATCTCACGCAGAGCTTTGGCCAGGTGCGCGCGGTCGACGATATTTCCGTGACCATCGAGCAGGGTGAGCTTTTCACCCTGCTCGGACCTTCCGGATGCGGCAAGACCACCTTACTGCGGATGATCGCCGGATTTAACGACGTCGAATCCGGCAGTATCTGGTTCGGCGACCGACGGATCGATACCTTGCCGGCCCATCGCCGCAACATCGGCATGGTGTTTCAGAACTACGCAATATTTCCGAACCTGACGGTTGAGAACAACGTTGCGTATGGCTTGCGCGCGCGCAAGGTCGCGACGGCCGATATTGTATCCCGAGTCGAGACCGCGCTGGAACGCGTGCGGTTGACCGGTTACGGCCCGCGCTGGCCGCACCAGTTGTCCGGCGGCCAATTGCAGCGCGTCGCCATCGCCCGCGCGCTTGTGATCGAACCCGAAGTTCTTCTGTTCGACGAACCCTTATCCAATCTCGACGCCCAGCTGCGGACCGAGATGCGCGTGGAAATCCGGCAATTGCAGCAGTCGCTTGGCCTGACGGCAATTTACGTGACGCACGATCAGGAGGAGGCGCTGGCGATTTCCGATCGCGTGGCGGTGCTTCGCGGCGGACGCATCGAGCAGGTCGGCTCGTCCGAAGAAATTTACAATGTGCCGAAAACCTCATTCGTGGCCGAATTCCTTGGCGCCACCAACATCGTGCCCGGTATCGCCGGCGGTTTTGACGGCAGCCGAACGGAAGTTGCGGCCGGCGGTTCGACGATCTGGGTCGACGGTGCGGTCGCGACCCCCGGACAGCCAGTCCTGTTATCGATCCGTCCCGAGGCCTTGCGTCTTGCGACCGGCAACGACGGTCCGCTACTCGACGTGCGGCTGACGATGCGCGAGTTTCTGGGGACGATCCAGCGCCTGCACGTCACGTTGCCGAGCGGGCAGCCCTTGCGCGTTTCTGCTCTTGGCGGGCAGACGGTCGGCGCGACCGCGGGCGGCGCGCTGAAGCTGGCCTATGACCCGGGCCAGATCATTGTGTTTCCCGCGCCATGAAGGGGTTTCGCAACTCCATCACGTTCGGTGCGCTGGCGTTTCTCGCCTTGTTCCTGCTCTATCCGCTGGCGCTCGTTCTGAACGCCAGTCTGCGGGTGGACGGCACTGGAATGCTGACGCTGGCCAATTATACCGGCATCTTTGCGAGCAAATATTATGTCCAGAGTGTCGGCAACAGCATCACCGCGGGCGTGCTGGCGACCATCGGCGCATCGCTGATCGGTGTGCCGCTCGCCTTCTGCCTCGCCCGCATTGAATTGCCCGGCAAGTTTTTGCTGCTGACGTTGGCCTCCCTTCCGCTGGTATTGCCGTCGTTCGTTGGCGCTTATGCGCTCGTGCTGCTGTTCGGACACGCCGGCGTTCTCACCACGGCGATGCGCGCGATCGGTATTCCGATCGGCTCGATTTACGGCATGCCCGGAATTGTCATCGTCTTCTCCCTGACGCTCTATCCTTACGTGCTGCTGCCGACTTTGGCCGGGTTCAAGGCGATCGACGTCTCGATCGAGGAGGCGGCCCGCAATCTCGGCGGTTCGCGCTGGCATGTATTTCGGACCGTCCTGCTGCCGGTCGTGATGCCGGCTGTCCTTGCCGGCGCGCTGCTGGTCTTCATCGAGACGCTGGAGAATTTCGGCGTGCCGTCGGTGCTGGCCGAGGACCGTCCCTTCCTCGCGGTCGATATCTTCAAGCTGTTCGCGGGTGAAGCCGACAGCAATCCGGCGGCGGCCGGTGCGCTCAGCGTGATGCTGATCGCTTGCACGGCAGTCGTCCTGCTGGTGCAGCGTCGCTATCTCGCGCGGCGGCGGTTTACGTCCAGTGCACGCTCGGCGCCGCCGACATTGCCGATGTCGGCGCGGTGGCGGCGTGTCGCGACCGGCTTTAGCTGGGGCGTCGTGCTGCTGTCGCTGTTGCCGTTCGTCGCGGTGATGATGATTTCGTTTCTTAAATTCCGCGGCCCGGTGCTGAGCTGGCAACTGGGCGTCAGCAACTACGAACTGCTGCTGGGCGGTTCGTATTGGCCGCTTTTCAATACGCTGATTCTCGCCACCGTCGCGGCGCTGGTCGCAACCGTGTTGGGGACGCCGATCGGATATATCGTGACGCGCCACCGCGGCGGGTGGTCCGCCGTGCTCGACGTGATCGGTATGGTGCCATTTGCCGTATCGGGCACCGTGCTGGCGATCGGCATGATCCTGGCGTTCAACAGCGGCTATCTGACGCTGACCGGCGGCTGGCTCATCCTCGTCATCGCCTATGTCGTGCGCAAGCTGCCGTTCAGCATCCGCTCATCCTCGGCTATCGTGCATCAGATCGATCCCAGCCTCGAGGAAGCGTCGATCAATCTCGGCGTATCGCCGCTGCGGACCTTCGTCACCTTGACCGTTCCGATGATGGCGAGCGGGCTGGTTGGCGGCATGGTCCTGGTCTGGATCACCGCGGCGTCGGAATTGAGCGCAACGATCGTTCTCTACACCAGCCAGTGGTCGACCATGACCGTGCGCATGTTCCAGTTCCTGGAAGGGACGGGAGCAGGGGCGGCGTCGGCCGCGGCCTCGATTTTGATTTTCTTTACCGCCGTGCCGTTGCTGCTCGTCAATCGCCGACTTCGCCGGCAGGATGGCGCTTTGCTATGACGGAACAGCCGACATGAAAGACGCATCGGACGAGCCTTCGCTGAATTTCCGAAGCGACAATGTCGCGACCGTGAGCCCGGAAATTCTTGACGCTATCGTCGCGGCCAACCGCGGCCCCGCCGCTGCCTATGGTGACGACGACTATTCCTCCGATCTCACCGCCAGGTTTTCCGCGCTGTTCGAAACGGACGTCGCGGTGTTCCCGGTCTCGACCGGCACCGCCGCCAACGCCATCGCATTGGCGAGTTGCGCCCGCCCGTATGGCGCCATCTATTGTCATGAGGAAGCGCATATCCACACCGCGGAGGGTGGCGCGACCGAGGCTTTCAGCGGCGGCGCCAAGCTGATCCCGTTGGCCGGCAAAAACTATCGTGTCGCGGCGGCGACGCTCAGGGAAGCCCTGACGCACGCCGAGCGCGGCATCCGAAACCGTCCGCAGCCGGACGTCGTCTCGATCACCCAGGCGAGCGAATACGGCACGGTCTATCAGCCCGCCGAAGTCGCCGAGATCGGCGCCATTGCCCGCGAAAATAATATTCTTTTTCACATGGACGGCGCGCGTTTCGCCAATGCGCTGGCGACGCTTGGCTGCAGCCCGGCGCAAATGACCTGGCGGTCGGGCGTCGATATCCTGTCGTTCGGCGCCACCAAGAACGGCGCGATGAATTCCGAAGCCATCGTCGTCTTCAACAAGGCGCTGGTCGAACCGTTGTCGTACCGGCTGCGCCGCGCCGGCCAGACCTGGTCGAAAATGCGGTTCTCCGCCGCCCAGCTCGCGGCCTATATCGAGGGCGGGCTCTACCTCCGGCTGGCGGCGCATGCCAACGGGCTTGCTGCCCGGATCGGCCTTGGCATCGCCGCGCTGCCGGGCGCGCGCCTGATCGCCCCGGTGGAAGCCAATCTGTTGTTCGTGGCCTTGCCCGAATCGGCTATCGTCAGCCTCGCCGCAGCGGGCGTGCGTTTCGGCCGGCGCCGCGGCGGCATCATCCGCCTGGTGACGCGCTTCGACGGCACGGAAGAGGGCGCCGACCGGCTGCTCGATCATCTGCGCAACGCGTTGGCCGCAGCCGAATAGGGTCCGCCTCTGTTTCCGATAATGGTAATTATGGAATGCAGCGCGCGGTTAGATTTCTGCCCCCCAGCCAGCCAGGCGAGCCTCCGGCCTAAGTCCCAGTGTAGGAATTGCTCTAGACAGAAAAATAGCCCCCATGAAATTTCTCACACAGGGGCTATAATTTAATCACAAGTCCGAATACGTTTTACAATCCACGCACCGCGATAGCGATTGAAGTGGCGGACGGTGCGAACATAACAGCGCTCACCATAATCATACGCGGGCTGTCGGTAGTACGGGCGGTGTCCGTAGTGATGGCGATACCCATCATCACCGAAACCGAAGTATACGCCTTGAGCCGACGCCGTAGTTACAGCGCCGGTAACTGCACTTGCCGCGACCAGTATCGAAATAATAGTTTTTCTCATCGTCACCTCCATGATTAGAAGGAATGAAAAGCAGGCCGACGCCTTTCGGCGCCGACCCTATGGTGTCCGCGATCAGTCAATCACCTCGACTACCGTGTGTGTTGACGGGTCAACGAGGACCGGGCGCTCATTGACGACGGTGTATTTGTATTTGGTCGTGCCGTATTCCGTCGGGACGTTGTAGTAGGTTACGCCCGACGCCGGAAGCTTCGCGCCGACCCGCACCTCGGAGGAATATTTGTAGGACGGCCGCTTTTCCTTCACCACGTACTCCTTGAAGCGCGGGCGGTTCGCATCGCTGATGCCACCCACAATCGCGCCACCTGCGGCACCGACGGCAGCTCCAACCGGGCCGCCGACGATTGCACCGCCGACTGCGCCACCCACGGCTCCGCTTGCAGCGCCGCTCTGGGCGTTTGCAATGACCGGAAGCGCCAGCACGACAGCTATTGCACCTGCGAAAACTGTACGTTTGTTCATTTGGATCTCCATTGCCGCATGAGCGCGGCTACGAGGCCCTAACGCGAATAAATATCGAACGTTCCGATGAAGTTGCGACCTGAACGGCCGTTCATGGAACAGTATATGCGGTAAATGATATTGTTGAGTTCAGCCATTTTGGAGAATGCAAATGTAGAAAATTGTTCTCGTTATTGCGGCGCTGGCTACTACTGGCTTCGCAGTCCCGACCGCACAATCCGCTAACGTTGAGACCGTGGTGATCAAGAAGCATCGCGACCATGACCGCGACTGGAATCCCCATCACTACAAGAAAGTGGTCGTTATCAAGCATCGCGGCGAGCGAGGTCGCGATCGCCACGACTACGACTAATTTCTTCTAAACGTTGAAAAGGCCCAACCATTTTTCGACCGGTCTTTTTCATTACAACTGCAATTAGCAATGCATTGCATGTGCTGCAACAAACGCACTGGTCGGCCTACGGTGAATACAGCAGAGATCGCCGCAAGGCTGGCGACGACATAATTAAGAACGTGCCAGTAATGACCACGGCCGCAGCTTGAAGGATCGAACGGCTTTGCCGCCGAAACGTTCTCTGAAGAGAAAATATTAAGAGGTCGGTGTCGGCGCAGAAATTCAAGGCCCGCGCCTTCCAACTTTCGAGCCTTTGAGCTTTCGGACACGAACGTTCATCGATGTCGTTTGTATCTCGAGTGGCTCGGCGAACCCGGCTTGTAATACCTCTTCGCGCTTGTGCCTCAAGTGCGCGCGCAGGATGTGAGTGAGTCCCAGGCTGTCGCGGCGCGTTAGTGCGCTCAAAATAGCCACGTGTTCGTTGACTGCCATCGCCCAGCGTTCTGCCGTCATGGGCGTAACATAGCGAGCGCGTCTGATGCGCGCCGTTACCGATTCGTAAAGCGCGGACAGCACGGGGTTCCCGGCAGCGGCAACGATGGCTTCGTGGATTTGCCGGTTGCGGCGGTAATATTGCGCCAGATCGTTGTCGTGATAGTGCTGGACCATCGCGTTATGCGCGGTGGCGACTTCGTTCATTTGCTGTTCGGAAATGCGCTCGCAAGCAAGTTCGCCGGCGAGCGCTTCCAACCCTTGGCAGACCTCGAAGAGATCCTGCACATCCTTCTCGGTCAGCCTCGCGGCCCGTGCACCGCGGTTCGGTAGCAATACGATAAGGCCCTCGGCGGCGAGAACTTTCAGCGCCTCACGCAATGGGGTGCGCGAAATCTGTAGCTGGACACAAAGATCTCGCTCCGGAATGCGCGCGCCTGGCGGTATTTCGCCTTCCAGCAGGATCGTCCGAAGCCGAACGACGACCTCCTCATGAAGCATCGACCGCTCCTTAAAATGCCATTATGAATGCAAAAAGTCTGCCTAAGTGACTTTATATCCGAGAATGGTCTTGCTGTACCAGTATTTTGAATGCAAAATAGGCCTGCAATCAAAAGGACGGCCATGGATCAGAATTTACCGGGGGTTGAAGACCTTCTATTTGAGGTCAAAGACGGCATCGGGTGGGCCACGTTCAATCGCCCGCAGGCGCGGAACGCCTTCACGTTCGCAATGTACGAGCGTCTCGGGGCGCTCTGCGAACAGGCCAACGGGGATCGGTCAATCAAGGCGCTCGTTTTTCAAGGCGCCGGCGAAAAGGCCTTTGCTTCCGGCACTGACATCAATCAATTTCGCGCCTTCAAGGCGCCGGAGGATGCCCTCCAGTACGAGGGTCGAATCGATCGCATCCTGACTGTACTAGAACAGTGTCGGGTGCCGACGATCGCCGCTATTTCCGGGGCATGTACCGGGGGCGGAGCGGGCATTGCCGCATGTTGCGACCTGCGCATCGGCACCAGAACCACGAGAATTGGTTTTCCAATAGGGCGCACGCTCGGTAACTGCCTGTCGATGTCTAATCTAAGTCGGCTCTCGGCGCTTGTCGGGCCGGCTCGCGTTAAGGATTTGATTTTTACCGCGCGCTTGATTGAAGCAGATGAAGCCGCGCATGTTGGGCTGCTTCATGAAGTCGTTGAGGACCATGCCGCCTTGCGACAGCGCGCCAGCGATCTCGCAACGCAGATCGCCGGTCACGCGCCGCTGACTCTAACGGCGACCAAGCAAGCGCTGGCGCGCTTGCAGCGTCGGTTGACGCGGGAAGAAGGCGAAGACCTCATTCTTAGTTGTTATATGAGCCGAGATTTTCGCGAAGGCATGGATGCGTTTCTCAATAAACGCCCGCCGCAGTGGCTGGGCGAATGAGCGCATCGATGAACGATAAAGGCAGTCCAATGGGCCCGTTGTCGGGGCTGAAAGTCGTCGATCTTACGCATGTCATGGCAGGGCCGACCTGCACGCTGATGCTCGCCGATATGGGCGCCGAAGTCATCAAGATCGAAAAAACGCCGCGCGGCGATGATACGCGGCATTCGGTCCCGCCTCGGATTGGCGACGAGGCCGCATCATTTCTGATGATGAACCGCAACAAGCGCGGCATCGTGCTCGATCTCAAAACCAAAGGCGGCGCTGAGATCCTGCACCGGCTCATTGCGAAAGCTGACGTGCTCGTGGAGAATTTCGGTCCCGGCGTTATGGACCGCTTTGGCTTCGGCTACGAGGCGCTGCATAAGGAGTTCCCGGGCCTGATCTATTGCTCTCTGTCAGGTTTCGGCCGCACCGGCCCTTACAAGGACCGGCGCGGTTTCGATCTGGTGGCGCAAGCCATGAGCGGCATCATGAGCTTCACTGGCGAACGGGCCGACGGGCCGCCGGTGAAATGTGGAGCGCCGCTGTCGGACATCACAGCCGGCATCATTGCCGCGCTCGGTATCCTCGCCGCCTATACCCACCGGTTAAAAACCGGTCATGGGCAATGGGTTGAGACCTCGCTCTACGAAGCTGCATTGGTGCAGACCTATTGGCAGGCGGCTATTGCGCTCGCTACCAATGTTGCACCGAGGGCGATGGGCTCAGCGCATCCGCTCAATGCCCCTTATCAGGCATTCGAGGCCTCAGACGGCTGGATCGTCGTTGGCGGCGCCAACCAGAAGAACTGGATGCTGATGCTTGAAGCGATGGACGCGACCGAACTGGCGAGCGACAGCCGTTTCCTTACCGGCTCCGATCGGATGGCACATCTGAGGGAGCTGGAAGCGGAGCTCAGCAAGCGTTTCATCGAGAAGCCGGCGCAATATTGGCTGGATGCGCTGGAGGACAAGGGCGTGCCGTGTGGCCCGGTCAAGAACATGTTGCAGGCCCTGTCTGACCCACAGACCCTTGCGCGCGATATGGTCGTGGAGGTCGAACATTCCACACTCGGGCTGGTCAAAACGATCGGCTTGCCGATCAAGTTCTCATCGACGCCGGGCAAGGTGCGCAGCGGCGCGCCGCTCTACGGCGAGCACACGCGGGAAGTCTTGCGTGAGTACGGATTCGACGATCAGCAGATCGCTGCCTACGAAAAAGAAGGCGCTGTGGTTTCGGCGTCGGATAAGGATACGCGGCAGCAAGTCGCGTGACGAATAATAACAAACTAACAAAGGAGGATACCATGGCTTCAATGAAAAGAATGACGCTCTGCGCCGGCATAGCTGCCGTATTTATCGCCGGTCCGGCATCGGCTGACTGGAAGCCGACGAAACCCATCGAATTTATCGCCACGGCTGGCCCCGGTGGCGGCACGGACATCATCTCTCGCACTGTCCAAGGCATCATCGTCAAATATAAATTCGTAGATCAGCCGATTGTGGTCGTTAACAAAGGCGGCGGCAGCGGCGCCGAAGGTTATACCTACGGCAAGGCGATGGCCGGTGATCCGTACAAGGTTATTTTCGGAACGTCGAACGCTTGGCAACAGCCGATGGTGTCAAAAGTTGCCTTCAATTACACTGATCTCACGCCGATCGCCGCAATGGCCCAAGACGAATTTATCCTCTGGGTGAAGCAAGATTCGCCTTTCAAGACCGCGGGCGACTACATGAAGGCGGCCAAGGGCGGTAACTTGAAGATGGGTGGCGCCCAGTCCAAGGACACCGACGAAGTTCTCACGCGGATGATCGAGAAGGCCGCCGCCGCGAAAATAACCTACATTCCCTTCAAGAGCGGCTCCGAGGCAGCGGTGCAGCTTGCCGGAGGGCATATCGATTCCAATGTCAACAATCCGAGCGAAAGCGTCGGACAATGGCGCGGTCTGACGCAGCGGCCGCTTTGTGTTTTTAGCCCTACGCGGCTTTCCAACACCGACAAGGTCACCAAGACCGAAGGCTGGGCCGATATACCTACCTGTGTCGAGCAGGGTCTCGATATTCCGAAATATCAGCAGCCGCGCACGGCTTGGCTGCCGGGAAAAGTCAGTCCCGATCAGGATGCGTTCTATATCGACCTGATGAAGAAAGTGCAGGCGACCCCGGAGTGGAAGGAATACATAAAGCGTACATCCCAAACCGATACCTTCTTGGCTGGCGCCGAATTCCAGTCGTTCATCAAGGATGACATTGAGAGGGTTCACAATATCGCTTCGGAGCAAGGCTGGCTTGTGAAGTAAAAGCGGTCGCGCGATGATTTCGCAACGCGCAGTCGAACTGACGGCGGCGGCCCTTGCCGGAATTTTCGGCATGGCCGTCGTCGTTTCGAGCCTGGACAATGGTATCGGCTGGTCGGAATCTGGGGTTGATGCCGGTACGTTTCCATTCCTGATCGGAATCGTAATCGCTCTTGGCAGCGCCTACAATTTCGCCCGCGGGGTACTCCTGACATACGAAATTGCGGTGACGGCGCCCGCCTTGCGCCGCGTCGCCGGGCTGTTCATTCCGGCTGCGATCTACATCGCTGCCATTCCCACGCTCGGCATGTATGTCGCGTCCGGATGCTACATGTTCGCATCTTTGGGTTTGCAGAAAAAGCAATCCATTGTGCGGACCGTCATTCTGTCCATAGCGACGCCGGTCGCGCTCTACTGGGTGTTCGAACGGCTCTTCGTCGTCTCACTACCGCATGGCGCATTGTTTGCAATATTCGGGCTCTGACGGGGACACATGGCAAATATCGAATCGCTTCTGCACGGCTTCACGATCGCCATTACCTTTCCTCATCTCTTTCTGATGGTGATCGGTGTGTTGCTCGGCATACTCGTCGGCGTACTGCCGGGGCTGGGCGCGCCGAACGGCGTATCTCTTCTGCTTCCGCTGACGTTCGGTATGCAGCCGGTATCTGCCATCATTCTTCTCTCTAGCATGTATTGGGGGGCGCTTTTTGGCGGCTCGGTCACGTCGATCCTGTTCAATATTCCGGGAGAGCCGTCATCGGTGGCGACGACATTCGACGGATACCCTATGGCCCGCGACGGCCGGCCAAGTACCGCGCTCGCTACCGCTTTCGGGTCGGCCGCCTTCGGTGCGCTGGTGGGAGTCGTTCTGATCACACTGCTGGCGTCGTGGGTTGCTCAGGTTGCACTTGCGTTTGGGCCTGCGGAATATTTTGCCGTTTACTTCCTGGCTTTTGCCAGCTTCGTCGGGGTGGGAGGCACGCCACCGATCAAGACACTTGTATCGCTGGCGATCGGCTTTGCCATCGCAGCAATTGGAATTGACACGGTTTCCGGCAGCGTGCGCCTGACGATGGGAATCGACGAATTGGTGAAGGGGGTCAATTTTGTTGTCGCCGTCATGGGACTCTTCGGAATCGGCGAGTTGCTGCTCGCGGTCGAGGAAGAGTTTCACGTAAAGGCCGTTTCGTCGAAGGTCGACTGGGGTGAGGTCGGCAAGACGCTGATCGGGCTCCCGCGCTATGGATGGACGCTTTTGCGCAGTGCTGCTATTGGCTGCTGGATGGGCATTACGCCCGGCGGGCCAACGGCGGCGTCGTTTATGAGTTACGGCATCGCCAAACGCCTTTCGAGGAATCGCGAAAAGTTTGGGTACGGCGCGCCCGAGGGCATCATTGCGCCGGAGACCGCCGACCATTCGGCCGGTACCAGCGCTCTGCTACCGATGCTTTCGCTGGGCATTCCTGGTTCTGCCACCGCAGCCGTCATGATGGGCGGCTTAATGATCTGGGGTCTCAATCCCGGTCCAATGTTGTTCATCGACCAGAAAGACTTTGTCTGGGGCCTGATTGCGTCGATGTATGTGAGCAACATCGTAGCGGTCGTCCTGGTCTTGCTGACCGTTCCGATATTCGCGGCCTTGATGCGAATCCCGTTCTACATCATCGCGCCGCTCATCTTCATCATCTGCACGGTGGGCGCCTATTCGGTGTCCAACTCTTACCTCGACGTCCTGCTGATGTTTGGCTTCGGCGTCGTCGGGTATCTGTTCAAGAAGACCTCATATCCGCTGGCGCCGCTGGTGCTGGCGATCGTCATTGGCGACAAGGCGGAAGACGCTTTCCGGCAGGCCATGCTGATGTCAAAGGGGTCACTCGGTATCTTCTTCAGTAATGCCTTGGTCACTTGTCTCGTGTTGGGCGGCTTTGCTTTTCTTTTGCTTCCGCTTGTGTTTCGCGCGCGGCGCCCGCGCGAACAGGATTCAATGCTCGATACACACGAAAGCTGAGGGTGTTTCGCAATATGTCCAACAATGATCAAAGACCGGTCATCGGGCTCGCGATGGGCGATCCGGCAGGAATTAGCCCCGAACTCACTGCCAAGGCCGTGGCTCTTCCTGAAATCAGGGAGGCGGCGCGGTTGATCGTGATAGGAGATCGCCGAGTCTACGAAGAAGGCGAGCGCGTCGCCGGTGTCAGGAATGACATGTCCTTTGTTGCACCGGATGAGTTGACGGAAGGCTCTGACGACAGGCCGATCTTTGTCGACCTCGGACATCTCGACCCGGCAAAGGTTACCCGTGCCGTCGCCAACGAAAACGGCGGCAAGTTCGCATTGGCGAACTACCGACACGCACTCACTTTGGCGCGCGAGGGCCGGGCGGATGCTGTTTGCTTTACGCCTTTCAACAAACGGGCGATGCGGCTCGCCCGACCGGAATATGACGACGAGATCGCTTTCTCGGCCGAGGTCGCAGGATTGGATGGCGTTGCCAGTGAGTTCAATGTCCTCGACAGGCTATGGAACGCACGCGTGACGTCGCACATGCCCCTTGCTTCCGTCGCGGCGGCGCTGACCACCGAGCGCGTGGAGCGATCGTTGAAATTGACCGACGCCTGCATGCGCGCGGCCGGTTTTTCCGAGCCGCGTATTGCGGTGGCCGGGCTCAACCCGCATGCCGGCGATAGCGGTAATTTCGGCCGCGAGGAAATTGACGTGATTGAACCGGCAGTCCTGGCCAGCAAGCGTGCGGGTATCAGCGTGGAAGGGCCATTCCCAGCCGATACAATCTTCCTCCGCGCGAAGAATGGAGCCTTTGACGCAGTGCTGACGATGTATCATGATCAAGGGCAAATCGCCATGAAACTCATGGGCTTTGATCGTGGCGTCACCTTGCTGGGCGGCTTCCGTTTTCCCATTTGTACGCCGGCGCATGGGACAGCCTACGAAATTGCGGGCCAAGGGGTTGCCTCTGTCGGAGCTACTCGGGCTGCGCTTCTGCTTGCTGCTTCGATGGCTGCGAGGAAAATGTAGTATGCGCCATAAAGGCGACTAGGCCAGAGCGAAACCATAGGATACAGCGTGCGTCCGCGGGAAAGACTATCAGCATCGGCGGATTGGTGCCTCCATCCATCGGTATTCTTCTGGTGCCGGTCCTTTATGTCTTTACCTTCCGTTTCGGTGAAGGCGTCAAAAAATGGTACGCCGTGATATCCTCTGCCGTCCTCATCGAACCGAGACCATGATCTTATTCACATGGCCTAATCACCGTTGCGGTCGGAGTTAGAACCCCGACACTGATAAACATCAACGATTGGTTGTTGCTAAATGCCGGTTGAAATTGCCGATTCATTCAGTCCGAAGCCGATTCGTCTCGTGTTCCCGGCGCATGCGGTTGAAGGATCTGGCCGCCAGCCGGGTGCGCTACGGCTATCGGCGTCTTCATGTGCTAGTTCTGCGTGAAGGCTACCAGCTCAACCACAAGAGGACCCACCGACTATATCGCGAAGAAGGGCTCTCGATCAGGTCGAAAATACCGAAGCGCAAGTAAGCTTGACGCTATCGCTCGGGTCGACCGGAGATCGCCGGCACGAACCAATGTTGGGCGATGGACTTCATGTCGGACGCTTTATTCGACGGCCGCCCGTTCCGGCTTTTGACCTTTGTTGATTGCGCACACGCGAGAATCCCTTTCATAAATAGCCTCTCTCAGGTTAATGATGGTGTCCTGGCGCCGCGGCCGACAGCTCGCGTATCCGATGGTACGTTCTGGTTGTTTATGGGCGTGGGCCTTGGAATTCTACGCTGCTATTACATCTTCCGATGAGATATTATGCAAACTTGTGGTCGTGACCTGACCGGGCTTTTTTGACCAAGCTTTGCGCTTCGCTCAATTGGCCTTCTTCACTAAGTAAATGAATTCGGTTGAGAGCACCCGATTGCTGCCGGAGACAGCCTGCTCAGACGAAATGATCGATGTATCGAGACTCAGCATAGTCGCCGGTGACGGTACATAGATCTTTACGTCAGATCCTTGGCGGGTTTAATCATCACCACTATGCCCGGGTTTATGTTTTCTGTACACACGGGCCGGTCGATAGGCCGCTTGTCAATAAAATAATATATTGTTGCCTATTCGAGGTTTGACCGGCAACCGTCGATAAATATCGCCACCGCTTCGCGGCTGTAGGCCGCCACCAGCGCCCAATCCGGTTCTTTATCGAGGGCGAATAATTGTCTGGCGCGCATTGGGCTCAGAACGAGCGCTGCGAATAGATCCGCTACGATCAGCGGATCGGACTGTCGTATCTCGCCCCGCAACATTCGTGACTTGAAAAACGCCGCAAGGGTGCGATGAACCCGCTCCGGCCCGACCTCGAAATAGCGGCGCGACGGTTCAGGAAAGCGTGCGGCTTCCGCGACAAAGAGCCGATGAAGGGCAACGATGCCCGGTTGCAGGACGGTGCGTGTGTACCGATCCGCTATTCTGAGCAGAATGACGTCAAGGTCCTCGGTATCGGTGCCTGGTTCAAATATGAGATCTGCAAATCTGTCGCATACGCCGTTGAGAATCGCGACAAACAATTTTTCCTTGCTGTCGAAATAGCTATAGACAGTTGGCTTCGACACGCCGCTGCGGGCCGCGATCTCATCGACGCTCGCGCCATCAAATCCGCTTTCGACGAAAATCTGGGTGGCAGCCTCGAGAATTTGGTCGCGCGTCGCGCGGCGGGCGCGGCGCGGCGGAACGACGGCGGAGGAAACGCGGGTCACAAAGCTTACCGTCTGCTATGGCGACGCAGGAAGTCGAGAACCGCCGTATTGAATTCGACTGGCTTTTCGATGTTCGACAGATGACCGGCGTCATCGATGACCGTCAGCGTGGCGCCCGGTATATCGGCGGTGAGCTCGCGCGCCATCTCGACGTTCGTCAGTTTATCCTCGCTGCCGACGACGACGTGGGTCGGTACCTTGATGGCGCCCAAGTCGTTGCGCACGTCCATCATCACTGAAGCCTCAATGCTCTTGATGTAGGACTCCTTGTGCAGCCGGCACATGCTGTCGACCAGACTGCGGAACGCGGCCTCCGATGCATTGGGGCCGACCAGCGTGCGGGCCACCGGTTCGGCGATGTCCTTGGGCTCCTTACCGGCGAGCAGAGGCTCCTTGCGAGAGGCGATGAAAGCCTTCTTCTTTTCATCGGAGAAGCCGGCAAAACCTTTATGGGTATCACACAAGGTCAACGTCAAAAGACGCGACGGGTAACGCGCGGCGAAATCCATGGCGATGCGGCCACCCATCGACAGGCCGACAACATGGGCGCGTTCGACGCCAAAATGATCAAGTACCCGGGCCAGGTCGTCGGCGTAGCTGCTGAAATCAAGCGCCCCGTCGTAGTCGTCGCTGTCGCCATAGCCGCGGGCATCCCATGCCGCCGCGTGGTAATGCGGCGCAAAGCCCTCGATCTGATCGAGCCAGTTGCGGCGGTTGCCGCCGATGCCGTGCATGAAAATCACGAACTCACCGGCGCCGGCGTGCTCCACGGCGACCCGCGGAGCCGGACCGATTTTGTCGACTTGTGTGGCGATCATGTACTCTGCCCTTGATTGACCGAGAAACGTCTGGTGAGAGGCTTTAAGAAAAGATAGTCGGTCAAGCCGTAGATGACGACAATGACGATGCAACAGGCAAAGACCATCGCCGCATCCGACACCGTTTGCGCCCGCATCAGCAGATAACCGATGCCCGACGATGCTCCGAACAGTTCCGACACCAGCGCGATTTTCCAGCAAATGCCATAGGCAATGCGCAGGCCGGCGACCAGGAACGGTGCGATCAGCGGCAAGGTCACCTTGAAGAAACGGCGCAAAGGACTGCGCGTAAGGCTTGCCCCGAGTTCGTCGAGATCGGGATCGATCTGACGAAAACCGGCGATCACATTGATGAGGCAGAACGGCAAAACGATCGCGGTCTGGATGAACAGAACCGTCGGCGTCGAAATCTTGAACCAGACGACGCCAAGGATAGCCCAGCCAACCGAAGGGAAGCTATTGAGGAACGTCAGGATGCGACGCTCGATAATGCCTTCGAGGATCGGCGCGGCTCGCATCGCGATGGCCAGGGCCAGCGCCAAGGTCATGGCGATGGCGACCGATGCGGTAACGCGGCCAAAGCTGACCAGCGCATGATAACCGATCGCACCGTCGGTGATAAAGCCAGCCGCCGCCTTGAACACGCCAAGGGGGCTGGGCAAGACGAATTCCGGCATATGGCGCGCGCCGCCCCACCAGACGATCAGCAAGGCGATAATGGCGCCCTCGGCGATCAGATGCTGGGTCGCGGCGAAGCGGTCGGGGTTTCTAGCCATGGGCGTATCGCCGGTCGAGACGACGCTGGATCGGGCGGAACAGGACGATTTCGGTGGTCACCACGAAAATCAAAATGAAAGCGATAATGGCGAATATCGTTTCAGTGTCGAATTCCTGCCTCGCGACATTCAGCAAATAGCCGACGCCGGCATTTCCGCCGAATAGTTCTGCCGTCAGGACGACCTTCCAGGACACGCCGAAGCTCGTGCGCAGCGCTGCGAACAAGTAGGGCATCAGCAACGGAACAACGATTTTAACCGTGCGACGCCATGTGCTGCGACTCAGGCTGCGGCCAAGTTCGACAAGATCGCGGTCAAGCTCCTGAAGGCCGGTGCGGACATTGATGATGGTGAAGGGCAGCAGGATGAGCGTGACCGCAAAGACGACCGTGACGCTATTGAGGCCGAACCAGATCATCGCAATGAAAAGCCATCCGATGCCGGAGAAGGCATTGAGAAAAGGCGTCAGCCGCGCGTCGATCAAGAGACGAAACGGTCGGACGTAGTACGCCAAAGCCGCCAATGCACAGCCGAACACAAAGGACAGCGCAATCGCCAGGCAGACGTGAATTAACGACAGACCCAGTTGTGCGGCGTCGTTGGCATCGGTGAGAAAGCCCGCAATGCGCCGCGCCACCGGCCACGGGCCGGGTAGCTGGTAGGACGGCACGACCTGCGAATACCCCCACCACAGCAGCACCATAGCAAGTGTAAAGGCATGGGCGAGCACGTCCGAGGCGGCCGGCGTTCGCCCATGCCGTGGTGACGGTATGGTTTGGGCGTCCGTCACTTTCCAGCGGCGTCGGGACGGAGCGCGTTGTCCCAAATGGTTTCCTGAACCGGCGGCGACTTCTTCAAGATGGCGAGTTCTTTCGCCTTGTCCCACAGGAGAGCGATGGCTTTGACGTCCTGATCGGACAAGACGACTGGGAAATCCGAGAAACTATTGAACCAGACCTTGAAGAATCCAGGATCGATCTTGAATTCCTCGCCGACAGCCGGAAACACTTCATCTGGGTGGGATTTGGCATATTCCATCGACGCCAGCAGCACGCGCTGAAATTCACGATAGATATCCGGCTTGGCCTTAAGCTTGTCGCCGTATCCGGCCAATACAGCGGACACCATGCGCAGGTGAAACTTGTTTGTCAGGTCCTGCGCGGTCTGCGCGATCGGGACGAATTCATCGGTCTGCATCGCCTTGTAAGCTTGTGCGTGGATCAATGTGGCGGCGTCAACTTTGCCGGTAGCAAGCGCCGCGGGCATCGCCGGTGCCGGCATTTCAGCAAATTCAAGATCGCCGTCTTTGAGCGATACGTTCAAACCGTAAACGTCGTGTAGCGCTATGCGTACCAGCGTGATGCCGGCGGAGCCGAGCGAATACACCGCGAGCTTCTTGCCCTTCAGGTCAGCGACAGATTTGATCGGGCTTCCCTTTTTTACCCAGATGCCGGCACCTTCGCCCGACTTGTGATAGCGCAAGCCGGCGCCCATGATCAGAAGATCGAGTCCGTGTTCGCGCGCGCGCGGGATCGCCATCGCGGCGGTTTCGACCACGTCATACGTGCGCGCCGACGTCGCCTGGATCAGCGCCGGAATTTGCAGGCCGGTTGCCTGAATGTCGATGAGGTCGGATTTCACCTTGCCGTGGCGCAGCGGCCAAAGCACGGCTTCGTGCGACGGGTCGGCGAGGTAACCGAACGTGACCACCTCCTTGGCGTGGGCCGGAGTGGCGACCTGCACCAGCAGGGCGCAAGCCAATGCGGACAAACCGCCGCGTAGGATGGTCCTTCGGGTCATGCGAGTTGCTCCTGATGGTTTGGGCCTTCGAGGCCGTGGAATGTTGAGATGAGACGGCCACGCATTTCTCGGAGTTCGGCATTGCCTTCGATATCGCGCGGTCGCGGGGCGGTGACGTCGACGATTTCATGGACGGTCGTCGGCTTTTTGGACAGAACGATAATCCGGTCGGCGAGATAGATCGCCTCGTCGATGTCGTGGGTGACGAACAAGACAGTCTTGCGGGTCTCCTGCCACAACTCAACGATCTGCAAGCGCAGCCGCGTGCGCGTGTTGTGATCGAGCGCCGAAAACGGTTCGTCCATCAGCACGATGTCGGGATCGAGGGCGAGCGCCCGGGCAATGGCGACACGCTGACGCTCGCCGCCCGACAGCATCGCTGGCATCTTGTGCGCATCCGCCGCAAGGCCGAGGCGAGAGAGTTCTTCGCTGGCGCGCCGGCGCCGGGAAGCGCCGCTCATTTCGGGCTTGCGCATTTCAAGACCGAAGGCGGCGTTATCGAGCGCAGATTTCCACGGCAGCAGACGGGGCGCCTGGAAGACATAAGCAAGTTTCTGCCAGGCGTTCTTTGGCGCCATGCCCTCGACCTGGACCGATCCGCCTTGCCACGCCATGAGATCGCCGATCAGACGTAACGCTGTCGATTTGCCGCAGCCGGACGGGCCGAGCAGGCAAACGAATTCGCCGGTCGCGATTTCAAAGCTGAGGCTGTCGTATATAGCGCTGGCGCCGAGCCGTAGTTTGACGTTCGAGAATTCGATCGCGGGCTGATTCAAGATCGCCGTCCTTGCGTCAAGCGCCTACGACTTTACTACACCGTGTAGTAAAGCCTATCGTCAGGTATCCGATCAGGCAAGCGCTATTGCGTCGCATCGGTAACGGCGCGGTCGCCTGCAACCATTGCGGAGAACTTTGTGACTCTCGTCTATCGCGATCTCGATCAAGCGGCTCTAGACTTTCAATACAATAACCAGGCCCAGGTCGCCGACCCGAAACGATATTTGGACTGGTACCGCCCGGCCAGCGAGAACGCGCGCGCCAAGGTCGATCACGTCGCGAATGTCGCCTATGGGCCGCTACCGGACGAACGGCTCGATATCTTCAAGCCGACTGACGCCCAGCAAAGCGATCGCCGGCCGGTGGTTATTTTTGTGCATGGCGGCGCCTGGCGCCAGCTCGACCTTTCCAGCAGCGGGTTTGCCGCCGAGACTTTTAC
>JBEPUC010000044.1:0-31557 GCA_041691675.1 Hyphomicrobiales bacterium | reverse complement strand
TCCGCCGACCACAAGCCGGAAGACTCGTTCTATCTGTGGGGTCCGGAAGTGCCGCGCGAATTCACGGTCAACGCCGAGGCCGGCGAGGTTTGAGGTTGAGCATTACGCACGGCTGTCGTCCCCGCGAAGGCGGGAACCCAGTAGTCGCAGGCGTTGAATTTCAAACACGCAGGCAGTGATTACTGGATGCCCGCTTTCGCGAGCATGACAGCATCGTTCACTCCACCACGATCTTGACCTTCTCGCCCGGCTTGAGCTTGTCGCCGGCCGAGAGACCGTTGAGGACGCGGAAGCGGCTGAGCGCGTGATCGCTCGTGACCATCCGGCGCGCCAGCGTTTCCTCGGTGTCGCCGTCGCGTACGGTGACGATTCTGAGATGCAGCGGATGGATCGCCGCGCTTTCCGTTGACGTCATGCGACGGAACGTCATCACCGCCTCGCGAAACGTCCGGTCGTTCTCCGGGGTCATCGTCTTGGCGGCGAAAATAAAACGATAGACATCGCTGCCGAACCGCACCGCGAACATGCGGAACGACCATTCTTCGCCTTTGGCGGTCGCGGCCGCCGCCGGGAAGCCGTTGATGGTGAAATCCTCAATGCTGTTGGCGTCGACGTTCTCGATCCAGCCGGACTTCAGATAATCGCCTAATCCCTGCTCGGCCGGCACGCTGACGACGTCCAGCCGCATGGCTTCGCCGCCGCCGTCCTTGAGGCCGAGCACGGCCTGCGCGGTATTGTCGAGCGCGAAGCCGGGCGGCGCCAGGAACGTGAAGCCGAGTTTGGGATGCAGGAAACGGCGGCCGCGGGCGAAGCCCTCGCTCGGGTCCTCGCCGTAAACGATGCCGTCGAGATCGGAAAGATATTCGCCGCGGTCGCGCTCGCCGGCGCCCGGCCCCGAGAACTGCCGCGCATTGGTCAGCGCGTTCTTGACGCGCTCCGGCGTTGCCGGATGCGTGGAGAGAAAATCGCTGCTGTGCATGTCGGCCGTGCCGCCGCCTGACTTGAGGTCGGCGTTGCGCTGCATATCGGTGAGAAAACGCGAGGCGCCGAACGGATCGAATCCGGCGCGCGCCGAAATGCCGACGCCGATGCCGTCGGCTTCAAATTCCTGCGCCCGCGAAAAGCTGGCGAGCGTCAGCTTCGATTTGGCGAGCGCCAGCGCACCGGTCTGCGGATCGGTCAACACGTCGTTGACCAGATGGCTGATGATCGCGGTCTGGCGCGCTTGCTCCTGGCGGATTTCGGCATGACGCGCGATGACGTGGCCCATCTCATGCGCCATCACCGAGGCGAGTTCGGACTTGTCGTTGGCCAGCGCGATCAAGCCGCGCGACACGTAGAGATGTCCGTTCGGCAGCGCAAAGGCGTTGATGGCCGGTGAGTTGAGCATCGTCACCTGATATCTCAGGTCCGGCCGTTCCGATGCCGCCACCAAGCGGCCGATCGTTTTTTCAAGCGTCGCCTGAAGCCGCCGGTTTTCGTAGATGCCGCCATAGGATGCGAGAATGCGCGCGTGCTCGCGCAGCTCCGCCGGCTGCATGGCGGACCGCGGCGTCGTTTCCGGGACCGGCAGCGAGACGTGCCGGGTGGTGGGCACCGCGGCGCAGCCGGCGAGCAGCATCACCAAGCCGGCGGCGGCCAGTCCGCGCCGCGTTGCCATGCCGGCGGCGGCGGCCAGTCCGCGCCGCGTTGCAATGAGATGTGTCCAATTATGCATCAGTCGATCAGTTCAATCTGCCCCGGCTGCGCCGCTTCCATGACCGGACCGCGACGCTGCTCGATCCACCCCCGCACGCGGACGCGGTGTCCTTCCAGCCCTTTTAGGTCGATGCCGGCGGCGACGAAAGTGCGCTGCTGGCGTTTCAAAATGGTGACCGAGAAGCCCTTCGTCCACCGCCGTCCGAAATTCATATATATGGTCGCCCCGCTTTCGCGCACCGACAACACTTTGCCTTCCACCAGCACGAAATGGCCCCGGGAGGCGCCAATCTTGGTTAAATCTTCGGAAGCTAAAGGGGCAAAATTGGGGTCGGTTCCGGACGCCCATCGTCCCCGTTTCGCCGCGCGGGCTCGGCGCTCGGCCGCCAAAAGGGCGTCGAAGCAGGTTTTGTCGTCAATTCGGGGCGAAACCAGCGCCTGGCCCGCTTCCAGCAGGCTCTGCTCCACAGTTTCTGCGGTTTCAGGGAGAAACGCGAAGGCGGTCAGCCGGCCATAGCGGTCGGACCCGGCGCCGGTCCGTTCGAGGCGAAGGGTCTGCCCGCCCACTATCTTCTCCAGGGACGCGCTAGCGACGCCGGGGGTCTCGATGCCGGCGAGCCGCACCTCGCGGCCATCGGACAGGACCAGGGTTCGGCCGTCACGGACCGAGGCGACGGTGCCCTGGGCGATGAGGGTCGTATGGCAGGCGGTCTGGATTTCTTGCGCCGCGGCCGGGTTTGCCACAATCAGCGCCAAAAGCGCGGCGCAGATCAGAGCCGGCCGATGGCCGGTGTCATTATTCCGCGTCATCGCGCGCGTTGATGGCGTTCGTCGTCCATGCCGCGATTATAGCGGCAAATTCCGCCAACCGGATGCGTGCGCCGGCGGAATCCTTATGCTAATCGGTGACGCGACGGTCCCGTAGCTCAGCAGGATAGAGCAGCGGTTTCCTAAACCGAAGGTCGGAGGTTCGACTCCTCTCGGGACCGCCATCAAATCAAGGACTTTTTGAGGGTCACCTTGCAATCAGGACGCAATTACTCGTGGAATTGCAGGGCGCGCGAATTTGCGGTCAGGAGTCCGGCGTTACTTTACCCCAATAGCAGACATGCGCTGGGTGGGCTGCAATGTCTGCTAGGTGCCAATTGCAGTCATCTGGATCGATAAGCGATTACAATTATTGATGCGGCAATTTGGGCGCAGGCAGCGAGTCCAAATGCAACCTTGTAGCCGCCTTCGAGGTCCCGTAGTGCGCCAAGAACGGCTGGCGCGAGGGCGAATACAGCCTGGTTGATGGCCGTTATCAGGGCCACGACTCTGCCCACGTCGCCAGCGGCAAACTCCTTCTGAGCGATGAGCGGAGGAAGCGATGTCAGATTACCGACGCCAAGACCAAATAGGATGCAACCGCAAAGTAGGACGGGTGTACCGCCGCCCAATGTCAGCAAACCTGTCCCGCACGCTTGAAGCGCAAAATTGACCGAAGCCACCACGCGCCTGTCGCGGTCGCAGAGTACCCAGCCGAACAACGTTCGGCCAGCGACGGCGCATATAGTCGTGAGGCTGATTGCCCAGGCCGCACCGCTTGATCCGAGCTCCGGAGTGAGGCGTGTGATAAAATGCGCAAAGAGCCCGACCTGAGCAAACAGGCCGAGCGCAAACGCTCCCGATATCGTAACGAATCGTCGGTCGCGCAACAGACTGGCTCGACTCGTCGGCAGCGTCACCCTTTCGTGCTGATGATCCCACTTTGCCGAGTCGTTCGATGTCAAATCGAGGTTATTGGGCCTCGGCCGCAGTAATTGCCTCGTCACGGGCCACAAGACAGCCAACATCGCCGCGCTTATGACGGCTGCCGCAATTGAAAACCCGAATAGCGCAATGAGTGCGACCCACAATGGCGTGAATACCAAGCCCCCAATACTGGCGCCATTGAACGCGAGGCTGATAGCCTTCGGCCTGTCTTTCTCGAACCAGGGCGCCACCATGGCGTGGATTGCCGCGCCGCTGGTTGCCGCCCATCCAGCTCCACTAAGTAGCGCCGCTGGAAAGAGCTGCCACGACTGCTGAACATTTGCCCAAGCCAACATGCCAAGTACTGAGAGCGCGACTCCCGCCTGCGTCACGCCCGCTACGCCAAATCGTTGATGCGCTTCCGGCAAGCATGTGACCAGCACCGCACTAAAAAGGAAATGCACCGTGATGGCGATCGAGATGATCGATATCGACCAGCCGTGATCGGCATGCAGCGTTTGGAGGAAGACGGACGGGCCGTAAAACCCAACTCCCCAAGCAAAGACGGCGACAAGGAAGGCGGCACGTACGACCTTCCATCCGAAATAGCCTGAGGTTTGGCTCTTCATTCCTTCCAAAACCATTTGCCGTACTCCCAATCGCGTTGCTCTCGATTAATCCCAGAACCATTTGGTGCATTCGGCACCGCGCTGCTGTCGCGTGATGCCGACGTCGCTAAGCAGGCGGTCATCGAGTTGTGCCAGGCCGCGCCTTGTGTCACGGCGGATGCTCTAGTGCCGCTGCCAGCGTGCGAGCAGCAGGAGCAGCGCCCGGAGCGGCCTGGTGCTTTGCCAGCCTGCATTCATCATTGCGTCCATTGTTACGTACATGTCTGTTTCCTTGCGTAATCGCCCCTGATAGTTACGCTTGACGAGCGACATAGGCTCGCCGGAATCGGACTCCGTCCCCAAACGCGCGGGCGAACAGGCATATAAGGTGCGGCGATGCTGAATCATGCGGAATGCGAAAAGGCGCGCTTCGGCCGCGACCGCCGATATGACGGCCGCTTCTTTACCGGCGTGCGCACCACCGGAATCTATTGCCGTCCGGTATGCCCGGTGAAACCGGCGCGTGCGGCGAACGTAGAATTCTTCCCGTCGGCCGCCGCGGCGGAAGTGGCCGGGTATCGCCCGTGCCTGCGCTGCCGCCCGGAGACGGCAGCGTTCTCCCCGGCATGGAAGGGGTCGCGTGCCACTGCCGATCGGGCCATGCGCCTTATTCATCAGGGCGCGCTCGACTGTGGTGATGTCGAAGCGCTGGCCACGCGGCTTGGCGTCGGTGCGCGTCATCTCGGCCGGCTTTTTCAGAAGCACGTCGGTGCCAGCCCGACCCAAGTGGCGCGGACAATGCGTGTGCAACGCGCCAAACGCCTGATCGATAATACTGATCTGCCGATGACGCGCATTGCGCTGCGCGCCGGCTTCGGCAGCCTGCGGCGGTTCAATGCGGTATTCGCGGAAGTTTATCGGCGCTCGCCGAGTGAGCTGCGGCAGACGCGGCGGTAGTGCGACCTACCTAGCAGCATAGATGTCCGCTTTGGGTCATGAGCGGACATGGCGACGAGTCCGGATGGCTGACACACGAAGTATAGGCTTACCCGGCGACCGCGATTTCGAGCGGAAACTGATCGACGATCTCGTAGCCGGTATCGTTCACGATGAACGTATGCCCGAGAAAAATCCCGAACATCCCGTCGGCGGTGATCGGATTGGGCTCGGCCATGATGATCATGCCCGGCTTGAGCACCATGTCGATTTCCTCGCCGCGCACGTGCTCGGCCGAGACGTGCGGGTTGTCGGTGACGAGATCGATGCCGTGACATTGGGTCGGTCGCGACTGCACGCCATTGTCGCGGAAGAACCGGCTGGCGGTGCGCATCGCCTCGGTCGGCTTGCCGGGCACGATTTCGGCGACGATCTTGTGGTAGCCGGGCAGGGTAATGTCTTCCCAGAATTTGCGCACCATCTCGGTCGGCGGCCCGATGGTGATCGGCGAGCCGATCTGCGCGCTGTAGCCGCGATAGCCGGCGGCCAACTCCATGTTGATGATGTCGCCCTTTTGTAGCACCCGATGCGACGGCCGCGGATTGCCGAACACCATCGCCGGATTGTCCATCGGCGTCGAGCCGATGATGAGAAAGTCGATATCCCCGCCGCCTTCGAGAATGGCGGCGCCTGCCGCGGCGCGCAGTTCGTATTCCTTCACGCCGGGCTTGGCGCGGGCGACCATCGCCTCCATCGCGCGCTGGCACAGAACGCCAGCCTTGCGCACGCAGTCGAGTTCTTCGGCGCTGTGGATGACAAGGAGGTCGTGCAGGAAGTTCTTGGTGAAGACCAGTTCGGCGTCCGGCAGTTCGCGGGCAAGCGTGTTGTACTGATTGACCGGCATGTAATCTTCGTGACGCGGATCGATTTCCATCAGGCCGATGCGGCCGCGCTCGAGCTTCAATTCCTTGAGCCGTTCGACCATCACCTCGGCATATTTGCCGTTGCGGCTGTGGCGGACGTCCTTGACCGCGACATCGACAATGCGGCGCACCGCCTCGGCGTGCGTGCCGCCCATCGAATAGATCATGGTCGGCTCGCCATCGAGCGGCACCAGCACGTAGCAACACAGTGCGTGCCATTCGATATGCCCAGTCAGCCACAACATGCCGGCGCCGAAGCTCCAGTGGCTGGGGCCGCCGGCGGCGATGATGGCGTCAAGCTTGTGCTCTTTCATTTTAGCGCGCAGCGCGGCGTAGCGGCGGGCATATTCCTTGGCCGAGAACTGCTCGTAGATCGCGTCCCGGTAATAGGGCGTGCCGCGCATGTTGGCGAAAGGCAGAGCCTGGTCGAGTTTGCTGCGGACGACTTCCCACGGCTGCGGACCGAGCGGCTGACGCGGCGACTGGACGTTCATGGATATGCCTTTGGGGATGCGCAGGGATCGCGGACAAAGCCTTGCCGGAAAGACTGCGCCAATGGTTGATAGAGGTTGGTACGAAGAAAAACGGCGCGGTCTTTATGGGACCGCGCCGGGGGATCGCTTTATTCGCTGCACTTGCCGATGGTCACCTTGCCGCCGGCTGCCTTGACCGCATCGTCTGCCAAGGCGACGTCCGAGACCTGTTCGACGGTCGGCTTTTTGTCGAGCTTGATGTAACCGTTCTCGACGTCGTTATCGATGCTCCATTGGGTCCGTTCTTTGTTGAAGCCGTCATTGACCGACCAGATGCAATTCTTGGTCAGGGTGTCGACGGCGAATTCGACCGATTCTTTCGACTTGCCGGTCGCCTTCACGATGATCGGCAGGACCTTGGCTTTGTCGCGGTACATCGTTCGGTTGGCCTCGATCATCGCGGCGACCGCGTCGACCATCAGCGGGCGGTCGCGGGCGATCCAGTCGGTCGAAGCGCCGTAGGCGTTGAACATGTGGTTCGGCAAAAGCTCGGAGAAATTGAGCAAGGCATGCAGGCCGGGCTTCTTGTGCTCCGCGATATACCGGTCTTCCGGATGCAGCATCACGGCATCGACCTGGCCCGATACCAGGCCGGGCAGGCGGCCGGCGGTGCTGCCGGCGATGAACTGCGCGTCGTCAACCGTCAGTCCGGCGGTCTTGAGAACTTCGCGCCCCATCAGCCAGTTGAGTCCGCCGACGCCGCCGCCGGACGCGCTCAGGCGTTTTCCCTTGAGGTCCTTGGCGGTCTTGACGTCTTCAGGCACCTCGTAGGCTTGCGGCAGCCGGGGCGCCAGGCCCCAGATCTGTTTGACCTTGACGCCGTTGCCGACGGCAATGGCCTGCACCGAGACCAGCGCAGTGCCTTGCGCGGCGGCGGCTTTCGATGCCGCCGAGCCGCCGCCATCGAACTGAATGATGGTGGCGTCGATGCAGTGCTTTTCAAAATAGCCAAGTTCCTTGGCGACATAAGGTGTCGTGTGTACGACGTTTGGCGGCGACACCGAGACGCCGATATTGATCTTGCGCATCGTCGCGCAGGCGGCGGATGCCTCGTTAAATGCAGCGCCTGCAATCAGAACGGAACCGGCCAGCGTCAATGCGCCCAGCGCGCGGGCAGACGAATGTCGATTGAGCATAAGTTTCCTCCGGTTGATTTTGCTTATGGGCCGAAACGTCTGCCGGTCTCCGCGGGCCGGTTCTAAAGATCAATCCTGATTGCCCGCCTTGGTCCATGGGGCGACACGGGTTTCGAGAAAACGGACGGCGGCGGTCAGCGTGACGCCGAGGAGACCGAGCGTGACGATCGGCACGAACATCTTGTCGACTTCATAGGTCGAGGCGGTTCGCACGATCAGATAGCCGATGCCGGAAATCGCGGTGTAGAGGTCGGCGAGGACCATGCCGATCAGACCGCGTCCGATGGCGAGGCGCAGGCCGGTGATGATGAAGGGCAGCGCGCCGGGCAGGATGATGTTTATCCAAAGCTGGCGCTCGGAGCAGCGGAACGAGCGGCCGACTTCCAACAGCTTGTGGTCGACATTCTTGACGCCCTGATAGGTGTTGATCGTCATCGGGAAGAAGGCGAATAGGAACAGGATGATGACCTTCGCTGTCATGTCGAAACCGGCCCACAACACGATCAGCGGCACCAGCGCGACACTCGGAATCGAATACAAGAATGTGATGTAAACCCCGAGCGCGAGATCGAGAATCCAGAATCGCGCCAGCAGCACGCCGATGAGGATGCCGCCCACCGCGGCCAGCGAGAGGCCGATGAGCAGCACCACCAGGCTGGGCGCGAGGTAATTCCACAATTCGCCGCTTCCGATCATATCGACGGCAGCCTTGGCGATGGCGATCGGCGTCGTGAACAGCGTCTGATCGATCTTGCCGCCGAAGACCTGCCACAGCACAAGCACGACAAATAGCGACAGCAAACGAATGCTGACGTTTATCAGCGTTTGCCGCCGTCGCCGGGCGATAGCTGTCGCCTTGGCGCGGTCGCGGTCTTCGCCGACGCTGCGTAAAGCCACCGACGCAACGCTCCGGTCAGCCGAAACGCTCATGCCGACACCGCCTTTTGAACGGACGGTTTGGGAGTTCGGGTGTTGTGCAACTGATGCCAGATATGGGCGCGCAATTCGGTGAAGCGCGGATCGGCGCGGACGTCCTCGACATCGCGCGGGCGTGTGAACGGCATCTCGATCATTTCCTTGAGGCGGCCGGGCCGCGCGGTCATCACCGCGACGCGGTCGCCGAGCAGAATGGCCTCGTCGATCGAATGCGTAATGAAGACCATGGTCTTGCGCTCTTCCGGCCGTTCCATCAAATGCAGCAATTCTTCTTGCAGAATTTCGCGGGTCTGCGCGTCGAGTGCGGCGAACGGCTCGTCCATCAGCAGGATCGACGGATTGGTGGCAAGCGCGCGCACCAGCCCGACACGTTGCTGCATGCCGCCGGACAGTTGATAGGGATAATGCTTCTCGAAACCCGTAAGGCCGACGAGATCGAGATAATGTGCGACGCGCTCCTTGATGCGCGCCGCTGGCGTGCCGGCCATGGCCAGCCCGAAGGCGGCATTGTCGTAGACCGTTTTCCACGGCAGCAGGCCGAAGTGCTGGAACACCATCGCCACGCCCTCGGGCGGGCTTGTCACCGGCGCGCCGTTGACGAGCAAGGTGCCGTCGCTGGTGTCGGTGAGCCCGGCGATGCAGCGCAGCAATGTGGTCTTGCCGCAGCCGCTTGGGCCGACGATGCAGAGGATTTCCTGATGTCGAACGGCGAGATTGAGTTGGTGAAAAGCGACCACAGTGCCGTCGAGAAACAGCTTGCTGGAATTATCCGCAACAATGGCGAATGCGTCACGGGCTCCGGTCGAAGGCATTGCCTGTTCTCTCCCGACGCAATTCTGTTTGCGGGCAAATACCCGCGCCCGAACTTTGTCGGGTTATGAACAATAGTTCTGCCTTATGGAGCTTTGAAGTCAAGCACTTTGGAGCAGCCGGTAGACGCCGGCGCTGCCCACCAAAGCATCAGGTTTTAGGGTTTCCGTTGGCGGCCACGAGTCCGGCGTGAATGCGATCCGGCTTCAGCGGCAGCCGATGATACCGCACGCCGGTCGCATCGCGGATGGCGTTGCCGAGCGCGGCGGCGACCGGGTTATACGGACTCTCGCTCATCGATTTGGCGCCGAACGGGCCGAGCGTATCGCACGTCTGTGCGAACAGCACTTCGGTGCGCGGAATGTCGGCGAAAGCGGGCAGGTGATAATTCCGGAAACTCGGATTGACGACCCGGCCCTTGTCATCGACGACGACTTCCTCGAACAGTGCCGCGCCGAGCGCCTGCGCCACGCCGCCCTCGATCTGGGCGCGGCACTGCATTGGATTGACGACGGTGCCGGCATCGGCGGCCTGGACGCTCTTGAGAATTTTGATTTCCCCGCTGACCGGGTTCACCGCGACGCGGAAGCCTTGCACGTTGAAAGCGACCGAGCGCGGGCTGCCATTGGTCGTGCCGTGCGCCTTGAGGTCGATGCCTGCGCTCCTGGCCGCTTTATAAAGTGCCGCAAGGGGGATTGCTTTGCCGCCGCAAATCACCGCGCCGTCGCCGAGCGCGCAGGTGTCGCGTTCGGTCCCGCCATGCGTCGCGGCGAAATCGAGCAGCATGTCGCGCAAGGCTTCCGCCGCAAGTTGCGTGGCGCGTCCCGCGATCACAGTGCCGGTCGATCCGTAAGCGCCGGTGTCGTGGCCGCCGTGATCGGTGTCGGATTGCGTGAATGCAATGTCGGCGGAGTTGGCCATGAGTACGCTTGTCGCGATCTGCCGGTGCACCGTCGATGTGCCGTTGCCGAACTCGGCGGTGCCGACGGTCATGGCGTAGCGGCCATCGGGCCCAAGCCAGATAGAGGTGTCGGAGTAATGTCCGCCTGGCGGCACGGTATAGATCATGGCCAGCGCGGTGCCTGTGCCGGTGCGCCAGCCGGGCGGCGCACGCTCGCCGTCGCCGCGTTTCATCGCTTCGTCAACTAAATCGAGGCATTGGTCGAGACCATAACTGCCGAAGATCACGTCATCCGGCGATGGCTGCGCGCCGATCATCGGCTCGCCTTCCTTGATGACGTTACGGCGGCGGAATTCGAGCGCATCGATGCCGAGCATGCGCGCCACTTCGTCCACCGCCTGCTCGATCGCAAAAGATGTCTGCGGCAGTCCGTAGCCGCGAAACGCGCCGGCGGGCACCGTGTTGGTATAGACGGCGTAGCCGTCGATCTTTTTGTTGGGGCAGGAGTAGACGCTGACCGATTCAGAGCAGGCATGCTCCAGCACCGGCAAGCCGTGATTGCCGTAGGCGCCGGTGTTGGAGATGACGTGCATCTCGATCGCGGTGAGCCGGCCGTCTTTCCCCGCGCCGATCTTGACGCGCACCTTCATCGGGTGCCGCGTGGTCGCGGCGATGAATTGTTCCTCGCGGGTGAATTCGATCTGCACCGGCCGCCCGGTCTTGAGCGCGGCGAGTGCGGCAATGCCCTCGACGATCATTTCCTGCTTGGCGTCGAACCCGCCACCGACGCGCTCGCAGAAGACGCGTACTTTGGCCGCGTCGAGGCCGAAGACGCGCGCCAGTTCGTCTCGCGTCAGGAACGGCACCTGCGTGCTCGATCTGATGTTGAGGCGGCCGCCTTCGTCAATCCAGGCGAGGGCGCACAGCGTTTCGAGATGAGCGTGCTGGATGCGCGGATAATAATAAGTGCCTTCGTGGATGGCGTCGGCCTGGGCAAAGCCGGCATCGACGTCGCCGCAGCCGCCGTGGATCTCGGCAACGAGATTGCGCTTCGGATCGAGAATGCGCGCTTCGGGGCCCTTGTCGTGGATCACGGGGGCGCCTGCGCGCATTGCTTCTTCAGGATCGAACACGGCGGGCAGAATTTCATAATCGACGAGAAGTCTGCGGCAGCCTTCCTCGGCCGCGCCTTCGGTTTCGGCAACAACGGCGGCCACGGCTTGACCGACGAAGCGCATGGTCGTGTCGAGCACCAAGGTGTCGTCGGGGTCGATCTCGCGCACTTCGTGACGTGCGGTGGAAAATGCCGTCTTCGGCGCGTCCTCGTGCGTCAGCACCGCGATGACGCCGGACACGGCAAGCGCCGCCGATTTGTCGATGGCGCGAATGCGGGCGTGGGCATGCGGCGAGCGCAGCAACTTGATATGCGCTAGGCCTTCGACCGCGACGTCGAGGGTGAAGCGCGCCTTACCGGTGACGACCGCGGGACCGGCAGGGGCTGGCACGCTATGGCCGACGCCCTCGCCGGCCTTCGCGCTTTCAATTTCGCATTTGCCGGCAATGGCGTCGTCGATGGCGCGATAGCCGGTGCAGCGGCAGATGTTGCCTTTCATCGCGCGCGCCAGATCGGCGCGTTGCGCCTGGTTGAGCGTGGCAGCGGTCATGATCATGCCCGCGGTGCAGAAGCCGCATTGATAGCCTTGCGCGTCGAGGAACGCTTGTTGCATCGGATGCAGGACGTTGCTTTGGGCGAGACCTTCGATGGTGGTGACGTCGCGGCCTTCGGCGCGGAACGCCGGGATCAGGCAGGAGTGTACCGGCTCGCCGTCGAGATGCACCGTGCAGGCGCCGCAGTCGCCCGCGTCGCAACCTTTCTTGACGCCGAAGTGACCGAGGTCGCGCAGAAAGGTGCGCAGGCATTGTCCGGCGCGCGGCGTCCCGGTGAAATCCGTGCCGTTGACTCGGAACGTCATCGCGCCGCCCCGCTCAATTCGTCGCAAATTTCTTTGGCGAAATGCAGTGTCATGTGCCGCCGCCACGCGGGTAAGCCGTGAACGTCGTCGTACCAGCCGGCAGCGCCGATTTCCTCGTCGATGCGCGACTGCAGCGCGTGCGCCGACGGCAACGCGTCGAACGTGAACTGCATCGGTCGCGGCGTCGCCGCCGTCACCGTGAGCGCGAATGCGCCGTCCGAGGCAAGCGTGCCGATGACCAGCGCGCCGGACCGGCCGTAAGTGGCGAGCGAGATCTGGCGGAACGCGGCGCGGCGCGTCAGCGCGGTGGATGGCAGCATGATCGCGCGCATCAGTTCGCCGGGCTTGAGCCCGTTGCGTTGCGGTCCGGTGACGAAATCGGCAATAGGCACGCGGCGCTCCGTGCCGTCTTGCGCCCACAGGACGGCGGTGCCATCGAGCGCGGCCGTCAACGAGATCATCGGCCCGGCGGGCAGCGACATGCAGACATTGCCGCCGACGGTCGCCGTGTTCCAGATTTTGAACGACGCCAGAAACGCGCGGCAGCACTGATTGATGAGCGGCGCGGCGATCCACGTTGCCGGAGCGTTGAAAGCATCGAGTTGCGCGACGGTGCAGGTGGCGCCGATTTCCAACCCGTCGGCCGTTGCCTGCAACGGTTGCCAGCCCAACGTTGAAAGATCGATCAGCCGCGTCAGTTCCGGTTGCGGCTCCGAGAACAGCCAGGTGCCGCCGCCGAGAAAGGCATCGCTCTCGCGCCAGGCCGGCAAGGCGTTGCGGGCGGTCGGCCGCGCGATTTCGGTGATGGTGTTCAGGTCCATGCGCCACTCTTGACGCAAGCGTCACCACACACTCCGCTCATTCCCGCGTAAGCGGGAATCCAGGACCGCGGATTCTGCGCCTGACGCCTCTGGACCCCCGCTTTCGCGGGGGTGAGCGGAGAGGGATGCTGGCCCTGACCTTGCAAGCCTCTATAGTTGCGTGCGGAAGCAAGAGGGCCGCGCGCATGAGCGAAGCAATCTGGATCAAGGACCCGATGGCTGTTCTCGCCGACGGCGCCGAGCGCGGCGTCGTGGTCGAAGACGGCAAAATCGTCGAACTGGTCGGCGCCGGCAAAACGCCGGTAACGGCGAACGCCACGGTTTTCGAGGCGCGCGATCACGTCGTCATTCCGGGCCTGATCAATACCCATCATCATTTCTATCAGACGCTGACAAGAGCGGTGCCGGCCGCGCTCGACCGTGAACTGTTTCCCTGGCTCAAGACACTCTATCCGATCTGGGCCAGGATGACGCCCGACGCGCTCGACGCGGCGGTGACGGTGGCGATGGCCGAACTGATGCTGTCCGGCTGCACCACGACCACCGACCACCATTACGTCTTTCCGAAAGGGCTGGAAGACGGCATCGACATCGAGATCGTGGCGGCCAAGCGTCTGGGCTTGCGCGTGTTGCTGACGCGCGGCTCGATGAATCTGTCCGAGCGCGATGGCGGTCTGCCGCCGGACAGCGTGGCGCAGGACGAGGATACGATCCTCGCCGACAGCGAACGGCTGGTCGGGCGCTATCACCAACGCGGCGAGGCGGCGATGACGCAAATCGCGTTGGCGCCGTGCTCGCCGTTTTCCGTCACGACTGCATTGATGAAAGCGACCGCGGCGCTGGCCGAGAAGCTCGATGTGCGTTTGCATACGCATCTGGCCGAGACCGAGGATGAGAACGGGTTCTGTCAGCAACTCTACGGCTGCCGCCCGCTCGACTATCTGGAAGACTGCGGCTGGCTTAACGCACGCACCTGGGTGGCGCACGGCGTTCACTTCAGCGCCGAGGAAATGCCGCGCCTCGCCAAAGGCGGCGTGTCGATCAGCCATTGCGCCTGCTCGAACCAGACTTTGGCGTCGGGACATTGCCCGGTGTGCGATCTCGAAGCCGCCGGCGTTTCTATCGGCCTCGGCGTCGATGGTTCGGCGTCGAACGATGAGTCGAATCTGATGCAGGAGGTGCGCGCGGCGTTCCTGTTGCAGCGCGGGCGTTATGGCGTGGGCAAGGTGAGCCACAAGGACGCGCTGCGCTGGGCGACCAAAGGCTCTGCGGCGTGCATAGGGCGTCCCGAACTGGGCGAGATCGCCGCCGGCAAGCGCGCCGATCTGGCGCTCTACAGATTGGATGAATTGCGATTTTCCGGCCACGGCGATGCGCTCGCGGCGCTGGTGCTGTGTGGCGCTCACCGTGCCGACCGGGTCATGGTCAATGGCCGCTGGACCGTGATCGACGGCGCCATTCCGGGGCTCGACGTCGCCGCGCTGATGCGCCGGCATCAAGCGGCGGCGAAGATGATGCGGGGGTGAGGCGTTTGTCACGCGCGCGCTCTCTACTCTTATCCCTCCCCTGAAAGGGGAGGGTGGCTGCGAACGTTAGCGAGCAGCCGGGTGGGGTTCACGTTTAAACCGCCACACCCGGCTCGCCATAGCGCGTCGAAGACGCGCGTAAACGCGCTAATGGCTCGCCACCCTCCCCGCACGCGGGGAGGGATAAGCCCGCCTCACTTGCCGGGCATCTTGTCGTCTATGCCCTTGACGTAGAAGTTCATGCTGAGGATCTGGCCGTCGTCGAGGTGGGTGCCGCCCTTGCATTCGACCGGCTTGCCGTCCTGTCCGAGCACCGGGCATTTGAACGGATGCAGCGTGCCGTCGGCGATGGCGGCTTCGGTCTTCTCGGCCAATGCCTTCACGTCGTCCGGCATGTTGGTGTAGGGCGCCATCACCACCATTTTCTGTTTCAGGCCTTCCCAGGTGTCGCCGGCCTTCCAGGTGCCGTCGAGCACGGCTTTGGCTTCCTGGATGTAGTACGGACCCCAGTTATCGATGATGGACGTGAGTTGGGTCTTCGGACCGAACTTGATCATGTCAGAATCCTGGCCGAATGCGAGAATGCCGCGCTGCGCGGCGACCTGAATCGCGGCCGGACTGTCGGTATGCTGCATGATGATATCGACGCCCTGGTCGGCGAGCGCCTTGGCGGCGTCGGCTTCCTTGCCGGGATCGAAAAAGGTGTTCACCCAGATGATTTTGACCTTGATGTTCGGATTGACGGACTGAGCGCCGAGGATGGTCGCGTTGATGCCCGAGATCACTTCCGGAATCGGGAACGAGCCGATGTAGCCGAGCACGCCCTTCTTCGACATTTTGCCGGCGATCACGCCCTGGATATAGCGTCCCTCATA
The DNA here is from genome assembly GCA_041691675.1 of Hyphomicrobiales bacterium. Classification (GTDB taxonomy): domain Bacteria; phylum Pseudomonadota; class Alphaproteobacteria; order Rhizobiales; family Xanthobacteraceae; genus Pseudolabrys. Next base: position 16,147 of record JBEPUC010000044.1, on the reverse strand, counting down.
GAAACGCCCCGAATAGGTGCTCAGATTCGGCGCTCGCTTGAAGCCGGTGGCGTGCTCGAACTTGATTTTGGGGAAACGCTTGGCGACCTTCACCGTCGGATCCATGTAGCCGAACGAGGTGGTGAAAATTAGTTGATGGCCGGTGCGCGCCAATTGCTCGATCGAGCGTTCCGAGTCCGGGCCTTCGTTGACGTTTTCGAGATAGGTGGTCTCGACTTTGTCGCCCAGGGCCTTGACCATTTCCTGACGGCCGACCTCGTGGCGGTAGGTCCAGCCGAGGTCGCCGATCGGGCCGAGGTAAATGAATCCGACCTTCAGTTTTTCGGCGGCGGACGCGCTCAAGCTTGTCGCGGCGATGGCCAGGGCGGCGACCGCGGCGGTCATCATCAATCTTCTCATCGTTTTGCTCCGGTTGACAGTTGGGTCTTTTATCAGCGATCCGGCACGAACACCGTTCCGAGCGAGGCCGGCGCAACCGAGCCCGCGGCGCCGCGCGTGCGCGAGATCAATACGAGCACGATCACCGTTGCGAGGTACGGCAGCGACGTCATCAATTGCGATGGAATGCCGAGGCCGAGCGCCTGCGCGTGGAGTTGCAGGATCGACACCGCGCCGAACAGGTAAGCGCCGGCCACAAGCCGTCCCGGCCGCCATGACGAGAATACCACCAACGCCAGCGCGATCCAGCCGCGTCCGGCCGTCATGCCCGGAATGAAAAACGGCGTATAAGCGAGCGGCAGATAAGCGCCGCCGAGGCCGGCGCAGCCGCCGCCGAACAGCACCGCGAGCCATCTGATTTTCAAAACCGGATAGCCGAGCGCGTGCGCGGAGGTGTGATTGTCGCCGATGGCCCGCAGAATGAGCCCGGCGCGGGTGCGGTACATGAACCACGCGATCGCCACCACCAGCACGATCGAGAAATAAACGAAGCCGTCCTGCCCGAACAGGATGTGTCCGACCAGCGGTAGATCGGTCAGGACCGGAATGAAAAGATGCGGCGCAGGCACGATACGTTGCCCGACGAAGCCGGCACCGATCAGGCCGGAGAGACCGACGCCGAGAATGGTGAGCGCCAGCCCGGCCGCGACCTGGTTGACGGCGAGGCCGAGCGTCAGCACGGCAAACACCACCGATAACGCCGCGCCGGCTGCGATGCCGCATAGCGCGCCGATGAAGGTCGACCCTGTGAGGTAGGCGCCGGCAAAGCCGCAGGCCGCGCCCATGATCATCATGCCTTCGACGCCGAGATTAAGCACGCCGGAGCGCTCGACCACCAGTTCTCCGGCGGCCGCCAGTAGCAGCGGCGTCGAGGCCGCGATCACCGACAGGATGATGGCTTCAAGCAGTCCCATCTACTGTTCCTTGCACAGCCTTCTTCGGCGTGGCGATCAGGCGGATGCGGTGAAGGATCATCGAATCGCAGGCCAACACATAGAACAGCAGAATGCCCTGGAACACCTTGGTGAGATCGAGCGGGATCTTCATCGAAATCTGCGCGCCCTCGCCGCCGATGAAGGTAAGCGCGAGAAACAGCCCGGCAATCAGGATGCCGACCGGATTGAGCCGGCCGAGAAAGGCGACAATGATCGCGGTAAAGCCGTAGCCCGGCGAGATGCCGGGTTGCAGCACGCCGACCGGCCCGGCGACTTCGATGATGCCGGCCAGGCCGGCAAGCCCGCCCGATATAGCGAAGGTGAACAGCACCAGACGGTCCGACCTGAAGCCGGCAAAGCGCGCCGCCCGCGGCGCGGCGCCGACGACGCGGATTTCAAAACCCTTGATGGTTCGCCCGAGCATCACTGTCGCCAGGATCACGACGATCAGTGCGATAATCGAGCCGGCATGGACGCGGCTGCCGTCGAACAAGGTGGGTATCGTCGCAACCGGATCGAACGACGCGGTGGTCGGAAAATTCATGCCCTTCGGGTCGCGCCATGGTCCGCGCACCAGATAGTCCATGACGAGATCGGCGACATAGACCAGCATCAGGCTGGTCAGGATTTCGTTGGCGCCAAAACGAACCCGGCACAGCGCCGGGATCAGCGCCCAGATGATGCCGCCGAGCGTACCCATGACTAGCATCGCCGGGAGCACCCACGGGCCGGCGTCGGTACCGTTGGTGACGACGGCGAGATAGCTACCGCAGACGGCGCCCATGATGAACTGGCCTTCAGCGCCGATATTCCAGACATTGGCGAGATAACACAGCGAAAGCCCGATCGCGATCATCACCAGCGGCGTCGCCTTGACGATGATTTCTCCCAACGTATACGGGTCGGTCAGCGGTTCGATGAAATAGACATTCAGCGCGGTGATCGGATTTTTGCCGAGGATCGCGACCAGTATCGACATCGTCACCAGCGTCAGGACGATGGCGACCAGCGGCGACGCGACGGCGATCAGCACCGAACGCTCGGTGCGCTTTTCAAGCACCAACTGCATGCGAGCCTTCCTGCGCCGCCGTCTGCGTCATAGTCTCCGGTGTTGCTTTTTCCGGCGATGCGCCGCCCATCAGCAGACCAAGCGTCTCGCGGTTGGCTTGCGCCGCCGCGACCGGCGGCGACAGCGCCCCATGAAACATGACGGCGATGCGGTCGGCGATCTCGGTCAATTCGTCGAGGTCCTGGCTGATGACCAGCACCGCGCTGCCGCGCCCGGAGAGGTCGAGCAAGGCCTGACGGATCACCGCCGCCGCGCCGGCATCGACGCCCCAGGTCGGCTGGCTGACGATGAGCACGCCCGGCTCGCGCAGGATTTCGCGGCCGACGATGAATTTCTGCAAGTTGCCGCCGGACAGGCTCGCGGCTTCGGGATCGCGCTTGTCCTTGCGGACGTCGAACGTCTGCGTGGTCTTGTCGACGCTCGCCAGCGTCGCCGGCCTGTCGACAAAGCCGCGATGAACCATGTGGCTGGCGGCGTGTCCGGTCAGCAGCGCATTCTCCGATAGCTTCATGCGCGGCGCGGTGCCGTGGCCGAGCCGCTCTTCCGGGACGAAGGCGGCGCCGAGACGGCGGCGTTCCGTGACCGAGAGATGGCCGGCGGCATGGCCGTCGATGATGATGTTGGCGGCGTGCGGGGCAAGGCGCTCGCCGGACAGCGCGGCGAACAATTCGTCCTGGCCGTTGCCGGCAACGCCGGCGATGCCGAGAATCTCGCCGCCCTTGACCTCGATGGTGACGTTCTTGAGATGCACGCCGTGCGGATCGTCCGGCGTCATCGACAGGTTGTTGATTGATAGCCGCTGCACGGTGGTGGCGCGCCCAGCGCCGGCTTTGACTTCGCCGATGTCGGCGCCAACCATCATCCGCGCCATCGACGCGGCCGTCTCCGCGCGCGGATTGCAGGTCGAGACTTTCCTGCCCGCGCGCAGAATGGTGGCGGTGTCGCACAGCCGCTTCACCTCATCGAGCTTGTGGCTGATGTAGAGAATAGCGCGGCCTTCGCTGCGCAGTCGCTCCAGCACGACGAAAAGCTGATCGGCTTCCTGCGGCGTCAGCACAGCCGTCGGCTCGTCGAGAATGAGCAGTTTCGGATTTTGCATCAGCGCGCGCACGATCTCGATGCGCTGCCGTTCGCCGACCGACAACCGCCAGACCTCGCGCCTGGGATCGAGCGGCAAACCGTAATCGCGCGATACTTGCGCGAGCCGCGACGACATCGCCGCGAAGGTTTCGGAACCGTCGAGCCCAAGAGCAACGTTTTCGGCGACGGTGAGATTGTCGAACAGCGAGAAATGCTGGAACACCATGGCGATGCCGCGCGAGCGGGCGTCCGCTGGTCCCGACAGCACCATCGTCCGGCCCTCGAAGCGCAACTCGCCTTCGGTCGGCTGGATCAGGCCGTAGATCATCTTGACCAGCGTCGACTTGCCGGCGCCGTTTTCACCCAGCAGCGCGTGGATTTCGCCGGCGTAGAGATCGAGGTCGATGGAATCGTTGGCGGGGAATGAGCCGTAGCTTTTGCCGATCCCGACGGCCTGCAATAGCGGGGCGCGCGTGGATTGGGAAATGCCCGGCAGCGGATTCGACATGTTTAACGCGGGTCCCGTCGGCGGTGTCACGGATTGACAAGCCAATAGTGTGCCAGATCAGGCGGCAATTGAAGCCATGAATTGTTAGCCGGATTGTCCATTTTCGCGCTTCATGCGTGCTTTTCCACAATGCACGCGCTGTTCCGTCAACTGCCGCGATAAGTGGCATAGCTCCATGGCGAGACCACCAGCGGCACATGATAGTGGCTCTCTGGCATCGCGACCTGGAAGCGAATCGGCACGAGGTCGAGAAACGGCGGCTCAGTGAGCGCGGCCGCTCGCGCGGCGAAATAGGCGCCGACCCAGAACCGCAGTTCGTAGGCTCCGATCGGAACCGGGCGGTCCGCGATCAAAGGCGCATCGGTGCGGCCGTCTGCGTTGGTCGCGGTGCGCGCCAGCAGCCGGTTTTCGCCGTTGCGCGACAGCTCCCACAATTCGACCGGTATGCCGGCGGCGGGCGCGCCGCCATGAACGTCGAGCACATGCGTCGACAGCCGGCCGTCGAGCGGCAGCCGGTCCGGCGCGCGCACGCGCTGATCCAGCCGCAGTGCGGCGATGCGATGGATTTCCTTGAGCGCGGTGTCGAGTTCACGAGCGCGGTCGTGGCACAGGCGGCGCTCGAATTCGTTGAGGATCGAATCCTTGGTGTGTCGCCGCACGCAGACGATGAATGGGATGCCGAACCTAGCCTGATAGGATTCGTTGAGGGCGTGAAAGCGGGCGAACTCGGTTTCATTAAGCCGGTCGAGCCCAGCGCTGGACTGCTCGCGCGTCGAATCGGCGGTGAGTGCGCCGGCGCGCGCCGCCTTGCCGGCAAGATCGGGATGAGCCTTGATCAGCGCCAGCCGTGCGTCGGGCTTCGCATTGCGGACGGCGTCCATCATCTCCTCATGCAGCGCCTGAAGTGTCTGGAACGGCCGTTGCTTGCTCGCTGCCTGCGCTATCCACGGCGAATGTTCGTAGATGTCGCCGAGCGCCGCGGTGAAGGCGGCTTCGTCGAGCGTGTTGAGTTGGGAGAGGGTGAAAGATTGGATCATCGCGCTCTCGCCACACTCCGCTCATTCCCGCGAAAGCGGGAATCCAGGGCCACATTCATTACATAGAAATTATAAAGGACTGGGTCCCCGCTTTCGCGGGGACGAGCGGAGACTAATCATTGCATCGGCGCGCCGGCATTGAACCACGCCGCCAGCGTCAGCCGTTCTTGCAGCGTGATGGATGTGACGTTGCCCGGCGGCATCGCTTTCGAGCGGCCTGCGTTGATGTCGATCAGCCGCGCATGCAGCTTGATCGCCTCGGCGGTGTCGAGCCGCACGCCCTTCGGCGCGGTCACGATTCCGGCCCATGCCGGTTCGGCGGCATGGCACATGCTGCATCTTGATGTGACGATTTCCTGCACGGCGGCGAATTTCGGCGTTTCCGGCAGCGCCCCCATCTTGATGCCGGCGCCAGCGCCCGACAGCCAGGCGATGGTCATGACGCCGGCAGCGGCGACCGCCCAGGTCCAATACGGACTTTCCTTGCCGGCGTGACGTTCATTGAAGAAGTGCCGGATCACGGGTCCGATCAGCAGCACGATGGCGACGATCACCCAATTGTATTGGGTGGCGAAGAACAAAGGGTAATGGCTGCTCAACATCAGGAAGACGACCGGCAGCGTCAGATAGTTATTGTGTACCGAGCGCTGCTTGCCGATCGCGCCCCAGGCGGGGTCCGGCGCCTCGCCGGCGATGAGCGCGGCCACCGTCTTGCGTTGATAAGGCATGATGACGGCAAACACGTTGGCCACCATGATCGTGCCGACCAATGCGCCGATCTGGGTAAACGCGCCGCGACCGCTGAACACATGCGTGAAGCCATAGGTCTGCGCCACGAGGAAAACATAGCCGATCAGCGCCAGTGCCGTTTCGTGTTCGCCGAGCGGCGAGCGGCACAGGCCTTCATAAGCGAGCCAGGCCGCGGCAAGACTGAGGAACGCAACCGTTGCCGCCATCGGCGCGCTCATGTCCCACACCGACTTGTCGATCAGGAACAGATCGGCGTTGAAATAATAGACGACGACCAGCAGCGCGAAGCCGGAGAGCCACGTCGTATAGGCTTCCCATTTGAACCAGGTCAGTTCGTCGGGCATGCGCGCCGGCGCGACCAGAAATTTGATCATCTGATAAAAGCCGCCGCCGTGGACCTGCCACGCGTCGCCTTTGACGCCGTCAGGCAGGCCGTCGCGCTTTTTCAGGCTCAGGTCGAGATGGATGAAGTAAAAGGAAGATCCGATCCAGGCCATCGCCGCGATGACATGCAGCCAACGCAGCATGGCGTTCAAGGATTCCGTCAGAACCAATCCCAAGGCGATAACCCCTTCGCGCGCCCGGCATTTTTCACCATGGCAGATCGTGGCCTTGCTGTTCAAGAGCGGCAGTCATGTTTCCAGCGCGCAACCAAATGGCTGGACGCGCCGCGTCTCACCATGCGAGGAAGCCTGCGGCCGTGCGCCCAGTTCTGCGCGCGTCGATACCCTGGGAGGAATCCATGATGTTCCGCATGACCCGCCGGCTTGCCGCCGCGGCGCTGCTGCTCGCCCCCTTCGCTTTGCAGACGCCGGCCTCAGCCGCCGATTACCCGAACCGGCCGATTACGCTGGTCGTTGCGTTCACGCCCGGCGGGCCGAGCGACGTGCTGGCGCGCATCGTCGGCAAGAAGATGGGTGAATTGCTCAACCAGACGGTCGTCGTCGAGAACCGGCCGGGCGCCGGCGGCAACATCGCCGGTGAAGCGGTCGCGCGCGCCGCGCACGATGGGTACACGCTGCTGATGGGCAACAACAGCATCCTCGCCACCAATGAAAGCCTCTACAAGCATCTCAATTACAAGCCGACGAAGGACTTCGCCCCGATCACCCTGGTCGGCACGCAGGCCAACATCCTTGTGGTCAATCCGGACGTGCCGGCGCACTCGCTCAAGGAGCTGATCGCGTTGTGCAAGGCGCAGCCCGGCAAAATCAATTTCGCTTCATCCGGCTTCGGCGCCGCCGCGCATCTTGCCGGCGAACTGTTCAAGACCGAGGCCAAGGTCGATATCGTCCACGTGCCGTACAAGGGCGCTGCCCCGGCGCTGCAAGATGTCGTCGCCGGTCATGACCAGATGATGTTCGCAACCGCCGCGTCGGTGGTCAGCTTCATCCGCGCCAACAAGGTGCGTGCGCTTGCGGTTACCACGCTCAAGCGCACCAAAATCCTGCCGGACGTTCCGACCATGGATGAAGCCGGCCTCAAGGGTTTCGAGGCGAGCACCTGGCACGGTCTCGTGGCGCCGGCCGGCACGTCGCCGGAGATCATCGCCAAGCTGCATGACGCTGCCGTCAAAGCGTTGCAGGATACGCTCGTTGAGGCCTCGCTCGACAAGCTCGGCGTCGACATTGTCGGCGACACGCCGCAGGAATTCCAGGCCTACATCACGGCGGAAATTCCGAAGTGGACCGCGATCGTGAAGGCCTCGGGCGCAAGCGTCGACTGATCGCCGCGAAGGAGTAACGTCAATGGAGCGTCCGCAAGGCGCGGCTGCACGCAATGTGCGGCGGCTCGGTCACCTCGACCTGCCGGGAGCCGGTCAGGTCACCGTCGCGGGACATTATGCTTATGTCGGGCACATCCCGAACAAGCAAAACCTTGGCACCTCGATCGTCGACATCGCCGATCCGATCAACCCGAAGCTGGTCGCGACCGTGATGCTCGACGATCCGACCTCGCACAGCCACAAAGTGCGCGTGGCCGGCAACCTGATGGTCGTCAACCACGAGCGCAATCCGACGCCGATCGGCCGCCGCGCGGAGCAGATGCCCGGCGTGCGGCGTGAGCTCAACGCGGCGCTCGGGCGCGATCCGACGCGCACCGAGCTGGCGCAGCGGCTTAACATCACCGAGGCCGACGTCGTCGAGATCGAGCAGGCCGAGAAGCAGCCTTACCGCAACGGCGGCGTCCGCATCTATGACGTATCTAATCCGGCCCAGCCGAAATTCATCCATCATCATCTGACCGGCGGCATCGGCGTCCATCGCTTCGACATGGACGAACGCTACGCCTATCTGTCGACTGAGATGGATGGGTTTGTCGGCAATATTCTGGTGACTTACGACCTGGCCGACCCGGCCAAGCCGCAGGAAGTGTCGCGCTGGTGGATGCCGGGCCAGAATATCGCCGCCGGCGAAACGCCGACCTGGTCGGGCAAGCGTCATCGCCTGCATCATGCCTTGCGCTTCGGCAATGAAATGTGGGCGAGTTGCTGGCACGGCGGTTTCCGCGTTGTCGATATCACCGATATGAAAAAGCCGAAGACGGTGGCGTCATACAATTATCATCCACCTTTCCCGGAGCCGACGCACACGGCCATGCCGGTGCCGGTGCCGGTCCTCGGCAAGCGCATTGCCTTGTCTATCGACGAGGAAGATCAGGCGCAGAGCGCGAACGAGGAAGAAGCGCGTCGCGGCCGCCTGCATGCCGGCATGATGGTGTTCGACGTCACCGATCTCGCCAACGTCAAGCCGGTCTCGCTATTTGAAGTAAGCGAACTCGACTCGCCCTTCGCCCGCACGCCGGGCGCGCGTTTCGGCGCGCATCAGTTCCATGAACGCATGACGAGTACGCTGGTCCACGCGGTCTGGTTCAGCGCCGGCCTGCGTATCGTCGACGTGGCCGATCCGGCGGCGCCGCGCGAAGTCGGTCATTTCATTCCCGATCCTGCCGGCGGACGCCCGGCGCCGCAGACCAATGACGTGGTGCTCGACGATCGCGGGCTGATCTACATCGTGGACCGTCTCGTCGGCTTCGACGTGCTGGAATATAACGGCAAGCGCTAGAGTTCGCGCCTTACACCATCAGCTTTTCCAGCCGGATCGGCAGTTCGCGCACCCGCACGCCGGTGGCGTGATACACCGCGTTGGCGACCGCGGCTGCGCTGCCGACATTGCCGAGTTCGCCGATGCCCTTGATGCCGGCCGGATTGACGGCGTCGTCTTTCTCCGAGACCAGAATGACCTCCAGTTCGCGGATATCGGCATTCACCGGCACAAGATAGTCGGCGAGGTTGTCGTTGGTGTAACGGGCGTTGCGCGGATCGATTTCGGTCGCTTCATGAAGCGCCGATGAAATGCCCCAGATCATCGCACCCATATATTGGCTGCGGGCGGTGCGGGTGTTCATGATGCGGCCGGCGGCAAAGGCCCCGACCATGCGCGACACCCGGATTTCGCGGGTCAGCGCGTGGACGCGAACCTCGACAAAATTGGCGCCGGTCGCGTACATCAACTGCTTGCCCTTTGAGCCGCCGACCAAAGTCGGCACACCGTTGTAGAGCTTCTTGATCGGGTTGGTGACCAGTTCGGTGAGCGGGTTCGGCTTGGCGTCGGGCGGCACGTTCTCGGCATACTCCTCCAGCATCGAGACGCCGAGGCGGTCGAACTTCTGTTGCAGGCCGGCGACGTTGGTGATGCTGCCGGTTGTCTCGGCCGAACCCTCGCCGCCGTTGAGCCTGGCCATCAGGGCATCGCACGCCTTCATGATGACGTTGCAGCAGCTCGCGGTTTGATTGGAGCCGCCGGCGACCGGCACCGGCGGATATTTGCTGTCGCCGAGGAGCACCTCGACGTGTTCGATCGGAATGCCGAGACGCTCCGCCGCCATCTGTCCGGCAACCGTCATGATGCCGGTGCCGATTTCGTGCGCGGCGATCTGCACGACGGCGCGACCGTCCGAATTGAGCTGCACGCGCGCCGTCGCCGCGCCGATATGCGTGGGGTAAACGGCCGAAGCGCAGCCCCAGCCGATCAGCCAGTCGCCGTCGCGCATCGAGCCCGGCTCGGGGTTGCGTTTCGACCAGCCGAATTTTGCCGCGGCCTCGTCGTAGCACTTCATCAATGAGCGGCTCGACCAGTGCTTGCCGGTGGCATCGACCATCGAATCGTTGACGCGGCGCAGCTCGATCGGGTCCATCTTGAGCTGGATCGCGAGTTCGTCCATCGCACTTTCGAGCGCGTAGATGTAGGGCACCACCGGCGGCGACCGCATGAAACCGGGCGTGTTGCGGTCGGCATGGATCAAATTCACGCCGGTTTTGACCGTGCCGAAGCCGTAAAGACGCGCGCTGTCTTCGACGCCGGCGACGGAATAATCGTCCGGCCGTGAGGTCACTTCCCAGCCTTCATGCTGGAAGCTGCCGATACGGCCGTCCTGTGCCGCACCGATGCGAATCTTGTGCCGCGTCTCGGCGCGATAGGTGGCAATGGTGAAGCCCTGATCGCGCGTCGCGACCAGCTTGACCGGACGGTTGAGCTTGCGCGCGGCCAAAGCCACCAGCCCGGTGCGCGGCGTCAGTTGCGCCTTGGAGCCGAAAGCGCCGCCGACAAAATGGCTGACGGCGTGAACCTTGCCGGCATCGATGCCGAGCTTGGCGGCGACGTTGTTCTTGAGTCCGTACATGAACTGGCTCGGTTCATAGACGGTGAGTTCGTCGTTGTTCCACACCGCCGTGGTGGTGAACAGCTCGATCGGATTGTGATGTTCGGTCGGCGTGCCGTAAGACGCCTCGAACTTGACCGGCGAATTACTCAGCGCGCCTTCGGCGTCGCCGGCGTTGGGCAGTTTTTTCTCGACCGTCGATTCCTCAATGCCGGCCGCGCTGAAGCCGGCGCTCGGCTTTTCGGCGTCGAACTGGAATATTGTCTTGTAGGCCGCCTCCCGCGCCGCCTCGAAGGTGTTCGCCACCACCATGCCGATGATCTGGCCGTCGTGCTGAACCTTCGGTCCAAAATCCTGCATGGACGTGGTCGCGCCGCCGCCGGTCGATTCGAATTTGACATCCTTCAGGTCGCCGGTATTGGCGTGGGTGAATATCTCTATGACACCGGGCACGGCTTTGGCGTCCTTGAGGTCCATGCCGGTGATCGTGCCGCGCGCGATTGGCGACGTGATGAGATAGGCAAAAGCCGGATTATTCGTCGGCATGTCGGAGGCATAGCGAGCCTCGCCGGTGACTTTGAGCCGCGCTTCCAGACGCGGCACGGGATTGCCCATGTTGTCTTTCGGATCGGGGGCGGCTCTGTTCATCGCGGCGTGCTCCGAAAAAATCAGATCGTAGAATCAGATAGTGATGGCGGCGGCTTCAGTGAGCGCGCGCACCAATGTGGCTTTGCCGAGTTCTACCTTGAAGGCATTGTGCTGCATCGGCCGGGCCTGCGCGAAGGCGTTGTCGGCGGCGGTCTTGAGCGAAGCCGCGTCGAGCTTCTTGCCCTTGAGCGCCGCTTCGGCGTCGTTGGCGCGCCACGGCAGCGCACTGACGCCGCCAAGCGCGATGCGCACGTCACGCACTATATCGTTGTCCATGTCGAGCGCGACGGCGGCCGACGCGAGCGCGAATTCGTACGACGCGCGATCGCGGATTTTCAAGTAAAGCGATCGCTTGCCCCATGGCAGCGCCGGCACGTTGAATGCGGTGATGAGTTCGCCCGGCGCCAGCGTGGTCTCGATCTGCGGCGTCGCGCCCGGCGCACGATGCAGCTTGGCGAACGGCAGAGTGCGCGTGCCGCTGCGTCCGGCAATCTCGACGGTGGTGTCGAGCGCAATCAGCGCCTGACCGAAATCGCCGGGGTAGGCCGCGATGCACTGGTCGCTGGTGCCGAGCACGGCATGGGCGCGGTTGACGCCTTGCATCGCGGCGCAGCCGGAGCCGGGATTGCGCTTGTTGCACTCGGCGTATGAGGTGTCGCGGAAGTAAGTGCAACGGGTGCGCTGGAGCACGTTGCCGCCCAGCGATGCCATGTTGCGGATCTGCGCGCTGGCGGCCAGTTGCAGCGCCTGCGCGATCACCGGGAAATTGGTCTTGACCGCGTCATCGTCGGCCGCTTGCGACATCCGCACCAGCGCGCCGAGTTTGAGGCCGTCGTCGCCGAACTGGATCTGGCCCAATGGCGTCTTCTCGATCGCGTTGATGTCTGTGACCGTCGAGGGCCGCATCACGTCGAGCTTCATCAGGTCGATCAGCGTGGTGCCGCCGGCAAGATATTGATGCGGCGCATGAACCGAAGGCGCTTGGACCGAAGGCGTGTTGTCCGCCGGCGCGCCGCCGAACGCGGCAAGCGCCGCCTGCGGACTATCGGCGCGCTCATAGGTGAAGGGCCGCATGGATCAGTCCTCCTCCATTTTCGATTTAGAGTCGAGCACGGCATCGACGATGTTGGGATAGGCGGCGCAGCGGCACAGATTCCCGCTCATGTATTCGCGGACTTCCTCGGCGCTGTTGGCGTGACCCTCGTTGACGCACGCCACGGCGGAGATAATCTGACCCGGCGTGCAATAGCCGCACTGGAAAGCGTCGTGATCGATAAAGGCCTGCTGCATCGGATGCAGCACGCCTTCGCTGTCCGCTAGACCTTCGATGGTCGTGATGTCGCTGTCCTGCGCCATCGCCGCGAGGGTCAGACACGACAGCACACGGCGGTCATCGATCATGACGGTGCAGGCGCCGCATTGGCCGTGGTCGCAGCCTTTCTTCGAGCCGGTCAGGCCAATGTGCTCGCGCAGCGCGTCGAGCAAAGTGGTGCGGTTGTCGATTGTGAGATTGTATTCGCGGTCATTCACCTTCAGCGTCAAATCGATTTTGTCACGAGGCGAAGTCTTGGTCGGGGCCGGCGCGGCTCGGCCTTCCGTCTGATCGAGCAGGGTCACTGCCATAGTCGATCCTATCGTTGTTCCGATGAAGGTCCGCCGGCTCCATCCCGAACCCGCGTTGCCCCGTTGCTCCTCGCGCGAGTTCCCCATGATGTTTGCCTACTAATTGTTCCGACCATCCAGATGTTTGCGCAGTGCGTCATCACGCGGCTGCACAGAAGGCTGAACGTCGCTCGGCAGAGTCCGTTCCTTGGAACGGACAACAACAGGATGCGGGCTCGCTCGCGCGCCTATTCGCCGCCGCGATAGAAGGCGGCGGCGTCGGCGCTGAAGGCCTCGCGCGATTGTTGATTGATATAAAGCATGTGGCCGCCGCGATAGAGCTTGAGCTGGACGCGGCCAGCGCCGCCGATCGGCGGCAAATGGTCGAGCACGTAACGCGTCATGCCGTAGGGGGTTACCATGTCGCTGTAGCCGTGCGCGATCAGCAGGCGAAACGACGGACTGAACGACAGCAAAGTGCGGATGTCTTCCTCGACGCTCGCCTGATAGCGGCCGCCGCGCCAGTCCCAATTGCTCGTGACGTCATTGGCCAGAAGCTGATAGGTCATCTCGGTCTTGAAGCCCAGTTCGTTGCGGGCGTAGTCGGCGAAAGCGCCGCCATAGGCGCGCGCCACGCCGTCAAGGATCGGATCGCCGCCGCGCGATGCGCGTTGCTCCGGATTTGGATCGTCGACGGCGAAGTCGGCATCGTAGTGGCTGACGATCTTGCCGTCGCGCAGGCTTTTCACGAAGGAGTCCGAAATGAAGCCCCGTGTCCGCGTGACCGCGTCTTCCGGCAGGCCGGTGATTTGCGCGACGCGCGCGTAAAACGCTTCTGCGGCTTGGCCTTGCGGCGGCGGGCCGGACAGCGTGGTCAGGTAGTCCGTCAGGGCGAACTTTTCCGCCGCGCGTTGCGCTTCGATCGTGAAGGCATGTTTGCGCTCCAACTCGGCGGCGGCGAGCGATGGCAATTGCAGCGCGGCACGCAACGCGTTGCCGTCGTCGCCGAAGGTCAGCCAGCCTTCCAGCAGCGGCGACAGCATGACGATGCCGGAGACCGCGATGCCCTGGTCGCGCTGCAACGCGCGCGCCACCTTGGCGGCGCGGAAGCCGCCATAGCTTTCGCCGAGCAGGTATTTGGGTGCGCCGCTGCGATTGTTATGTGTGACGTAGAGCGCGATGGCCTTGGCCATGGCGTCGGCATCGCTGCGTACGCTCCAGAAATTCTTGGCGTCATCGGATTTGGCGGCGCGGCTCCAGCCGGTGCCGATCGGATCGATCAGCACCAGATCGGTAAATGCGAGCCAGGTTTCCGGATTGTCGCGCAGTTGCGCGCGCGCGGCGTCATGGCCGTCCGGTCCGAGTGCGAGAATGCGCGGCCCGACCAGGCCGAGATTGAGAAAGGCCGACGCTGCGCCCGGCCCGCCGTTGAACACAAAGGTGATGGGGCGGGTTGCGGACGAGGACGTGCCTTTGGCGACATAGGCGGTATAAAACACCGACGCGCTTTGATTGCCCGACTGGTCGTAGAAGGCGAGCGTGCCGGCGGTCGCCGTATAGGCGAGCTCGCCTTGTGGTGTTTCGATCGAATGCTGCGTGACGCTGTCGGCCGGCAGCAGACGCAGAATACCTTGCGTGCCCTGCGTGGTTTCGTGGCGCTCGCGATGGCTCTGTTGGGGGCTTTGTTGGGCATTGTCATTATCCTGTGCCGCCGCCGAACCGACAGCGCCGGCCACGACGAGCGCCAGCACGAAGCGTAACAAGGAAAAGGATTTCATGCGTTCACCGCTCTTGAGCCCACCATCGGGCCGCGCATTTCCGCCTGAAATGTAATTAACAGGCCGCAATGTGGGCTTTGTGGGGCACAAGAACAATGCGCAAAGACGTGCGCGAAGCGCGCTTCAAATCGATTTGCAGATAAACAATGCCGGCGCGAGGCCGGCATTAAAGAAAGGACGAGCCGCCGGTGATTTACCGCCGCCGGAAATTCGGCCGCCGGTTTTGCGGTGAAGGGGAGGGCGCATCGCCTTTGTGACGGAAACTGATGCGTCCGCGCTGCAGGTCGTAGGGCGACATTTCCACGATCACGCGGTCGCCGACGCCGGTACGAATCCGGAATTTACGCATCTTGCCGGCAGTGTAGGCCAGCACTTCATGTTCGTTATCGAGCTTCACCCGGAAATTGCCGTCCGGCAACACTTCGGTCACCGTCCCGTCGAATTCCAGCATTTCTTCCTTCGGCATCCAAATCCTCTCCCGGTCAGCCTGCGCGCTTCGGCGGCATACCTTTATCCCTTTATCCGAAAACCTGTTCCCGTCCCAAGGTCTAGTTTGCCCCCGGGACGGGAGAAATTGCCCGGCCCGTCCTAGCGCGGCCGGCGATTGTCGGCGTTGCGGCGCGGTTCGTTCGAACGCTGCATGAATGTGACGGTTCCGATGTTGTTTGGCTCGCTGCTGGCGGCCTCGGCCCGGTTCGGCTGCGGATTGCCGCCTTGGGGACCGTTTTGGCGCTGCGGGCGCTGGTGCCCGTTGCCACCATTGCCGCGATGCCCATTGCCGCCATTATGACCGCCGCCGTTGCCGGCATTCGGTCCGCCGTTGCCGCGCTGCGTGCGGCCCCGGTTGGGGCGGTTGGACGCCTGGTGATGGTCGGCCGGGCGCGCCGCCGGACGGACGCCGGTACGCTTGTCGACCGCGGGAATCTTGATCCGGATCATGCACTCGATGTCGCGCAGGAACGCTGCTTCCTCATGGTCGCAGAACGAGATCGCGATGCCGTCGCGGCCGGCGCGCGCGGTGCGGCCGATGCGATGGACATAGGATTCCGGGATGTTGGGAAGATCGAAGTTGACCACATGGCTGACGCCATCGACATCGATGCCGCGCGCGGCAATATCGGTGGCGATCAGGATGCGCAGCTTGCCGTTACGGAAGTCGGCCAGAACGCGCTCGCGCTGGTTCTGCGACTTGTTGCCGTGGATCGCCTCGGCGCCGAATCCGGACTTCTGCAAGTGACGCACGACTTTGTCGGCGCCGTGCTTGGTGCGGGTAAAGACCAGCACGCGGTCGGTGGTCTCGGTCTTGAGGATGTCGACCAGAAGGCCCGGCTTGGACGATTTCTCGGTCAAAATCACCTGCTGGGCGATGCGATCGACGGTCGAGGCCTGTGGGGTGACCGCGACGCGCTCGGGATTGGTCAGCATCTGATCGGCGAGCTTGGTGATCTCGCCCGGCATGGTCGCCGAGAAGAACAAAGTCTGGCGCTCCTTGCGCAGCATCGCCACGACTTTGCGGATGTCGTTGATGAAGCCCATGTCGAGCATGCGGTCGGCTTCGTCCAGGACGAGGATCTCGACCTGATTGAGCGTGATGGCGCGCTGATGCACGAGATCGAGCAGGCGGCCCGGTGTCGCCACCA
>JBEPUC010000043.1:0-32901 GCA_041691675.1 Hyphomicrobiales bacterium | reverse complement strand
GAGACAGTCTCTGCGCCATGCGCTGATCGGGGGGGTGACGGCTACTTTGCTGTGGGAAATCATGCGCCACCTTCTGGTCTGGTACTACACGACTATGTCGCAGATTCAGTTAGTTTACGGCTCTCTCACGACCGCGGTCGCGGTGCTGTTGAGCGTGGAGATAGGAGCCCTGGTGCTGCTGATGGGCGCGCAAGTGATCGCAGAGTATGAGCGTATTGGCAGGGAACCTATCGAAGCGCCGACACGGTCGCTTAAGACGGGCGAAACTTCCTAGAAGAATTGAATTTCTAGCGTTACCCGCCTTGGCGACGCCGTTTCTCTCCTCCCACCCGCACGCTGCACTTCAGTCCACGCGTCGAATGTTCGTGACCAAATAGGAGACCATTGCGGCGGGTCGGTCGATTCAGCGTGTGCCGGTCGCTAATCGTCTTTTTTTGGTCGCTAACGGGGGCGAAGCAGACATGAAGTCGATGGGATAGCCAGTCATCGTCCCGTCTGATAGCGTCTGAACATCACGATAATGATGGGGAGATGAGCCATGTTTTTGCCTCCACAATACGCGTGGTTTGAGCCCGTGCTCGTTGCGAGCGTCGTGGTGTTCGTTATTGATCTTATCGGCGCTTCGTTTGCATTCGGCAACCGCTTGCTCAGTGCCCTCATGAGCGCAATCTTGTTTGCCGTCGTGTTCGGAGCTCTGGTCTATTTCGGCTACGGTAATGTATCGATGTCAGTGTCGACGATACCGAGTGCAACGGCCCCCGCTAACATGAAAAAATAGATCAGTGGCGACACTGCGAAGTATTTTCCACCTCAGTCGCAAGGGGCGACCGCAGCCGTCTTTAGTTGCGAATAACCTCTGCCGTTTGCACCGACGACTTGAAAATGAAGTTATTTCATGGTCACTTTCAAATGATCTAAACTCAAAACGACGGGACAAAATCATGGCACACACAGTGAGGCTTTCTGCGCCGAAGCAGTTCACTTTTCTAGTTTCGCTGGTAATCGCAATTGTTGCGCTGGTTGCGTTTCTAGTCAAAATCCCCAACGTGAGCCCGCACGCGTTCTGGATTGCAATAATTGCCTACGTAGTGTTGGCCGTGGGGTGCGCACTCAAAGGCGTCTAGGGTCGGTTCTAAGCCAGCATGGGATGCGATACGGCAAATCACTTCGGGATATCGATCAAGCTAAGTGTAAGCTGCTACAGCTCATACATCTCGTTCACTTGTGTGAATGTCTGCAGTGGCCCTTTGCGACATTTCGCGTCATCGCAGCAAATTCGGTCGCTTCGGAGGGAAGCGGACATTCAGCGAGTTGCGCTTACAAAACAGGATTGATGAGTACGCAGCCTAGTTGACCGGACGGGTCGAAGTGCCAGCCGAGCGGCCTACTTGGCGGTGATCGCGTTCCGCAACGCGAGTGGCGACGCGATCCGTTGCAGGCTCTCGATACTCTGTCCCGTGCCCAGCACGTGTATCGTGCCGTATCCGAGCATCCTGCCAAGCAGAGATTGGTCGACGTCAACGGACTCGATCTTGTCCATGTTCATCTCCGCGGTGTGGCGGGATATGAACCCGCACTTGTAGATGACCCGCCGGTCGGTGACGGCCAGCTCGGTGATCCAGCGCACGAACCACGCGTGGGCGAAGGCAACCAGAAAACCAACGCCGAAGACTAACGAAGTGCCGTAGAGAAGAAAGCCCTGGGCGTCACCTATTTGAAACCTGTCCTCAAGGGCGACCACAATCAAACCGACGACCAGCCACAAGATCGCGTGCATGTAGACGATCCAGTGCAGCTTGCCGACTACGATCAACTTCTCGTCTGGTTGAAGTACGGAGCGGACGTAGCTCACGACGCGACCTCCCTTGTTCGACTGGCATCTCGCTATCAGACACTACCACGAACACAGGGCGACCAGTGTTTTTAGCCGGTCTAGCTTTTTGTACTTTACGGCGTTAGCGCCGAAAACCTCGGATGCGAACCCCAAGGCGCTTAATGCCTGAACGGGATCACATTTCCGTTGTCTAAAAATTCGCTCATTCCTTCTTCTGCGACCGTTCGTTGAAATTCAGCACGGGCATCCTCGTCGCTGGCGAATTTCTCGTCCCAAACTGTCGAAGTTCCGGCAGAATTTACGACCTCAAGCGTCCAAGTCGTTTCGTGCTCAAGACGATAAATGAACACTTTGACCGTGATGCCATCCTGAGACACTACGCCGGATAGGCCCGAGTGCAGGATATTCGGCTCGCGTTCTTTCATTTTGCCTCCGGTTTGACGTCTGAGACCTGGTCATTTTGGTACATTTTTAGTTCCTCATCCAGCGGTCTGAGGGAGGGAGAAGACCTATCTATTCTGACGACAAAGCTAGCGTTTCTTATTCCTTTGCGGCAGCCTGCGTTTGCGCGCTCGATCTTCGAGGGCTGTGTGCCTTACAGCCGTGCAAATTGTGCAGTAATAAAAAAGATTAAAAGCCTATAAAATAAGACTTGCATAAGTGATAGGTATATAATACTATTGCAGATGTCGAGCCTTTCTCGGCCGAAACGGCAACGGCGAGATTGATTAGAAGCGCCTCGGCTCACCGCTCTAACTATAAAGCCCGGCATCACATCGTATCAAGAAACTCACAGGCCCCCATCCGGGGTTTTTTTGCATTGGAGAAATCGCATGACCAAGAAGAAAGCTGTAACGAAGAAGATCACGAGTGTCACGCTCATCGTGTTCGGGACACTTGACGGGAAACAGCGGGCAGGGAGCTTCGTCGAAGCTGATGCTGAGTTAGCCAAAAAGGCGGCGACAGAACTGGGGCTGTCGATTCTGGAGGTGTCGGGCAAGGCGACCCGAGACATCGCCGCAAAGCTGCGCCCGGGCAACGTTCACGCAAATGCCAGTGGCTTTCTTCCGGTCGCCCCGAAGGCGCTCTATGCGAAACTCGCGGGCGGGGCTGCTGACCCGGTCGAAGGCAAGAGCGGCGATCCGTCGCGGCGCGCCCAATACCTTCGTGCTCGGCTGCATGCCGTATCAGAGCTACAATACGGTCGAGCGCGCGCTGACCAACGCGACACGCTTCATGCAGGATGCCGGCTCCGACGCGGTCAAGCCGCAGGGCGGCAAGTCCCAAGCGCATATTCTTAAAGCGCTGGTCGATGCCGGTATTCCGACAGCGTCGCATATCGGCCTCACGCCGCACACCATCGCGATGTTCGGCGGCTTCAGGATTCAAGGCCGAACCGCCGACGCCGCGATGAAAATCCTCGAAGACGCGCTGGCCATCGAAGACGCCGGTTGCTTCATGCTGGAATTTGAGGCGGTACCTGCCAGGATCGCGAAGCTGATTTCCGAGCAACTGACGATTCCGACCATCGGCATTGGCGCGGGCGTCGGCACCGACGGGCAGATTCTGCTGTGCCACGATCTGCTTGGCGTGTTCGCTGATTTCAAACCGAAATTCACCAAGCGCTTCGCCAAACTGACCGAAGTGGCAGTCGGTGGCATTCGGCAGTACATTGAGGAAGTGAAAGAGAGGTCATTCCCCGATGACGACCACTCCTATACGGTCAACGAAGCGGAGTACGAGAAATTCGCGAACATGGTCGCAAAGCGGAGGCAGGTCTGACGTGACGCAGGCGAAAGCGGCCCGCCGCTCCACCGCAAGCCGCAACGCAGCGACCCGCGCACAGTCTTCGGCTCCGGCGCCGCAGCGTGCCGACACGCTTACCGAGCAGGCCTATCGCGCCATCGAGGAGCAGATCGTTACGCTGCATCTGAAGCCGGGTGAGGTTCTGTCCGAGCAGATGCTTTCTGCCTCTTTCAACATCGGCCGCACGCCGATCCGCGAAGCTTTGCAGCGGCTGGCGCGCGAGGGGCTGGTCACCATTCTGCCGCGCAAGGGCATCCTCGTCTCCGACATCAATCCACGCAGCCAGTTGCTGGTGCTCGAAGTGCGCCGCGAACTCGAACGCCTGCTCAGCCGCATGAGCGCGCAGCGCGCCAGCGCCGCGCAGCGAGAACAGTTCGACGTGATTGCCCGCGGCATGGATCAAGCCGCCAAGACCAATGACGATATCGCCTTCATGCGGCTCGACCGCGAGCTTAACCAGCTCATTATCGAAGCCGCGCATAACGATTACGCCGCGCGCGCGATGAAACTGCTCCAGGGTTTGTCGCGCCGCTTCTGGTATATGCATTACCGCGAGGCGGCCGACCTGCCGCTATGCGCGCGCCTGCACGCCAATCAGGCCCGTGCCATTGCCAAGGGCGACGGCCCTCTGGCGGCGCGCACCTGCG
This sequence comes from Hyphomicrobiales bacterium, assembly GCA_041691675.1. GTDB lineage: Bacteria > Pseudomonadota > Alphaproteobacteria > Rhizobiales > Xanthobacteraceae > Pseudolabrys. The sequence continues at coordinate 28,614 of JBEPUC010000043.1, read as the reverse complement.
ACGAACTCATTGATTACACGGAGAGTTTCACCCGGGCGACGGTGGCGCTTTAGCCGATTTTTGGGGCTTGCGCGGGCGGCGGGAAACGCTATCATATCGCTGATATATCAGACGCCGCTCGCGGCGTAGCGAACGTCAAGGACTTTTGGCGCGATGAAGACCTATGAGGGCAGACGCAGCATGGACGGTCTGGTCGTGACGGCCGATGGCCGACCGCTCGATCCGCGCTACGACATCAAGCAGTTCTGGAAATACGGCTTCGAGTGGACCTATGAAGGACCGGACCCGCAGCAGCTCGCACTGGCGATTCTCGCCGATCATCTGGGCGACAATAGTCGTGCGCTGGCGCTGTCCGAACCATTCATGAAAAGCGTGGTTGCCAATCTCGACAACGACTGGGTTCTCACCGGTCTGGAGATCGATACCGCGCTCAAGGAAATCGCGCCGGCGTAAGCCAAACGCGCCGAAGAGGGGAGACATTGTCATGATCGGCCAGCGCCAGATCGCCTTTCGTCAGGAATACCGCTCCCGCATCATGGGCTGGTATGACGGTTATGTTCATATCGTCATCATCTACGCCATGGGCGCGGCGGCGTTCTACATCTACGTCAACCACATCCATAACGTGACGTGGCTGGAATGGCTGACCGTGCCGGCGACATTCCTGTTCACCAACATCTTCGAATGGATTGTACACCGCTTCATCATGCACCGGCCGATCAACATCAAAGGCCTGCGCGCGATCTATGAGCGCCATACCCTCAACCACCACCAGTTCTTCACCGATGATGAAATGCGATTCCGCGATCACAAGGACTGGCGCGTGACAGTATTCCCGCCGTTCGCGCTGGTGGTGTTCATCCTGATGTCGATACCGGCGGCGGCGATTCTCGGCACCTTGCTCTCGCCAAATGTCGGCTGGCTGTTCATGTCCGTGACGTCGGGCATGTACCTGATCTACGAGTTCATGCACTTCTGCTGCCATGTCGACGAGAACTGGTTCGTGCGCCACTGTCCCTTCGTCAACACGCTGCGCCGCCATCATACGGCCCATCACAACGCCCGACTGATGATGGAAACGAACATGAATCTGACGTTCCCCATTGCCGACTGGTTGTTTGGGACATCCGATCTCGACCGCGGCCTGGTCGGGACGCTGCTCAACGGCTACGATACGCGCTTCCTGCGCTCGAACCTGCGCGGCAAGCCGAAACGCCCGGACGAAGCCGCCGCCGCGCCAATGGGATCGTATTGACGGAAACGGACGACCGCCATGCCGAACGACGTCAAAGCAATTCTATCCGTAGTTGCGCTGATCGTTGCCGCCGCGCTGGCCTATTGGCGCGGCTCGCCGATCGATCCGCATTATTCGACCTTTGTCATGGTCACGGCCGTGTTCATGGTGGCGGCAATGTGGGTGTTCCCGGAGGCGGGCGTAAAGAAGGGCGATCTGGTCAAGAAGTAGCGCGAGATCGCACGCCGCCGCTACTTCGGCACCAACCACTTCATCACATGCACACCGGCAAGGCAGAGTTCGCCGGTGGATTTCACCACTTCGATCTTCGACCGGCTGCGCGCCGCGACCGGATCGATTTCCTCGACGGTGTAGCGCGCGGTCAGCGTATCGCCGATGAAGACGGGCTCAATGAATCTGATCTTGTCATAGCCGAGCGAGACCGACACTGCCTTGGCGCCGCGCTCGGCGGAGCGCTTCGACATTATCGAGGCGCATGACGACAGCAGTCCGAGCACCAGCCCGCCATGGGCAATCCGCTTGCCGAACGGCGATTTTGCCGCGTAGTCCTCGTTGACGTGGATCGGATCGAAATCGCCGGTGATGGCCGAAAACATTGCGAGATCGGTCTCGGTGATGGTCTTGGAGAATTCGGCCGTTTCGCCCACCTTGAGATGAGTCGCAAACATCAGGCTTTCTCCGGGATCAGATAGCCGGCGATCATTGCCGCCTGCGCCTGATACATCTGCACGCCGGTCGAAATGCGGCAGCCGCAGGCTTTGGCGTGTGCGAGCAGTGGCGTGATCTCCGGCTTGGTGATGACATCGGCGACAACGACGTTCGCATCGAGGGTGCCGAATGGGGCCGGCATGCCGTCGCCTTCGCCCATACCGTAGGGCGTGGCGTTGACGATGAGATCGTGGCCCTCGGCGACGGCCGCGCCGACGGTGAATTTGCACCCCGTATGCGCCTTACCGAAACGTGCGGCGATGTCATTGGCTTTCGCTGTATCCAGATCGGAAATCGTGATTGCGGAAGCCCCGGCCTCGGCAATGGCGTCGATGATGGCGCTGCCGGCCCCGCCGGCGCCGATGACGAGCGCGCGCTTGCCCTTGAAGTCGAAGCCGGTGTTGCGGACCGCGTTGGTGAGGCCGATCCCGTCGAGCATGTCGCCGACCCACGCGCTGCCCTCGCGCCGCACGATATTAACCGCGCCGATACGTTGCGCGCGCGGCGACGGCTTATCGACGTGGGGCATGGCGCGCAGTTTGTGCGGCACGGTCAGGATATAGCCGCCGATGTTCTGCGTCGCTTTCAGTCCGTGCATCACGGTATCGAAGTCGCCGGGCGCGACATGAAGCGGCGTGCATAATGCATTGAGACCGCGTGCGTGGAACTCGCCGCTGATGCCGGCTGGCGATTTTACCTGCGCGATGGGGTCGCCGAGGATCGGAAACAATTTGGTCGCGCCATCGATAAATAGCGCCTTCGCATTTTCATCGGTCATTGCGCGGCTTTCGGCAGTTCAAGCCGCGACGAACGCGGCGGCCGCTGACGTTTACGAAGATCGTCGGCGAGTTTCAAGCGTTCCGGCTTGAACAGCCGCGCATCCATCGTCTTCAGATCGGCTGCGATTTTCGGCTCAAAGCCCATCTTCGCGATCACGTCGCGTTGCAGGTCGATGCCGGGCGCGATCTCGATGATCTCGACGCCGCCGTGCCCGAGCCGGAAGACGGCGCGTTCCGTGATATACAAAACGCGCTGGCCCCGTTCGCGGCCGTAGGTCCCGCTATAGGTGATCTGTTCAACGGTCTTGACGAACTTCTTGCCGGTGCCATCAGTGTCGATCTTCATCTTGCCGTCCGGCCACGAGACGGCGGACTTGCCGGCGAGGAAGATGCCGCTATAGATCACCGCCTTGGCGTTCTGGCTGATATTGATGAAGCCGCCGGGCCCGACGATGCGGCCGCCGAAACGGCTGACATTGACGTTGCCTTGCTCATCGACCTCGGCGAAAGACAGAAACGCAAGATCGAGCCCGCCGCCGTCGTAGAAATCGAACTGATAGGGCTGGTCGATCATCGCCGCGTAATTGCGTGAGGCGCCCGCTTCGTTGCCGGACGCGGGCGCGCCGCCGACAAGGCCCTGCTCATTGGTAAGGCAAATATCGTCGAGCACATCTTCTTCTGCCGCGACATTGGCGATGCCGGTGGAAATGCCGGAGCCGAGATTGCAGATCGCGCCGGGGAACAATTCCATCGCCGCGCGCCGCGCGATGATCTTGCGGGCATCGAGCGGCAGTTCGGGAATGTCGGAGAGCGGGATTCTCAATTCGCCGGCATAAGACGGGTTGTAATGGCTCTCGTAGGTCTGGCTCTGCTTCGGCTCGACCACAACGATATCGACCAGAATGCCGGGAATTTTGACGTGCTTGGCCGGCAACGTGCCACGCCGCGCCATGCGCTTGACCTGGACGATGACGATGCCGCCGCAGCGCCTCGTCGCCTGCGCCTCGGACATCATTTCGAGGAACACGGCTTCCTCTTCCATCGTGATGTTGCCGTCCTCGTCGGCCGTGGTGCCGCGCAGGAAGCAGACATCGAACTTGAAGGGCTTGAAAAACAGATAGTCCTCGCCGCGGAACTGCACCAATTCGACAAGGTCCTCTTTGGCGCTTTTGCTCTGGCGGCCGCCCTGATGGCGCGGATCGATGAACGAGTGCAGTCCCGTCTTCGTCAACAGACCGGCGCGCCCGGCGGCGATTTCGCGCATCAATTGCGACAGCGCGCCCTGCGGCAGCGTATAGCCCTCGATCTTGTCGGCGATGGCGAGATCGGAAATCTTCGGCGCGTTGACGAAAGTGCCGGACACCACCCGTTTCAGCAGGCCTTCATGCGCCAGATGTCCGGCACCCGAGCCCTTGCCGTCGCCGAGCCCAACCGGATGCACGACGGTGATGTCGCGCGGCTCGCTCTCGGCCTGGAAGCGCTTGCCGAGCGCCACGAGCAGCGCTTCCGGTACGGCATGGCCGCCGCCCGAGCCTCCGATCAGCACGGTGTCGCCGGATTTGACCATCCGAACCGCTTCGTCCGCTGTCACCCGTCTCACGTAAGTTCTCCTAGAATTGCCCAGGGAAATGGCAGGCCGCGAAGTGGCCGGCCCGATGCTCGACCAGAGGCGGCATGATCTCAGCGCAGACCGACTTGGCGATTGGGCAGCGGGTGCGGAACGGGCAGCCTGACGGCGGATCGATGGTGCTCGGCGGCTCGCCTTGCAGCGGCAGTCGTTTGCGCGTGGCTTCTATGGTCGCATCGGGGATCGGCACCGCCGAAATCAGATAGCGCGTGTAGGGATGCAAAGGTTCGCCGAACAGCGCGTCGGCCGGCGCCACTTCCATGACCTTGCCGAGATAGAGCACCACGACGCGGTCGGAAATGTGACGCACTACGGCGAGATCGTGCGCGATGAACAGATAAGTGAGCCCGAAGCGCTCCTGCAGATCGATCAGCAGGTTGATGATCTGCGCCTGGATGTTGACGTCGAGCGCCGAGATCGGCTCATCAGCGATGATGAAGTCCGGCCGCACCGACAGCGCTCGCGCAATCGATATACGCTGACGCTGGCCACCGGAGAATTCGTGCGGATAACGCTGCGCCGCTTTCGGCGTTAGGCCGACGACGTCGAGCAGTTCGCCGATGCGGTCGCGGGTCGCGGCCTCGCTCGTGGTGATGTGATGAAAGCGCAACGGCTCGGCCAGAATCTCACCGACCGTCATGCGCGGATTGAGCGAGGCATAGGGGTCCTGGAACACCATCTGCATGCGCCGCCGCAGCGGCCTGATCTCGGACTGCGAGGCGTTCGCGATGTCCTGGCCGTGGAAGGTCACCGAACCGGAGGTCGGCTCGTGAATACGCGCCACGACGCGAGCGAGGGTGGATTTGCCGCAGCCGCTCTCACCGACGAGACCGACGGTCTCGCCTTGCGCGACGTCGAGATCGACGCCGTTGACCGCGTGCACCACCTTGCGCGGGCCGAAGAAGGTCGCGCGCGGTAACGGAAAGTGTTTCACGACGTTGCGTAGTTCGAGCATGCGCTCGCCGCGCTTGATGACGGTTCCGGCGTCATGGTCCATGCCGGCTTTCGCTTTGGCTTCAGCGGGGACCTCTGCCCGTGTCGCTGGCGGTGGCAGGTCTTCGCCGGCTTGCGTCACCCAGCAGCGCGTCTTGCGGCCAGGCGCGATCTCCAGCAATTCGGGATGCTCGTCGCATTTGGCAATGCGGAACGGGCAGCGGGCGGCAAAGCGGCAGCCTTTCGGCTGGTTGAGCGGATCGGGCGGCGTGCCCTCGATGGTCACGAGCCGCCGTTGCCCCGGAACGTGACGGTCGATGCGCGGCACGGCGTTAATCAGCGCCCAGGTGTAGGGGTGGCGCGGGTCGGCGAGGATTTTTTCGGTCGGGCCTTCCTCGACCACCTCACCGCCGTACATGACGATGACGCGCGAGCAGACGCTGGCGATGACGCCGAGGTTATGGCTGATGAGGACGATCGCGGTGTTGAAGTCGCGGTTGAGTTCGACGATGAGTTCGAGGATCTGCGCCTGGATGGTGACGTCGAGCGCGGTGGTTGGCTCGTCGCACAGCAGCAAGGCGGGTTCATTGGAAAAGCCCATCGCCAGCATCACGCGCTGGCGCATGCCACCGGAGAACTGGTGCGGATAGCTGTCGATGGCGCGCTCGGGCGCTGTGATGCCCATGCGGCCGAGCAAGGTGATCGCGCGTTTCAGCGCCTGTTCTTCGTTCAGCTTGCCGTGAACCATCATGGTCTCGGCAAGCTGGCGCGCGATCTTGATGACCGGATTGAGGGAGGTCATCGGGTCCTGGAACACCATGGCAATGCCGCGGCCGCGCACCTTGCGGAGTTCTTCCGTCGCCATCGATACGATATCGCGGCCCTGGAATATAATCTGGCCGCTGACGATGCGTGCGGGCTCCTCGATCAGCCGCATCAGCGACAGCGCAGCGACTGTCTTGCCCGAGCCGGACTCGCCGACGATGCCGAGGGTCTCGCCCGCGGCGACCGAAAAGCTGACGCCATCGACCGCGCGCACGACGCCTTCGTCGGTATAGAAATGCGTGCGCAGATCGCGCACCTGGAGAATATCCCCAGTATCGGTCGCGACCGCCGCTGTACGTTCGTTAATGCCGGTGACGTCGTCCACGGTCATCTCCTCACCGGCGCCGCGATTTGGGGTCAAGCCAGTCGCGCACGCCATCGCCGAGGAAATTGAAGCCGAGCACGATCGAGAGAATGGCGAGGCCGGGGAACGCGGCGACCCACCATTGCTCGATCAACTCGCGGCCTTCCGACACCATCGAGCCCCATTCCGGCGTCGGCGGCACGACGCCGAGGCCAAGAAACGAAAGGCCGGCAAAGGTGATGATGGCGTTGCCGACGTCGAGCGTCACCAGCACGATCAGCGGCCCGACCGAATTCGGCATGATGTGCCGGAGGAGGATGCGTGAGGGCTTGAGACCCACGACGACCGCGGCTTCGACATATTCCTGCGAGCGCTGCACGATGATCATGCTGCGGGCGAGACGGGCGAATTTCGGCCACCACACAACCAGCATGGCGATAATCGTGTTAGTGGCGCCGATGCCGAGCGCGGCGGCGATTGCCAACGCAAGGATGATCGGCGGGAAGCACAACACCAGATCGGTGACGCGCATGATGATCTCTTCGGTCTTGCCGCGTGCATAGGCCGCGATGCCGCCGACCAAGGTGCCGAATACGGCGGCAACCAAGACGACGACGATGCCGGTAAACAGCGAGATGCGCGCGCCGAAAAGCAGACGCGTGAAGACATCGCGGCCGAGGAGATCGGTGCCGAGCCAATGCGTCCAGGATGGCGGCTGCAATCGTTTCGCCACATCGACGAGGTCGGGCGGATAGCCGGTGAGATAGGGTGCCAGGATCGCCACCAGAACCCAGGCAATGATGATCGCCAATCCGACGCCGGGCAGACCGTAGCGCCGCAACGTCCGTCGCCAAATCGGGGCGGGCAGGGCGACAGTCAGCGGCGCGCCGGATTCGAGCGAGGTCATCGCACCACCCTTGGGTCGAGCAGGGCGTAACTGATATCGATCAGCAGATTGATGACGAGATACGTCACCGCGACGGCAAGCGTGATGCCCATGATTGCCGGAAAATCGAGCGCGGCGGCGCTGCGGAAGGTGTAGCGGCCGAGGCCCGGCCACGAGAAAATCGTTTCGGTCATCACCGCGCCGGTGAGGAGGTTGGCGTAGGCGAGGCCGCCAAGCGTCACCACCGGGATCAGCGCGTTGGGCAGGATGTGGCGCACGACGATGTAGCGTTCGGTCAGGCCCTTGGCGCGCGCCACTTTCACGTAATCCTGGTTCATGCACTCCAGAACGCTGGCGCGCGTTGTGCGCGTGATGAGGCCCAGTGTTGCCGCGGCGAGCACCATCGACGGCAGGACGAGATGCGCGAGCGCGTCGCGGAACGTCGCCCAGTCGCCGGCAATGATGCTGTCGATGAGATAGAGCCCGGTCACGTCCGGCGGCGGAAATGCGATTGGATCGAGCCGCCCGGTGCCGGGGGCGATCTGGAGTTCGCCATAGAAGATCGCCAGCACGATGAAGGCGAGCCAGAACGTTGGCGACGATACGCCGAGCAGCGAGATAAGCCGCGCAACATGGTCGACCCATGAATCGCGCCGCACCGCGGCAATGACGCCGAGCGGAATGCCGATGATGATCGAGAGAAGAAAGCCGGCAGTGGCGAGTTCGATGGTGGCCGGCGCATAAGCCGCGATGTCGTCGAGCACCGGACGCTGCGAAGCGATGGAAATGCCGAGGTCGCCATGCAGGAGCGCTTTGAGGAAAATAAAATAGCGTTCCCACAGCGGCAGATCGAGCGCCCATTTGGCGCGGAACGCTTTCAGGAATTCCGGATTGGAGGCGGCGAGGTCGCCGAGTTGCGCCAGCGCCGGGTCGCCGGGCACGGTGTTGGCGATCAGGAAGATCACCAACGTCGCAAGCACCGCCATGATGACGGCCACACCCAGGCGCGAGACAATATAGCGCGGCATGGCGCTAGCCGCTCCGCAGTCGCGCGGATGAAATAAGCCGGCGCCATAGCGCCGTTACCGGCGGATGGTTCTTCAGGGCGTCCTCCCAAAAAGGCTTGTTTATCGCCGTTTAGATCGTTCTAAATTTTTAGTGACGCCAAGTCAATTCCAAACTACGATACCTGCAACGGCTCATCAAACAAGCCAAATAACAAGACATCTCCGGGCGAAACGCCAGCATGAATATTCTCGATACCGAAGACGGCACATCCGACCGCCATCAGATGATGCGCGATACCGCGCGTGGTTTCGCCGAACGCGAAATTCGTCCTTTTGCCGTTGAACTCGACGACAGTGAACGGTTTCCTGTCGAAATCTACAAGAAGATGGCGCAACTCGGCATGTTCGGCATCACCGTGCCGGATGAATTGGGCGGCGCCGGAGCCGACGCCGTCTCCTATGCGCATGTGATGGAGGAACTGTCGCGCGGCTATGCCTCAGTCGCCGACCAATGCGGGCTTGTCGAACTGGTTGGGACGCTGCTGGCAACCCACGGTACGCCGGAGCAGCAGCAGAATTATCTCCGCCCGCTATTGAAGGCCGAGCGCCGCTGCGCTTACGCCATTACCGAGGCCGAAGCCGGCTCCGACGTCTCGGGTATCAAGACCGCTGCGGTCGAGACGGCCGGCGGCTGGCGTCTCAACGGCGGCAAATTGTGGATTCACAATGCGCCGGTCGCCGATTTTGCCGTGGTGCTGGCGCGCACCGCGCCCGATCTCGGCAAGCGTGGCATGAGCATCTTCGTCGTCGATGCGGATCGTGCCGGCTACAAGATCGGCCGTCAGGAACACAAGATGGGCCAGCGCGCCTCGCAGGTCGGCGCGTTGCATTTCGACAATATAGAACTGCCGAAGTCGGCGTTGCTGGGGCCGCTCAATCGCGGTTTCCACATGATGATGAGCGTGCTCGACAAGGGCCGCGTCGGCATTTCCGCGCTGGCGGTCGGCATATTGCAGGCTGCCCTTGATGCCTCGGTCGTCTACGCCAAGGAACGCAAGCAGTTCGGCCAGGCGATTGCCGACTTCCAAGCGGTGCAGTGGATGATCGCCGACATGGCCAAGGACGTTCATGCCGCGCGGCTGATGATGCTGCATGCGGCGGCGCAACTCGATAGCGGCGCGCGCGCCACCACGGCGTGTTCGATGGCCAAGTGCTTCGCCTCGGATGCCGCCGTGACCCACACCGCCAACGCGGTGCAGGTACACGGCGGCATGGGCTATATTCGCGGCATGGAAGTCGAACGGCTTTATCGCGACGCCAAGATCACGCAGATCTACGAAGGCACCAATCAGATCCAGCGCATGCTGATCGCGCGCGAGGCGCTGGCATGAGCGCGCGGCCGCGCGTCTTCGTCACCGGCGGCCGTCGCGGCATCGGTCGTGGCATCGCCTATGGTTTCGCCGAAGCCGGTTACGATGTGGTCATCAACGATCTCGTCGAGGACGAAGCTGCCACGGAGACGCTTGCCGGTTTGCGCGAACGCGGCGCCGGCGCGGCGTTCGTCGAAGGCAATATCGCCGAGATCGAAAGGCTTGGTGCGCTTGCGGATCGCGCCTTCGCCGCCTTTGGCGGCTTGGAATGCCTCGTCAACAATGCCGGCATCTCGGTGCGCAAACGCGGCGATATTCTCGACGTTACGCCGCAGAGTTACGATGAACTGATGAACGTCAATTTGCGGGGGCCGTTCTTTCTGACGCAGGAAGTCACGCGTCGGATGCTGGAGCAGCCCGCGGGTGCGCATCCGCGTTCGATCATCAGCCTGTCGTCGATGAATGCCGTCATCGCGGCACCGGAACGGGCGGAGTATTGCCTGTCGAAGACCGGCGTGTCGATGATGACCAAACTCTATGCGGTGCGGTTGGCCGAGAGCGGCATTGGCGTATTCGAGATCCGTCCCGGCATCATCCGCACCGACATGACCGCCGTGGTCAAGGATCGCTACGACAAGCTGATCGATGAGGGCATCTCCCCCGTCAGGCGCTGGGGCGAGCCGCGCGACATCGCCCGCGTCGCGGTGCAACTCGCTGGCGGCGATTTTCACTTCAGCACCGGCGATGCCTTCCACGTCGATGGCGGCATGCACATCCACCGCTTATAAGCAGGGACCCCGCGCATGATCCCGAAAAGTGGGAACCGGTTTTCGGGCAAGATCATGCGCCAAAAGAATCGACCTTTGTCGTGACCGGAGCGCGACCTTGCCCGCTCGATGCCCGCACCGCCAGCTTTGGTTCCAGCACGATTTCGCGGCGCGGCGCATCATGATCGGCGATTCGTTCCAGCAGCATCCGCGCCGCTACTTCGCCCATCCTGACGGTATCGATGGTGATGCTGGTGAGCGCCGGTTTCCACAATGCCGCCTCGCTGACATCGTCACAGCCGACGACCGCGAAGTCGCGACCCGGTTCAAGCCCGATCTGCCGCAGCCCGAGCATGACGCCAAAGGCGGTGAGGTCATTGTAGCAAACCGCCGCCGTCGGCGGATGCCGGTTCTTGAGCAACGTCTTGATTGCGGCGGCGCCGTCCTCGCGCGTGGCTCCCGCCGGTACGATCAGGCCCGGCTCGATTGCAATACCTTCTGCGGCGAGCGCGTCGGCGTAGCCCTTGTGCCGTTCCCGGCCGGTCGATATGGCGTTGTTGCCGCCGATCATGGCGATGCGGCTATGACCGAGCGAGATCAGATGTTCGGTCGCGAGAAACATGCCGCTCCGGTTGTCGCTACCGGCGAAGTCGAGGACAACGCCGGGCACATAACGCGACACCTGCACACAGGGCATGTCGAATTGCACCAGCCGTTGCAGCGATTTTGCCGTGGTGCCCGCAGCCGGACAAATGATCAGCCCATCGACATTGTATTCCCGCATGGTATCGATGAACTGATCTTGCCGCGTCGTATCTTCGGCGGAATTCGAGAGGAATACCGAATAGCCGATGGCATTGAGGGCATGTTCGATAGCGGCGGTGAGTTCGGCGAAATACGGGTTGACGAGTTCGTTGATGGCGACGCCGACGGTGTGGGTGCGCTGGGTGCGAAGGCTCGCCGCGCCGCGGTTGTAGACGTAACCGAGCGTTTCGATCGAAGCCAGCACGCGCTCACGCGTCGACTGCGCTACAAGCGGGCTTTTGCGCAGCACCAGCGACACGGTCGCGGGCGATACGCCGGCATGCGTGGCGAGGTCACGCAAGGTCAGCCTGCCGCCACTATGCTTGATCGTTTTGCTCATCAAAACCGATACGAATGAACGGAGACAGCCATGACCGGAGAAATCAATTATACCGTTGCCGATTGCGTTGCCGAGATAGTGCTCAATCGACCGCAAAAGCACAATGCCATCACGCCGCCAATGGCGGCAAGCTTGCAGGAGGCGTGCCTCAAGGCCGACGGCGATGACGCCGTGCGGGTGGTTATGGTGCGCGGTGCCGGCGAGCGCGCCTTTTCATCGGGCAGCGATCTTAATTCGCTGGCGGAATACCCCAGCACCTGGGCATTCCGGAACCGGGTGATCTACGAGAACACCATCCGCAACATCAAGAAGCCGGTGGTCGCGGCGCTGAAAGGCTGGGTGCTGGGCGGTGGCGGCGAAATGGCGCTGGCGGCAGACATCCGCGTCGCCGGACGCAGCGTCAAACTCGGCTTTCCTGAGGTCACGCGCGGCTGGGTCGGTGGCGGCGGCGCCTCGCAGATGCTGCCACGCCTCGTCGGTTATGGCCAAGCGATGAAGCTGCTGTTGACCGGAGAGCCGATCGCGGCGGAGGAGGCTTTTCGGCTCGGGCTGCTCGAGTATCTCGTCGACGATGCCGAGGTCGAGCCGACGGCGCGCGCCTTATGCATCAAGATCGCCGGCTTTAGCCCGGTGGCGACGCAAGCCGTGAAGGCAGCGGCGCGTATGGCGCTGTCGTCGGGTCTCGAAGCGGGCATGCGTTATGAAAACGAGATGAACACGCTTTGTTTTGCCGCCGGCGATCACATGGAAGGCATCACGGCCTTTCGCGAGGGCAGAGCAGCCGAGTTCAAGCGGTGATATAAAAAGGACGGCCAATGCGGCCGCCCTTTTCGTTCAGCGTTCGGAAGTCGCCGGCTTACGCCGGCTTCACGTCCTTCACGTCCAGCATCCAGCCCGCTGCGGTTAGCGGGAACTTGCCGATCGATTTGCGCACTGCGATCTGGTAAATCGGCTGGAACAGGATGAAGTGGTTGGCCTGATCGACCATCACCTTCTGCCATTCCACCCACATGTCGAAGCGCTTCTTGGCGTCCTGCTCGACATAAGCCTTGAAGGCGAGATCGTAGGTTTCCTTCGGCACGTCCCAATGCACGCGCTTGGCGACACGCTGCACGACAGCCGCCGCCCACAGCAGATTATCGACCGCCGGCGGATTCCAGAACGTCAGCACGCCGCCCTGGGCTTTGCCGCCGGTGTATGTGGTGCGCAGGTTGACCTGATCCATCGGCTTCAAGTTCACTTTGATGCCGATCTTGCCAAGGTCGGACTGTATTTTCTGTCCGAGGTCCTGATACGTCACGCCCTGCACCGCGGCATTGCCGTAGGCGATTTCGAACTCGAAGCCCTCCGGGTTGCCGGCCTTGGCCAGCAATTCCTTGGCCTTGGCGGGGTCATGCTTGAAGCCGACTTTTCTGGCGACTTCCTCGGTCGAGCCTTCGACGCCGATCGGCAGGAAGTGCGCCGGGCGCTCCGCTGCGCCGCCGAGCATATTGTTCTTGATGCCGTCATAGTCGATGGCGTAACCGATCGCCTGACGGTTCTCCTTTTTTGCAAGCGCCTTGTTGAACTCCGGCTCCTGCGTCACCGCCATGTAGACGAAGTCGAGGCTGTGCAGCGGGTCCAACCGCACGTTCGGATCGGTCTTGAGCGTTGCGATCTGCTCCGGGATCAGATTGAACGCGGCGTCGATGTCGCCACGACGGACCGCGAGCGTCTGCGCCGCGCCATCGCTGATGTGACGGATGACAACGCGGGAGTAGGGCAGCTTGCCGCCCCAGTAATGCTCGTTGCGCACCAGTTGGATCTGCGCATTACGCTCCCAGGCAGCGATCTGATAGGCGCCGGTGCCGGCGGAGTGGCCGTTGAGCCACGGCGTGGCCTTGTCCGCAGTCTTGGCGTCGGCGGCGGCGCTGCCGCCTTGGGCTTCCACCACCTTGCGTTCCATCACCACGAACTCCGGCGCCGCCAGCACGGTGAGGATCGGCTGCTCCGGAATCTTCAGCACGATGTCGAAGGTGTTCTTATCGACGACCGCGACGTGATCGATATTGGCGATATATTGCGAGGGCTGGTCTTTCAGGTTGATGACGCGCTCGAACGACCATTTGACGTCTTCCATGGTCATCGGCGCACCGGAAGCGAACTTGACGCCGTCGCGCAGCGTGAAACGCCAGCCCTTGCCGTCCGGCGTGCGTGCCCATTTGGTGGCGAGCGCCGGCGCGACGTTGATGTATTCGCCCGGCGTCATAGTGACGAGCGTCTCGTAGGCGGTGTTGACCGTCATCGGCGAGGTGTATTGCGCCAGCCGCGCCGGATCGAGCGTAATGGTGTCGCTGATGTCGATGCCGAGCACGAGTGTATCTTTGCGGGTCTGGGCGAAGACGCGGCCGGGCAGCAGTCCGGACAATGCCGCGCCGCCGACGCCGAGCATCTTCATCGCCTGCCGTCGCGACAGCCAGACGTCTTTCGTACCGGTGCCTTGATTGTTTTTCATGGATCGTCCTCCCTTGATGTTTTGTCGTTTGGGGACAGCGAACCACGCGACAGTGCCGACGTACCGTGTCCCTTCGGTTCGCCGGCAGGCTTGTTTATCACTATTTAGATCGATTTAAAAGACAGTTCCACTCCTGCTTCTGTGGCTGGGGCATTTGGGAGAGGCGATGTCGATTTTAGCGATAGAGATATCTCGGCACCACCAGCGTCAACTCCGGAAACACCGTAATCAGCGCCCTGATGGCGGCGATGGTCTCCATGAAGCATCCGACCACCAGCAGGATGAGGTTGATGATCAGCGGGTTGTCCGAGATGGTGATCAACCCTGACGTGACCCGTTCGGTGACCTGCGTTGTGGTCAGCACCCAGCCGAAAAGCGAGGCGCCGCCGACGATGACCAGTACCGCCGCCGTGGTCTCGATTGTTTCCATCGTGATCTTGTAGAATTTTTTCCACGTTATGTTCCGATAGAGCAACACACCGAGCATCAAGGCCCAGACGCAAGCGGCGGCGGCCTCGGTCGGCGTAAACCATCCGAACGACATGCCGCCGATGATGATGGCTGGCGTCATCAGCGCCGGAACGGCAGCGATGAAATCTTCCCTGATTACTTTTTATTCACTTGATTCACTCGCCGCGCCGGCCTTCTTGGTGCCGTCACTTTGTCTCCACTTGAGCGGAGACCTTACCTCCAGCTAACATGTTACCATGACCCTTCGCAATACTGCTTATGGTTTTCTGCCGGTGCTTAACCGCGACAAGCGCGGCGGTGCCGTGCAGCATATCCAGGACGCGGTGCGCGATGCGATCGTGCGGCTCGAATTCGCGCCGGGCGATTACATCGACAAGGCGGCGCTTTGTGAACGGCTCGGCATGTCGCGGTTTCCGGTGTCGGAAGCGCTCGGCCGGTTGGCCGATGAGGGTTTCGTCGAAATCCTGCCGCAGCATGGCACGCGCGTCACGCTGATCAACCTGGCCGATTGCCGCGAAGCCATGTTCATGCGGCGCGCGCTTGAGAGTCACGCCGTGCGCCAGATTGCGGCGGTTGCCGGCAAGCCGCTGATTGATGTTCTCGAGCGGATCATGAAAGACCAGGAAGCGGCGATGGCGCGCGATGATCGCGTCCGCTTTCATGATTGCGACCTGGCGCTCCACGAGGCGCTGTTGGCCGATCTCGGTTACGAGCGGGTCAGGACGACAGTCGCGGCAGCGCGCGCCAAGCTCGACCGCATGCGGTTGTTCATGTGTACGCCGCAACGGCAGGCTGCGACCTTCGCCGAACATCGTCGCATCGTCGATGCGCTGGCCGCCCGTGACGGCGTTGTTGCTGGCGCCATGATGGAGGCGCACCTCGACATGGTGCTGACGGAGATCGTGGAATACGCCTCGGTGCGCCCGGACGCCTTCGCGGCCACTGAAAGTGCCGTAAGAGCGCGTGATCCGCGGCGACTTTCGATTCATGCGAATTGAGTTTTCTCCGCTCGTCTCCGCGGCAGCGGAGACCCAGACTTGGCTAAATGGGACAGCCAAGAGCTGGATTTCCGCTTTCGCGAGAATGAGCGGATGAGGTCGGCCGTCGCCCTTCGAGGGCCGTGCTAAGCACGGCCACCTCAGGGTGACGGATTAGAAATGCACCCTTGCCGACAGACTGCCGGCGTCGCCTTGCGTGGTGTTCTGGGCGCCGAACTCGCGATAATACTTTGCGACCAGCAGGACCTCCCTGCCGCCGACCGGAAAGGTCACCGACAAGGCCGGACCGATGCCGGCAACACGCTCCCGATGACCGCCGATAATCGCGCCTGCGCCGCTGTCGTCGGTCAATTGTTGCACGTAATAACCGGCGACGCCGAGCTTGACCTGCCGCGTCAGATACTTGCCGACGATGAGATCGAGGTGCGCGATGTCGCCAGAACGATAATGCGTTGCGGTATTTTCCGAATTGATGATCCAGACCGCCGCGCCGGAGACTTCCCATCCGGTCGCGCGATCTAACCATGTCAGCCCGAGTTGTGGCGACACCGACCAGTAATTCTTGCTGGTATTGGCGATACGGTTCTTCTCGTAACTGCCGGCCGGAATCCAGCCGGTCACCGAAAAATTCCAGTGCAGATCGCCGGCGTGCCAACCAAGAATGAGCGGTGTTACAACAAGGTCGCTGTTGCCGGTGACGTCACCGCTGGCGTGCGCCGCGAACGGCCCGCGCACGATCGTGCGATCCCCCGAAAACGACTGGCCGGCAAAGCGCAATGCGAAGCCATAATCAGCGCCCCACAATTTATATGGCGTGGTGATTGTGGCGGTCAGCAGGTTGGTGAATGCGTGCGCATGCGCGGTCAGTTGGCCCTGCGGGATCGTCGTGTGCTCGGTGCCGTTATAGAGATAGGAGTCGCTACGTATCTGCACGCCGGGCGGCGGCAGCACCCCGGTCAGGAAATCGCGAACGCCTTTGAGATACGGGCTTTGGCTCCCCTCCATTGCCGGCGCCGCGACGGGCGCGATAACCAACGAAACCGCGACGACGATGCCGTGCGGCAAAATCCTGAAAGCCCTATGCCCCATAAATCCATTATAGGTTGTTCAGGAGCGGGTTTATGGGCGATGGGGCTTTATCGACAGAGGAATTTGATCGCGATCGGGGAACTTTGGCGTGGGGGAGGCTTCGGTCGCGTTCGCAAATCTATCCAGGCGGCGTTGCTGGCCGCTCATGATAGGATGAAGGCAAGCGTCGTATTGCGCGTCGCGGCGATTCGAGTCAGGACGTAGCATTGGACGTGGTCATGGCTTCGTTTGCCAATATTCTGATTTGCGGCGTCGCCGCCGTCCTCATTTATGCCTGTCTCGGCTTGCCGCTGGCCCTGAAAGTCGTGCAGCGCCCGTTGGCGATCGCGCTGGCGCCTGCCTTGGGCTGGGCGGTACATAGCGTTGTCGCCCTGCCGCTGTGTTTCGTCATGGGGCTGGATCGGCCGGCGGTCATCGCCGTCTTCGCCGTGCCTTTGGCCGTGGCCCTCGTCGCGCTTTGGCGTGGCCGCAAGGGGGCCGGCGGCGAGGGCGGGCTGACGTTGCCTTATATCCTGGCGCTCGGCGGCGCGGCGCTGCTGGCGCTGGTCGTCATGGCAGCCGTGGTGCCGAAGTTTTCTGCCGATGGCGTGACACTGGCCGCGCCGATTTTCGATCACTCCAAAATCGCGATGATCGACGAAATGACGCGGCTCGGTGTGCCGCCGGGCAATCCGTTTTTCGGCGGTGTCGGCAGTCCGGCGCGGCTTTCTTATTATTACCTCTGGCACTTCAGCGCCGCCGAGCTTTCGACTCTGTTTGGCATCAGCGGCTGGGAGGCCGATGGCGGCCTTTCTTTCTTCACCGGCTTTGCCTCGCTGGCGGTGCTGATCGGACTTGCCGTTTGGCTGAGCGGCCGTGCCAGAGCCGGGCTATGGCTCGTCGCGCTCGCGGCTACCGCGTCGATGCGGCCGCTTTTGAACTGGCCCTTTGGCCGCGATGCCGCCGAAACCATCATCGGTTATGAGTCCGGGTTCGGTGGCTGGCTGTTTCAAACCTCGTGGGCGCCGCAACACACCGCCGCGGCGACACTCGCGATCGTATCGATCCTCCTGCTGGCCGATATTGCGCGCCAGCCGCGCGTGCTGACGACGCTGCTGTTCGCGCTCACGATGGCTGCCGGCTTTGAAACTTCGACGTGGGTTGGCGGTATTGCCTTTCCGCTCGCCGCCATTCCGGTGGCGCTGGCAATGCTGATACGCGCCGAACCGCGCGCGCGGGTTCGCATTGTGCTCTGTTTCGCCGTGGCAGCGGCTTTGGCGTTGCTGCTCATGTCGCCGTTCGTCTACGACCAATTGCACATGGCGGCGCTGCGCGGCGATGGACCGCCCGTCGTGTTCCATCCCAATGACATTTTCGGCGACGATGTCTCCGATTGGCTCGACGATAATATCGGGGAGGGCGTGGCCTTCGTCCTTAACGGGCTGGCGCAATGGCTGATCTATCTGCCGGTCGAGTATCCCGCCTTTTATCCGGCCGGGTTGGTGGCACTTTACGTTTTGCTGCGCGACCGTGCGCTGACGCCCGAGCGCCGTTCCATCGTCATCGCCTTCGCCCTGACGCTCGCCGCCAGTCTCTGCGCATCGTGGCTGCTCGTCAGCACGCTTGGCGAGAATAACGATCTCGGCTGGCGCGCGGTGTTGCCGGGCATGATGCTGCTGATGGTGCTGACGGCAGCGGGATTGTCGCGGCTCACGTTCCAGCGGTTCTCGGCGCCGGCCGTTGCGGCGATCGTCTTGATCCTGCTCGGCGTGCCTGCCGCCATCCAATTCGGTTTCGGCAATGTCGTGGTGCCGCCGAACGTAGCGTCGAAAGGGTTTGCGGCATCGCCGGCGCTCTGGCAGGCGGTTCGGCGCGTCACGCCGGCGGACGAGCGCGTCGCCAACAATCCATCCTACATGGAACACGCGACGCCGTGGGGCGTGAACATCTCCTGGGCGCTTCTGGCCGATCGCCGATCCTGCTATGCCGGCCCCGGCCTGGTCGGCCCCTTCTCGGGGCTTTCGAAGGCCCATGAGAATGCTATCGACACGCAGTTCAGTCGCGTCTTCGCCGGCAAGGCCGAAGCCGGCGATGTCGCGCAACTGGCGACGGAATTCAAATGCAAGACCGCGGTGGTAGCGCCCACCGATGGCGCCTGGAGCAACGATCCGTTTGCGGCGAGCCGGTTCTACCGGTTGGTCGAGGGCACGCCGGACTGGCGGATTTATCGGGCGGTGACTTCCGCGTCGCAGTGACAGCTTAAATCCCGGAGAACCAGTTGAAGCCCTGCTTCGACCAGAACGTCGGGATGTAGGTATTCGTCACCTCCATCGCGGTGATCCACTTGGCATTCTTGAAGCCAAGCTTGGTCGAGGTCCGCAGCCGTAACGGAAAACCGAACGGATCGGTGATCGGCTCGCGGGCGTATTTCGTGGCCAGGATCGTCTGAGGATGGAGTGCCGTGGCCATGTCGAGCGTCTCGGTATAATCGTCGGCGCATTTGAACGAGACGTATTTCGCCTTGGTGTCGGCCCCGATGCGCTTGAGGAAATCGGCCATGCTGACGCCCGACCACTGTCCGATATAGTCCCAGCCTTCGACGCAGATGTGGCGGACGATGATTTCGGTCTCCGGGAGCTTGTAGATCTGCTCCGCGGTCCACGGCGCCTTGTTGTCGATCAGGCCGGAAAGCTCCAGCTTCCAGCGCTGGCCGTTGACCGGTTTGACCTCTTCGATCTCGTAGGAGGCGTTGAACCGCGGCGGCTTGGCGACCTGTTCTGGGCTATAGGTCGGCGCCAGATGATTGGGCCGGAACAGCAATTCCTGGACGCCATCATTGAACGCCGAGATCGCGCGCAGCACCGATTGCATCGGGCCGGTATCGCTCACCGAGCAGCCCGTCAGCATCGTCAATGCGCCGAGAGACAGCGTGCCGCGCAGCAGCTTGCGGCGGTTGATGTCGGCGATCAGCTTTCTATTGTCTTCCATGATGCCTTGATCGACGCCGTTGACCGGGCGGAAGATCGAGCGCGATGGCGAACGGTTCGACATAGGATCAATCCATCATTCGGCGGGATGAAGGAGCGGCGCGGGGTCGCTGTCGCTTGCGTCGGGCACGGCCGGGCCGCCGGTAATCATGGCGCCGATTGTCTTGGGCACCAGCAGCGCCAGCGCGACGTGAATGATCAGGAACAGGCAGATCGCGACCATGCCGAGAAAGTGGATCAGCCGGCCGTTCTGAAAGCCGCCGACCAGTGCGGTCAATTCCGAAAGCTGTATCGGTTTCCAGATGATCCAGCCGGTGACCACCTGCACGACGATGACGAGAATGATGCCGGCGTACAGCGTTTTCTGCACCGCGTTGTAGCGCGTGATGTCATCATGGGCGAGCTTGAAGGTCAGTGCCGCCTTGATATCGGAGATCACCTGGCCCGGCCAGATCGGCAACAGCTTGCGGCGGAAGCGTCCCGTGTAGAAGCCGTAGGCGAGGTAACACAGGCCATTGACCATCAGCACCCACATTGCGGTGAAATGAATTTGCAATCCGTGTTGCGCCCAGACGCCGAAAGTCATCCAGTCCGGAAAGTGCAGCCAGCCGAACAGCACCTCGTCGTTATAAATCTTCCAGCCGCTGCCGATCAGCGCGATGATGGCGCCGGCATTGATCCAGTGCATCGTGCGCACCGCGGCCGGATGCAACTGGCGCAGATGACGGCGAGTTGATTTGACCGTGACGTTATCAGTCATGAACTGTCCGGTTCAATGAGGGTGCGTCGTCTCGACTGCAAGTGGATCGGGATAAGACGTAAACGGCTTTTGACGTGCAACACACGAGTTCGTGTAAGACGATCCTCGGGGGAGGAGACAGCGATGCGTCAACTCTTGCGAATGATGGCTTGCGCGGCGGTGCTCGGCATTGCCGTGCCGGCGCCACCGGTCTTGGCTGCCGGTCCGACTAACGGATCGCATGAGCCCGGTAAGGGCGGCGACAAGGCCGCCGACCAAGGCGCCGAGCCGGAGCTGACCCCCGAACAGAAATTCCAAAGACGCTTTCCCCAGCCTGCGCAGGTCGGCCATCTCATCGGCCTGCCGGTGCTGGACGAGAACGATTCGACCATCGGTTACGTGCGTGAGGTGGTGCGCGGCACGGACGGCAAAATATCGCTGATCGTGCCGTACAGCCCCTGGTTCGGTTGGCTCCATACCTCCTGGCACAAGCGTCCGGTGGCGGTGCCGATCGAAGCCGTCGCGCTTCTGGCGCTCCAATTTAACGCCGTGGATATGTCGCGGGACGATTTCGACGAGGCGCCGACCTGGACCCCCGATCAGGGACAGCCGGTTCCGCGCGAGGAAAAAACCCTGGTCGCCCTGGGTCGAAGATAACACGCCTTTCGATTTTCCCGGCGGCGAAAGAATAAAGGCGCTGCGACGGTGGAACCGGTGCATCGCAACAAGGTTATAAAACCGCATGGACGACCAGACCAAAGTCAGGCTCAGTTTGCGTACGCTTGTTGCCCAGGCGTCCGGTTCCCACGATCCCGTCACCAAGGGGATCGTTCAGCCCATTCACATGTCCGCCACATACCTGCGCGACGCTGACAACGGCTATAGCGCCGGGTACGTCTATGGACATACCGACAACGTCTCGGTGCAGCAGGCCGAACGCCTGATTGCGGCGCTGGAAGGCGCCGACGAAGCACTATTGTTCGGCTCGGGCATGGCTTCGGCGACCACGGTGTTTCTCGCTCTCGACAAGCCGACCCACATTATTGCCTCGAAGGTCATGTATTGGGGTTTCCGCTCCTGGCTGCGCGATATCGGCCGCTACGGTCACTCCGTCACCTTCGTTGAAACGTCGGATCTGGATGCCGTCCGCGCCGCGGTCCGCCCCGGCGAAACCGGTTTGTTCTGGATCGAGACGCCGAGCAATCCGCTCTGGACCATTACCGACATCGCGGCGATATGCGAGATCGCTCATGCCGCCGATGCCATCGTCTGCGTCGACTCGACGGTGGCAACGCCGGTCTTCACCAAGCCGCTGGCGCTTGGCGCCGACATCGTCATGCATTCGGCCACCAAGTATCTCAACGGCCACTCCGATGTCATCGCCGGGGCGCTTGCCGCGGTGCGCGACACACCGTTGTGGGAACGCATCCGCAAGATGCGCGGTCAATTCGGTTCGGCCCTGAGCCCCTTCGATTCGTTCTTGCTGATGCGCGGCATGCGCACGCTGGATGTTCGGGTGCGGGCGCAAGCCAGAACCGCCGCGCTTCTCGCTGAGAAATTGGTCGGACATCCCGCAGTCGCCGAAGTTCTCTATCCAGGCCTGAAGACACATGTCGGCCATGACGTGGCGTTGCGGCAGATGGTCGGCGGTTTTGGCGGCATGTTTTCCCTGCGCGTCCGGCAAGGCGACAAGGCGGCGATTGCCGTCGCGGCCTGCGTCGATTTATGGAAACGTGCGACGTCGCTCGGCGGCGTCGAAAGCCTGATCGAGCATCGTGCGTCGATCGAAGGTGTGGGCTCGCCATGCCCCGGCGACCTGTTGCGTTTTTCCGTCGGGCTCGAAGATCCTGACGAATTGTTTTACGATTTGACGCGTGCTCTTTCGGTCGCGGTGTGACGACCGTCCTTGTGACCCTGATGAGACCGTCCTCATGAAGTCCATTGCCGTTGCCATCGTCTGCAAGACCCCTGCGCCGGGAAAGTCGAAGACGCGGCTATCGCCGCCATTACGGCCGGAGGAGTGCGCGGAGATCTCCGCCTGCTTCATTCGCGATCTCACCCGCACGATAAAGTCGGTGGCCGAGGAAAAAGAACAACGAAGCGCCGCACCATGCGCGCTTTACACGCCTGCCGGCTCCGAGGACGAACTGCGGTGCCTGCTGCCGGACGGCTTTCGCCTGATCTTGCAAGGTGAGGGCGATCTCGGCGCGCGGCTGCTCAAGGGCACCAGCGACTTTCTCGCACAGGGGTTTGGCGGCGCGATTCTGGTCAATTCGGATTCGCCGACCCTGCCGAAGGCGGTCCTGCGCGCCGCGGTCGATGCCGTGCGTGAAGGCGACAATGTCGTGTTAAGCGCTGCGTTCGATGGCGGTTACACGCTGATCGGTCTGTCGCAACCGCATGCGCATCTGTTCGACAGAATGCCGTGGAGCACGCCGGAGGTTTACGACCTCACGCTGGAGCGCGCGCATTCGCTCAAGCTGCCGGTCGTCAACGTGCCCGGCTGGTACGACGTTGATGACGCCGTCTCATTCGCAATGCTGGAAGATGAAATGCGCGGCATTCGTCCGGCGGTTGCCGAGGAGGGCCTCACGGGAGAAGACGCTCCGGCGACGTTTCAGTTCATGCGCGAGCGCCAAAGCGCACTGATCCGGGCCTGAGCCATGTTATTTCCCTCGGGCGCGCGCTTTGTCAGCGTGGTCATTCCCTGCCTCAACGAAGAAGAGCCGATCTCCGACGTGGTGCGCGAGGTGCTGGCGCAGCAGGTCGATGAGGTCATCGTCGTCGACAATGGCTCGACCGATCGCACTGCGGAACGTGCCGCTGCCGCCGGCGCGCGTGTCGTATCCGCGCCGACGCCCGGTTATGGCCGCGCCTGCGCCGCCGGCGTCGCCGCGGTGGATGCGCAAACGGATATCGTCTGTTTTCTTGACGGCGACGGCAGCGATGTGCCGGGCTTCATGGCCGAGGTGGTCGGCCCGGTTGCCGCCGAGCGTGCCGATTTCGTCATGGGCTCGCGCGTGCGCGGCAAGCGTGAACCCGGCAGCATGACGCCGCAACAGCTCCTGGCCGGGTGGCTTTCGGGCTTTCTACTTCGCCTGACCTATGGCGTGCGTTACACCGACATGTCGCCGTTTCGGGCCATCAAGGTCGAACGCCTGCGCGCGCTCGGCATGCGCGAGGAGACTTATGGCTGGAATCTGGAAATGCAGATGCGGGCTGCTGCTGCGCGCTATCGCATTCTTGAGATTCCCGTCGATCATCGTTGCCGCCAGGGCGGCGTCTCGAAGGTTTCCGGCAATCTGGTCGCCGGCGTGAAGGCGGCATGGAAAATCGTCACGACGTTCCTGCGCCTGGCGCTGACGCTGCGCCGCGAGCCGCCACGAAACATTCGTCTTCGAGAAAAATTACAAGACAAGAAAATCTAAAGACAAAAAGGTTTAAACGATGCGGGTATTGTTAACCGGCGGCGCCGGCTTTATCGGGCGCCACGTCCTGCGCGAATTGTTGACGCGCGGCCACGAAGTCCGCGTCATGGATTCGCTGCGGCCGGATGTCCATGCCGGCGGCAAGACCGCGCCGCTCGATGCCGAACTGATCGTCGCCGACGTGCGCGATGCGGCGGCGGTCGATCGGGCCCTGCACGGTGTCGAGGCGGTGCTGCATCTCGCCGCCAAGGTCGGCCTCGGCGTCGATGTGGGCGATCTGCCGGATTACGCCTCGTCGAACGATGTTGGCGTTGCCGAGATTCTCACCGGCATGGCCCGCGCCAAGGTGAAGCGGCTGACGCTCGCAAGCTCGATGGTGGTCTATGGCGAGGGCGTCGGTCATTGCGCCGAGCACGGCGCGGTGCGGCCCGGCCCGCGCATCGAAAGCGAATTGAAGATGGCCAATTTCGAGCCGCCATGCCCGATCTGCGGCAAGCCGCTCGATACCGCGTTGGTTGCCGAGGATACGCCGTTCGATCCGCGCAATGCCTATGCCACCAGCAAACTGGCGCAGGAATATTATGCATCGAACTGGGCGCGGGTGACCGGAGGCTCGGTCGCGGCACTGCGTTACCATAATGTCTACGGCCCCGGTATGCCGCGCGATACGCCCTATGCCGGCGTCGCGGCGATTTTCACCTCGGCTCTGAAGAACGGCGAAGCGCCGAGCGTGTTCGAGGACGGCCGCATGCGCCGCGATTTCGTTCACGTCCGCGATGTTGCCGCCGCGACCGTCACCGCCTGCGAAGCGCATGACAGTGGTGTGCGGGCGTTCAATGTCGGCTCCGGGACGCCGCGCACCGTCGGCGACATGGCGCTGGCGCTGGCGCAGGCGTTGCAGGGCCCGCTGCCGGTGGTGACCGGCGGCTATCGTCTCGGCGACGTGCGCCACATCACGGCGGATTCGTCGCGTTTGCGATCCGAATTGGGCTGGAAGCCGCAGATCGAGTTCGCCGACGGCATGAGAGAAATGGCGGGCGTTTAAACGGTTCGTCGCGCCGGACCACCGCCGGTGGCTGGCAGAATCTCCTTGTCGAATTCCCACTTGACTAACCCATAACTAGGCGGTTATGCATAATCGATAACCGGAGGGTTATTGATAGTGCCGGACACGCATGACGTCATCTTCAGAACGCTTGTCGATCCGACGCGGCGGGCCATCTTCGAGCGGCTGTGTCGCGATGGCGACCAGACGGTCGGCGCGCTCACGGCGAAGGCCGGTGTCTCGCAGCCAGCCGTGTCGAAGCATCTCGGCGTTCTCAAGCAAGCCGGCCTGGTCCGCGACCGCCATAAGGGCCGCCAGACCCACTACAGCGCGCGACCCGGCGCGCTCGCCCCGCTGATCGACTGGACAAGCCAGATGGCGACTTTCTGGCAAGGCAAGTTCGATGACCTCGAAGATTTGCTCAAGAGGATGGACCAATGAATCAAACATCGACCGAAACGCGCGCCGTCGTCGTCGAACGCGACATCGCTTTTCCACCTGAAAAAATCTGGCGTGCACTCACCCAACCGCATTTGATCGCCGAATGGCTGATGAAAAACGATTTCAAGCCGGCGGTCGACCACCGTTTCAATTTTCGCGGCGATTGGGGCTCAGTCGACTGTCGGGTTCTGACCATTGAGCCGAACAAAACGCTGTCTTACACGTGGGACGCCATGGGGCTCGAGAGTGTCGTCACCTGGACTTTGACGCCGACGAGCACGGGGACTCACTTGCGCATGGAGCAGGCGGGCTTCCGGCCGGATCAGGAGCAGGCCTATCAGGGCGCCAAGTTCGGATGGCAGAAGTTCTTTGCAAACCTGGAGCAGACGTTGGCGCGAGCGGACTGACCTCAGCAAGTCGCAAAGAAAGCTATCGCCGAATATCGATCCGCTTCCGCACCTTCAAAGGAGGTCCCCTTGAAGAAAGCAACAAAGACGGCGAGCGCCGCAACGAAAGCAAAAGAAGGCGCAACTCCCTCCCGTTTGATCGACGCGAAGATCAAGGAATTGGGCGACTGGCGGGGCGAGATGCTTGCGCGGGTCCGGGCCCTCATCAAGCAGGCCGATCCGGATGTGGTCGAGGAGTGGAAGTGGCGCGGCGTTCCGGTATGGGAGAATGCCGGTATCATCTGCACCGGCGAAACCTACAAGGCTGTCGTGAAGCTGACTTTCGCCAACGGCGCCGCGCTGGACGACGCATCCGGCCTTTTCAACTCCAGCCTCGAAGGCAACACCCGGCGCGCCATCGACATCCACGAGGGCGACAAGCTGAATGAGAAAGCGTTCAAGGCTCTCATCCGGGCCGCCATCGATTACAATCGGGCCAAGATGAAGAAAGCGCCCGCGGGGGACAAAAAAACTAACGCACCAGCACGTTCCTGAACTGCCACGGATCGCTGGTGTCGATGTCTTCAGGGAACAGGCCCGGACGGCCGGCGAGCGGCGTCCAGTCGGTGTAGAACCCCTTCACCGGACCGAGATAGGGCAACTGAATTTCCAGCAAGCGATGGAAGTCCATCTCGTCGGCTTCGACGATGCCCTCATTCGGATGTTCGAGCGCCCAGACCATGCCGCCGATCACGGCGGAGGTCACCTGCAGGGCGGTGGCGTTCTGGTACGGCGCAAGCTCCCGCGTCTCCTCGATGGAAAGCTGCGAACCGAACCAGTAGGCATTCTTGCCGTGGCCGTAGAGCAGCACGCCCAGCTCATCGATGCCGTCGACGATTTCGTTCTCCTCAAGGATATGGTGCTTCTCCTGCATCTTGCCGGAGCCAAACGTCTCGTGCAGCGACAACACCGCGTCGTCCGCCGGATGGTAAGCGTAGTGACAGGTCGGCCGGTAGACCGCCGCGCCCGATGCGTCGCGCGCCGTGAAATAGTCGGCGATCGAAATCGACTCGTTATGCGTGACGAGAAAGCCGTACTGCGCGCCGCGCGTCGGGCACCAGGTGTGCACGCGCGTGTTGGCGCCGGGCTGCATCAGGTAGATCGCCGCTTTGGAGCCGGTTTCGTGGGTATGTGCATTTGCCGGCATCCACTTTTCATGCGTGCCCCAGCCGAGTTCGGCCGGCTGCATGCCTTCCGACAGGAAGCCTTCCACCGACCAGGTGTTGACGAAGACTTCTGGCGGCTTCGGCGTCTTCGAACGTTGCGTATCGCGTTCCGCGATGTGGATGCCCTTGACGCCGGCCTGCCGCATCAGGTCGGCCCATTCGGCTTTGGTCTTCGGCTCGGGGACGTTGAGCTTCAGGTCGGCCGCGACATTGAGTAGCGCCTGCTTGGCGAAGAAGGAAACCATGCCGGGGTTGGCGCCGCAGCAGGAGACGGCCGTGGTCGAGCCGGGCTTGCGTGCGTTCTTGGCGGCGAGCGTCGTCTCGCGCAGAGCGTAATTGGAGCGCGCCTCCGCTCCCTTCGAGGGGTCGAAATAGAAGCCGAGCCAGGGCTCGTTGACCGTGTCGATGTAGAGCGCGCCGAGCTCGTTGCAGAGCTCCATGATGTCGACCGAGCCGGTGTCGACCGAAAGGTTGACGCAGAAGCCCTGGCCGCCGCCTTCGGTCAGCAGCGGTGTCAGCAGGTCGCGATAATTCTCGCGGGTCAGACCCTGCTGTATGAAGCGCACGCCGTGCTTCTCGCAGTGCGCCTTGCGGCCCTCGTCCTTGGGATCGAGCACGGTGACGCGCGATTTGTCGTATTTGAGATGCCGTTCGATCAGCGGCAGCGTGCCTTTACCGATCGAGCCGAAGCCGACCATGACAATTGGTCCGGTGATCGTGGCGTAGACGGGCCAATCAGCCATGTCGAAGTTCTCCAGTCATCTTTCAGGTGATATTCGTCGCGTGTGACGAACGGAAGTGTGGACGCCGCATTTCAAGCGTGGCGTCCACGATTTTCTGCCGATTTTGCGGCCTATTTTGAGATTTCAGGCCGCACGCGGGCGCGGCCTGGGGTGGTCGCTTCGACGAGCCGCCACCGCATCTTGCCCCGCCAGCGCGGCGAGGTCGGGTGTGGGCTGCATCCGGCCAGCCGCTGCGATCATGCCGCGCGCGCCGTCGAGCGCGCCGGCTATGAGTTCGCGGCCGAGCAGGCGACGCCGCTCGAACGGACCGGGCATCCACAGCGCGCCGGTCTTCTCACCCGAGAAGCCGAAGCGGTTGTAATATTCCGGATCGCCGACCAGCACGATGGCCGTATAGCCGAGCTTGCGGGCCGCCTGAATCGCCCGGCGCACCAGCGCAGCCCCGAGCCCGCGGCTGCGACAATCTTCCGCCACCGCGACCGGGCCCAGCAGCAGCGCCGGCTGACCGCTTCCGCAGGCGACGTTCCACAGCCGCGCCGTGCCGATGACGCGCTTGCCTTCGGCGGCGATGAAGGAGAGACCTTCCGCTGGCACTCGGTCCTCGCGCAGACGCTCGGACGACTTGCGATAGCGGGCCTCACCGAAGGCGCAATCGAGCAGCGCTTCGCGCGCGTCGATGTCGGCGGGCCGTTCGTGGCGAATCTGGATCATGGCCGTATTCCTTCCCCGCCAAGGCGTGCGCGAGCACGCGCCTTGGCGCCGTTCAATTCCAATGATGAGGAAAGGGGGGAGGCAAGATGACTCGCCTCCCTTAACCGTCGGACGGTAGAACCGTCAGATGTGGCGACCTAGATGTGGTAGGTCTTCAACGGCGGGAAGCCGTTGAACGCCACCGCCGAGTAGGTCGACGTATAGGCGCCGGTGCCTTCGATCAGCACCCGGTCCCCGATCTCCAGGCTGACCGGGAGCGGGTAGGGCTGCTT
>JBEPUC010000042.1:0-33097 GCA_041691675.1 Hyphomicrobiales bacterium | reverse complement strand
GGCAGGTCGGTTCCCGCACCGTGTGGACCCCGGTTGCCAACCTCGATCTGAGCGTTGAAGTGATGTACAACTCGCAGCAGACAGCCTTCAACGGCGCAGGCGTCGGCGACAACAGCTGGTTGTCGGGCATGTTCCGCGCCCAGCGCAACTTCTATCCCTGATCGTCTGATCAAGGTTAGCTAGTTTCGAGCCCCCGGCGGGAAACTGCCGGGGGTTTTTCGTTTTGTCAGCGCTGCCAACGGTTAGATTTCTGCCGATGAGATTGCTGCGTTGCCGGCCGCTGGTTCGGAATGATCGCAACGCGCGATGAACGTGGCGATACGCAAGATGGTATCGGCTTCGGCCAGCAGCGGTGCATGGCCTTGATCGGGCACTTCAAAAGCTTCAAACGTGTCGCGGCGCTTTGCCATCGCCGCGACAGTCTCCGCCGACAACAGGTCTGAATTGGCGCCGCGGATCGCCAGCATCGGGACATTGGCGAGCGCGTCGAATTGCGCCCACAGCGGCGGCAACGGCTTCTCGAAATCGACGCCCTCCAGCGTTTTGGCGAGCGCCACATCATAATCCGGCACCAGCCGGCCCCTGCCGTCGTCCTTGAACGTCCGGCGCGCGCTCTTGAGCCAGTCATCGGGCGTCTGCGTGGGAAATTGCGCATCGAACAGCCGACGCAATATCTCTGCGCCTTCCTCATAGCTGCGCGGTTGCGGCAATTTGCCGACATAGCCCTTGATCCGCATCAACCCTTTTGGCTCGATGACAGGGCCGATATCGTTGAGGACGACGCCGGCAATCAGGCTCGGCCGCAACGGCGCCATCAGCATCGTGAGAATGCCGCCGCGCGATGTGCCGATGAACACCGCGGGCGCGCAGTCGAGCGCGGTCAGCACCGCCAGAATGTCGGCGATCTCAACCTGGAACGAGTAGTTCGCCGGGTCGCGGTCATACTCGGAGCGGCCGCGGCCGCGATAGTCGATGGCGACCACCCGGCGCGGATGAGTGGAGTCGTTGCTGAGGGCTTCGGCCAGCGTTTCAAAGTCGCCGCCGCTGCGGGCGAGACCCGGCAGGCAGACCACGGGCAGAGCGGATGACATGCGGCTGCCATAGTCTCGCGCATGCAGTCTGAGCCCATCGGGGGCGGAGATGAAACGGGAGATGGCGTCGGTCATACTGTTGGCTACTCGACAGCGGCGATCAATTGGCGTTGCCGCGCCTGATGTCCGCTTCGATCAGAAGCTTGTTGCCGCCGCCGAAGCGCGCCCGGTAGACCTGCAAGTTCTCCATGATCCGCTGCACGTAATTGCGCGTCTCCGACAGCGGAATGCGCTCGGCCCAGTCGACCGGATCGACCTTGGGATCGCGCGGATCGCCATAGGCGGCGACCCATTGCCGCACGCGCCCGCGGCCCGCGTTGTAGCCGGCAAAGGTCATCAGGTAGGAGCCGTCATAAGTGTTCAACAGCATCGACAGTTCGGCGGCGCCCATCTGCATGTTGTAGGCGGGATCGCTCAAGAGCCGTGCCTTGTTGAACGGCGTCTTGAAGCGCTTCGAGGTGTCCTGGGCGGCGACCGGAGTGACCTGCATGAAGCCCATCGCGTGCGCCGGCGATACAACCTTCGGATTGAAGTGGCTTTCCTGGCGCGCGATCGAATAGACCAGCGCCTGTTCGACCGGCGTGGTGATCGGCTTGTAATCGGGCAGGCCGAAGATCGGATAGGCATAATAGTCGAGCGGCAGCCCGCGCCCGAGCCCGCCTTTGCCAAGCAGCAGCATGGCGCGGCTGTCTTTGTGCTTTGCGGCAAGCTCCGCGAGCATCACCATGCCGGCGACGTCATTGCTGCTTTCGCCGAGTTCGGCGTACATCGAGGCCAGCATGTCGCGCTCGTCGAGTGCGTACAGAATTTCCGCCGCCCGCACGACCTCGATATTGCTCAGAACGGCGCGCTCGCGGCTGGTGAGGGTCGGCGGCCCGCGCAATCCGAGATCCGGCAGCCCAAGCCGCGCGCGCGCCAACTGGCCATAATAGGTCGCGGTGTGTTGCGCCGCCTGAGCATAGAACGTGCGGGCCTGGGCTTGCTGACCCATCGCCTCGGCGGCGCGGCCCTGCCAATAGCCGCCCCGCGACAGCGCGTATGGATTATCGGTGCCCTGATTGATCAGCGCGAAATGCCTGGCGGCGGTCGCAGGGTCGTTCAGGAAGCGGAGCGCAATCCAGCCCGCGGTGAAATCCTTGTCGACGCGATAGTTCGCCTGCGTCGGAGTCGCGGCATCGCGGGCGACGCGGTAGGCGGTCTGCGCGTCGTGATCGTCAAGCAGATTGCGGATCAGGATACGGCGTTCCTGCCACCATTGATTGACGTCGACCAGTGCGGCTGGGTCTTTCGGGGCAGTTAGAATGAGCTTGCCCGCTTCCTCAGGCTTGTCGTGTTTGCGCAGCCAGTGCGCACGCGCATAAATATAACCGGCATCCTTGCGCGCGGACGCGGGCACTGCATCGAGGAGTGCGCTGGCGTTGTGCGCGTTCTTGTTCACCGCCGTCCAGGCGCGCGCGATCGCAAGCTCGCTACCGCCGAGATGCTCGGCGGCGCGCATGCCGGCTTCCTCGTCGCCGTCATAGAAGCGCTGATCCATGCGGATTTTGTGATCGGCCGCCGTCAGCAATCCGCCGAAAGTGTCGAGCACGCTTTTTTCAACGTCGCTGGAGCAATCCTGATAGCGCCATGCATGGCGCACCAGCGCGGCGGCGGCATCGCGATCGCCGCGCGCGAGAAGGGCGCGGGCCAGCATAAAGCGGCCCTTTGCAGTCGACGGTTTGTGCTGGGCGAAAAACTCCAGCACCGTTCCGTTGTCCATCTTGTCGTTCCACAGCGCGTTTTCGGCGCGCCTGCGGAACAGCGATGAATGCGGCCAGTCGGGATTGGCTTTGACGAAATTAGCGTAGCGCTGAAACGTCGGATTGGTCCTGTTGCTGCGCAGCACGATCCATTCGGCCAGCTTGCGCGCGAGAGGATCGGAAATGGACTTTTCGGCCACATCGGCAACGGACTCGCTGCCTTTCTGGGCAGCCTCGATCACCTGCCGAACTAACGCGATATCGGCGGATGAGGTCGCGCTCGTCGGTGCAATCGCGAAGGGACCCGAGACGGGTCGTGCCAGCGGTTTGAATGTGGCGCTGGCGGCAAAGACCGTGCCGCGCAGGGCGACGTTAGCCTGAGCGAACGAATGAAGGGCTTCGGGTTTGAGGACGAGTGGGCGATTGATCGCGGGACGTTTCTCCGGTACCGGCACATTGCGCGCAAGAGATGGAGCGGGGGCGTGGCTGCCGGAATTGTGGACGACAGGTCGCTTCGCCGGCACCGGAACCTTGCGGGGTGCCTTCTTGTTGCTCGCCAAGTTCTTGTGGCTCGCCGGCTTCTTTGGGCTCACCGCCTCCTTGTGGCTTGCCAACTTTTTGGGGCTTACCAACTTCTTGGGGCTTACCGAATCCTTTGGGGTCGCCAAGGCGCCGCCGGTCATGGCGCTGCCCGCGCTTAGGGCGCCAATCGCGATCAAACTACCCCAAAATGCCAAAGAAGGTCGTTTAAGCCCGGTCATCCAACCCCTGTGCTCTGTCGCCAGTGCCCTCTTGAAAGTTCCCGACGATTCGACCCGCCGAAAGCCCACTATAGACGCCCCAGGTCTGTACGATTGGTGAACGATACTTGGCTCCCCAGCGTGCCGTCTCGGGCGAGACTAGGACAACACGACGGCAAAAACTTGGCGGACGCCCATTGGAGCCGGGATTTGGCCCGGATGACTACCGGGTGGGGCTTTCTTCAGTGCCTGCGAACCGATATCAATGGGATTTGTTGCCAGACGCCGGGAGAGCCTAGTCATGACTGCCAACGGGACCGCAAAGACGAGCTTTCGAGGATCCTTCACTGCGCTCGTAACGCCTTTCAAAAATGGCGCGGTCGATGAAAAGGCGTTCCGCGAACTGGTCGATTGGCAAATCGCCGAGGGCACCAACGGCCTTGTCCCGGTCGGGACCACAGGCGAGAGCCCGACGCTCAGCCACGAAGAGCACAAGCTTGTCGTCGAGTGGTGCATCGATCAGGCCAAGGGCCGTGTGCCGGTGATTGCCGGCGCCGGGTCGAACTCCACCGCTGAAGCCATCGAACTAGCCCGGCACGCCGAGGAGGCGGGCGCCGACGCCGCGCTGGTCGTGACGCCCTATTACAACAAGCCAACGCAGGAAGGGCTCTACCAGCACTTCAAGGCAGTCAATGACGCCATTGGTATCCCGATCATCATTTACAACATTCCGGGACGGTCTGTGATCGATATGTCGGTCGACACCATGAAGCGTCTGTTCGACTGCAAAAACATTTCCGGCGTCAAGGACGCCACCGCCAACATGGTACGGGTGAGCCAGCAGCGCGCCGAAATCGGCGCAGACTTCAATCAGCTTTCGGGTGAGGACGGCACTTGCCTTGGCTTCATGGCGCATGGCGGCCATGGCTGTATTTCGGTGACGTCCAACGTCGCGCCGCGGCTGTGCGCTGAATTTCAGAGCGCGTGCCTGAAGGGTGATTTTGCCGCCGCGCTCAAGGTCCATGACAAGCTGATGCCGCTGCATCAAAATCTATTCATCGAAACCAACCCGTCGCCGGCGAAATATGCGTTGTCGCTCCTCGGCAAGTGTACCGAGAGCGTGCGGCTGCCGATGGTGCCGCTATCCGACAAGTCCAAGGCCGAGGTGCGTGATGCCATGGTGCATGCCGGGCTGATCAATTAACATATTGGGACTGGAATTTTCGTGAAGCGATTCTGACGCAAACGGGGGGTTCAGATCATGCTCGATGAATTCAAAAAATTCGCGTTGCGCGGCAATGTCGTCGATCTCGCCATCGGCGTGATTATCGGCGCGGCCTTCGGCAGCATCGTCGCGTCGTTGGTGGCGGACATCATCATGCCGGTCATCGGCGCGATTACCGGTGGCCTGGATTTCTCCAATTACTTCGCTCCCCTCTCGGACAAGGTGACCGCGACCACTCTTCTGGAGGCAAAAAAACAAGGTGCTGTATTGGCTTACGGTAATTTCCTCACCGTGACGCTTAACTTTATCGTCGTCGCTTTCGTGCTGTTTTTGCTGATCCGCGCCTTGGGCCGGTTGATGAAAAAGGAAGCCGAAAAGGCCCCGCCGATTTCAAAGCAGGAACTGCTGCTGGCGGAGATTCGGGACCTGTTGAAGGCGCGCTGACGGCCGGCTGCGTCGGTCCGGCGAGATCAGGCCTCCGCATAAAACCGGACAGCTCGTGCGCAATGCATTCTCAGTTCTATATAAGGCATCATGGCTGCAAATCCGGAACGGCGCTTGAGAGCGGTCGCTGAAAACCGCAAGGCGCGCTTCAATTTTGAAATCGGTGAGGTTTTCGAGGCCGGCATTGTGCTTACCGGCAGCGAGGTCAAGTCGTTGCGCACCGGCAAGGGGTCGATCGTCGAATCCTATGCCGACGCCAAAGACGGCGAAATCTGGCTGATCAACGCCAATATCCCGGAATACCTCCAGGCCCATCGCTTCAATCATACGCCGAAGCGGCCGCGCAAGCTGCTGCTGCACCAGCGCCAGATCAATAGGCTTGCCGGCGCCGTGGACCGCGACGGCATGACCATCGTGCCGCTCAAGGTCTATTTCAACGAAAAGGGCCGCGCCAAGATCGAGATCGCGCTGGCCAAGGGCAAGAAGCTGCACGACAAGCGCGAGACGCTCAAGGAACGCTCCTGGGCGCGCGAACGCGGCCGCCTGATGCGCGACAAGGGCTAAAACCTTAGCTCCGCTCATTCCTGCGCGAGCAGGAGTGAGCGGTATGGTTTCGTCGCGCGATTACTTGATTACGCCGCAGGCAATGCGGCCGCCGGCTTCGCCGGTCGGATCGGTCTTATAGTCGTCGCTGCCGGCGTGAATGATGATCGCCGAGCCGTCGGCATCGAACACCGAATTGGGCTTGTCCTTTTCCAGCGTCACCGCCGCGTTAAGCACCTCGACGGCGAGGTCGCCGCTTTGCGGAATATGCAAGTTCGGCATGTCGCCGGCATGCGCCCCCTCGGCTGCCAGCAGGCCATGCTTCTTGTGATCCGGGTTGAAGTGGCCACCGGCCGAGGTGAAGGGCGGTTCGCATTTGCCGACGGCATGAACATGAAAGGCATGTTCGCCGGGCGGCAGGCCCTTGACCGCGACATTGATCAGGACGCCGCGCGGGGTCTGGGTCAGATTGACGGAGCCGACTTCCTTGCCTTGCGCATCCTTGAGCGGCGCGCTCGCGCTCTGAGCCATGGCCGGCAGCGTCAACCCAACGCATATCAATGCAGCGCCTATGCTTGTTCCAAACCGAACCTTGGTCGTCATCTGTCGCTCCTCAGGTTGACCCTCAACGGCCGATAGGACTTGACCCGATGGCCGCCATGGCGATGGTGTCATGCCCCTGAACCGGAACATAGCTACCATGCTACCGACCAAACTCGATCATTGCGTCATTCACGTGTCGGACTGGGAGCGCGCCAATGCGTTTTATACCCAGGTTCTGGGTGCCGAACTGATCCCGCGGCCGGGCGCCGGATTTGCCTATCGTTTCGGCGACAAGCAGCTCAACGTCCATGGTCCCGGCGTGCAGCCGGCCGAGGTCGCGCGGCTGCCGGTGCAGCCCGGCAACAGCGACCTGTGTTTTGAATGGGGTGGGCCGATCGATGACGCGATTGCTCATCTGAAAGCCTGCGGGATCGCTGTCGAGCGCGGGCCGATGCAGCGCGCCGGTGCCAAGGGGCAGGGGACGTCGGTTTACTTCCGCGATCCCGACGGTTCGCTGATGGAGTTCATGAGTTACAGTTAGCCGGCCACGCTACCCAAGACGGGCGATCAGGCGTCGAGATATTTCCGCACCTTCTCGAACACGTCGCGAAACATCTCCGTCGTCAGCCGGCCGGTATTGGTGTTGTACCGCGAGCAATGATAGCTGGAAAACAATGCGATTGGCTTGGCCTCGTCGCCCAGCACGTATTTGCAAGCATGCTTGAAGGGCATCGCTGATTTTCGCGCGGCAAAGGCAGTCAGGACGCTGGCATGCGCGATGCCGCCGAGCGCGACAATGGCGCGCAGCTTCGTCATGCCGGCGATGGTCGGAATAAGGAAATCGCGGCAGGTCGCGATCTCGGCCGGTGTCGGCTTGTTTTCCGGCGGTACGCAACGCACCGCGTTGGTGATGCGGCAGTCGGTGAGGGTCAGGCCATCGTCGATGCGGGCATCGAACTTGCCGCGCGCGAAGCCATATCGGCCGAGTGTCTCGTATAAGAGTACACCGGCATAATCGCCGGTGAACGGCCGCCCGGTGCGATTGGCGCCTTGCAGGCCTGGCGCGAGGCCGACGATCAGCACGCGGGCGTCGGCCGGGCCGAATGACGGCACCGGCGCATTGAACCACGTCGGCTCCTTCGCTCGCCATTTTTCGCGAAAGGCCACCAATCGCGGACAGCGAGGACAGTTGGATCCGGGCTCGCTTGTTTTGGCCGCGCCCGCTGCTTTGGGCATGGGCTGCCGGCTCCGCTCAGTCGTCGAACTCGTCGTCATCCTCGACACCGGCGTTGGCACGCTGCGGCGCGGGCGAACGTTGCAGGAAAGCGGGGTGCTGACCGGGTTCGGGATGGCCGCCTTCGCGCGGCGCACGCGCCGGACGCTCGGATGGATCGCGACCGATCTTGCCCTGCAAGGTGATGATGTCGGTGAAGATGTCGGCCTGGCGGCGCAGTTCGTCCGCCACCATCGGCGGCTGCGTCGTGACGGTCGAAATCACGGTGACGCGCACGCCCTTGCGCTGCACGGCTTCGACCAGCGAGCGGAAATCGCCGTCGCCGGAAAACAGCACCATGTGATCGATGGTGCCGGCAATCTCCATGGCATCGACCGCGAGTTCGATGTCCATGTTGCCCTTGACCTTGCGCCGGCCGGTCTGATCGACAAATTCCTTGGTCGCTTTGGTGACGACCGAATAGCCGTTGTAGTCGAGCCAGTCGATCAGCGGACGAATTGAGGAGTATTCCTGATCCTCGATCACGGCAGTGTAATAGAACGCGCGCAACAGATAGCCGCGCGATTGGAATTCCTTGAGCAGCTTCTTGTAGTCTATGTCGAAACCGAGGGACTTGGCAGTGGCGTAAAGGTTGGCGCCGTCGATAAATAATGCGATTTTTTCGCCAGGCACGGTCATGTCATTCTCTCACAAATCTCGCACGATTTCTTTATTGACCGATGCGGCGTTGGCCTGGTGTGCGAGAACGCGAGGCACGCAATCGTCTGAATCGGCGTTTTCAGGAACCTCGACGAACTCGATTAAATGACACCGGCAATCAAATCTTTTGCATCCGCGCAATCACGCCGTGACCGGTAATGCCCCGTCCGGCTGGCCTGCTTGCGGCAACGGCAAGTTCGCTACCAGACGCTTACGGCTAAACCAAGACAAAAATGCTTGAAATTCCGGGCCGCAAGGGATACGTACCGGGCGATATCAAGACATTGTACCACCTAAAGGAGTGACGAGCCGATGGCCCGTGTCACAGTAGAAGATTGCATCGACAAGGTTGAAAATCGTTTCGATCTCGTGCTGTTGGCGAGTCACCGGGCGCGCATGATTTCGTCGGGGTCGTCGATTACCATCGATCGCGACAACGACAAGAATCCGGTCGTTTCTCTGCGCGAGATCGCGGAAACGACGGTATCGCCTGGCGATCTGAAGGAAGATTTGATCCACTCGCTCCAGAAATACGTCGAGGTCGACGAGCCAGAGCCCGAAGTGCCGCTGATCGGCGCCAATTCCGGCGTCGATTCGGACGATGCCGATGTCGTCACCTCGGACCGTATGACGGAAGAAGAGCTGCTCAAAGGGCTCGAAGGGCTGGCGCCACCCGAAGAAGTTCCTGAAGAGGACGGCGAATAGTCGATTCTTTCAGCCGCATAAATTTGAGATAAAGGCCCGGCATCGCACCCGGGCCTTTTTGTTAATTACGCCAACTTATATTTAATCGACACTTAATTAAGCGGCGCTCGTCGCGCGCGGTTTCGAGCAAGGTTTTGGCAAAGACCTTGCGATAGCCCCGATTTAACGTGATATCGTAAGACGGGCAGTCGGCGGGCGCCATTTCGGCGCACGCGACGCTGTTGCCGAGGCATATCTCTCATGATCCGCACGCGCCCCGATTTGCCGCGCATGCAAAAACCGTCTCCGACACGGCCGGCGCTCGACAGGCCTGCCAGCGTTCTCGCGCAACCTGCTGAAAACGCTGTAGTAATCCGTAAGCCGCAGATGATGCGGCAATACGACCTGGTCGAGCGGGTCAAGGCCTACAATCCAAATACAAACGAGGCGTTGCTCAACCGCGCCTACGTCTACGCCATGAAGGCCCATGGCGATCAACGGCGCGCCTCGGGCGACCCGTATTTCTCTCATCCCATCGAAGTGGCGGCGATTCTCACCGACCTCAAGGTCGATGACTCGACCATCGCTGCCGCGCTTTTGCATGACACCATTGAAGACACCGCGGCGACGCGCGCCGAAATCGATGCGCTGTTCGGCCCCGACATCGGCTTGCTGGTCGAAGGACTGACCAAGCTCAAGAAGCTCGATCTCGTCACCAAGGAAGCCAAGCAGGCGGAAAACCTGCGCCGGCTGTTGCTGGCGATTGCCGCCGACGTTCGCGTGCTTCTGGTCAAGCTCGCCGACCGTCTGCACAACATGCGCACCCTCGAATACATGCCCTACGCGGCGCGCCGCCGCACTGCCGAGGAGACCCTCGAAATCTATGCGCCGCTCGCCGGCCGCATGGGCATGCATGAAATGCGCGAGGAGCTCGATGACCTCGCGTTCCGCGAACTATATCCGGAAGCGTCCCGCGTCGTGACGGCGCGGCTCGATGCGCTGGCCGAACGCAACGTGCAATTGATTTCGGACATCGAACAGCAACTCACCCGGAAACTCGGCGGCCGCGGCATTGAAGCCCGGGTCACCGGACGCGCCAAGAAAGCCTATTCGATCTGGCGCAAGATGGAGCGCAAATCGGTCGGTTTCGAGCAGTTGTCCGATATTTTCGGCTTCCGCGTCATCGTCCACACCGTTGGCGATTGTTACCAGGCGCTCGGCATCGTGCATACGACCTGGCCGATGGTGCCGGGCCGGTTCAAGGACTACATCTCGACACCCAAAGCCAACGAATACAATTCGCTGCACACCACGGTGATCGGGCCGGGCAAGCAGCGCGTCGAGTTGCAGATCCGCACCGTCGAAATGCACCAGATCGCCGAATACGGGATCGCCGCGCATGCGCTTTACAAGGACGGCGCCGGCTCGCCGACCGAACTGTTGTCGCGTGAGTCGACAGCTTACGCCTGGCTGCGGCGGACCATCGAGTTGCTCGCGGAAGGCTCGAACCCGGAAGAATTCCTCGAGCACACCAAGCTGGAGTTGTTCCACGATCAGGTGTTCTGCTTCACGCCCAAGGGCAAGCTGATTGCGCTGCCGCGCAAGGCGACGCCGATCGACTTTGCCTATGCCGTGCATACCGACGTCGGCAACACGGCGGTCGGCTGCAAGATCAACGGCAAGATCGCACCGCTGACGTCGGAACTGGACAATGGCGACGAGGTCGAAATCCTGACCTCGAAAGCGCAGATGGCGCCACCGGCGGCTTGGGAATCGATCGTCGTCACCGGCAAAGCGCGCGCCGCGATCCGGCGCGCAACGCGCACCGCGGTACGTGTGCAATATGCCGGGCTCGGCCGGCGCATCGTCGAGCGCCTGTTTCAGCGCGCCAAGATCGCCTATTCCGACGAGAAGCTCACCGGCGCGCTGCCGCGTCTGGCGCGCTCGTCGATTGAAGAGGTGATGGCGGCGGTCGGGCGCAGCGAACTCAAGGCCTCCGATGTCGCTCGCGCCATGTATCCGGACTACAAGGAAGAACGCGCTGCCGCGATGGCGGCCAAGCGCAAGCCGGAGAGCGGCTGGTTCGGTTTGAAGAAGCTGACCTCAGTCAAGTTCAAGGTGCCGGGCCAGCCGGTCATCGGGTCCGCGATTCCGATCCGTGGCATCAATGGCGACCTGCCGGTGCGCTTTGCGCCCGACGGCGGCGCGGTGCCGGGCGACCGCATTGTCGGCATCGTCTCGCCGGGCGAGGGCATTACGATCTATCCGATCCAGTCGGCCGCGTTGGCCGAATTCGAGGATAACCCCGAGCACTGGCTCGACGTGCGCTGGGATTCGGAGGAAAGCACGCCGCGGCGTTTCCCTGCTCGCATCACGGTTCAGTCGGCCAACGAACCCGGTTCGCTGGCACAAATTACGCAGGTCATCGCCGAACATGACGGCAATATCGACAATATCCGCATGACGCGGCGCGCTCCCGACTTCACTGACGTTACGATCGATCTTGAGGTCTACGACCTCAAGCATCTCACCGACATCATTGCCCAATTGCGTGCCAAGCCGATGGTCGCCAAGGTGGAGCGGGTGAATGGGTAAAGAAATTTTGCGATGAGCCCGCGTCCCATCCGCCTTGGCGTCAACATCGATCATGTCGCGACCATCCGCAACGCGCGCGGCGGGGCGCTGCCCGATCCGGTGCGCGCCGCCAAACTGGCGATTGCCGCCGGCGCGGACGGCATCACCGCGCATTTGCGCGAGGATCGCCGGCACATGCGCGATGATGACATCGCGCGGCTGAAGGCTGAGATCGACAAGCCGCTTAATCTCGAAATGGCGGCGACCCACGAAATGCTTGAGATCGCGCTCAGGGCCAAACCGCATGCGGCCTGCATCGTGCCGGAAAAGC
Organism: Hyphomicrobiales bacterium; assembly: GCA_041691675.1. Taxonomy (GTDB): domain Bacteria; phylum Pseudomonadota; class Alphaproteobacteria; order Rhizobiales; family Xanthobacteraceae; genus Pseudolabrys. The sequence continues at coordinate 21,250 of JBEPUC010000042.1, read as the reverse complement.
GCGAGGAGCGGACCACCGAAGGCGGTCTCGATGCCGCCGGTCAGCAGACCCAGCTCAAGCCGTTGGTCCATGCGCTCAAGCATGCCGGCATCCGGGTGTCGCTGTTTATTGCCGCGGTGCCGGCGCAGATCGAAGCGGCGGCCGCGCTCGGCGCCGACATCATCGAGATTCACACAGGCGCCTGGTGCGATGCGCTGGCCGACGGTCAGGCTGCGAAGGCCGGTAGCGAGTGGCAAGCGATCGTTGATGGCGCTGCGTCGGCCTCGGGTCTGGGGCTTGAAGTCCATGCCGGCCACGGCCTCGATTATGCGAGCGCCGAGACCATCGCCGCACTGCCGCAGATCGTCGAACTCAACATCGGCCACTTCCTGATCGGCGAGGCGGTGTTCGAGGGGCTGGCGGAAACCGTCAAATTCATGCGCGGGGCGATGGATCGCGGTCGCAAGAAGGTGTCCGCATGATCCCGAAAAGTGGGCACCGGTTTTCGGATAAGATCATGCGGGAAACAAAATGATCATCGGTCTCGGCTCCGATCTCTGCGACGCCCGGCGCATTGCCAAGACCATCGACCGCCACGGCGAGCGCTTTCTCAACCGCATCTTCACGGCGACCGAACGCGCCAAGGCAGAGCGGCGCGCCAATGCGGTGGAGACCTACGCCAAACGCTTCGCCGCCAAGGAAGCCTGTGCCAAGGCACTCGGCACCGGCCTGCGAGCCGGCGTCTTCTGGCGCGACATGGGGGTGGTCAACCTGCCGTCAGGGCGGCCCACCATGAAGCTCACCGGTGGCGCGCTTAAGCGTCTTGAGTCGATGCTGCCGGCCGGTCATGAAGCCCGCATTGACGTCTCCCTGACCGATGAGGGGCCGCTGGCGCAGGCCATCGTCATTATTTCAGCAGTTCCGACGGCCACGAACGCATTTTCGCGTTAAGGCAATAAAGCCAAACGAACCAAAGACTTATACAATAATTTCGGCAATCTTCATTGCGCGCCGCAAACTCTCCCGCTAAAAGGTCGCCGGGGCGCGCGCCGTGACAATTGGCGGCATTCGGCGATCTCTGCCGACATTTAGGACGAAAGGCCGATGAGCGTGACATCCGGAACCAAGCGGAAAGAAGGTGGCGTCGGCGAGACGGTGCGCGTGATTTTTCATGCGCTGATCATTGCCCTGGTCATCCGCACTTTCCTGTTTCAGCCGTTCAACATTCCGTCCGGCTCGATGAAGGCGACGCTGCTCGTCGGCGACTATCTGTTCGTCTCGAAATATTCCTACGGCTACAGCCATTTTTCGCTGCCTCTGTCGCCGCCGCTGTTTTCCGGCCGCATTCCCGACGGTTGGCTGCCTGATCGCGGCGACGTCGTTGTGTTCCGGCTGCCGAGGGATACCTCGACCGACTACATCAAGCGCGTGATCGGTTTGCCCGGCGACAAGATCCAGGTCACCGACGGCGTCGTGTCGATCAACGGCGTGCCGGTGAAGCACGAGCGCATCGCGGATTTCACCGAAGCGGACGAGAGCGGTCACGAGGCGCCGGTCAAGCGCTGGAAGGATACGCTGCCGAACGGCAAGAGCTTCGAGACGCTTGATCTGGTTGATAACGGCTTTGCCGACAACACCCAAGTCTACACGGTGCCGCCCGGCAATTACTTCATGATGGGGGACAACCGCGACAACTCGACCGACAGCCGTTTCAGTCAGGTCGGCTTCGTCCCGTTCGAGAACATCGTCGGCAAAGCACAACTTATTTTCTTCTCGGTCTATGAAGGCGAGCATGCCTGGCAGTTCTGGCGCTGGCCGTTCGCGGTGCGCTGGGGCAGGCTGTTCACGATCGTCCGATGACGCGCAAGGTCAAAGACCGCAGCGCGCTTGAGGAACGGATCGGCTATCACTTTGCCGACAAGGCGTTGCTGGAGCGCGCCTTGACGCATATTTCGGCGCTGTCGGGCGGTCCGCAAAATCGCGTATCGAGCTATCAGCGCCTTGAGTTCCTCGGCGATCACGTGCTGGGCCTGGTGATTTCGGACATGCTGTATCGCGCCTTTCCGAAAGCCAACGAAGGCGAGCTGTCTCGTCGGCTGGCCGATCTGGTGCGCAAGGAAACCTGCGCCGCGGTCGGTAAGGAGATGGATCTCGGGCCAGCGCTGCGGCTCGGCAATTCGGAATCGCACGCCGGCGGACGCCTTCGCACCACGATCCTCGCCGACGCCTGCGAAGGGCTGGTCGGCGCGGTGTTCATCGATGGCGGTTATGCCGCCGCCGATGCGCTGATTGCGAAGTTCTGGAAGGAGCGCATGATCAAGTCGGTACGCCCGCTGCGCGACCCCAAAACCATGTTGCAGGAATGGGCGCAGGCGCGCGGCCTGCCGACGCCGGCCTACAAGGAACTGGCGCGCACCGGTCCGCATCACGATCCGGAATTCAAGGTTGCCGTGGTGCTGCCCGACCGGCCGCAGGCCGAGGGCCTCGGCGCGTCGAAGCGCGCCGCCGAGCAGTCCGCTGCCGCGGCCATGTTGACCCGCGTCGGCGTCGCAGTGGACAAGCTCGATGTCTGACGATCAAAATAGCGGAGCGGAAGCGCCCCAGGACACGCGCTGCGGTTTCGTCGCGCTGATCGGTGCGCCGAATGCCGGCAAGTCGACGCTGCTCAACGCACTTGTCGGCTCGAAAGTCACCATTGTCTCGCACAAGGTGCAGACCACGCGGGCGCTCATTCGCGGCATTGCGATCGATGGCCAGTCGCAAATCATTTTCGTCGATACGCCGGGCATCTTCGCGCCGAAGCGGCGGCTTGATCGCGCCATGGTGACGACCGCCTGGACCGGTGCGCACGACGCCGATCTGACCGCGCTGCTGATCGACGCCCGCAAAGGGATCGACGAGGAAGCAGAGTCGATCCTCGAACGCCTCGCCGAGGTGAAGACGCGCAAGATTCTCATCCTCAACAAGATTGATCTGGTGCCGCGCGACACGCTGCTCAATTTGACCAGGACCGCGAACGAGAAGGCAAAGTTCGAGGCGACGTTCATGATTTCGGCGCTGACCGGCGACGGCGTTGAGGATTTGCGCCGTTGGCTGGGCGAGCGCATACCGGCAAGCCCGTGGCTTTATCCGGAAGACCAGATGTCGGATGCGCCGATGCGCCAACTCGCGGCCGAGATCACGCGCGAAAAGTTGTTCGAGCGACTGCACCAGGAATTGCCATACCACTCGACGGTCGAGACCGAGAGCTGGAAGGAACTGCGCAATGGCGAAATTCGCATCGAGCAGACGATCTATGTTGAGCGCGAAAGCCAGCGCAAGATCGTCATCGGCAAAGGCGGCCAGACGCTCAGGGCAATCGGCGAGGGCGCCCGGCGCGAGATCGCCGGGATCGCCGAGGTGAAGGTGCACCTGTTCCTGTTCGTGAAGGTACGCGAAGGCTGGGGCGACGATCCCGAGCGCTACCGCGCGATGGGGCTCGAGTTTCCGAAGGAATAATCTGTCATTCCGGGACGGCGCGCTTGCGCCGAGCCCGGAATCCATAACCCCTGTGGCCGTGATTTTCTCCGATTCTGGGAGTATGGATTCCGGGCTCGCGGCCAAAGTGGCCGCGCCCCGGAATGACAACGTAATATGCAATGGACCGATGAAGGCATCGTAATCGGCGTCAAACGGCACGGGGAGGCGAGCGCCATCCTCGAACTGATGACGCGTGAGCACGGCCGCCATCTCGGCATGGTTCGCGGCGGCTTCGGCACCCGCATGAAGCCGATCCTGCAAACCGGCAACAGCGTCAGCGCCAGTTGGCGGGCGCGGCTCGACGAGCATCTCGGCAATTATACCGTGGAGCCCATGCGACAGCGCGCGTCGAATTATTTCGGCGCTTCGCACGCGATCTACGGCGTCACTCACCTGGCGGCTTTGATGCGGCTTTTGCCTGAGCGTGATCCGCATGAGGGACTGTTCGGCGTATTCGAGCAACTCCTCGACCGGTTGGAAGATGCCGCCTGGGCGGCGCCGATGGTCGCGCGCTTCGAGTTGCAGGTGTTGTCGGAACTCGGCTTCGGCCTTGATCTCGACCAATGCGCCGCGACCGGCGCCACCGGCGACCTTATCTATGTCTCGCCGAAATCAGGCCGCGCGGTATCGCGGACGGCCGGCGCGCCCTATGCCGACCGCATGTTTCGGCTGCCCGCTTTTCTCAAGGCTGGCGATATGTCGCCGGCGGGCGACGATCTCGCCGACGGCTTTGCGCTCACCGGATTTTTCCTGTCGCGCCACGTGCTGGAACCGCGCGGCATGACGCTTGCGGACGAGCGCGGCCATTTCATCAATGCACTGAGCCGCGCATTGCAGACTGCGGCTTCATAAAAAAAAACCGGCCCGGCGTGAAGCCGGACCGGTTTGCAGTCTAACGGCTACCGATTAGCGGCAGACGCGGCGGACCTCGCAAATCCGGCGGCCATGCCAACCGCGATGGCAGGTGCGCACCGTGCGGCAGATTCGCCGATGACGATAATGATGACGGTAATACTGGACATCCTGAACGAGTGAGCCGCTTTCGATCGCCGGGGAGAAGCCGGCGGCAGGAGCGGCATTTGCGGCGGGAACGGCGGCCAGACCGAGGCCCAAGCCAAACAGCGCGGACAACAGAACCATCTTCATCTTGCATTTCCTCCAATTAAACCGTCGACCCAAATGCGGATCGGGAGTGATCCGTCAGATCCAACGATCAGACATTTGCCGTGAACTTGAAATAACCACCGGCTCGCGGCACTACCGGCTGTCGGTATTCTCAACTGGTTCTTGTGACGTACTGCCCCTTCACACTTACCAATAATGACGTCGCCATTGATGATGCCGCCAAGGCTCGTGCGAACGCCAACTCGGGCGCCATCCAGCCCAGGTACACACCGCGCGCCAGCCGCACTCGGCCGGACCGCAACGCCAGGCGCGATGGCAGTCACCGGCCAGATTCTGCGCCGGGCCGATAATTCCGGCACCCATCGCCACCGGCGTCGCCATGATCGCAAGGCGCGTCTGCGGGTCGGCCTGTGCCAGCCCGGTGGCCGACACGATCGCCGCGAGTGCGGCGAAAACCAGTAAAATCCGGCGCATCCAACTCCCCATCAACGACGCGGGTTTCACTTCAATCGAGCGCAGAGGGAATGCCATTCCACCTGCTAAGTTCACAGAATACCAGCAGAATATGGAAGTTTTGCTGGCCGCCGCGTTCATCGCTTGTTCATCCGGGATCGGCGCAGTAACACGCCAGCATGGCAAGAAAACCGATTCCCCCCGAAAACGGGCCAACCGGACTGGTCGAGGACGTCGCCCTGCAATCGGCGCTGGAAGAACGCTATCTCGCTTACGCGCTCTCAACGATCATGAATCGGGCGCTGCCGGATGCGCGCGACGGCCTCAAGCCCGTTCACCGTCGCATCCTTTACGGCATGCGGCTGTTACGGCTCGATCCCAATTCGGCGTTCAAGAAATCCGCCAAGGTGGTCGGCGACGTGATGGGCAATTTCCATCCGCACGGCGACCAAGCGATCTACGACGCGCTGGTGCGTCTGGCGCAGGATTTCTCGCAGCGCTACCCGCTGGTCGATGGCCAGGGCAACTTCGGCAATATCGACGGCGATAACGCTGCCGCCATGCGCTACACCGAGGCGCGGCTGACCGAGGTCGCGCGCCTGCTGATCGACGGCATCGACGAGGACGCCGTCGACTTCCGTCCGAGCTATGACGGCACCGACAAGGAGCCATCGGTGCTGCCGGCGGCATTCCCCAATCTTCTGGCCAACGGTTCGCAAGGCATCGCCGTCGGCATGGCGACCTCGATCCCGCCGCATAACGTCGCCGAACTGTGCGACGCGGCGCTGCATCTGATCGAGACGCCGAACGCGCGCTCGAAGACGCTGCTGAAATACGTCAAGGGTCCGGATTTCCCGACCGGCGGCATTTGCGTCGATCCGCCGGAAGCCATCGCCGAGGCTTACGCAACCGGGCGCGGCTCGTTCCGCGTGCGCGCGCGCTGGCATCAGGAAGAGGGCGGTCGCGGCACGTATGTCATCGTCATCACCGAGATGCCGTGGCTGGTGCAGAAATCGAGGCTGGTTGAAAAGATCGCCGAACTTCTCAACGACAAGAAGCTGCCGCTGGTCGCCGATGTGCGCGATGAAAGCGCCGAGGACGTCCGGCTGGTGATCGAGCCGCGCGCCCGCACCGTCGATGCGACGCTGCTGATGGAATCGCTGTTCAAGCTGACCGAGCTTGAGAACCGAATTCCGCTCAACATGAACGTGCTGGTCAAGGGCCGCATCCCCAAGGTGCTGGGTCTTGCCGAAGTGCTCACCGAATGGCTCGATCACCGGCGCGACGTGCTGGTGCGGCGCTCCAAGCACCGTCAGGCCCAGATCGAGCACAGGCTCGAGGTACTCGGCGGCTTTCTGGTCGCCTACCTCAACCTCGACAAGGTCATCAAGATCATCCGCACCGAGGACGAGCCCAAGCCCGTCCTGATGAAGACGTTCAAGATCTCCGACATTCAGGCCGACGCCATCCTCAACATGCGCCTGCGCAATTTGCGCAAGCTCGAGGAAATGGAAATTCGCGGCGAGGAAAAGGCGCTTGGTGAGGAGCTTAAAAAACTCAAGAGTTTGATCGGCTCGACCGACCAGCAATGGAAGGCAATTGCTGCGCAAATCAGGGACCTGAAGACGACGTTCGGCGCCAAGACCGAACTCGGCAAGCGCCGCACTGGCTTTGCGCTCGCGCCCGAGCACGACGAAGCCGCGATCGAAGAGGCGCTGGTTGTGCGCGAACCGATCACCGTCGTCGTTTCCGACAAGGGCTGGATTCGCGCGTTGCGCGGCCACGTCATCGATCTGTCGGGCGTCACGTTCAAGACCGACGACTCGTTGAAATTCGCGTTCCAGACCGAGACCACCGCGAAAGTCATGATCTTTGCCGGCAACGGCAAGTTCTACACGCTCGATGCGGCCAAACTGCCGGGCGGACGCGGCCACGGCGAGCCGATCCGGCTCTACTTCGATATCGAGCAGGACGCCGATATCGTCGCGGCGCTCGCTTATCAGGGCGGCCGCAAGTTCCTGTTGGCAAGCTATCAAGGCAACGGCTTTGTCGTGCCGGAAGACGATTGTCTCAGCGCGACGCGCAAGGGCAAGCAGATCCTCAACCTGAAAGCGCCGGACAAGGCAGCGGCGATGACGGTGATCGACGGCGATACCGTCGCGGTCATCGGCGAGAATCGCAAGATGGTGATTTTCGGACTCGATCAAGTGCCGGAGATGACGCGCGGGCGCGGTGTGCGGTTGCAACGCTATCTGGCCAAGGGCTTGTCCGACATCACCAGCTTTGGCGCGGCGAACGGGCTGTCATGGGTTGACGGCGCCGGACGCACGCAGTCGATGACGATGAAGGAATTGAAGGACTGGCACGGCAACCGCGCCGATGCCGGCCGCATCGCACAAGGGCTGCCGAAGAACAACAAATTCCGCGGCGCGCCGGCGGCGGCCAAAGGCGACGGCGATTAACAACAGGGCCAACGTTACGACAGGGCCAACGTTACGACATGGCCAGATGTTACGAATTGGCCAGATGTTACGAATTGGCCAGATGTTACGAATTGGCATTGTACGCTCCGCTGGCCGACGACCCGACGAGGATCAGGCCGGTCGCGATTAAAGCCGCGGTCCAAATCAGATCGACATTGATCCATCCGCGCCGCAGGAACGCCAGGCCGATCCACTCATAGACCAGCCCGGCCACTGCCGCCGTCACGACGATCATGGCGCCAGTGTGCACCCCGACGGCCGTGAGGGAAATCAGCAAGGACGTCGTACCGGTCAATGTTGGAGTCGGAGATCCCGAAATGCACAAGGGGATGACGACCGGTACCAGCATCAAGCCCGCGCCATGGGCGGTCGCCATCAGAAACGACCATATGCCGAGGCCGATCATGCCGACCTGCATGCCAACGCGGACGCGATGGCGGTGTCCATATAGCGCGTGATAGATCGCCCATCCGACCAGAGCGATCCCGGAGATCAGCTCCAGAAGACGCCGGTCGATGATAAATCCAAGCGCCACAACCAACGTGATGACGAGGGCGATCGAAACCGCGTGTCCCACGGCGATCGGGACAAGGGACAGCCACACCACGCGCCCGCTTTTGCGGTGCATTCCGAGCGCGACCGCAAACAGCCAGCCCATCGCGGGGTTGAGGCCGTGAAACGCGCCCAACCCCGCCAGAACGAGCCAGGGCCACAGGTCGGTCATTGCTGTCAGCCAGGCTGTTTCCGCTGCAATATCCTCTACGGGTAGCAATAGGAATCAGACGAGCAATCGCCGCGCTCCAGATGCACCTGGTGCGGGCGGTGGCCCTTTGGCCAATCGACAAAGAAGTTCTTGTCGAACTGGATGCCGCCATTCTGGTCAACATCCAGTTTGGCCATCCAGCCGTCGATGCCGTCGGGATAAAACTGAGGGTCGATGGCTCCATAAAGCGAGTTGGTGAAGTAAACCCGCTTTCCGTCCCGGCTGACCTCGACCATTTGCGGGCCGCCATTGAGTGCGCCGTTGGCGGCTTTGGGATGTGTCGCTTTCGACACGATGCCGCCAATACGCACTTTGCCCGTCAACTTGGGATTCATCGGGTCTGAGACGTCGTACTGGTGCATATCGCCTGTTCCCCAACACGAGACGTAGAGGAATCGGTCGTCCATCGACAAGTCAATGTCAGTGACAAGCGGTGGCACCGCCTTGAAGTCTTTCAGCATCGGGGGGAGGTCGGCCGCGTCGGCGGCCTCGGCCGGAATGTCGATAACTTTTTTGATCGCCCATTTGTTGCCGTCGCGATACCAGGTCCAGATCGACGAGGACAGATCCTTCAGGCAGATCACGCAACCAACGAATCCATAAGCTTTGGTCGGATCGTGCGCCGGACGTAACTCGAATACGAGCTGGTATTCTTCACCCAGGTCGATTTCTTGCAGGTGCTTGCGCTTATGCAGGTCCCAAAAATGAATCCGACGGCCGTATTTGCTGCCAAGCAGGATTTCGGGAACGAGGCCATTCTCAAACGTATCCGGCGTACCCCATTCGCTCGTCACCATCGTGTCGTGGCCGAGGTGCCACCAGAAATCGTACGACAGTTTTTGTGAACCGCGATCGAGCTCCCATTCGCCGAGAACATCGAAGCTTTCAGGATCGACCAGGAAAATCCCGCCAGGACCTTTGCCTTCGGCGTTGCCGAGTGCATTGACGTAAATGCCTTCCGGTCCGCAATGGGTGGTATGCAGTCGTGAATAGCCGGTTTTCTCGGCGATCTCTGCGGCCTCGATTACCTTCACGATCTTCGGATGCCGTGGGTCTGGCCTGGTGTCTATGATGTGGAGCCTCGACGATCGGAGACCTGGCACAACGAGATAGCGTCGCTCCATATGCGGGTGTGGCGCATTCGGACATAAGCAGGACGAACACGCACTCCAGCCGAAGTGGTGCAGTTCGTCTCCTGCATTGGGCATGTCGACCTGGCCGACGATCTGGGAATAGGCAGGGGAATGAGGGTTTACATCGACGACTGCAATCGCGTCGGGTTTTTTGCGGTCCGGATCGAATGACGCAACATAGGCCAGGTCTTCGATCGGCGCTTTCGCCGCCATTCTCGGTGAAGGATAAAAGGAGGGATCGGGCTGCCAGGATGCCATGATAGTCTCCCGCGTTTGCCCAGCCCACGAGACCATAACGGTATCATACATCCGTCTCGCGGGAATAGGTGCGTGATGGCGCGCGTTCAAATTCGCGCCTGGCAACCGGGTACCGCCGCCAATAGGCGGCCAATCAGGTTGCGACAAACAACAACGACTGATCGGATTTTTCCAGCAAGGCTGCGGCGGTGTCGCCGAAAAAAAGTTTCTCGCCGGGACGGCGGCCGACGCCCATGACAATGAGGTTGTGCTTGCGTCGCGTCACTTCCTTGAGGATCGCCTCATCGGCCGCAACGTCGGCGCGCACGGCAGTCTGCAAGTCGATGCCGTAGCTTTCCGCCAGATCGACGATATCCTTGAGGATGGCTTCCTCGTTGCGCCGCGAACGTGCCGATTTGGTACCTGAGGTGACGTAAAGCGCGGTGAGTGGCGCCTTGGTTGTGCGCGCCAGCGCGATCGCCACTTCGGCGGCGCGGCGCGACAGTTCGGTGCCGTTGACCGGCACCAGGATGCTGACGGTGCCGTGGAGCGGATGCTTGCGGTGCTCCTCGCGAGCGTCGGCGATCACGAGCGGCCCTTCAAAGCCGGATGCAAGTTCGGTGACGTCGCTTTGGAATTGATTCTTGCGCACCACCATCTTGTCGAGGCCAATGACCATGAGGCCGTAGCCCTTTTCCGCTTCCCTGGCGACGGCTTCGGCGTCCACTTCGTTTTCGACGATCGCGGTCACTTCGAGCTTGCTGTCGTTCTTTTCCTCGTTCGTCTTCGCGTGCTCGGCGCGCTCGGCCACTTCCTTGATGGTGTCGGCCACGCCCTGCGCCTTTTCTTTTTCGGCTTGGGCGGCTTTCTTGCCGCCTTTTTTATTGGTTTTGATGTGCATGACCGTGGTCGGCATTTCATGGCTGGCGGCGATAATGCCGGCCACTCTGGTGGCGAACGTGCCGTTGGTGCTTTCGTCCACCGTCAGCAGCAGACGCTCCAGTTTTGGCAGGAAGCCGCGCGCTTCCAGTTCCTCGCGTTCGAGCCGTTGCTTTTCGTCTTTGCCCATCGGAATGCGCGCCAGGGCCCAGCGCAGCGTCGGCGGCATCGCCATCGTGGTCAGGACCGCCATCGCCACGATCATCGTGAACAGGTTTTCGTTGAGCGCGCCCATCGACAGGCCGACGGTGGCGATGATGACCTCGGTCGAGCCGCGCGCGTTCATGCCGCAGGCGAGGGCGAAGCCTTCGCGCCGTGTCAGCCCGCCGATCTCGGCGCCGATGAAGGCGCCGCCGAATTTGCCGATGCTCGCGATCAAAATGAGGCCGGCGGTCAGTGCCAGCACTTCCGGGTCCTTTAGGATCGTGAGATCGGCGCTCAAGCCGGCGATGCCGAAAAAAATCGGCGCGAAAAAAGCGGTGATGAGGCCGCGCAATTGTTCGTCGATGTGGCGCGACAGGATAGGGGACTCGCCGACCAGAATGCCGGCGACGAAAGCGCCGAGCACCGTGTGGACGCCGATCAAGCTGGTGATCAACGCCATCAGACCCATGATGGCAAGGATCGCGGTGATGACCGCGTATTCGCTGACGAAGTTGTCGTTGACCCAGCGGATAGCGAAGAAGACGGCGCGGCGTCCAATGGTGAGACTCACCACCATGAAGACGAAAGTCCCGACTACACTCTGCGCCAGCGACCAGGGATCGACCGAGCCGTGCAGCGCCAGGCTGAAGATGATCGAGACGATGATCCAGCCGACGCTGTCGTCGATGATGGCGGAGGCGAGGATGACCTGGCCGACAGTGCGGCGCAGGAAGTTCATCTCGCGCACCACCATGGCGACGATCTTGACCGAGGCGATCGACAGCGCGGTGCCGAGGAACAGCGCTGTGATGACGCGCTTGGTGGGATCTGGCAGCATCGATTCCGGCAGCATCAGTCCCAACCCGACGCCGCAGGCGAAGGGCACGATGATGCCCATCAGCGAGGCATAGATCGACGCCTTGCCGGTCTGGCGCACCAGCTTGAGATCGGTCTCCATGCCGGTCAGCAGCAACAGCAGCAGAATGCCGACCTGCGAGACCGCATCGATCATCGCCTTCTGCTCGGGCGTTCTCGGAAACAGCGCGTGTTGCAGGTCCGGCAGTAGCAGGCCGAATAAAGACGGCCCGAGGATGAGCCCGGCAATCAACTGGCCCATCACCGCCGGCTGACGCATGCGGATCATCGCCTCGCCGAGCAGGCGGCCGACCAGCATCAACGTCACGATCTGGACGAGGAAAATGATCTCGGAGGGGCCTTTGTGGCCTTCCGCTGCCAGGGCGGGCCCGGCGGCAAGCCAAACAAGCGCGGCGACGGCACAAAACCAAATGGAATGCCCTGTCCGGGCCGGTATGCGCGCCATGTAAAGCTTCCCCCATTCCCCGAAACCATCGAGGTCGAGACAACTTAACCCGAGGGCCGGGGCGAAGTTCCGGCCGAGTTCCATTCAGTTCCGCGATATGCAATTGCAAATGAGTTGCAATAAGGTTAGATAAGATAAAGAGCTCTGTGGTTTTTGGCGTCCGGCCGCAACGCGCCTAACGAGGCATTCTTCAGATGGATACGGCGACGACGCCCCCCGATAGGTGCGAAGGCGAACCGACAGGATGGCGTCCGGCCCGCATGGCGGCCGGGCAGAACAGCCTGTCGGAAGTCCACGCCAGCATTCCGATCCCGCTCGGTGCGTCCTGGCTGCGCCGCCTGCTGGCGTTCTCGGGGCCCGGCTACATGGTTTCGGTCGGGTACATGGACCCAGGCAACTGGGCGACCGATCTCGCCGGCGGGTCGAAGTTCGGCTACGCGCTACTCTCCGTCATCATGCTGTCGAACCTGATGGCGATCCTGTTGCAGGGGCTGGCCGCGCGGCTCGGCATCGCCTCGGGCCGCGATCTGGCACAGGCCTGCCGCGACAGTTATCCGCGCGCCGTGAACTACGGACTTTGGATCGCCTGCGAATTGGCCATCGTCGCCTGCGATCTCGCCGAGGTCATCGGCACGGCCATCGCGCTCAAACTCCTGTTCGGCATCCCGCTGGTCGTCGGCGCGCTGATTACCGCGCTCGACGCCTTCCTGGTGCTGATGCTGATGAATCGCGGTTTCCGTTACCTCGAAGCGTTCATTGTCGCGTTGCTGGTGGTGATCGCGGGCTGTTTCGTCATTCAGATCGTGCTGGCGGCACCGCCGGTCACGGCGATCCTCGGCGGCTTCGTGCCGTCGAGCGCGATCGTCACCGACCCGGCGATGCTCTATATCGCCATCGGCATCATTGGCGCGACGGTGATGCCGCATAATCTTTATCTGCATTCCTCGATCGTGCAGACTCGCGATTTCGAGCGCACCGACAAGGGCCGCCGTCAGGCGATCCGCTTTGCCACCGCGGACTCGACCATCGCCTTGATGCTGGCGCTGTTCGTCAACGCCGGCATCCTGATCGTGGCGGCGGCGGTTTTTCATGCCAACGGCAAGACCGATGTCGAGGATATCGAGCAGGCCTATGCGCTGCTGTCGCCGATCCTGGGTGTCGGTCTTGCTTCGATCCTGTTTGCCATTGCGCTGCTGGCATCCGGTCTGAACTCGACGGTGACGGCGACGCTCGCCGGACAAATCGTGATGGAAGGTTTTCTCCGTCTGCGCATGCCGCCGTGGTCGCGCCGTCTGATGACGCGCGGCATCGCCATCGTGCCGGTGGTTGCGGTGACCGCGCTCTACGGCGAAGCCGGCACGACGAAGCTGTTGATTCTCAGTCAGGTCGTACTGTCGATGCAATTGCCGTTGGCGGTCATTCCGCTGGTGCAGTTCGTCTCCGACAGGAAAAAGATGGGCGTCTTCTCGATCTCGCGGCCGGTCGCGGCGCTGGCCTGGACGGTGGCGGGGATCATTGTCGCTCTGAACATGAAGCTGCTGTTCGATACGTTCGCGGGGATTGGTTAGAAGCGCCTTTAATTCCGCTCGTCCCCGCGAAAGCGGGGACCCAGAGGCGGCGAGCATTCCATCAAGAACTGGATTCCCGCTTACGCGGGAATGAGCGGAGTGTGGATTAAGCCGATAGCTACTTCTCCACCCGCGACCAACCCGCCGGCATCAGCCGTTCCTGCGGCAGGAAACGGCCCTTGTAGTCCATCTTCTTGGAGCCCGGCACCCAGTAGCCGAGATAGACATAAGGCAGGCCCATCGCCTTGGCCCGCGCGATGTGGTCGAGGATCATGAAGGTGCCGAGCGAGCGATCGCCGGCATCCGGATCGAAGAACGAATAGACCATCGATAGTCCGTCCGACAGCACATCGGTGAGCGCGACCGCCAGCAATTGCCCGATGCCGCGACCATTGATGCCGCTGTCGGGACCGTGCCGGCGGTAATCGATGACGCGCGTATCGACGTGGCTGTCCTCGACCATCATGGCGTAGTCGAGCACTGTCATGTCGGCCATCCCGCCGTCGCGGTGCCGCGCGTCAAGATAGGCACGAAACACTGAATATTGCTCGGAGGTCGGCGCCGGCATGCGCATGTCGCCGATGATGTCGCTGTTGGCGTCGGCGTTGCGTCGCATGTTGCGGGACGGCTTGAAGTCGTCGACGACGACGCGGACCGAGACGCAGGCCCGGCAGGTCTCGCAGGCCGGCCGGTAGGCGATCGACTGGCTGCGGCGGAAGCCGCCATGGGTGAGCAGGTCGTTCAATTCGCCGGCGCGCTCGCCGACCAGATGGGTGAACACCTTCCGCTCTTCCTGACCCTTGAGGTACGGGCAGGGCGACGGCGCGGTCAGGTAGAATTGCGGCGTGTCGCGGGAGTGCTGGGTCAAGACGTCCAACCGTTGCGTTCAGGACCGGGACTAAAACCTCTGTCGGGACTCGTAGGCAGATAGCATTGCGCGGCCGGATGGTTCCGTCAAAGGGGCGTTTTGGCGCGCTTGCATTCCTCTCGTCTTTATCTGGTGTTGACGGCGAAAGACCGCAACGTAGCGGCCCGCTGGGCATTATTGACGATCACGGTGCCGAGCACGATGTCGTGCAGCAGCCTGCGGCGGCGGTTAAAAAACGCCACCAGGACAATAAAGGGCGTCAAAGCCGATACCGAAATCCAGTAGGCGATGGCGTGGACCGCGCCGAGCACGAAATAGGCCGGCGCGCCGTACCAGGTGCGCATTTCCAGATCCATGATCCGCATGCCGATGGTGGCGGAGCGCGCGCCGCCGACGGTGAGGCCGAAATAGACGACGGCCCAGATCGCCGAGGCCGGCGGCAGTAGCCAGTACAGCGCCCAGCCGAACCCCAACGTGACGACCCCGAAGACGAAAATGAAGATCGCTGCCAGGATGACGGGCACGGCGATGATCAGGACATCGATGAAAAACGCCAGCACCCGGCGGGCCAGGACGCCCTCGAACAATTCCGGGTTCAGGTCCGGGTCATAGGCGTGCGGCTTGATATCCATCGACATGGTCGGCCCCTCCGTGTGCCGAGATGGATAATAGACCGCTTTCGCGCAAGGGTCTAAAGCCGGTTGGGAAGAAAGCGTTCGAGGAGGGAGTTTTTGCCTGTGACCGTGACCATCGCCGATATCGAGGATGCCCGCCGCGTCATCGCTGGTTCGGTGCTGCGCACGCCGATGCTGCCGGCGCCGCGGCTGTCGGCGCTGACCGGCGCCGACGTATTCGTGAAATACGAAAATCTCCAGGTCACCAATTCGTTCAAGGATCGCGGCGCGCTCACCAAGCTCGCTTCTCTCACCGACGACGAGCGCAAGCGCGGCGTCATCGCCATGTCGGCCGGCAATCACGCGCAGGCCGTCGCCTACCACGCGGCGCGGCTCGGCATTCCGGCGACCATCGTCATGCCGGTGACGACGCCGTTCGTGAAGGTGGCGGCGACTCGCTCGCACGGCGCCACTGTCGTGCTCGACGGCGAGACGGTGTCCGACGCGCAGGCGCGCTGCGAAATCATTCAAGCCGAACAGAGTTTGACGCTGGTACATCCTTACGACGATGCCAAAGTCATCGCCGGGCAGGGCACGATCGCGCTCGAAATGCTGGAGGAGGTGCCGGACCTCGACGTGCTGGTGGTGCCGATTGGCGGCGGCGGGTTGATCGCCGGCAACGCCATCGCCGCCCGCGCGATCAACCCGAAGATCGAGATCGTCGGCGCCGAGGCGCTGCTTTATCCTTCGGTGTGGAACGCGCTGGAGCGCGGCAACCGCGCGATCGGCGGTCCGACTTTGGCCGAAGGCATCGCGGTCAAGAATGTCGGCAAGCTCACGCTTCCGGTGATCCGCGAACTGGTGTCCGATGTCATTCTGGTCGATGAGGCGCACCTGGAACGCGCCGTGAACGCCTATCTCACCTTGCAGAAGACGATGGCGGAAGGCGCGGGGGCCGCGGGCCTCGCCGCGATGCTGGCCGATCCGGTGCGTTTCCACGGCAAGCGCGTCGGTCTCATTTTATGCGGCGGCAACATCGATCCGCGCATTCTGGCCTCGATCATGGTCCGCGAACTGGAACGCGAAGCCCGCATCGTTTCGTTCCGCCTCGCCATTCCCGACAAGCCCGGCGTGCTCGGCATCATCGCCACGCGGCTTGGCGAACTCGGCGCCAACATTCTCGAAGTCGAACACCGGCGGCTGCTGCTCGATGTGCCGGCCAAGGGCGCCAAGCTCGACGTCACCATCGAGACCCGCGATGCGGACCACGCCCGCGACATCGTGGCGGCGATGGAAGCCGACGGTTATCAGCCTGTCTTGTTGAATCCGCCGGTCGCGCCGCCAGCCTGAACGGGCTGCTTTTGTTTTGACGCGTTTTCTTCACGCGAACCGGTGTCCACTTCGCTCGAAAACGCTTTAGCGCTAGCGCCGCATGAACTCGGCGACGCGCTCGCCGATCATGATGGCGGCCATATTGGTATTGCCGCTGACGACCGAGGGCATCACGGCCGCATCGGCGACGCGCAGGCCCTCGACGCCGTAGACCCGGCACTCGGAATCGACCACAGCCATCGGATTGTCGCTTGCGCCGATCGCACAGGTCGAACTCGGATGAAACATCGGGCCGCTGGCATCGATGAAGTCATCGTCGGTGAGCGGGTAGGTGGTCGCCCCGTCCCACACCAGCCGTCCCGGTTTGATCGCGGCGCCAATGACCGCGCGGCGCAGCCAGCCGGGCGACGCCAGCACCGCTGTCGCACCGGCCGTCTTGAGCGCGCCGGTCAGCCCGGTGCCGTTGATGAGGCGCAAGGGTGGCTGCCGCGGCATCAGATAAATCTCTTCGAAGCAGGCGTTCACGGCCGGGTCGAGCAGAAGGCTCGCGGCATGGTGTCCGGCGATCGCCATGCGCTGGGCGTCGAGCGGATCGGACAACAATCTTTGCTCGACCTTGGGCGGCACGTCCGGGTCGGCCGCGTTCAGCGTAACCGATCCGCGCGAACGCGGCGCATAGAGCGCACAGGCCAGCATGGCCATGCGGCGGCCGAAGCCTTTGGGGCTGACGCGTCCGGTAAAATAGTGAAACAGGTCGCCTGGCGTGCCACCCGCGATACCGGAAGAAAATTGTAGCGCCGACATGATGTAGTGCTGCGCCGCCTGCGGCAGTTGCGAACCGCGTTTGAGTGTCATCGCGAAATGCAGTTGCGCGTGGTTCTGATAATTGCGGCCGACACCGGCGCGGTCGGCGACGACGGCGATGCCGAGCTTGCGCAATTCCTCGGCCGGGCCGATGCCGGAGCGCAGCAACAAGGCAGGCGAGTGGACGGCGCCGCAGGACACCACGACCTCGGGCGCGGCGAGTGTGAGCGTCTCATGGCCGCGCCGGGCGACAACGCCGGTCACGCGCGTGCCATCGAATGCGATCCGCAGCACTTGCGTGCCGGTCATGATGGTGAGATTAGGCCGCGCGCGCACGGCATCCGTGAGATAGCAGCGCGCGCTGGTCGCGCGTTCGTCGTCATGACTGAGCGGCGCGGCAAAGAAGCCGTCCTCGCCGCCGTCGTAAACATCGGCCAAACGCTTGCGCCCACGCGCGGCCAGCACCTCCTCGACGCGATGCATGTATTGCGGCCATCGCTCGCGCGGAATGCGGCGGACGATGTTGGGTCCGGCCGCATTCCGCGTCGGCGCATCGAGATCGTTTGTCATTGACTGAAACGCCGGCAACACGTCGCGCCAGCCCCAGTTGGTTGCGCCCATGCGCTCCCAGCGGTCGTAGTCCTCAGGCTTGCCGCGCACCGCCAGCATGCCCATGACGCTCGAGCCGCCGCCCATGATCCGCGCCTGCGGGAAGGGCGTCGGCGTGTCGCCATCGCGAATGCTTGCGTTCAGCCCCGGCCAGAAATAGTCGCGGTTGAAATAGGCGGACGGAAAGATAGTTCGGATGTCATCGGGAACGTCGCCCGGTGCGGTGTCGGCGCCTGCCTCGATCAGCAGCACGCGCCGCGTCGCATCTTCCGACAGGCGCGACGCCACAGCTGCGCCGGCCGAACCACCGCCGACGACGATCACGTCCGCGTGGTTTTCGGCCAGAGCCATGGTGCGCCCCGGACGCCGTTACTTCTGCGTCTGCATCACGCGCCAGATACGCTCAGCCGTCGCCGGCATCTCGATGTGTTTGATGCCGAATTCCGACAACGCATTAACCACCGCGTTGACCACCGCCGGCAGGGCGCCGACGCAACCGGCTTCGCCGGCGCCCTTGGTCCCGAGCGGGTTGGTCTTGGTCGGCACTGGATTGGCCTCGACATGGATATTGCTGAAGCTGTGCGCGTGCGGCATCGCATAATCCATGAACGACGCCGTCACCATTTGGCCGCTCGAGTCGAAGACGATGTCTTCCATCAAAGCTTGACCCGCGCCCTGGACGACGCCGCCATGGATCTGGCCGTGCAGCAGCATCGGGTTGAGCACGGTACCGACATCGTCGACGACGTTATAGCGCACGATGACGGTCTCGCCGGTCTCGATATCGATTTCGAGTTCGCAGATGTGACAGCCGTTCGGAAAATTATTGACCGGCGTCGTGTGAACGGCGGTCGCGGCCAGCCCCGGCTCCATGTCGGGCGGGAGCTTGCCCGGCACCTGCGCGTCGGCGGCGACTTCCTTCATCGTCTTGGTGCTGTTCGACTTCGGAGACGAGAACACGCCATCCTCGAACTTGATGTCCTCCGGCGCGAGTTTGAGCG
Organism: Hyphomicrobiales bacterium; assembly: GCA_041691675.1. Lineage (GTDB taxonomy): Bacteria > Pseudomonadota > Alphaproteobacteria > Rhizobiales > Xanthobacteraceae > Pseudolabrys. The sequence goes on along the minus strand of JBEPUC010000042.1, from coordinate 2,358 downwards.
CATGCGCGACGATCCTGGTCGCCTTCTCGACGATCTTGTCGCTGGCGCGGGCGAAGGCTGCGCCACCCATCGTCGCCGAGCGTGAGCCGCCGGTGCCTTCGCCGTACCAGACCTGATCGGTGTCGCCTTGCACGTAGCGGATATTGTCCGGATGGATGCCGAGCCTGTCGGCAACGATCTGCTTGAACACCGTCTCGTGGCCCTGGCCCTGACTGTTCGACCCCGCGAACATCGTGACATCGCCCGACCGGTCGAAGCGCACTTCGGCGCCTTCGGTGCCGGGGGCGGCGGCACGCTCGATGGTGTTGGAAAGACCGAGGCCGCGCAGCTTGCCAGCTTTGCGCGCCTCCTTGCGGCGCTTCTCGAACCCGGCGACGTCGGCCATCGCCATCGCCAGATCCATGTTCTTCTCAAACTCGCCGCTGTCGTAGGTAAAGGTCAGCCCGGTCTTGAACGGCATTTCCTTCGGGCTGATGTAATTACGGCGGCGCAGTTCGATACTGTCGATGCCGAGTTCGAGCGCGGCCAGTTCGACCATGCGCTCGATGACGAAGGCGGCTTCCGGCCGCCCGTTGCCGCGATAGGGCCGCACCGGATTGGTGTTGGTGAAGACGCCGGTCACGTCGCAGAAAAGCGCGGGCGTGCGGTAGGTGCCGGCGAGCGTGCCGTAATTGAGGAAAAAGGCCGGCATATTGTTCTGCAGATAAGCGCCGATGGCGGCGGCGGTCGTGACCTTCATCGCCAGAAAGCGGCCGTCCTTGTCGAGCGCAAGCTCGGCCTCGGTGACGTTGTCGCGGCCCTGCGGATCGGACAGGAATGCTTCGGTCCGGGTGCTGATCCATTTCACCGGCCGGCCGGTGAGCTTCGCCGCGTAGCAGACCAGCGGGACTTCGTTGAAGATCGGCGTCTTCATGCCAAAGCTGCCGCCGGTGTCACCGGTGACGACATGAACGGCGGTCTCATGCACTTTGAGAATAGCGGCGAGATCGCCGCGAAAGGCGTGCGGACGCTGCGTCGCCGTATGGATCGTGTAGCGGCCGGTGGCGGGATGAAAATCAGCGACGGCGCCGCGCGGCTCCATCGTGACGGCGGTGACGCGGTTGATGACGAACCGGCCTTTGACGACATGCGTCGCTTTGGCAAAGCCGGCTTCCGTCGCCGCCTTGTCGCCGATGAGTTCGACGAAGGAGATGTTGTCCGGGCAGTCGTCGTAGACGCGGGCTTTCGCCGTGGTGGCCTCCGCGGTGGAGGTCACGGCGGGAAGTTCCTCGTAATCGACCGCGATCAGTTCGAGAGCGTCCTGCGCTTGCGCCAGCGTGTCGGCGACGACGAAGGCGACGCTGTCGCCGACCCAACGCACGCGATCCTCGGCGAGCACGGTGTAGCGCGGCTTGTGCATCGGCGAGCCGTCGCGGCGCTTGAGGCCGGAATGGCTCGGCAGGTCGCCGAGGCCGGCGGCTTTCCAGTCGGCCGCGGTGATGATGGCGAGCACGCCCGGCGCTTCCTTGGCGGCCGCGGTATCGATGGACGTGATTTTGGCGTTGCCGTGCGGCGAGCGCAGCATGACGGCATGGGCCATGCCGGGGATTTGCACGTCGTCAGTATAGGAGCCGCCGCCGCGCACCAGCTTCGGGTCCTCGAACCGCGAGACGCCTTGACCGATTGCAAATTCACCCATGTTCGTTTCCTTCAGATTTCCAATACGCAGCAGACCAATGCCGCTCGTCCCCGCGAAGGCGGGGACCCAGGCTTTTCTTTTAGGTTCGGATTTTCTTTTCTGGATTCCCGCTTGCGCGGGAAAGAGCGGAGTTTGCGGCAGGCATCGTCAGTCTATTTCTCGTTTCGTAATTTTTCCGCCACGCGCGGCGCGAAATACGTCAGCACGCCGTCGGCGCCCGCGCGTTTGAAGGATGTGAGGCTTTCCATCATGGCGCGCTCGCCGTCGAGCCAGCCGTTGTTTGCCGCAGCCTGGATCATCGCGTATTCGCCGGACACCTGATAGGCGAAGGTCGGCATGCCGAATGTCTCCTTCACCCGCGAGACGATATCGAGATAAGGCAGGCCGGGCTTGACCATGATCATGTCGGCGCCTTCCTCGATGTCGAGCGCGACCTCGCGCAATGCTTCGTCGGTATTGGCCGGATCCATCTGATAGGTGCGCTTGTCGCCGGACAGCGTTTTTGCCGAGCCGACGGCGTCGCGGAACGGGCCATAGAAGGCGGAGGCGTATTTCGCCGCGTAGGCCATGATCGACACGTCGGTGAGATCGACGCGGTCGAGCGCCTTGCGGATGGCGCCGATGCGGCCGTCCATCATGTCGGAGGGCGCGATGATGTCGCAGCCGGCCTGCGCCTGCAC
>JBEPUC010000041.1:0-34259 GCA_041691675.1 Hyphomicrobiales bacterium | reverse complement strand
CCCCCCCAACCCTCAGCCGGCGCCCGGGGGGGGGCGGGGTTTTTGTTAAAACCCCACATACCCTGTCGCCGCCCCGGCGGCCCGCGGGGGCCCCCTCGACCAGATGCAGGATCACGCGGCAGCGTTCGGCGTGGCCGAGAAACTTGTCGCCAAGACCGACACCTTCATGCGCGCCCTCGATCAGGCCGGGCAGGTCAGCCAGCACGAATTCGCGGTCGTCGACGCCGACGACGCCCAACTGCGGATGCAGCGTGGTGAAGGGATAATCCGCGATCTTCGGCCGGGCGGCGGAGACGCGCGAAAGAAACGTCGACTTGCCGGCGTTCGGCAGGCCGACCAGCCCGGCATCGGCGATCAGTTTGAGCCGCAGGCGGATGGTGCGTTCCTCGCCGGGCTGGCCGGGATTGGCGCGGCGCGGCGCCTGATTGGTCGAGGTCTTGAAATAAGCATTGCCGAAGCCGCCATTGCCGCCTCTGGCGAGCACCACGCGCTGTCCGACGGTGGTGAGATCGGCGAGCAAGGTCTCGCCGTCCTCCTCGTAAATCTGGGTGCCGACCGGCACCCGCATGATCTTGTCTTTGCCGTTGGCGCCATGGCGATCCTTGCCCATGCCGTTTTCGCCGCGCTCGGCCATGAAATGCTGCTGGTAGCGATAGTCGATCAGGGTGTTGAGCCCGTTGACGGCTTCGACGATCAGGTCGCCGCCTTTGCCGCCGTCGCCGCCCGACGGGCCGCCGAACTCGATGAACTTCTCGCGCCGGAACGCGATGCAGCCGTTGCCGCCCGCGCCGGACCCGATATAGACCTTGGCTTCGTCGAGGAATTTCATGGCCTCGATATAGGCCATTGCGGGCCAAATCGCACCATCCGAGAGAGCAAAACCGTCAGGCAGCGCTAATAAAATGCGTCGTGCCGTCCTGCTTGATGCGCTCCAGCAGATCGACTTCCCAGCTCAGATACTCGTTCATCGCGGCTTTCGGGTCGCCTTTGCGCTCATAGGGCTTGAGCCAGGCATCGACCGGTTCGTCGGCGAGGCGCTCGGCGGTCGAGAGCGGGAATCCGGCGGCGACCCAGGCAGCGTTGCCGCCTTTAAGCCAATGCACCGGCTTGTCGGTGAGCGCCTGCGCATCGGCGACGGCGAGGCTCGCCAGCACGCCATCCTCCGAGGTGAGGATCACCATGCCCTTGGGCGCGATCTGTTTGAAGGCGTGGTCGAGCCGCGAGCGGATGATGAACCAGGCGTGCGGAATGTGGCCGCGCCGGTAATTCGGGCTCAACGACAGGTCGATCACCGTGACGTTGTCGAAGGTGATCGGCGCCGAGGGAAAGGTCGCCTTGTCGGCCGGTGCGGGCGTGCCGAGCGTGGGCGGCGGCGGATGGCCGGTCTCGGTAAAGTGTGACGCATCGGCGTCGAGCACGAACACGTCGCGCCAGCCCATCTGCCGCAGCCATGATGCGCTCATCAGCGCGCGCACCTGCTTGTCATCGACAACGACGATGCGGGCATGCAGCGTCCCGGCATAGAAATCCGTCGCCTGAACCAACTGGCCGCCGGGCGCGGACACCGCGCCAGGCAGATGGCCGGCGGCGTATTCGGATGGATCGCGGACGTCGAACAGATAGGTGGTGCGGCTGTCGATGGTGCGCATTCGCGCGAGCGCATCGAGGTCGATGCAACGCACGCCGAACTTGTCGGCGACCGCCTGCGCCTGCGAGCGCGCCCAGCCGAGCCCGACATCGGTAACGTCGGAAAAGCGCGCGATCGCGCCCTTGGCGACTTTGAGCCCGGCGAGATGCCAGCCCATCGTGCCGTTGCGCAGCGCCACGACCTTGTTCGGGACGCCGGCATTGATGAGCGATTGCGCGCCGATGATGCTGCGGGTGCGGCCGGCGCAATTGACGACGATGGTGGTCGCGGCCGAGGGCACCATGTCGCGCACGCGCAGCACCAGCTCGGCGCCGGGCACGTTGACGCCGGTCGGTATCGCGATGCGCGAATATTCGTCGAATGGCCGCGAGTCGAGGACGACCATGTCGGTGCCGGATTGCATCATGGCGTTGAGTTCATCGGCCGAGACGCTCGGCGTGCCGCTATCATGCTCGACGAATTCGCCGAAGGCCTTGCTCGGCACGTGCATGCCGGAAAACAGGATCAACCCGGTCTGCTCCCAGGCCGGCACGCCGCCCTCCAGATACGAAATGTCGCTGTAGCCGGCTTGCGCGAGGATGGCGGCGGCGCGCGCGGCGAGCCCGTCATTATCGTCGATCAGGACGATGCGCGTATTTTTACGCGGGACCAGTTGGGCGAAGCGCAACTCGATGCGGCTCAACGGAACCGAGCGCGCCCACAGCAGATGATTGCGCGAATAATCAAGCTCCTCGCGCACGTCGATCAGCGCGAGCTCTTCGCCATCGTCGAGCATGGCGCGGAGGGCGAGGGCGGGGAGGGGCTTTGTTTTTTTCATGGCAACCTTTCGATTGTCATGCGCGGGCTTGTCCCGCGCATCCCGCTTAGGTATGCAATGCCTTCCTAAGCGAGATGGCCGGGACAAGCCCGGCCATGACAGAGTTATGTGTTGAGAACGGTTACGACGCCTGTTGCGCGTACATCTGCTGCACTTCGCCGGTCTTGAGATCGATCTTGATGCGGTCGATCTTGTCCAGGTTCGTGCCGGTCACGCGCACGAAGCGGGCATAGTCCGGATAATCGATCGAGTGGATCATGCCGTCCTGATAGATGCCGGCCTGCCCGGGCATCAATTTGTATTTCCGCACGGGCACGAGCTTGGCGCGGGCGGGATCGGTGCCGTCATCCTCGCGGTCCCATTCGGTCATCTCGGTGTATTTGGTGGCCTGACCGTAAATCGCCCATGACGCGCCGTGGTCGTGCGGCGGCGAGACCCGCGCCTTGTCGTTGATATGGGCGAGCACCTGGAAGCCGAGCTTCGGGTCTTCGTACAGGACCTTCAAGCCGCGCGGTTGATCGTCGCCGCAGGTCGCGGCGATGAAGTCCTTGTCCTGTAATAGTCGTTCGAGATTGGCGCGGACTTCCTCGCGGCCGCCGGGGCCGGGATCGCGCGTCAGGCTGGTGCGGCAGTCGGCGACGAACTGGTCGAGAGTGTAGGCCATGGCATTTCTCCCTGCGAATTACTTGTCCCTATTGTCGCGCAAGTGGCGGGCCGACGCCAGCGGGGACGAGCGGATGATATTATCTGTTCCGCGGCATGACATCAGCGGTGTGCTATAGGTCATGCGCCATGACCCCGCTCGCTATTTCGAAACCGCATGACAGCCCGCTGGCCGGTATCGGCCTGATGCTGCTCGGCATCCTGTTTTTTTCGCTCAACGACGCGATGGGCAAATGGCTGATCGCGACGTTTTCGGTCGGCCAGGTGTTGCTGGTGCGTAGCGCGGCGGCGTTGATCGTGCTGGCCCCGTTCATCCGGCGCGAGGGGCTGGCCGCCTTTACCGGCGCGCCGCGGCCCGGGCTGCAAGTTCTGCGCGCGGCCTTCGCAACACTCGAGGTTGCCTGTTTCTATTGGGCGCTGTCGGATATGCCGCTCGCCGACGTGATGACGTTCTATCTCGCCGGGCCGATCTACGTCACGGCGATGTCGCCGCTTCTGCTCGGCGAAAAGGTCGGCTGGCGGCGCTGGTCGGCGGTGCTTGTCGGGTTCATCGGCGTGATGGTTGCGCTCAAGCCGACGGGCTCGTTCAGCCCCGGCGCCTGGGTGGCGATCGCCGGCAGCCTGTCGTTTTCCGTCTACATGGTGTGTACGCGCAAGGTGGCCGGCACGTCCGGCGTCGTGCTGGTGACGACGCAGGTGGTCGCCTCGCTGGTGTTCGGCGCGGTCACCGCACCGGCTGTCTGGGTGGCACTCACCTGGAGCGATGGCGTGCTCCTGATGCTGCTCGGCGTCGTCGCGATGATCGCCTATCTGTGCATCAACAAGGCGCTGTCGATCGCACCGGCTTCGGTGGTGGTGCCTTATCAATATACGTCGATCTTCTGGGCGATCCTGTTCGGCTTAGTCTTCTTCGGCGACAGCCCGAGCGCGGCGATGCTGGCCGGCGCCGGCATCATCATCGGCGCGGGAATTTATATTTTCATTCGCGAGCAGGCGATGGCGAAGCCGGTGACGTTTGCCGAACCGCCGGCGTGAGTTTTCTATCCGATGATCGCATCGGCTTCGATCTCGATCAGCCAGCCCGGATCGATGGCCTGCACGATCTGGATCATGGTCGCGGCCGGACGGATGTCGCGGAAAAATTCGCCGTGAGCGCGGCCGGCATTTTCCCAGCCGTCCATCGATTTGAGAAACATGCGGGTGCGGATGACGTGTTCGCGTCTGCCGCCGGCCTCGACGATGGCCTGCTCGATGATCTCAAGGCAGCGCAATGTCTGGCCGTAGAGATCGCCGGGGCAGGCAACGCCGCCGCCTGCCGCGATCGGCGCAGTGCCGGACACTGCGATATGCGGACCGACCCGCACCGCGCGCGAGAAACCGATCTTCGATTCAAAGATCGAGCCGGACGAAATCAGCTTGCGGTCCATGGCACTCTTCCTGTCGCGCGCCCGCTCAGGGCGCGGTCTTCATGCGCGCGGCGACCTGTGCGGCCATAATCTGCGCGTCGCCATCGCCGCTGCGGAGCCCTTCGGCCACACCGGCCTGATCGACAGCAGGACGGTTCTGGCTGACTTTCCATTTGCCTTCGATGCGCGCGATCGGAATCTCGAGACCGACGATAGCCTTGATTTGTGACGCGACGAAAGTCTCCGGCGCGTCGGCGACTTGCCACGGCGCGGCACGCGGGGCTTCTTTGTGGCGCGTCAGATCGTCGACCTGGCCGCGTATCCATGCGGCATCGTCCATGACTTGCGGACGCCCCCAGGCATGGACAGTGATGTAATTCCACGTCGGCACGACTTTGCCGGTTTCCTGTTTGGTCGGATAAAGCGACGGGCTGATGTATTGCTGCGGGCCCTGAAACACGACGAGGCATTCATCGACGGCCGCAAGCTCCTGGAGTTGCGGATTGGCGCGGGCCAGATGCGCGCGCAACGTGCCGTTCTCCGTCGTCCCGGGTTCGATCAGAAACGGAATGAAGTTCGCCTGCAATCCCCCGGGACCTGCCGTAATCAGCAGCCCGAGGGAATGCGTTTTGATCAGCGCGTGCTGGACGTCGCGCCGATCTTCGCGAAAGTGCGGCGGCTGGTACATCAGGCCTCTCGCGTAAGCGGATGTTTGACCGATCCGTGGTTCGACACTTGACCCCATGCCTTGATCGCCGACCAGATGCCGCGCTCGAGCCGGAAGCGGTCGATCGGTGCCGACGATTTGATCGAGTGGATACGATAGAGGCCGACGCCGGTCCACTGGAAGCCGCACTTCTCCAGCACCCGGCGCGAGCGCGGGTTGGTCACGCGGCTGCCGGCCTGCAAGGCGTCGTGGCCGAGATCGGTAAAGGCGTAATCGATGACGGCGTGCACGGCCTCGGTGGCGTAGCCCTTGCCCCAGTAATTGACGCCGAGCCAATAGCCGATCTCCGGCGCGGATTCCTGGTTCATCAGTCCGCAGGCGCCAATGACGGTGCCATTGGCAAGCGTGATCAGGAACACGGCCTCGCCGCCGGCCTGATTGGCGCCGGTAATGAAATTCTCGGCATCGGCGATGCGATAGGGATGCGGAACGCGCGCGGTGTTTTCGGCAATACGACGGTCGTCTGCGAGCATCGCTACCGTTTTAGCGTCCGCGAGGCGCGGTGCGCGCAAGGCCAACCGCTCGGTCTCGAGGACGGGGATACAGCCTTCGTTGAACGTCTCGCTTGGTATTTCTTCCAGCAAGGTCATGGCGCGGGCTCCAATTTTAAACTCGGGGATCGAGTTCAAATGAGAAGAGGGGGAGCCGGTCACCCGTCTCCCCCTCTCAGAGCCTTCGCGCCCTGCCGGTTCGACTTGATGACCGGCAGACCTCGATATTTGGTCTACCTTTTATTCAGCCGCTGCTTCCATCATCGGTACGACGGACACGTAGGTGCGGCCTTTAGCTTTTTTCGTAAACTGGACTTTTCCGGCTGCGAGTGCGTAGAGCGTATGGTCTGTGCCCATGCCGACATTACGGCCGGGGTGCCACACGGTGCCGCGCTGGCGCACGATAATGTTGCCGGGAATGGCCATTTGGCCACCCGACTTCTTCAAGCCCAAGCTCCGACCTTCGGAATCACGGCCGTTACGGGATGAACCACCAGCTTTTTTATGTGCCATAGCTTCTACTCTCTCGAATTCCGTTGAACCTTACACCGATTCCGTGACGGAATCATCTCACTTCTTTTTACCTTTTGCCGCGCCGGTTTTGGCGGTGCGGGCGGGCTTTTTTGCGGCCGGTTTTTTGGCCGGCTTTTGGGCCTTTTTGGGAGCTTCGTCGCCTTCGGCGGCGGCTTCCACTTTCGGCTTCGGCTTCGGCTCGCGCTTGGGCCGCGGCGGCGGGGTCTCGGAAGGCTTCTTGCCTTCGGTCAGGATTTCGGTGATGCGGATCACCGAGAAATCATGACGGAAACCGCGCTTGCGGCGCGAATTCTTGCGGCGGCGCTTCTTGAAAGCGATGACCTTGTCGCCGCGGTCGTGGTGCAGCACCTCGCCGGCGACCATGGCGCCGGAAACGGTCGGCGCGCCGACCGACGGTGTATCGCCGCCGAGCAGGAGAACCTCACCGAACTCAATCACTTGCCCGGGTTCGGCCGCGACGCGGTCGATCCGGATCACATCCTCGGCCACGACGCGGTATTGCTTACCGCCGGCCTTGATGACTGCGAACATCGTTTTTTCCTCGTGTTCAAACCCGATCTCGGAGGATTCCGGACCGGCTTCTTGTCAGTCGATTTTCGTTTGTTTTTAAGGACTTAACGTCCAAAAACAGGCGCGCGGACCGTAAAGGTCCGCTGCTCAGGGAGCTTATGCCGGGGAATCCGCCGGATTGTCAAGAAAAGGCGCGGAATTTGGTCGACGCGCAAGGGCGGTTCCAACCGTACGCCGTCACCCTAATCTGCGAGCTTAAGCTCGGCTTCGCCGAGCGCCTCAGGATGACGGAGCTTGGCTGCGGCCGGCTATTTCCGCCTTGGCGAGCGCCGGCACGCCGTTTTCCCCTTCGGCGCCGGAATGGGCGAGGCGATAGCCGACGCCGAGCTCGGTGACGAGAATCTTGGGCGAATCCGGGGTCGGCTCGATCTTCTGGCGCAGCTTGCGAACGAAAATGCGCAGGTAATGAGTGTCCTGCATGTGGATCGAGCCCCAGACCTCCTTCAAGAGATGCTGATGGGTGACCACGTTGCCGGCGTGCTGGGCCAGCACCTGCAACAGCCGGTACTCCTTCGGCGTCAGCGTCATGCGCCGACCGTTGAGCGTGACCGCGCGGGCGGCCAGATCGATGGTCAGCGGCCCGACGGTGACGGCGGGTTCGCCCGAAGCGGCACGCAACTGGCGGCGTAAAGCGACGCGCACGCGCGCCAGCAGTTCGGCGATGCCGAACGGCTTCACCACGTAATCGTCGGCGCCCATTTCCAGCAAACGCACCTTCTGCGCTTCGCTGGAGCGCACCGACAGCACGATGATCGGGACCGTTGACCACGATCGGATGCGCTCGACCACTTCGGAGCCGTCCATGTCGGGCAGGCCGAGATCGACGATCATCAGGTCGATCGGCCGCAACGTGGCGGCCCGGATGGCCTCGGTGCCGGAGCCGGCCTCGTGAACGACAAAACCGTTGAGTTCGAATCCGGTCCGCAGAAAGCGGCGGATCTGAATTTCGTCATCGACAACGAGCACGATCGGGGATGGCTCACTCATCTGCATCGCTTTCCATTTGAGGGACGGCGGCTTGCGTTACCGGAAGTTCGATCGCCATCGTGGTGCCCAGACCCGGGCCCTCGCTGGTGGCGCTCATCTTGCCGCCATTGGCGACGATAAACGCATTGGCGATCCACAGTCCGAGACCGGATCCGCTGGTGGTCGCGGCATGGCGTTCGCCGCGCGCGAAACGGTCCCAGATCTCCGGCAATTCGCTGACGGTAAGACCGGAGCCCTCGTCGCTGACGCTGACGATCATGTGGCCGTCGCGGCCGCGTGCCGCGACGGCGATCTGCGAGCCGGGTTTGGAATATTTGGCGGCGTTGTCGAAGAGCTGCACCAGCGCCTGTTTGACCAGAACCGGATCGACGTGAACCAGCGGCAGGTCGGTCGGTATGTTGCTCACGACGGTATGGCCGGCCAGGCGCCGACGACAGCGTTCGAGCGCGCTGTGGATGATGTCGGATGGATCGGCCCATTCGATCTGCAGCTTGATCGAATCGCTGGAAATCCGGGTGGCGTCGAGAAGGTTCTGTATATCGTCGTTAAGTCGTTCGGCTTCGGTGCGCACATCCTGCACCAGCGCCAGCAATTTGGCTTCGCCGCGCAACGCCGGCGCCGTGCTCAGCACGGTGGCGGCGCCAAGGATCGAGGCCAGCGGCGTGCGCAATTCGTGGCTGACCGAGTCGATCAATGCTTCGCGCAGAAGATCGGTCTGCGACCGCATGTTGGCTTCGTTGATGGCGTGGGCGATGCCGAGGCGTTCCAGGGTCGCGGTGGCGTCGGCCAGCGCGGCATCGACGCGGATGCGCAATTCCTCGGAATTCTCCTTTGACTCGTGACCGAAATTGACGGCGACGAGGCTGTATTGCGGGCTTTTCGGCGACACCGCGCGCACGAGCCAAACGGCGCCATTGTCGGCCACGACGGTTAGACCGATGGTGCTGTCACAGCCGGAGACGTCAAAGCCCGCGACGGCATCCAGCACCTTTTTCGGCACAACGACGCCGGCGCGCCGGCTGTTGCTGGCGGCGGCATCGCGCGCGCTCGGAAACAGCACGACCTTGCGCTGCATGACCGTGGCCAGATGGTCCTCGATCGCCGACTGAATGTCGGAGACATCGAAGGCAACGGCGAGCCGGCGCGAAAAGGCGTACAGATCGCGCATGTCGATCTCGCGCTGACGGGCGATTTCCAACTGGCGTTTAAGCCGGCCGGCGAGTTGGCTAACCACGACCGCGACGAAAATGAACAACAGCAGGTTGATGACTTCCTGCGGGTCGCTGATCTCGAAGCTGTAAAGCGGCGGAAAGAAGAAAAAGGCGGAAGCCAATACGCCGCAGATCGCGCCGACGAGGGCCGAGACGATGCCCCACCGGGAGGCCGCAACCAGAACGGGGATGATGTAAATGACGGTGCCGCGGGTGAGGCCGGTGGTCCAGACGATGGTGAATATCACGGCGGTGACCGCGAGGACCAGGCATAGAGTCAGCGCGATGCCACGCAACTCCTTTCGCAGAAGCGCGTATTTGCCGTTATCGGGCAGGGCGTCGGACATCTGGTGCCGGTCTGCGTCTATTTTCGAGCGGTCCCATATATACGCCTGCCGACCCTTGTTTGTCTTGTCTCACTTGGTTACATAGCGCCGTCCGATTGGGGCCTTTTAGGGCCCGTTTGGGCTCTGGAGAGGTGGCAGAGTGGTCGAATGCACCGCACTCGAAATGCGGCATACGGGCAACCGTATCGGGGGTTCGAATCCCTCCCTCTCCGCCACTACCAGCCTAATCGGCTGAGGTAACAGCGGTTTTTCAGCGTCTAAACTTGGCAGCGTCCGTCCCTGGTACAGAAAACTGGCCAGCGAGGCGGCAGGTTTGCCGCGTTCAATTCGCCGCGTCGTGCGACGTGGCAACGTCTTTCACTTCCGTATGGCCGTGCCCAGGCATCTGATGTCGAGGGTCGGTCGGCGGGAGCGGTGGGGCTGAATTGCTAAAGCGTTTTCGAGCGAAGTGGGTATCGGTTCGCGTGAAGAAAACGCGTCAAAACAAAAAGCTAGAGCCCGGCTTTGACTCCATCAAAGCCGGACTCTAGGCCGCGTTTGACCCAACTTGGGGATCGAGGCACGCTGAGCAGCGAACATACAGGTAAGAGGCCGCATGTGGTTGCAGCCACTTTATTAAGTCTTTAATGGCACCTGCGGCTTTGCGGTCGCGCTTAGGCGGCGCGGGCCGGCGCAGCCATCGGGGGCGTGCCATCTTTCATTGTGCTTCGTATCATCTCACGCAGCTCGGGTGTGTCCTGGTGTTTATGAACGGCAACCGCGTGCTGCACTGCTGCTTCCAGCAGTTCGGTATCGCTGTCGGCACTGATGGCGATGGTGCAATTGCTGTCGCTCGGGAATTCGCGGCAGTCGATGAACTTGCGTGACATCGAGTCCTCCCATGTTCAGCAACCAAGCGCTGTGATCGGAAATCGAGCAAGGGACATGATAGGCCGACCGCGTATCGTTCGGGTAGTGAACAACGCTGACTTCACTCGTTTGTGAATGCTTCCTCTCTGCTGTCATCGGGGTTGGATCGCTGCCAACCAACCTCGATTTATAAGTACGCGCGCAAGATTGGCGACGAGCAGGAGGTCTGTTTGTGGCACATCGCTGCGCTCGCGGCGCTGCACCATTTTGGCAGCGATTGGAGAACAACGGACAGCCGTGCGTGCAATTAATTGCACTAACTCCGACGACATGAGCTGACGCCAGGCTGACAAGATGTATAATTGCTGACCTCACGTAAAATTAACGCCACGGTTTTCGGAATGGGAGGCGCTAATGTCGAGAGTTCTTCTGCCGGGTGTATTGGCGTTGTCTGTGCTTGCGATGATTGCATCATCTGGCGCGGCGACGGCAAAAGGGAAAAGCAGCCCCCGGCCCATCAACATCACCAAGCACGTCGATACCGCTTCGCCGTCACTACGGGGCAGCGCCAGCAATGATAGAAAGGGCGGGAGGTATTTAGGGGCCGCATCTACGAGCGCGAAGAAGTTGCCGGGAAAAAGGAAGCCGCCAACGCTTACTTTAAAGAGAGGCAAGAATTCGGAGTGAACTACTGAGGATTGGGCGGCGATTGACGCGAGCGAGTTCAATGGACAAGTTGATCTTGATTTTCGCCCAGAGGGGTTAAGCTGCGCGATCTCCGCTCCCGCTCAACAACTCGAAGCACAGAGTCCCGGCGACGTTCTCCCTCTCCGTCAATATCGTTTGACCCGCGGTCGGCCCCAATCCCGCGGCGTAGCGGGTTCGAGCTAAAGTCCGAACCCTCCGGCGGACTTTCGGGTCGCTCGACCCGTGCCGTGCAAGCGGCTCGCGTTCGCAGGCCGGCGTGCGGCAGGTGCAATCGTCAGGCCGCCGCCGCGAAGAAAAACGCCAGCCCGAATAACGCATAGACGCCGAGAAGGAGCAGGCCTTCGAACCACGTCGTCTTGCCGTCGCGGGCGATCGAGTTGACGATCAACGCCGTTGCCGCGATGGCGAAAAGGTGCAGTGGGTTGGAGAAGACGAGGTTCATCGGGTGTCCCATCACCCACGAAAGGATGACCAGCAGCGGTGCGACGACCAGACCAACCTGGATGGCGGAGCCGATGCAGATGTTGAAGGCGAGCCCCATTTTGTCCTGATGGGCGAACCAGGATGCGGCGAATAGATCGGCGACGGTTCCCACCAGTCCCAGCACGATCACGCCGAGAAAAATCGGGGACAGATGCAGCGCGTCACCGGTGGCCGTGAGCGCGCCCGACAGCATCTCGGCTTCGATCGCGATCACGACGGTCGCGGCGACGATGATTGCGAGCGATGTCCTCAGGCGCCACCGCGCTTTGCCGCGCGGCTCATCCGACGAAAAAATGCTACGATGCGTAACCAGCGTGTAGACAAGGCTCGCGGCGTAAAGCGCGAGCAGCACGACCGATGCAGTCAAGCTCAGCGATTCATCGCCAATCAGCAGCTCGGCGGCGTGCCCCTTAAGCCGGCCGGTATAATCGAATATTGCCGGAAGCAGCAGGGCAATGAGGACCAGAATGAGAAGCGAGGCAAGCAAGCCGGCCTTCTCGGTATTGAAGGTTTGCCATTCCCGCGCAGCGCCGCCGATCAGAATAGCCAAGCCTAATCCGAACAGGCTGGTGCTGATGATCGATCCGGTGATCTGCGCTTGAACCACCGCGGTCTCGCCATGAGCGAGAACGAACAGCGCCAGCACCAGTTCGGCGATGCTGCCGAAGCTGACGGTGACGAGCCCGCCGATGGCCGGTCCGGCGCGCTCCGCAAGCTGTTCGGTCGCGCGGCGCAGCCACTCGGCGAGAATTGCAATCGCGGCTGCGCTGGAGATGAATACCCAGAGCGAAGGAGCGCCAGCGACATATTTCAGTCCCAGCGATAACGGAACCAGGAGAAGCGCAATGTACGGAAGCGACGCTGTCACGTCATTGTCCTTTTTGATCAATGCGCGGTGCGCCGCGGATGCTCGACCTCGATAAACTCACAACGATGGGTGTAGCCGCGCAAAGCAGAGCCTTCACTCTCTCGCGGCGTATCCCTCTATCGTCCAAGAGCGAACGGAATGTTTGGTTCCCTTCGTCTGCAATAATTGGAAATTCGTGCCGACGCTCCGCCAGGCGATAGCGAAGCGTATGCGCTTGCCGTGCCACGGCCGCAGCTTTATCGACCCGTGGTCCGCGTCATATTGTCTTGCCGCATCGCGTCGCGCGATAGCGCGGCCGATTGTCTCATCACGATGCCGCCGGCAATGCCGATGCCGATCACGTAAAGCCAGCCGTGCGTGAAGTCGAACAGATGCGAATTGAACAAAGAGCCGATGACGTTTTCGAGCGCCACCACCAGTCCGATCCAGGCGGCAAAGCCCGGCCCGCGAAATAGCAAAACATGAGCGGCCCACATCGCCAGCAGCGCGGCGATGCCGATAAAGCCAAGCTGGATGCCGACGGCGAAGATCTGATTGTGCGGATTGACCGCAACCTGGCCCGCCATGCCGGTTTTGCCGACGGCCGCGCGGGCGAAGAGTTCGCGGATTGTGCCGGTGCCATGGCCGACGATCGGCGCCTGTCCGATGAAGCGGACCGACTTCGACCAGAACTCCAGACGCTCGCCGGCCGACGTGGCGTTGCCGTTGGGGTCGAACGTCCTAACTTCAAGAAAGAAGTTATCGACGCGCTGGCGCAGGTAATGCGCCGAGGGCCAGGCCGCCGCCGCCAGCAGCAGAAATACCAGCACCATGCCGATCGCGCCTTTCCAGCCGAACAGCCGCAGGCCGAAGACGACGAGCAATATTGGCAGCACGACCAGCGAGGTACGGGCGGTCGCGACGTAAAAGACATTGGCGAGAAAGACGATGGCGATGACGACAAGTATTGCAGCGAGCCATCGCAGGCCGCCACGCCATTTCTCGTAAGCCAGTTGCAGGATGGCGAAGATGCAGACCGTGAACATCGCGCTTTGCGAAATGTAGTCTTTCACCGGCACGCCGAGATTGTTGTTGACGCGGATCCAGGGGATTGCCGGAAAAATCGTCAGCATCCACGACAACAGCAGCAGCGCGGCGCAGGACAGCAGAAAGCCCAGCAGCACGTTGCGGCCGGCATTCGAACGGGAAAACCGGTGCAGCAGCAGCGGAATGAACAGCAGCTTGAGAAATGAGCCGACGCCGTCAAAGCGCTCCGCCCAGGTGACATCGGCCCACAGCATGCCGGCGACGCCGAGCGCGACCAGCACAAGAGGCAAGCCGCCGGCCGGCGTGAGAACGATCCGTCGCAAACCGGCGGGGTCGCAACTCGGGATGAAGGCAATCAGCCACAAGACCGCCAGGATACCGGTCGCCGAGGTCGACCACGGCAGCGAGACCACCAGGGCGACGGCCAGGCCGTCGGCCAGCCGGGCGAAGGATTCGCGATCGAAAGCTTTTGCCCCGAAGATTTTCGCCAAGTGAAGCTTCCGCATGCCCGGTCACGGCGCGACCGCCGTGTGCATGCCCGATCTTGGCGCCACATGCCAGCCTGTGGAGGCGAGCGATCCGGCGTCAACTTGACGTTCATGGCATGAACAAGGTATGCACCGCACGTTGGTTGGGAGAATTCCACCTATGTGCCACGCGAGCGAACCGGGCGCCCAAAATCCGCTCACCGCGGTTGCGCACCCCATCGCCGTGAAGCAAGACACCCACCCATGACCTGGCGCGCCGCAAATACCCGTCTGCGTCGGCTTGAGGCCGAAGCCATTTATATCATGCGCGAGACGGTGGCCGAGTTCGCCAAGCCGGTCATGCTCTATTCGATCGGCAAGGACTCGGGCGTGATGCTGCACATCGCCCGCAAGGCCTTCGCGCCAGGGAAACTTCCCTTCCCGCTGCTTCATGTCGACACCACCTGGAAATTTCGCGAGATGATCGCGTTCCGCGACGCAATTGTCGCGCAGCTTGGCGTGGATTTGCTGGTGCACGTCAATGAGGACGGCCGGGCGCGCGGCGTCTCGCCGTTCGCCTCGGGTTCGGCGATGCATACCCAGGTGATGAAGACCGAGGGGCTGCGCCAGGCGCTCGATAAGTGGAAATTCGATGTCGCCTTCGGTGGCGCGCGGCGCGACGAAGAAAAAAGCCGGGCCAAGGAGCGGATATTCTCGCACCGTTCGGCGAGCCACGGTTGGGACCCACGCCATCAGCGCCCCGAACTGTGGCGGCTATTTAACACCCGCATCAAGCCGGGCGAGTCGATGCGCGTGTTTCCGCTGTCGGACTGGACCGAACTCGACGTCTGGGACTACATCCGCCTCGAAGACATTCCCGTGGTGCCGCTTTATTTCGCCAAGGAGCGCCCGGTGGTCAAGCGCGACGGCACGCTCATCATGGTCGATGACGACCGCATGCCGCTGCTCTCCGGCGAAACGCCGCGGATGATGCGGGTACGGTTTCGCACGCTCGGCTGCTATCCGTTGACCGGCGCGGTTCCCTCGGACGCCGACACGCTCGATGCGATCATCGCCGAAATGCGCGGCTCATCGACGTCGGAACGTCAGGGCCGCGTCATCGATCGCGATGAAAGCGGATCGATGGAGAAGAAGAAGCGCGAGGGCTATTTCTGATGGACAGCCTTGCGCCATCGACGAGCTCCGCCGCGCCGGCCAACGCTGCCATTGCCAATGAAGCCGCGACGCGTCCGGCCTTGCGTCTCATCACCTGCGGATCGGTCGATGACGGCAAGTCGACCTTGATCGGCCGCCTGCTTTACGAACAGAATTTGATTTTCGACGATCACCTCGAATCGCTCGAACGCGACTCGAAGAAACACGGCACCACCGGCGCCGATATCGACTTCGCGCTGCTGCTCGACGGGCTCGAAGCCGAACGCGAGCAGGGCATCACCATCGACGTCGCCTATCGCTATTTCTCGACGCCGCGGCGCGCCTTCATCGTCGCCGACACGCCAGGCCACGAGCAATATACGCGCAACATGGCGACCGGCGCGTCCAATGCCGATCTCGCCGTGCTGCTGGTCGATGCCCGCAAGGGTTTGCTTAAGCAGACGCGGCGGCATGCGATCATCGTCAGCCTGTTGGGAATTCGCCACGTCGTCTTGGCGGTCAACAAGATCGACCTGGTTGGATTCGACCAGACGGTTTTCGACGAGATTGCTTCCGCGTTCCGCACGTTTGCCGCCGGCCTCAACTTCAAGCACATCGAGGCGATTCCGATTTCGGCGCGCCATGGCGACAACATCTCGGCGCGCAGCCTTCATACGCCGTGGTACGACGGACCGCATCTGCTCGATCATCTCGAGACGGTCGACGTCGGGGACGACCGCGCCGGCAAGCCGTTTCGTATGCCGGTACAATGGGTCAATCGCCCAAGCTCCGATTTTCGCGGTTTTTGCGGACCGGTTTCCAGCGGCAGCGTCAAAGCCGGCGATGCGGTTGTATTGCTGCCGTCCGGCAAAGCCACGACGGTCAGATCGGTGATCGGCCCCGGCGAAGACGATGCCGCGCGGGCCGGCGATCAGGTGACGATCACGCTCGACGATGAAATCGACGTGGCGCGGGGCGACATGTTCGTTGCGCCGCGCGCGCGGCCTCAGGTCGCCGATCAATTTGCCGCCCATCTGGTCTGGATGTCGGACGATAGCCTGCTGCCCGGCCGCACCTATTTGCTCAAGAGCGGTCACAGCACGGTGACGGCGACGGTGACCGAACTGCGGCATCGGATCGATGTCGGCACGCTGTCCAAACTTGCCGCCAAGACGCTGACGCTGAACGAAGTCGGCGTCTGCAATCTGTCGACGGCGCGCCCGATCGTGTTCGACGCTTATGCCGACAACCGCGACACCGGTGCGTTCATCCTGATCGACCGCTATTCCAACGAGACGGTCGCCGCCGGCATGATCGACTTCGCGTTGCGGCGCGCGACCAATATTTATCATCACGATCATACGGTGACGAAAGCCGTCCGCGTGTCGCTGATGCGTCACAAGCCGGCGGTGTTGTGGTTCACCGGCCTGTCGGGCTCCGGAAAATCGACCATCGCCAATCTGGTCGAGGTCGCGCTCAATGCGCGCGGCGTCCACACCATGCTGCTCGACGGCGATAATATTCGTCATGGGCTCAACAAGGACCTTGGCTTTACCGAGGCGGACCGGGTTGAAAATATCCGGCGCATCGGCGAAGTGGCCAAGCTGATGGCCGAGTCCGGCCTGATCGTGTTGTGTTCGTTCATCTCCCCGTTCGTCGATGAGCGCTTGATGGTGCGAGAGCTGCTCGGCGACGGCGAATTCATCGAGGTCTTCGTCGATACGCCGCTCGAGGAATGCATTGCGCGCGATCCTAAGGGACTTTATCGCCGCGCTTTGGCCGGCGAGATCAAGAATTTCACCGGCGTCGATCAGGCTTACGAAGCGCCGGAGAATGCCGAGCTTCATCTGCGGACCGATCGTAAACCCGCCGAGGTGCTGGCGAACGAGGTGATCGAGGAGATCGTGCGGCGAAATATCCTCTGATGCATTTTCGGATGCTTCCTCCGATGCCTGGAGCCATTTAAGCGATGTGCGGAATTGCCGGGCTATTGCTTGCAACGCAAGCCAGCGCGACCGAGCTTGGCGCTCTGACGCAAGGCATGACCGATACGCTTGCGCACCGCGGCCCGGATGCTGACGGCGTCTGGATCGATGACGTCTCTGGCGTCGGTCTCGGGCACCGGCGGCTGTCGATTGTCGATCTCACGGCGGCCGGTGCGCAGCCGATGGCGTCGGCCGACGAGCGCTGGATCACCACCTATAACGGCGAACTCTACAACACCGAGGATTTGCGTAGCCAGATCGAAGCCGAAGGCCATCGCGTCAACTGGCGCGGCCATTCCGATACCGAGGTTATTCTCGAAGCCGTCACGTTGTGGGGCGTCGTCGAGGCCGTCAAGAAGTTCAACGGCATCTTTGCATTGGCGCTGTGGGACCG
The DNA here is from genome assembly GCA_041691675.1 of Hyphomicrobiales bacterium. GTDB lineage: Bacteria > Pseudomonadota > Alphaproteobacteria > Rhizobiales > Xanthobacteraceae > Pseudolabrys. The sequence goes on along the minus strand of JBEPUC010000041.1, from coordinate 16,923 downwards.
GCGCGACCGCCGGCTCTGGCTCGTACGCGACCGGCTCGGCATCAAGCCGTTGTATTGGGGCCGGCTCGGCACTAGTGGGCTTTTGTTCGGCTCGGAATTGCGCGCGTTGCGCGCGCATCCGCGCTTCGACGCCAGTCTCGACATGCAGGCGGTCGCCGCTTATCTGCGCTCGGCCTGCATCGCCGCGCCGCGCACGATCTATCGCGACGCCTTCAAGCTCCCGCCCGCGCATATCCTCAGCGTCGCCAGCGGCGAGGATCCGAAACTCACTTGTTACTGGAACCTGCGCGAGATCGCCGTCGACGGTCAACACCATCTCGATCGGCGCAGCGATACGGAGGTGACCGACGAACTCGAAACGCTGCTGCGGGATGCGGTCGGCCGGCAAATGGTCGCCGACGTTCCGCTCGGCGCGTTTCTGTCGGGCGGCATCGACTCGTCGGCGGTGGTCGCGCTGATGCAAACGCAATCGAGCCGGCCGGTGCGGACGTTCTCGATCGGCTATCACGAGAAGGCCTATGACGAGGCCGTTCACGCCCGCGCCGTCGCCAGACATCTCGGCACCGACCACACCGAATTGATCGTCGCGCCGGCGGAAGCGCAAGCCGTGATCGGCCGGCTGCCCGACATCTACGATGAGCCGTTCGCCGATTCATCGCAGATACCGACCTTTCTCGTGTCCGAACTGGCGCGTCGTCACGTCACGGCCGCGCTTTCTGGCGATGGCGGCGACGAGTGCTTTGGCGGTTACAATCGCTATCATTGGGTTGAGCGTCTGTCGCGCTTGACCGGAAGCGTGCCGCGTCCGTTGTTGCGCGGCGCCAGCGGCGCTCTGCGCATGGTGTCGGTCGAAGGATGGGATCGTCTGGCGCAGGCTTTGCCGCGCCGCCTGCAAGTGCGCCACGCCGGCGACAAGATTCACAAGACCGCCGGCATCATGACGCTGCAAACGACCGAGAGCATGTATCGCGGCATGATCGCGCAATGGTCCGAGCCGCGCGAGGCGCTACCCGGCGCGCGAGAGCCCGCCGGCGTCTGGGACGAAGACGGCATCGCCCGGGATTTGCCGGACCGCGTCGCCCGGCTGCGTTATTTCGACATGATGCATTATCTGCCGAGCGATGTGCTGGCGAAAGTCGATCGCGCCAGCATGGCGGTGGCGCTGGAAGCGCGCGTGCCGCTGCTCGATCACCGCGTGGTGGAATACGTCTGGCGGTTGCCGCGCGCGCAACTCGGCGGCGGCCGCGACAGCAAGCGCATCCTGCGCCGCATTCTCTATCGTCACGTGCCGGCCGAGTTGATCGAGCGTCCGAAGATGGGATTCGGCATCCCGTTCGGCGAATGGATTCGCGGGCCGCTGGTCGACTGGGCGCAGGATTTGTTGTCGGAACAATCGCTGCGGGCTGGCGGTATTTTCGATGCCAAGGCAATTCGCCAGCGTTTCCAAGAGCATCTTGACGGACGCCGCAACTGGCAGGCGTCGCTATGGACGGTGCTGATGTTCCAGGCGTGGCATCGACGCTGGGCTTGATGCGCCGCGATGGCGGCGATTGATCACAAATCTGTCATAAAAATTCGTCGCCCGCGGCACGGCTGGCATGCTGACTCGCCGCCGCCGCTCCACTAACATTTGATGCAAGGTCATTGATTTCAGCCGCAACGAACGGTGAGTGCGAACATGTCGAAAAAAGACGTAACGATTAAAGCGCTGAAAAAGAAATTCAAGAAATTGAAGAGTGAGTTCGCCAAACTTAAAGCCAACGTGAAAGTCAAATCCAAGACCAAATCGAAGGAAAAGGTACAAACCGCAAAAGCCAAGTCCGGCGCCAAAGCCAAGACCAAAACCAAGCCAAAAACTGCCGCGAAGAAAAGCGGCGCCAGAAAAGCAGCGGCGTCGAGCGCGGCAAAGCCGCAACGCATGAAGGTCGTCGGCAAGGAATCGGTGACGCCGTTGCCGCGCGTCACCATCGCCGGACAGTCGTAACTCTCAGACAATCGTCGTTTTTATTTGAGATCGGCGGCGAGCCATAAAGCTCGCCGCCGATTCTCGTTAATGGATCAACTTAATCAATCAACTTGCCGTCGCCAGCACCGGCGCGCGCCGCCGCCGCAGTTGCAGCAGGACGATGCCCGCCAGCAACAGCAAGGCCGGAATCGCAAACCAATAGCGGCTCATCCGCTGTGCCGGCACCAGCACAGAGACGACCTCGTCTCCGGGAGTCAGCCCGTATTTGCCGGCCTCGCTGCCGAAATTGACCAGTTTGACCGTGGTCTTGTCGCCGAGCGTTTGCAACGTCAGTCCGGCACCCTGCATACGTTCAGCACCGGTTTTACCGGGACGCATCGTCAGCCGGATCAGTTTATCGACATCGTCTCCAGCGCGCGATTGGCTCTTGACGTGGAAGCGCAGCGTCTGATCGTGTTGCACCGTATCGGCGACGGCCATGATTTCCGCCGGCGGCCGCGCATTGAATGCCGGTTGCACCTGGTCCTGCCAATAGCCGGGCCTGAACAAGGTGAAACAGATCAGCAGCAAGGCGATGGTTTCGTACCACCGGTTGCGCGTCAGCAGCCAGTTTTGCGTTGCGGCCACAAAGCAACCCATGGCGAGGATCGAGCAGCCGACGATAAAAAGGAAATGAGAGACGCTGCCGACGTCGATCAGCAGTATTTCGGTATTGAAGATGAAGATGAACGGCAGCAGCCCGGTCCGGATTTCGTACCAGAATCCTTGCAGGCCGGTCTTGATCGGGTCGGCGCCGGAGATGGCAGCGGCGGCATAAGCGGCCAGCCCTGCCGGCGGATGCACGTCCGCCATCAATCCGAAATAGAACACGAACAGATGCACGGCGACCAGCGGCACCGCGAGATCGTTTTGTTGCGCGACCTCGACCAGAACGGGTGCCATCAGGGTCGCGACCACAATGTAATTCGCGGTGGTCGGCATGCCGATGCCCAAGATGAGGCAGATGAGCGCGGTCAGGAACAGCATCAGCATGAGATTGCCGCCGGACGCGGTCTCGACCAGTTCGGTCATCACCAGGCCGATGCCGGTCAGCGATACAGTGCCGACGATGATGCCGGCACACGCGGTGGCGATGCCGACCGAGGTCATATTGCGCGAGGCGCCCTGAAAGGCGGAGATCAAGTCGTCCAGCCCCTCGCGTAAACGGGCGTGGAATGCGTCCTCGCCGCGAAAGTACGCGATCAAGGGGCGCTGGGTGATCATGATAAAGATCAGGAAAATCGTTCCCCAGAAGGCGGACAGCCCGGGAGACATTTCCTCCACCATCAGGCACCAGATGAGGACGACGACGGGCAGCAGGTAGTGCAGACCGGTACGCGCGGTGTCGAAGAAGTCCGGCACTTTGATGATCTTCTTCGACGGATCGTCGAGAGCGAGGTCCGGATATTTCGCTTTGTAGCGGATGAGGCCGACATAGGCCACGAGGAGCGCGACGCCGAGAACCCATGTCGCCGCGTCGCCGAACATGGTTTTCGTCCAGCCGATACCCCAATAAACGGCGCCACTCAGAATAATAATGCCGCAGACCGTCATCAACGCGCGCATCAACGAAAGATGAATCGGAACGGTGGAGGATCGCGACAGGCCGCGCAGGCCGAGCTTGGCCGCTTCGATATCGACAATGTAAAACAGCGCGCCGTAAGTCAGGAACGCCGGCAGAAAGGCGTGCTTGACCACTTCCGCGTAACTGATGCCGACGTATTCGGCGATCAGGAACGCCGCCGCGCCCATCACCGGCGGCATCAGTTGGCCGTTGACGCCGGCCGCCGCTTCGATGGCGCCGGCTTTCACCGCGGAATAGCCGACGCGTTTCATGAGCGGAATGGTGAAGGTGCCGGTCATCACCGTGTTGGCGATCGAGGAGCCGGAAATCATGCCGGTCATGCCGGACGCGACGACGCCGGCTTTCGCCGGACCGCCGCGAAATGTGCCGAGCATCGCGAAGGCCATCTGAATGAAGAAATTGCCGGCGCCGGCCTTCTCCAGCAGGCTGCCGAACAACACGAAGAAGAATACGACGTTGGTCGAAACGCCGAGCGCGACACCGAATATGCCTTCCGATGTCAGCCACATCTGCGACGCCACGCGCGAGAGCGAGGCGCCCTTGTGCCCCATCATGCCCGGCAGCCAGGGACCGGCGAAGATATAGAGCAGCATCACTGCCGCGATGATGGCGAGCGCGGGGCCTACGGCGCGTCTGGCGGCCTCAAGCAACAGCAACACGCCGATGACGGAAACCACGACATCCGTCGTCGTCGGCAAGCCCGGACGCAACGATATATCCCGGTAGAATACGATCAGATAACCGGCAACGATGACGCCGACGGCGGCCAGCATCCAATCGAGGATCGGAATGTATTCGCGCGGCGAGGATTTTCGCGCCGGAAAAGTGGTGAAGGCCAGCAGGAACGCGAACGTCAGATGAATGATGCGGGCGTGCCCATCGGGGATCACACCCCAACCGAGCTTGTACGGGAGCGGCGATGCGTACCAGAGCTGAAACAGCGCCCATGCAAGAGCGACGGTGAAAACGAACGATTTACTGAATCCGGTCGGCTTGCGGCCGCCGGTATCGGCCTGCGCGACCATGTCTTCGAGATCGACATGCGCCGGTATCGCGCGGTTGGTATCGGTCATCGCATTCCCCCACGAAGTGCGCTCATGTCTCGAAATAGGAAAGGGGCGGCCAAAGCCGCCCCTTTATGCCGTCGAGCCTACATCCAGCCCTTTTCTTTGTAGTACTTGATGGCGCCCGGATGCAGCGGGGCCGACAGGCCCTTCGTGATCATATCTTTCGGCTCCAGATGAGCGAAGGCCGGGTGCAGTTTCTTGAACTCGTCGAAGTTCGAGAAAACGGCTTTCACCAGCGCATAGACGGTGCTGTCGGCGACCTTGGATGAGGTGACGACCGTCGCCAGCACGCCGTAGGTATCGGTCGGGGTCGGATTGTTGGCGTACATGCCGCCCGGGATCGTCGCCTTGGCGTAGTACGGATGGGCCTTGATCAACGCCTCGACGGCAGCGCCGGTGAGCGGGATCAGCTTGGCGCCGCACGCCGTGGTCGGATCCTGGATCGCGGCCGACGGATGGCCGACGCCGTAATAGAAGCCGTCAATCTTGTTGTCGCAAAGGGCAGTGCCTTGCTCGTCGGCCTTGAGTTCGGCGGCGAGCGAGAAGTCACCCTTGGTCCAGCCCATTTGCTTCAGCAGTTCCTCCATCGAGGCGAGGGTGCCCGAACCCGGATTGCCGACATTGAAGCGTTTGCCCTTGAAGTCCTCGAACTTGGTGACGCCCGCATCTTTGCGCGCCAGCACGGTGAACGGTTCGGGATGCACGGAGAACACCGCGCGCAGATCGGGATCGGCCTTGCCCTTGAACTGGGCCTCGCCTTTGGCGGCGTTATATTGAATGTCCGACTGCGTCAGGCCGAAATCGAGTTCGCCCGACTTGATGGCGTTGACGTTGAACACCGAACCGCCGGTCGATTCGACCGAGCAGCGCAGGTGGGTGGAAGCGCGATCCTTGTTCATCAAGCGGCAAACCGCGCCGCCGACCGCGTAATAAACGCCGGTGACGCCGCCGGTGCCGATGGTGACGAATTTCTGCTGGGCGGCTGCCGGCGTGGCGGCGCCGAGCAAGGCGATCAAGCCGGCCGCTGCGAGGCGGCCGCTTAATTTCATCGTCTTCATAGTCAAATCCCTCCGATGTTTGTTAATTGAACTCTTTTGCACAAGTTGACCTGCGCACGCTTATTTGCATGCGCTTCGCATCACGCGGGGCCGCAACGTGATCGTTTCTTGTCTTGACCCACAGTCTCGCATTTCGGCACGTCACCGCAATACGAATCGTTTAAATGCCGGTCGCCGCGTCGATTGATTCTCCCAATCTTTCGACGATCTTATCGATCGTATCGTTATCGCTGATGAATGGCGGCGCTAGCAAAACATGATCGCCGCGCACGCCATCGACGGTGCCGCCCATCGGGTAAACCATCAGGCCGCGCGTCATCGCTTCCTGCTTGATCCGCGCGTGCAATTTGCGCGCCGGATCGAAAGGCTCCTTGCTGCCGCGGTCGGCGACGATCTCGACGCCCTGGAACAGGCCGCGGCCGCGCACGTCGCCGACAAAAGGATGATTGCCGAACCGCTCCTGCAATCGACGCGTCAGCCTGGCGCCCTGGTCACGCACGTTGGCGAGGAGATTGTCGCGGCGGATGACCTTCTGCACGGCGAGCGCAGCGGCGGCGGCGAGAGGATGGCCGGTATAAGTGTGGCTGTGCTGGAACGCGCCGGAGCCGGTGGCGATGGTGTTATAGATTTTCTCGCTCATCATCAGCGCGCCGATCGGCATGTAGCCGCCGCCCAGCCCCTTGGCGATGGCCATCAGATCCGGCGCTATGCCGTCCTGTTCGCAGGCGTGCAACGTGCCGGTGCGGCCCATGCCGCACATGACTTCGTCGAGGATCAGCAGGATGCCGTGGCGGTCGCAGATATCGCGCACGCGCTTGAAATAGCCGGGCACTGGCGGCACCGCGCCCAATGTGGCGCCGACCACGGTTTCGGCAATGAAGGCGAGGACATTGTCGCCGCCGAGTTCGTCGATCTTGGCCTCAAGCTCTTGCGCCAGCCTTTCGCCGTAGGCTTGCGGCGTCTCATCGGCGCGGCGGTCGCGATATTCGTAAACCGGCGAGACGTGTTGCGTTTCGATCAACAGTGGCGAGAAATCACGGCGCGCCGAGGGGCGGCCGCCGATGGCCAGCGCGCCGAAGGTGATGCCGTGATAGCTCTGCCGCCGTGAAATCAGATAGCGGCGCTGCGGCTGCCCGGCCTCGACGGCATATTGCCGGGCGAGCTTGAGCGCGGCTTCGACGGCTTCCGATCCACCGCTGACGAAGAAGGTGTGCGTCAGGCCGGGCGGCGCGTGTGCCGCGAGGTCGTCGGCGAGAGCCTCAAGCGCCGGCGTCGTGAAGAAGCTCGTATGCGCAAATTCGAGGGCATTGAGCTGCGCCCGTATCGCCTCGGTGACGTCCTTGTGGCCGTGGCCGAGGCACGAGACGGCGGCGCCGCCGGAAGCGTCGATATATTGCTTGCCGGTCGAATCGTAGATGTGGACGCCTTCGCCGCGCACCGCGACGGGATAGTCCTTGCCGATCTGACGATGCATCACGTGAGTCATGAACGCGCGCCTGCTGTAACGGGAGCCGACTTCCGGTCGTCGGCGAGAAAGACCACGGTGGATTCGCGCAAATGCGCCATCAGACGCTGCGCCGCCGGGACGCTGCGCGAACGGTCGCAATAAGCAAAAACGGTGAGCGGCACCGACCAGCGGTTATCGCCGGCGGGCTTGATCTTGCCTTTGGCGACGGCCTCGGCGGCGGCCGATTCCGGCAGCCAGCCGATGCCGTGACCGGCGGCGATCATATTATGGATGGCGCTGGCGAGATCGGATTCACAGGCGTTGAAGCTGTGGACCGGCACCGGTGCCGATTGTACGATGAGATCGACCATGCGGCCGAGGAAGGTGCTCGGCGAATAGTTCAAGAGAGGAAAGGGTGCCTTGGCCGTTCCCGGCAACTTGAATGCCGGCTGGCCGCGCCGCACCGCGGTGTAAGGCCGGAACCATTCGCTGGCGATGGCGACGCGGTCGTAATGATCGGGATCAAGGAATATCGGCTGCTGCGCATGATGAAAGCAGAGCAGAACGTCGGCGAGGCCGGCGACATGCGCGGTCACCGCGTCATGCACGTTGGTGGCGAGCAGACGGCATGAGGATGCGCCGGTTGCCTCGCTCCAGCTTTTCCACCACTCCGGAAAATTATTGATGGCGAGCGTGTGCGGCATCGCAAAGGCAATGGTCTCGTTTCCGGTAAGGGGTTCGCCGAGGATGCCGGCGCGCGCGTCGACCATGTTCTGCACCATGTCGGCGGCGGTGCGGCGGAAGCGCTCGCCGGCCGGCGTCAGCTTGGTCGGATAACAGGAGCGGTCGATCAGTTCGACTCCGAGCCACGATTCGAGCGCCTGGATGCGGCGGCTGAAGGCCGGCTGCGAGCTGTGCCGAGTCGCGGCGGCCTCGGTGAAATTGCTCACCTCCGCCAGACTCAAGAAATCCTGTAGCCACCGAAAATCCATCGCCCACCCGGATACGCACGATGCTGACGGAACGATAACCGTCTCTGTCTTCGTGCATCATGCAAATATTGCATAATGCAGCCTGAGCATCAAAATTGAGGTTTAGCGGCCTTAATCTTGCTTCGTGCCGTAGCGGGCGCCGCTGGCGGAACGCGCGGGGTCGAACCAAGTAAAGCCTATGAAAATCTGCATTCTCGGCGCCGGCGTGGTTGGCCTGACGTCTGCCTGGGCGCTGGCCGAGGCCGGCCATGACGTGACGATTGTCGATCGCCATCCGACGCCGGGAGCGGAGGCGAGCGCCGCCAACGGCGCGCAACTCTCTTACGCCTTTGTCGCGCCGCTGGCGTCGCCGGCGATGCTGCGCAAGCTGCCGTCGATGTTTTTTGGCGGCGACGACGCGATCCGCGTATCGCTCGATCTTGAACTCATCCGCTGGGGCATTCGTTTCTTGCGCGAATGCAATGCCAACGCCGTCGAGACGACCACGGCGGCGCAACTGGCGCTCGCCGGATTGAGCCGCGCCGAACTGAAGCGGCTGACGGAGCGGCTCGATCTCGATTACGGTTTGCGCACCGCCGGCAAGCTGGTGGTCTATCGCGCGGCGGACGATTTTGCTGGCGCGCAGCCGGAGTCAAACGCGCGCGTGGCGCAGGAGGTGCTGACGCCGGCGGAATGCCTGGCGCTCGAACCGCGCTTGACGCTGAGGCCGAATGAATTTGCCGGTGGCGTTTATACGGCATCGGAACAGGTCGGTGACTGTGCACTGTTCTGCGCCGCATTGTTCGCACGGCTGCAAAAGCGCAACAACGTCACCATTCACATGGCGACGCCGCTCGGGAAACCGGCGATGGGAGATGGCAGACTCGTCGCGATCGAGACGCCGGACGGCCCCATCGAAGCCGACCAATTTGTGCTGTCGCTCGGTTCGGGGTCGAAAGCCTTCGCCCGCGCCTGCGGTTTCGATCTGCCGATCTATCCGGTGAAAGGGCACTCGATCACCATTGCCGGCGACGCGCTCGGTCACAGTGTCACCGACTACAGCCGCAAGATCGTCTATGCGCCGCTTGAAGGCGCGACCCGGATCGCCGGTTTCGCCGACTTCAAAGGGTACGACCGAGGGATTGATCCCGACCGTATCGTTGCGCTGCAAGCGGCAGCGTCCGAGATTTTTGGACTCGACGCGGGCGATTCAGATGCGCCTTGGGCGGGCTTGCGTCCGATCACGCCGGACAGCCGGCCGATTATCGGTGCTTCGCCGGTCGACGGGCTGTTCCTCAATACGGGACATGGCATGTTGGGCTGGACGCTGGCCTGCGGCAGTGCGCGGCTCGCCGCCGATCTTATCGACGGCAAGGAACCTTCCTGTCCCGCCGAACCGTTTGCGCCGCGCCGGTTTTCTTAAAGCAAGATGCGAATTTGAGCGGGTCTTTCAGCATCTGCGCTTCACCTCCCATAGGGCGGGTGAGGGCCTGCGCGTGCACGAGATCAAGGTGTGAGGCCCGGGCCTTGGCGCCATACTCCGCTCATTCCCGCGGAGGCGGGAATCCAGAATCAAAATCTTCAGCTTGAATTTTGCAGCCCTGGGTCCCCGCCTTCGCGGGGACGAGCGGACGGCTATCCCCCCGCCATTTCCTCGCGCATCATTTCCAGCTCAAGCCATTGCTCTTCGGCCGCCGCCAGCTTGCGCTGGGTTTCGCCGAGGTCCGACGTGATTTTCTCAAATCCAGTGCGGTCGCGTTGATAGAACTTGGGATCGGCGAGTTTGCCCTGCAAATCGTCGGCCTTGGCCTGAAGCGTGGCGATGGTCTTGGGCAAGGTCTCAAGCGCGTGCTTGTGCTTGAAACTCATTTTCTGCTTCGGCGCGGCCGCACCGCGCGAGGACTTTACCTTGGCGGTTTCCGGCTTCGACTCTTGCGTCGGCTGGTCGCGCCGCAAATCCGCGCCGCGCTGCGCCAGCATGTCGGAATAGCCGCCGGCGTATTCGGTCCAGCGCCCGTCGCCTTCCGGCACGATGACGCCGGACACCAGTCGGTCGAGAAAATCGCGGTCGTGCGAAATCAGCAGCACGGTGCCGGGATAATCGCCGATCACGTCTTCCAGAACGTCGAGCGTTTCCATGTCGAGATCGTTGGTCGGTTCGTCGAGCACCAGCAGGTTCGACGGCTTGGCCAAAGCCTGCGCCAGCATCAGACGGCCGCGCTCGCCGCCGGACAGTTTGCCGAGCGGCGTGCGCGCCTGTTCGCTCGAAAACAGAAAGTCCTTCATGTAGCTGATGACGTGTTTGGCGACGCCGTTGACCATTACCGTTTCGCCGCTGCCGCCGGTCAGCGCGTCGGCAACGGTGACGTTCGGATCGAGGCTGTCGCGATGCTGGTTGAGCGTGGCGATGGCGAGCGTCGAGCCGAGTTTGACCGAGCCTGAGTCGGGCTCCAGTGCGCCGATCAGCATATTGATGAGCGTGGTCTTGCCGGTACCGTTCGGCCCGACAATGCCGATGCGGTCGCCGCGAGCAATGCGCATCGAGAAATCGGAGACGATGGCGCGGTCGCCATAGGTCTTGTTGAGGTTCTTGGCCTCGATCACCAGCGCGCCCGACGGCGCGGCGGAGCCCGCCGTGATGGTGGCGTTGCCGGTGGCGCCGCGATAGGTGCGGCGCGCCTCGCGCAACGCCTGCAAATGTCCGACACGGCGCATATTACGCTTGCGCCGTCCGGTGACGCCGTAACGCATCCAGTGTTCTTCCATCACGATGCGGCGGTCGAGCTTGTGCTGCGCGGTTTCCTCTTCGGCCAGAATCGTGTCGCGCCATTCCTCGAAATGGGCGAAGCCGCGCTCCAGCCGCTTGGTCGTGCCGCGGTCGAGCCAGACGGTGGTGCGCGACAATGTCGAGAGAAAGCGCCGGTCGTGGCTGATGAGGACGAGCGCCGTGCGGCGGGAATCGAGGTCGCGCTCCAGCCATTCGATGGTCGTCAGGTCGAGATGGTTGGTTGGCTCATCAAGCAGCAGGATGTCAGGCGAGGGGGCAAGAACATGGGCGAGCGAGACGCGGCGCGCTTCGCCGCCGGACAGATGCGCGGGGTCTTCCTCGCCGGTGAGGCCGAGTTCTTCGAGCAGATGACGGGCGATGTAGGGATCGTCGGTCGGTTTGAGTCCGGCCTCGACGTAAGACAACGTTGTGGCGTGGCTGCCGAAATCCGGCTCCTGCCTGAGATAGCGCACCAGCGCGCCGGGTTGCACGAACACGGTGCCGGAGTCCGGTTCGACCTGTCTGGCCGCTATCTTCAGCAATGTCGATTTACCGGAGCCGTTGCGGCCGACCAGCGACACGCGCTCGCCGGTCGAAACCGAGAGGTCAGCCCCGGACAGAAGCGGTGTTCCACCGAAGGTAAGCTTGATGCCGGTGAGTTGCAGGAGGGGAGGAGGAGCCATTTCAACCTTATGCCAGAGCGATTGCGTGCGTCTGGCTACAGGTGGAAAGGCCCGGCGTCAAAGTCCAGCATTTTGCCCGAATTACGTCTTCCGAATCCGGAACGTCAGCAGGTCTTTCCCTTGTTCTTTACCCTGTTCCTGGCCTTCCAAAGTGTCGCCGGTCTGGCGCAGCAGGTTCGGAATATCGATCGCGGCCAGCGGATCGGTGCATTCGGCAACGATCAGGTCGCCGCTCTGGAGCGAGGACAGCATTTTCCTGACCCGCAGCGCCGGCAGCGGACATTTCAGGCCCCGCAGGTTCATGGTCTTTTCGGTCAAAGCTTCGCTCCTGTCGGGCGCCGTGTTGGGGTAGACTGAGGCTTCTCGATGGCGGGAAGGTCAAGCAAGACATTATGGCGGCGGCGTCCGAGACAATACAGACGATTTCGCGGCTGACGCCGCTGACCGACGTGCTGGCGACCGTCGAAAAGCGGGTCAAGTCGGTGCCGCCGCGCACGCTCGACGTTACCGCGGCATCCGGCCGGACGCTGGCGGCCGATGCGGTGGCGGCGACGCGGCCGACAGCGATGCTGGCACTGGCCGACGGCTGGGCGCTTTGCGCCGATGCCACTCTGGGCGCGGGCGGCTATGCGCCGGTGCGGCTGTTACGCACGCCGCAGCGCATCGAAGCCGGGCAGCCGCTGCCGCCCGACACCGACAGCATCGCACCATTCGACGCGGTAAAGATCGCAGGCGGCAACGCCGAAGCGCTGGTGACGGTCAATCCCGGCGACGGCGTTCTGCCGGTCGGCGGCGACAGCAACCCTGCTGTTCCGCTGCGGCGCGCCGGCGAGCGGTTGCGCATGACCGACATCGCGGCCTTCGCCGCCGCCGGCCTGTCGCGCATCACCGTGCACGAACCGCGCATCCGGGTGCTGCCATTGCGCGGCAGCGGCATCGTCACTGCCGCGGCGCGGCTTATTGCCGGCGACATCGAACGGCGTGGCGGCGCGGTCAGGCTCGACGACGCCGGCCGCGATCTCGGCACCGTATTGGCGGCGGAATCGAGCGACGCCATTATCGTCATCGGCGGCACCGGAAGCGGCCGCAACGACACCAGCGTTCACACGATGGCGCGCGATTGCGAAGTGGCGGTGCATGGCATCGCCATTTCGCCGGGCGAGACCGCGGCACTCGGCTTTGCCGGTCCGCGTCCGATATTGCTGCTGCCGGGCCGGCTCGACGCCTCGCTGGCGGTCTGGCTCACGGTCGGGCGGCGCCTTCTGGACCGGCTGGCGGCGGCGCATCATCAGCACGAGCCCGGCGAAACTTTGCCGCTCGGGCGCAAGGTGACGTCGACGATCGGCCTCGCCGAGATCGTGCCGGTGCGGCGCGCCGAGAACATGGCCGAGCCGCTGGCAAGCAAATATCTGCCGCTGTCGTCGCTGAGCCGTTCGGACGGCTGGATTCTGGTGCCGGCGGAAAGCGAGGGCTATTCCGTCGGCAGCATGGTTGCGATAAGGCCGTGGCCATGAACGACACCGCGAAAACCACGCAAGACAGCGCCCTGATTGCACGCATTCGCGCGGCGGCGCGCCAGGAACAGTTTCTCGACGTGGTGCCGGCCGAGGAAGCGCGCGCGCGTTTTGAAAAATATCTCGACCTGTCGCCGCTTGGCGCGGAGACGGTTTCGCTTGCCGATGCACTGACGCGCGTACTGGCGCACGACATCGTTGCTCCGGTCGATGCGCCGCCGTTCGACCGTTCCAATGTCGACGGTTTCGCGGTGCGCGCCACCGACACGATCGGCGCCGGCAACGCGACGCCGAAGACGCTCACGCTCAACGCCGAAGTGATTGCCTGTGGAGACGCGCCTCAACTGGAAGTCGGCCCCGGCACCGCCACCACGATTGCGACTGGCGGTGTCATCCCGCGCGGCGCCGACGCGGTGGTGATGGTTGAGCACACCGAACTGATCGAACGCGGCGCGTTCGGCATTGAGTTGCAGCGCGCTGTCGCACCGGGACAATTCATTTCCTATGCCGGCTCCGACATTGCCCGTGGCGAAACGCTGCTGCGCAAGGGCGCGCGCATCGGCTCGCGCGAAATAGGCATGCTGGCGGCCTGTGGGCTCGCCGTTGTCGATGTGGTGCGCCGGCCGAAGGTCGCGGTTATTTCGACCGGCGACGAACTGGTGCCGCTGGGTCAGCCGCTGAAACCGGCCGGCATCTTCGACAGCAACGGCGCGATCATCGCCGCCGCGATCACCGAGGCGGGCGGCGACGCAATCGCCTTCGGCGCTGTTCCCGACGACGCGGCGGCGCTGGAAAAGGCCGTGCGCGCCGCGCTCGGGCAAAGCGACATGGTGGTGCTGTCGGCCGGCACCTCGAAAGGCGCGGGCGATCTGTCGCACGCCATCGTGTCGAAGCTCGGCGCGCCGGGCATTCTGGTGCACGGCGTCGCGCTCAAGCCCGGCAAGCCGCTGTGCCTTGCCGTGATCGGCAAGATGCCGCTCGTTGTGCTGCCGGGCTTTCCGACCTCGGCGATCTTCACGTTTCACGCTTTCGTCGCGCCGGTCATTCGCGCGCTCGCCGGTCTGCCGCCGGAAGCCGCGCAAACGATCGAGGCGCGCGTGCCGGTGCGCATTGCATCCGAGTTGGGCCGCAAGGAATTCGTGCTGGTGTCGCTGATAGAAGGCGAGGGTGAGCCGGTTGCTTTCCCAACGGACAAGGGCTCGGGCGCGGTGACGAGCTTCTCCCAGGCCGACGGCTTTCTCGAGATCGACGCGCTGGCAACGGCGCTCGATGCCGATACGCAGGCGAAGGTCACCTTGATCGGCAGCGCCGCGCGCGCGCCCGATCTCGTCATCATGGGCAGCCACGACGTTGCGCTCGACGCGCTGGTCGGGGCCCTGGCCGAGCGCGGCTTCTCGGCGCGCACACTTGCTGTCGGCAGTCTCGGCGGCGTCGCGGCGGCAACACGCGGCCAATGCGACATCGCGCCGGTTCATCTCATCGATCCGCAGAGCGGTGACTACAACCGGCATTTGGCGACAGCAGCGCTGTCGCTTGTGTCCGGATGGCGGCGCATGCAGGGCGTGCTGTTTCGCGCCGGCGACGCCCGGTTTGAAGGAAAGAGCGCGACCGATGCGATCAAGACGATCCTCGCCGACCGTAGCGCGCTGATGGTGTCGCGCAATGCCGGGGCCGGCACGCGCGTGCTGATCGACAGACTGCTCGATGGCGCGCGGCCGCCCGGTTACGCCAACCAGCCGAAATCTCATAACGCGGTGGCGACGGCAATCGCGCAAGGCCGCGCCGATTGGGGTCTCGCCATCGAACCGGTGGCGGACTTATACGGCCTCGGCTTTCTTCCCGTTGCACCCGAACATTACGATTTTCTCGTCGTTGAAAGCCGGCGCACGCGGCCGGCGGTGCAGGCTTTTCTTTCGGCGCTGCGCGACGAGAAAACGCGCGACAAAATCCGCGCCATCGGCATGCAGCCGGCCGATGGCTAGCTTTTTGGTTTGACGCGCTTTCTTCACGCGAACCGGCCGTCGCCGGACGAGCCGGCATGGCCGGCGACGGCCGGTATCCACTTCGCTCGAAAACGCTCTATAAGGCGTCATGCGCATTATCGGCCTCGCCGGCTGGAGCGGCTCCGGCAAAACCACGCTCGTCACCAAGCTGATCCCGTGCCTCCTCGGGCGCGGCATCCGTGTCTCGACGCTCAAGCACGCGCATCACGGTTTCGACCTCGACACGCCGGGCAAGGATTCATTCATGCACCGCGCGGCGGGGGCGACCGAGGTCATCATCTCCTCCGGCAAACGCTGGGCGATGCTGCACGAATTGCGCGACGAACCCGAGTGGGATTTGCCGCATCTGGTCGCCAAGATGTCGCCGGTCGATCTGGTGCTGGTCGAAGGCTTCAAGCGCGACGCTTTCCCAAAGCTGGAAATTCACCGCGTCGCCAACGGCAAGCCGCTGCTGCATCCGGACGATCCGCATATCGTCGCGGTCGCGTCCGACAGCGCATTGCCGGATGCTCAAGTGCCGGTGGTCGATCTCAACGATATCGACGCGGTCGCCGACCTGCTGCTCAAGCACGCCGTGGCGATCGAACAGGTGGCGGCCAGCTAGCGATGCCGGAATTGTACCATATACTCCGCTCATCCCCGCGAAAGCGGGGATCCAGGAGCCATGTAGCAAGGATTCAATAGAGAACTGGGTCCACGCTTCCCTCCTTCGCTGGCGCTTCGGAGGGCCTGGGCTTCGGCCCGTCGAAGCCCCTTGGCGAAGACGGGTCGCGGGGACGAGCGGAAGACGATGCAGCGTATTGGGATTATTCGCTGATGGCGCAACTGACCGACGATTGCTTTGCTTTTTCCGGGCCGCTGTTGCCGCTTCCCGAAATGGAACGGCTGATCGGCGAGCGCATAACCCCGGTGGGCGAGACCGAGCGCGTGCCGCTGCGCGGCGCGCGCGGCCGTGTCGTCGCTGTCGATGTCGTCGCGCCGGTTGACCTGCCGCCGTTCGATAATTCCGCCGTTGACGGTTACGCCGTGCGCCATGCCGATCTCAATTCGGATGGCGATACCACGCTGGCTGTCAGTGGGCGGCTGACGGCCGGCGCTCGCGCCGACGTGATGCTGGGGCCCAAGCAAGCCGTTCGCATCTTCACTGGCGCGGCGATGCCGCAGGGTGCCGACACCGTGTTCATGCAGGAAGACGTGATCGCCGACGGCGACAGCGTCACCGTGCCGAAAGGCCTTAAAGCCGGTGCGAACCGCCGCCTTGCCGGCGAGGACGTGCCGGCCGGCCGGCTGGTGCTGCCCGCCGGCACCGTGCTGGAAGCGCAGCACATCGCGCTGATGGCCGCGCTCGGCCTGACCGAGACGACGGTGCGGCGACGGCTCAAGGTCGCGATCTTCTCGACCGGCGATGAGGTGGTCGAGCCCGGCACTACGCGCGGCGGCGCGGCGATCTATGATGCCAACCGCTATCTGCTGACCGCGATGCTGGATCGCCTCGGCGTGGTTGTGACCGATCTCGGCATTCTTGCCGACGCGCCCGCCGACTTGTCGCGGGCGCTGGCGAAAGCAGCGGCCTGGCACGATCTGGTCATCACCTCGGGCGGCATTTCGACCGGCGAGGCCGATCACGTGCGCGGCGCGGTCGAAAAGATCGGCAGTCTGGTGTTCTGGCGCGTCGCCATCAAGCCGGGGCGGCCGGTGGCGATGGGCGTCATCCGCGCCGCGCCGCGCAAGGACTATGCCGCCAACAGCGGCGCGGCGTTCTGCGGCTTGCCGGGCAATCCGGTGGCGGTGTTCGTGACGTTCGTGCGCGTGGTCAAGCCGCT
>JBEPUC010000040.1:0-34999 GCA_041691675.1 Hyphomicrobiales bacterium | reverse complement strand
CCCCCCCCCCCCCCCCCCCCCCCCCCCCCCCCCCCCCCCCCCCCCCACCCCCCCTCCCCCCCCCCCCCCCCCCCCCCCCCCCCCCCGCCATGACGGTGGAGGCGCATCGGCAACGTTACACGCCGTCATTCCGGGACGGCGCATTCGCGCCGGGCCCGGAATCCATACGCCGCAGCTCCGGGGTTATGGATTCCGGGTTCGCTCGCTTTGCTCGCGCCCCGGAATGACACTCATATTTTTCGCACTTTGCCTCTTGACTTAATTCCCAAGATTATATACCTTCTATCCCATCCATCCGAGGGGCGTTCTCATGAGACGCAAACGAGGGCGGGGTGGGACGCGGCGCCCGCGGGCGGGGCTCGTAATCAAATGTTCATCAAAGCCGTTTAGCCTGACTTCATTGACCAGAAGCGCGAAAGGCCTTTGATAGTCGTATCAAAACTTGTTTCGTGAGGGTTTACAGGGTATCACCTGGTAGCATCAAGTTAGGGCTTTCGTCCCTATTTCTGGCCATACTAGGGATTTGCCTATGCCCGCTGTAAGCGGCTTCACCGAAAAATATCTGGAAATGCTCCGGCCAAAGGACGGTGCGATCCAAACCGACTTTATGGACACAAGTCCTAAATTTCCCGGTTTCGGCATCCGCGTCGGCCGCCGCTCAAAATCATTCTTCCTGTTCTATTTCTGGAACAGTCGCCGCGTCCGCTTGACCCTTGGCACCTATCCCGCTGTGTCGCTCAAGGAAGCGCATCGGCGGGTCACAGAAGCTCGCGCGTGCATCAAAGCATTTCCGCCCATTGATCCGCGCGCACACTTTGCCACGAAGAAAGCAGAACAAGGCACCATAGAATCGCTGGTCGAAGACTTCTTGGCAAAGGACGTGCGGGCGCGCGAACTGCGGACGGCCGACGATATTGAGCGCGTTATGCGGAAGGAAGTCATTCCGACTATAGGTCGTCTGCCGATCCTCGCCGTACATCGCCGCGACCTAAAACTTGTCACTGATCAGATGATCGCGCGCGGATCGAAGGTCGGGGCTGTCCGATGCCACACGATGTTGCGGATGCTGTTCAAGTGGGCCGTGCAGGCTGGCGAGCTAGATCACAACCCGATGGAATTGAGCGCCCCGCCGCCGTTCAAGGGCACGCCGCGCGACACGGTGTTGGAACCGCAAGAGATAAAACAGGTTTGGCACGGCACCGAAGCGGCGTTGGCCGATGAACAGCTTGCGAAATCATTTCAACACATTTTCCGGTTGTGTCTGGCGACCTCCGGTCGCATCGGCGAAGTGACCGGCCTTCAGTTGTCCGAACTCGGATACGAAAAGGACGACAATCATAAGCCGATCTTGGATAAGCCGGTCTGGCGCATTCCGCCTGAGAGGTCCAAGAACAAGCACGCGCACACGATGCCATTGTCGGCGCTGGCAATGGAAATAATCGCGGAAGCGAAGGCGGACGCGGGCCGCTCGCGGTTCTTGTTTCCGTCACCGCGCACAAACCGGGCAATTGGCGCGAACACGGTCGTTTGCGTAGTCAAGACGTTACGCGAGCGTCTTGGAATAAAGCACTTCACGACGCATGACCTTCGGCGATCAGTGGCGACTCAAATGGCTCGGCCGCCGCTGAAGACCAGTCAAATCGTGATCGCGCATATTCTGAATCATCGAAGCGTCTTCAACGCGACCGTGACTAGCAAACACTACGTTCAGCATGACTATATGGAAGAAATGCGCGACGCGCTTGATGCTTGGACAACTCGGCTTCGTGAGTTCGTTGCCTAGTGGATGGCTTTGCCGAGTTGGTCAATATGACCGACCATATCGACGTGATGCGCCTAGGTTTGTGCCACGCTGGCCCCGACCGCCAGCGCCCCGCCTGTGCGCTGGATCGTGCCCGGATGGCTGGTTATAGCGGCCGGTCGTATTGGCGCGCTGTGGAGCATCACTAGCGGTTTTGTCTCGAATTGAAACACTTTGTTAACTATTTAACGCCCTGCAATTGCTTGACATTGGCTGTTAGCCGGTGATTTATTGCAACCAAGCGGACAGGGTTCGCCGGGCTCACGGGACTACGCACGCCACAGAAGCTGCGACCGTGGAGTGGCCGGTAATTAAGCGGCTGGCAAGATTGCCGCACGACGTTCCGCGTTGTGAGTGTTTGGACTGACCCGCTTGTGAATAGCACGCTGTAAGCCGGGCAACGGTTAAACCAAACGGATCGCGACACCAACAGGCGCTTACGCGCCCAAGGAGTCGTGACCCGTGTCAAAGCTCGCGCCAGTTCAATCAAAGATTCAAGTCGACCTCATTGACGAAACGATAGTTCGTCAAATCGTCGGCGGCTCAAAGCCGATCAGCAAGCCCACATTTTATCGAATGATCGCCGCCGGTCGATTGCCGCGCGGCGTTTTCGTCACGCCCGGAAGTCGTCGCTACTCGCGCGAAGAAGTTCAAGCCGCGATCCATGCGCTGTTCGACGCCCGTGACGGTGCCGCGTCATGAGTACGCCCCGTCAAGTCCGGCTGTGTGCCGTTTGCTCGAAGCGACTGACGAGTCGGGGCCAATACTGTAGTCCCGCGTGCAAAATCATTGCGAACAAGCCGGTCGCCTGCACGACATGCGGCGGGTCACTCGCGGACATGGGACCCGGTTCGACGCTGTGCGCCGGGTGCCGTGCGAAATCCCGGCGCGCAAGCTCGCACTTTCGACGCGCTAAAATTCCGGCTCATGGCACCGAATGCAGGTGTCGCGAATGTCAGCTTTTTTCGGTCATGCTCGCCGATCCACCGCGCATCGGTTCGGAAGGTGAAGCGTGACCAAGCTCGCAGTTCAAGAGCTTGACGACGCCCTTCTGGCGTTGATCCCGGCGAAAAAGCGCGACGTAGCGCGGCTGTTGATACGGATGAAGACTTTCACGCCGTATCAACACGCGGTTGCCGATGCGGTGGAGTATTGCGAGCGCCGTCAAGCTAACTCTGACGACGATCCCGTCACAATCACCGCCGATGCGGCCGACCGCTTCTTCACTTCGATCCATAAAAAAACGCTGGAAGAATTCGCCGAGTCTATTCATCGCGCGTGGATCGGCCGCAATTGGCAACAGCTTGTCGCCCTTCTTCGCCTTCGTGCGGCTGTTCGCCAACTACATGGTCCCATGTAGTGACCGCAACGCAAATCGAGTCCACCTTTTCATAACGCAACCGGAGAATTCACATGGCGATCCAAAAATATCCGATCACTCTGACCCGGAATTCCTACAACGGCCGGGACGCGCGCAAGCGCGAAGAAGCCATTGGACACAATCGCCTCGCCGCCCGCGCCGGGGAATACGTCAACGATAAAGGGGCAACTTGGCCGCAAGGCACTGTCCGAACTATCGAGACATACGAGATTGCCAGCGCGCTTAGCGCAACGGTGGATGAAGTGAGCGCGGCCCTTGGATTCGAAAACGGCATCACCTTCGAAAGATAACCCCAACCCGCAACCTAGGAACCGACCATGACCACATTCCCGACCGACACCGACGACGCCGCCGACAAGATCGCTAAAGCGCCCGATAGCGTGAAAGCACGCTATAGAACTCTACAAGCCGAAAAGCGCGAAAGTGACGCTGAGCGCAGCGCAAGGCACGAAGAAATCAACGAAATAAATGAACAGATTCAGGACGAAACACGCCGCCTTCACCTCGCACGACGGGAGGAAGAAAAGGGCGGTGCCTACCGCACCGAGACGACAGAAACCGACCCAAAGACCGGCGCTGAAATCACAACGAGAAAGTTGACCGGCTACGTCGAAAAAATCAAAGCCAAACTTAAGTCGCTTGTCGCCGAACGTCGCGAACTCTTGGAAAAGAAATCCAAGCGTGCCGATATCCAATCGGTGAACGATGACCTTGGCGGTGGCGCGACGCGCCCGTTGGTTCCTGCTGAGCCGATCACATGGACACCGAATGAAGGCGAAACGATCACCGATGGCTATAAGCGCGAGTTCGCCACGTTGTCGGTTTTGCAGAAAAATGAACAAGAACTTTGGAACGCCCCGCGCACGCTCGCCGAAACAGAGAAAACTGCATGCGCGGAAATCGACCGAACGGCCGCCTCGGGCGCGCTGGGTTTCGGCGGCCATCGTCGGGGTTCATCCATAGGTCATCGCGGCCTTCAGGTCGCAACGTCGCCACAGATCGCGTGGCCGACGACACGACCGGGGATCGACGCGATGGAAGTCCCCGACGCTCCGGCGCTTGTCGCGTGGTTGCTTCGCGATCAGTTGAAGGCCGCCGCGATCAACCATATCCGCACGACCTTTACCGATGAAGGCGCGATTTCAGCCGCCGATAAGCCCGCGATGCTGGTCGAAGTTGCTAAGCGCGTATGGCATCAACGCCGCATCGTCGAAGCGGCCTATCTCGTTTGCAGCGCCACTGGCGTTCGGAATCTAAACAGACCGAGAAGCACCCCGACAGAAATTTTACTCGACATTCTGCCATGGCGAAAAGGCATCGCGGTTGCGAGTGCCGCGACTCCCATGGCAGCCCCCGACCTCGACGCCGGTGCCGACGACCTCGACTTCGAGGGTGATGCGGGGCGCGACGAATAGAATCGGCGTGCGGGGTTCCCTTTCCCCCGCATCGCTGAGGCGGGCCGTGTTGGGTAGCGCGGTCCGCCAACCAATTCCAACGGGTTTTCTTCCTTTCCCCGTTGGTCATGCGGGCCGCCGCACTGGTGTCCATGACGGCGCGGCGGCCAACTCGAAACTTCTTTTCAACACCAGGAGTCGACAATGGCTGGACTGAAAATCTCTCAGGTTCGGATCGTGCTGAACAACCTCGAAAAGCAGAATGGCAAAGACGCCGTTGAGGCCGTCTTGCGCCAAGTCGGTGCGACCGACGCCGATACGATCAGCCCGGATGACTATCCGCAAATCATGTCCCTTTGCGGCCATCCCGAATGGGCCAACGCGGCGATGACATGCGTCACCGACCGCGACAACAAGCCATCGATCCAAGATCGGCTCGCCGAAATCGCACGCGATACCTATGCCAGCGAAAAATCGAATGACGACATGAAGATAATCATCAACGGCGCGCCGTCCCTTCGCGAAGGCTTCGACCGCGTTAGTATGGCGATGAACATTCGTCGCAAAAGCGTGGCGAGCTAAATGTTTGGCCGAATCATACGCAAATTAAAAGCAACCTTTGCCGCGCGACCGGCGAAGGTTGCTGGACGAAAGCAGGCGCCGCCGACGCACGCGGAAATCATGGCCGCCAAGCGTCGCCGCGCAAATGCACGGCTAAGATCAGGACACTGAAGATGAAAATAAATTCCGATCATGCCGCCCGCGAAAATTTGCGTGCCCTGATAGCAGATATTCGTCGGAAGACCTTTCGCGCGCCATTCCCGCCAGCCTCGAAGCCGCTTCCCGGTGTCGATGATGACCGACTCATGTGTGCTGTCCAATCCCTCACTTACGACTTCAGGTCGAAGACCGGCCATTTGCGGCTCGAAGATGGGCATTGCACCGATGCGACCGGCTGCATCCGCTTCTTCGAGCAAATCGACCCGGCCGTTGAAACCGTCGTCACTTGGTCCGGCACCCGACGGGATACGAGCTATCAGCGTTCCGAACGCGGTGATTGGACCGCGCAGGCAGCCGGAAGGCCCGAGTAGGTCATGGCCCAACAGGCTAAACGTCCGCGCATCGACGCCGATCAATTGCAGCCCTACGCCGACGCTGGCGTGAGGCTCATTCCGTTGCGGCAATGGGATTCGCACAACGATAACGGTGACGCGACCGGCAAGCTTCCGCTGAAGGGCTGGCGAACGAACTCCTACAATAGCGCCAAGGTCATCGCACGTTCTGTAATACTTAACCGTAACACCGGCTGGCGCATTGATGATGGCTGGGTCGCGCTCGACTTCGATCCGCGCCATGCCTTCGGCGACGATGAATTGTCGATGCTGTTGGCGAAGTTCGATATCGACCCGGCGACGCTTCCAACGATGGACAGCGGCGGCGCTGGCGTTCACGTCTATTTCCGCGTGCCCAAGGGATTGAAGTTTCGCAACGCTGTCCCCGGCTTTTCGGCGGTCGAGGTCAAGGGCCTCGGGCGCTTTGTCGTGGCTGCTGGTAGCATTCACCCGAACGGCCGCTTCTATCGCTGGCGCGAGGGCCATCCGCCTCTATGCGACGCGCCTGAGGCCCCCGCCGACCTCCTAGATGTCATCAAGCGGCCTGAACCGGCCGCGAAGTTCGCCGACGATAGCGCGCGGATCGAACCCGACCAGTTGGCGACAATGCTCGCGGCGCTTCCCGTCGATGGCTTCAATTCCAATGACACATGGGAACCGCTGCTCATGGCCGCGCACCATGCGACCGGCGGCGCTGGCCTCGCGGAATTCGTTGAATGGTCAACCCAAGACCCGGCCTATAGCGATCAGGCGGCCGTGATTGAGGATCGTTGGAAGTCGCTCGACGCCGACAAGGCGGGCGGGCGGACCATCGGCACGTTAAACAAGGCGCTTATCGACGCCGGGCATCCTGAATTGGTCGCACGGCCTACCGCCGCCGAGGACTTCGAGGGCCAAGCGCCGGTCGATGACGCTTGGCTAGAGGGCGAGCCAGAAGACGAAGAAACATTCGACTTCGAAGGCGCGCCATCGAAGACCGGCGAAGATAACGAATGGTTGACCGAACTCAATACCAAATATTGTGCTGTCACGACCGGCGGCAAATACCGGATCATGTACCAAGCACAGAATGCCAAAGGTCCAGATTGGGAATGGATGAACAAAAGCGATTTTCTGAGTCTGCATGAAAATCGAAAGGTTTTCGACGCACACAATCCCAATAAAACGATCCCACTTGGCCAAGGCTGGCAACAATGGCCGCGCCGCCGCACCGCGAGCGGAACGACCTTCAACGCGAGCTTGGAAGCTGGCGCGCTGGATGCGAATAACAATTTGAACCTTTGGCTGGGTTGGGCAATCCAGCCAAAGCCGGGCAAGTGGACACGGTTTGAAGCGATGATCCGTGATGACATTTGCAGCGGTGAATCGAAAGCCGCCGAATACTTCTTCAATTGGGCCGCTTGGAAATTTCAGCATCCGGCCGAACTGCCAGAAGCCGCCTTTGCGATGCGCGGCAACAAAGGCACCGGCAAAGGTACCTTGGGCGAAGCCTTCGTAAACATCTTCGGCAACCACGCCATCGCGACTTCGAGCATGGATCACGTCTTTGGTCGCTTCAACGGTCACATGGAACGAATTCTGTTCGCGTTCGCCGATGAAGCTTTTTGGGCTGGCGATCCCCGGCAAGACGCGCGGCTGAAGAAACTGGTCACAGACCGCAATTCTATGTTCGAACACAAAAATATTCAGCCGTATCCGGGCATCAACCGGACGGCGGTCGTGCTCGCGACGAACGATGATTGGGTCGTTCCCGCGACCGAGGGTGAGCGGCGCTATTGTGTGGTCCGGACCTCTGACGCGCACCAATGCCCGGAAGGCGAGCCGAACCATCCAAACCGGCCTTATTGGAACGCTGTCTATGCCGAGCTACGCGGTGGCGGCCTCGCCGCGTTCCTTCACGCCATGCTTCATCGGCCGTTGTCGCCGGGCTGGCACCCGCGCGCGCATGTCCCATTGACGCAAGAGCTTGCCAACCAGAAGGCCCGAAGCCTGAAGGGCATCGTCGGCTTCTACTTCGACCGGCTTCAGATCGGCTCGATCTTCGAAACATTGACAGGCACGGGTCAGGATTGGGGCAAGGCCGACTTGCGCGTGTCGCCGTCCGACTTCTGGCAGGCGTGCCGGGACTGGATACATGCAACGAACCCGCGCGCGACCGTGACACGGCGTGGCGTGAGCGATGAACTTCGGCGGTTCGGCTGGGATATTGGCGAACACCTTCGGCATGGCAAGGCCCGCGACCGCTATTGGCTATGCCCAGACCTTGCGACGGCGCGGGTCAGGTTCAACGCCGTATTGAAGGGGGACTTCTTCGACTAGGCGAGCGGAAGGCGGACGGAACTAAAAACTTCCGTCCGCCCTTAAACCCTTTATTTGCAGGCAAAGCGGACGCAAGAGCGGAAAGGACGTATCTTTATTAACTTGTAATAGGAAAACACCTCATTGATCTATACGCGCTCTACTTGGTCGGCATATCCCTCTCCCATTGCGAGTAACAGAACTTGCGTCCTTTCCGCTCTTGCGTCCGCTTTGCCTGATACACGGGCACTTATGGGCGGTCGGAAGTTCTCGACGTGTGCCCGTTCCGTCCGCCTTGCTTGATTTATTAAAGGATAAATATCGGCCCCGTTGCCCCTGCCGCTGTGTGCCCCTTAAATGTAGAGGGGTATTGGGTCCTATCTAGGAATTAATTGAATAGGGGCAATATCGTGGTGCCCGGTAGGAGTACCTGCCGGAATTTATTATGTGATTCTTTAAGCCATTGATTTATCGCGTAATTAAAGGATCGATCCGAATCGAAATCCGGCCCATATACTTGGGATGGATCAGACGCCGAACAACCAACCGCATAGAGGCCGCCCGGCGACGGGTCGCGCGCCCGTGGTGACGCTGGCATTGCCTGCACCATTAATGACGCGCGTCGATGCTTCCGCCACTCGCGAGTTCGAATCCCGCGCATCCGCGATCCGGCGCTTGCTCACCACAGCGTTGGAATTGGAGCGGCGGTCATGACCGATGAGTTCGACTTCGAGGGGGACGCCACCGACGATGCCGCGCTGTTGTCCAAGCGCGATCTTGCGGACGTGTCCGGTTGGCCTCCGAAGCAGATCGACTCTTATGTTCGCGCGGGGATGCCGACCGTTCCCGGCGCGACGACCCGTGCGCCGACCCGCTTCGAGTTGGCGGCCTGCTTTCGATGGTTCGTCGCATTCACCGCCGCGACGGCCGACCCGATGGCCGACCTCAAAAAGCGAAAGGCCGTGATCGCCCTCAGTCGTGAGGAACGGCGGGACCGTGAGGAAGCGGGCGAATTCTATCCAAGGGTCGCCGTGCATCGTGAGATTGACGAAGCGATGGTTGCCCTTCGCAATGACCTATTGACGATTCCGGCATCGCTTGTGGACCAGCCGCCGGACGTGCGCGCGGCCGTGAAGGTCGCCATCGTGTCCAAGATCAACGCCTTGTCATTCGAGCATGGGGGCAATGATGGCCCTCAAACTTGAAGAGCGATTCCGCTTTCACGCCGTCAACGATATCAAGATCGACGCATGGTCGGATCGATACCGGCGCTTGCCGTCCGCAACGTCCGCCGTGCCGGGCCAATGGAAGACCTCGCACGTTGAAGCATTCCGTGGCGCAATGGTCGCGTTCGATGACCCGAACGTGAAACTTCTTTCGGTCTGTTCGGCTGTTCAAATGGGCAAGACGGAATTGCTGTTGGGCATCATCGGCCGTACCGCGCAATTCGATCCCGCGCCGATGCTTCTTGTCGAACCGAAAGAAGATGCCGCCGCCAAATTTACGCGCGAACGCCTCGCGCCGATGATCCGCGAATGTCCTGAGCTACGCAAGAAGTTCGATCCGCGTGCGCGCATGGGCGACGACTCGTTGTCGTTCAAGAGCTATTCCGGCGGCTTCATCGCCATCGAAGGCGCGGCGTCGCCGATGAACTTGGCGATGCGCGCGGCGAAGTACGTCCTTATGGACGAAATCGACAAATACGAAGTGACCAAGGAAGGCCATCCGGTTCACCTTGCCGAAGCCCGTTGCCTCACGTTCGGCGACAACGCCAAGCGCGTCCGGGTCTGTTCGCCGACCAGCACCGACAAATCCTTCATCTGGCAAAGCTACCAACAATCCGACCGGCGACGCGCTTGGATCGCCTGCCCGAATTGTGAAAGACTATTTTCGCCAACGTTCTTCGGCAACGTCGAATGGCAGAAGTCGGACAGCGGCGAGCATTTCCCAATGACGGCGGCCATCTTCTGCCCCGGTTGCAACATGGCACTGACCGAAGACCAGCGTCGTAAGATTATCACCACAGAACGCGGCATCGTGTGGCGGCAAGGGCGGCCATTTTCATGTTGCGGAATTGAGGATCAGATTCCGACCGAATGGGACTATGACGAAGAAAATCAAATCGGCATCGCCCGTTGTCCGCAATGCGGCGGCCATCCGGTCCCGCGCGACCACGCCGGATACCAAGTTTCGCAATTGCTTTCGCCCTTCGTCACGGCGCAAGCCCTTGTCGCCGAATGGCTTCAGGCGAAAGAAAATCCCGACGACAAGCTGACCTTCCGCAACACGCGGCTTGGCGAACCGGCGGACGTTGAACAGATAATCGAAAATGTCGATACCGCCTCATTAATGGAACGCCGCGAGAATTTCCCAGACTACGTTCCCGGCGACGTGTGCGGTCTGTTCTTGGGCGCGGACGTGCAAACCGGATCGGACGTGAGCGACGGCAGCATTCATGCCTATCTTTATGGGGTCACGCCGGATCGGCAAATGTATTCCGTATGGACTCAAATCTTCGAAGGCGACGTGCGGCTTCCGGCGGTTTGGGATCAGTTCGACCGGCTGTTGCTATCGCGCTTCCCACATGAGTGCGGGGCAAACATAATAATTCAGGCCGCCGCCGTGGACGCGGGCGACGGCAAGATATCCGACATAGTGATTGAATTCTGCAAGAAACGGCGGGCGCGCAACATCTATGCCGTGAAGGGCATGTCAGAACGCGCGGGCGCTTCATGGGGCGAGATATGGCCGGGGGCGAAGGCCACGGTGTCGCGCGAGACGGGGTATCGCGTGAAGATGATCGGCAGCAACGCAGCGAAAATGTCGATCTATACGCGCCTTTCATTGCCGCCGGGCGCGGCCGGTAGCCTGCACTTTGGTATGGATTGGACCCCCGAACGCTTCGCCCAACTCACGGCAGAAAAATATTCGAGAATTCGCCGTGGTGCATTCGAAAGCCGAAAATTCGTCCTGCCGCGCGGCAAGGCAAACGAGGCTCTTGACGGCACGGCCTATGCGCTTGTGGCCCTTCAGGGTTGGCTATCGCGGCCCGGCAACTCACTCGAAAAGTCGGCGAACTATCTCGCGCAATTCAAGGAGAAACGAAATGCCAGTTAAGCCAATCCCGCCGGATGAACCGGACAAGCCGACCGCTAAAAAAGTTTCTCAGTCGAACGCGCCGAATGAACGCTCGCGCATTACGCCTTATCGTTGGCCGCGTGACAACGACAATGGTTCAGAGACAGTGCCGCACAGCGGGTCTAACCGGCGCGTGTCGGATTGGATGAAGCGTTGATGGCTGTTAGCGGCGCACATCACTAATACTCAAGCCGCCTACCTTTTCTCGCGCAATTGACTTGCGACGGCTTCGATAAGCTGGTCGTTAGTATATGGCTTGGGTAGAAATTGGCTTTGCTCAACAAACAGGCTTTTCATGCCATCTGTGAGGCCGCGCCCGCTGGTATAGACAACCGGCGTTTTTGGTCGGGCAGTCTTGACTGTCTGGCCGACCTGAAGCCCGCCTTCGTGGTCCTCGCCAAGGTTTAAGTCGGTAAAGACCAAATCGATAGAGTGATCGGAATTAATGATCGCTTGCGCCTCTGCGAAGGTGGAGGCGGTTAGCGTCTCATAGCCCTCATCTTGCAATATGGATTCGGCGAGCACCAAAATAGCCGCTTCATCCTCGACAATAAGCAGTAAAGCCATTTCAATTCCCCGGTTGCGAGCGATAATGTGTCAAAATACAGTTCGTTCCACTGGTACCTCAATAGCGACGGATTTCTGCGTCGCCACGATTTGCCAAGAAGGCTAATAGGAGACTGTCGCCGCACTGTCTCGGACAATGCATAGAGGCCGTCAAATAAGCGGCCTTATCCCGCCGTTTTTTGATGGTTGGCCGCTACTTGAATGGCATCGTTCGGGACAGTGGCGACATCAGCGATGCGCGGGAAGACCGCGATGAAAGTCGTGCCGTCTTTCTCGGATGAGGCCACCCTGATTGTTCCGCCGTGGGCCATTACAATTTCATTCGTGATGTAGAGACCCAGGCCAAGATTCGTCGAGTGAATGCCGTCAGTCCCTTCCCGAACCATGGCCTCGAAGATTCGGCCTATCGCATCCTTCGAAATTGGAACGCCCTCGTTATGGACGGAAAGTGAGACCTCCTTCTGGCCGCCAATGACAGTTACGGCGATGGGCAGGTCCTTAAAACCATACTGGACAGCGTTGCCAAGCAAATTTGAAAACACTTGGCCAATTCGAGGTTTATCCCAGTAACCCTTGGTGTCCCCCGAAATTGTGAGTGTAAAAATTCGGGCGGGATGCAGGCTCCGCATTTCCTCGACCAGTTGTCGGCTTACGAATGCGATGTCCATTTCCTCCCGGAGGAGGTTCAATCCTGATCCAAGTCGAGCCCGAGTAACATCCACAAGCTGATCCAGGATTTTGGTCGCGCGGCCAGCACTTGCGACAACCTGCTCTATCAGCATCTTCTGCCGCTCACTCAGTGGCGCGATTTTCGCGATTAATTCGGCCGACATTTGCATCGCGCCGATGGGATTGCGAAGGTCATGGCCTAGGACGCCCAGAAAAAGGTCACGAGAATGATCAACTTTTTTCGTATAATAGCTGATCGATTCAGTCAGTTCCTGATCGATAGCTTCATTGAAACGGACCAAGTCGGAAGCGCTATCGCAAGTTGGTTCCGTCGCCTGAGCGCCCCATAATTTTGTCACGCTGGCTCGTAGGGCGCGATATTCGGACACCATCTCGTCGAGATTGAAACCGCCAGCTTGGCGCAGGGCTGCGTGAATCTCTGCGACACTGTCCATCGAGGACTTGGGCTTCTTCCCGCGAGATTTATCTGTCTGCTCGGAAGCGGTCTGGGCGGTCTCAATGTCGTCAGCGATGAAGGCGAGGATGTAGGTAATATGGTTGCGCAGCGAAAGGGGGCTCATGCCGTCGGCGGGCGATATTAGGGAGCGAGCGAAATTCTCCCATTCGGCGATGATCTCTTTGGAGTTCGCACGAATGAAGTCTGGCAACCGCATTTCAATCCGACTTTCGACCGAAAAAAGGCAGAATAGCCCAAATGCCAATGGTCGGAGCAAGAATTAGTTCCATTGGCTGCGGATTTATGAATCGCCGCTCTGCCGTAGCGTGATCCCTAATTAGACACCTAGTTGATTCTGAACCGTAGCTACGTATGGCGCAAAATCGCCAGTATTTATTGATAAAAAAAGATCTTTCGAAACCCAGAAAAGGGTCCGTCTCGTAACCCCGCGCTCGGGAGGCCTCGGGCAGCCGTCCGGGCCCACTACGGGGCTCTGCCTTCAATGGCTGGACGCGGTGCCGGTGAAGGCGGGTGAAAACCCGCTGGAGATCCTCAAGCCTCACAAGGGCCAGGATCGTAACCGGCGTCCGGAAGAACGGCCCCGGGGACAGAAATCGCCGCACGTGGAGCGCCGGGAGGCGCCTCTCCGCGATCGCAAGCGGAGAGGAGACGCCTCGCCAGCGTCTCGGGCGGCAGCGCCTGCCGCTCAGGAGGTTTCGCACGCCTCCGCGTTTCTCGGCGCTCCATCCCCTCGTTGGGGAAGAAAACGGACGGCTTACCCGGGGCCGATCAAGAACACGGTCGGTTTGCCGTGGCCGGTATTCAAGCCGGCACGTCGAAGCCGCCGTCCACGCTGTTTGACATTCAGCCCGCCGTCGCCACGCCTCACGTCACCGGCTGCGTCTCGGAAAACATATCGACGATCTTCCCGCTCATCGGGTTCACGATCAGCACCTTGTCCTTCACCGTGAGATATTTGTAATGGGCGAGTGTCGGCATGTCGCGCACCACCTGCAACGGCAGCGCCAGAGCTTTCAGGCCTTTCGGCAGCTTGGCGCCGACCGACGGCACGAAATCCTTATCCGGCTTGCTGCCCTTGAGGTGGAATTCGACCTCGGCGTGCTGGGTCAGCACCGCGCGGCGAATAGTCTCGCGCTGCTTGTTGTCGAGTTCGAGCTTCGGCGGCGCCTGATTTTGCGGCACCGGCGCGCGGCCGGACAGTTCGACCGCGCCTTTCGTTTGCGGTTGTGCGGGCTGAGACGGTTTTGATTGAGACCGCGCAGCCGGCGTGGCGGCGAGTGTTGCCATCACGGCCGCCGCGACCGCCATAGTCATGCGCATCGGGTAATCTCCTTCGCGTTCGTCGTCCCTGTGACATTAACGTGGAAGCCGGGTTCCGGTTTCCGGCCACGACGATGAATCCGGCCCTTGCCCTGCCCTGGTATTGTCGTCGCATAACAACTGATTCGTTTTCACGCGCGACACGAAAGTTCCGTCATGCCATGGTTCCGCAATCACTACATCTGCACCGTCTGCGAAGGCCATTGGCTCGCCGAGCACAGCGAAGCGATGGAAGCGGATTGCCCGCATTGCCGCGCACTCGATGTGTCGCCATACAAGAGCGACGACCGGTCGCGTGTGATCGATCATGACGGCGATGCCTTCGTGGTGCTGGAATGCATCGACGTCACCGTGCATGGGCCGGATTACAAACCGCTCGGCCGTTTCGTCAGCCGCGATGCGGCCAGGGAGTTTCTGACGGGGCGGTAGTTTTGCTGTCGTCCTCGCGCGCCAAAAACTACGCCGCCTCGAACTGCAATTTCGCCAGCCGCGCATAAAGGCCGCCGGCCGCCGACAGCGCGGCGTGCGTGCCCTGCTCGACGATTCGGCCCTGATCGATCACCAGAATGCGGTCGCATGACAGCACCGTCGCCAGCCGGTGCGCGATGACGATGCTGGTGCGCTGCGCCATCAGTTGCGTCAGCGCGCGCTGCACCAGAGTCTCGCTTTCGGCGTCGAGCGACGAGGTCGCCTCGTCGAGCAGCAGCAGCGGCGCCTCGCGCAGAATGGCGCGGGCGATGGCGATGCGCTGGCGCTGGCCGCCGGACAGCATGATGCCGCGCTCGCCGACTTGCGTGTCGTAGCCATGCGGCAGCCGCACGATGAACTCGGCCGCGTGCGCGGCCTTCGCGGCGGCTTCGATCTCGGCATCGGTGGCGTCGAGTCGGCCGAAGCGGATGTTCTCGCGCACCGTCGCGGCGAACACCACGGCGTCCTGCGGCACCAGCGCGACATTGGCGCGCAACGCCGCCGGATCGGCGTCGGGCAGCTTGACGCCGTCGAACGTGACGCTGCCGCTCAACGGATCGTAGAAGCGGAGAATGAGATGAAAGATCGTGCTCTTGCCTGCGCCGGACGGCCCGACCAAGGCCAGCGTCTCGCCGGGTCTGACCGCGAACGACAGGCCGTCGAGCACCGGCGCGTCGGGCCGCGTCGGATAGGCGAAGCGGACATTGTCGAAGGCAACCGCGCCGCGCGATGGCGCCGGCAATGCGACCGGATGCGCCGGCGCGTGGATTTCGGGCTTCACGTTGAGGATCTCGAACAGCCGCTCGGCCGCGCCCGACGCCTGCGCGATCTCGCCCCAGACCTCGCTCAGTTGACCGAGCCCGCCGGCCGCGAACACGGCATAGAGAATGAATTGCCCGAGCCGTCCGGCGCTGATGTCGCCGCTCATCACGTCTTGCGCGCCGACCCACAGCACGACGACGACACTGGAAAAAATCAGAAAGATCGCGATAGCAGTCAGGATCGAGCGCGCCTGCGTCGCGCCGCGCGCCGCCTCGTAAGCCTGTTCGACCGCCGCGCCGAAGCGGCGGGTGGCGAGCAGTTCGTTGGTGAAGGCCTGCAAGGTGCGCACCGCGCCGATCAATTCGCTGGCGTAACCCGACGCGTCGGCCAGCGTGTCCTGCGCCGCGCGGCTTTTCTTGCGCACGGCGCGGCCGAAGCCGACCAGCGGCAGCACGATC
Source organism: Hyphomicrobiales bacterium (assembly GCA_041691675.1). Taxonomy (GTDB): domain Bacteria; phylum Pseudomonadota; class Alphaproteobacteria; order Rhizobiales; family Xanthobacteraceae; genus Pseudolabrys. The sequence goes on along the minus strand of JBEPUC010000040.1, from coordinate 19,153 downwards.
ACCGGAATGGCGGCGAGCACGAACAGCGACAGCCGCGGACTGGTCACCACCATCATCGCCGCGCCGCCGAAGAACAGCACCATGTTGCGCAGCGCGACCGAGACCGAGGAACCGACGGCAGACTTGATCTGGGTGGTGTCGGCGGTCAGTCGCGAGATCATCTCGCCGGTCTTGGCGGTGTCGAAGAAGCCTTGCGACAAAGTGGTGAGGTGCCCGAACACGGCGGCGCGCAGGTCGGCGACGATGCGATCGCCGAGCGTGGTGACGAGGTAGTAACGCATGCCGCTGGACACGGCGAGCACCGCGACCACGACAATCATGACGCCGAAATACGAATTGATCATCGCGGCGGCTTGCGCCGAGAAGCCGAAGTCGATCATGCGGCGGACGGCGACCGGCACCACCAAAGTGGTCAGCGCCGCGGTGACCAGCGCCACCAGCGCGGCGAAAGCGCGGCCACGGTAACGGGCGATATAAGGGAGCAGCCGGGTCAGCGGCTTGATGCGCACCTTGCGCGTGCCGGGCGCGGGAACCGGGATTGTCGGGGTTTCGGTTTCCGGTCTTCGTTCTTCGCTGGCAAAACTCATACGACGCGACGCCTTTTTCACGCAAAAAACGCCTCGCCCATGGCGCCATTCATCCGCAAGCGCCGGGAACATGCCCCGGGCACGCGATGCCGGTCAAATCGACAGCTTGCCGCACCGGCTTTCGTCCTGTATAGACCGACGAAATTCAGCCATTTCGGCGCATTTGGCGCCCGACGGAACCAGCATCATGAAGGCCGATATCCACCCGGAATACCATACCATCAAGGTCGTCATGACCGATGGCAGCGAATTCGTGACCCGCACCACCTGGGGCAACGAGGGCGATACGATGAATCTCGACATCGACCCGAAGTCGCACCCGGCCTGGACCGGCGGTCAGACCCAGCTCATGGATCGCGGCGGCCGCGTGTCGCGCTTCCAGAAGAAGTTCTCGGGCTTCTTGAAGGCCGAAGACAAGAAGTAAGGCGTCATCGCCTCGCAAAACGAAAAGCCCCGGGCATGCCCGGGGCTTTTTGCTTTTCTGCTTTCCCCGGCCGGAGAGCCGGCGTCTTTCCAGATTCAGAATATGGAATGATCCCGGGTCTGCAGCGCGCCATTCACGTGCCGCGCCGCGCCCGGGAAAAGATGCCCGGCCTAAACCCGCTCCACGCCAAACGCCGCTTTCAGCAATCCGAGCTGCTGCTCAACCGGATTGATCGACGGTGCCTGGTCGGCGGCGATGTTGTGGATGGTCTTGTCGAGCCGCCGTACCTTCATGTGCAGCTTCTGCGACCGTTCGATCAATTCGCGCAGCGGCACCGGCAGCAACTCGATATTGTTCGGGTCGTGATTGTCGCTGGCGGCGAGCTTGACCTTGGTTTTTTCCTTGTTGGCCTGGGCGAGCGACATCTCGCCTTCCTTGACCGCGCGATGCAGCAGCAGCCAGGACGCAAGCTGCATCAGCCGTGTCGTCAACCGCATGCTCTCGGTGGCGTAGGCAAGCGCGGCGGCGCGCTCCAGCGTCTTCGATTCGACGCGACCAGGGCCGTCGAGATAGGTCGCGGTCTCCTCGACCAATCCCATGCCGTCGCTAAAGAGAGCGGCGAAGGCTTGCGAATTGGCGAGCCGCTCGCCGAACGACACCGGTTCGGCCTGGCTCGTGAACAGGGAGTTCTCGGACATAACGCTACGCCTCACTTTACGCTGCACACACTACGCGGAGTTTTTTACTTTTCTTTCCGCATCGCCGATTTTTCCCCATCGTCAACACAGGCAAAACCCTATTTACGATTGAGTAAGCATGACGCCGCGGACCACGTTCGTCCAGACGCCAACGCGACAAAGCTCATGACAAGATTAAGACGGCTGGCGTCCGCTGTCGTGTCCCGTTTCGAGACAAAAAAGAGCCGCCGTTGCCGGCGGCTCGAAGTTAATAACAGGGAGGCGTCAAACAGAGTGGATAGGAGCCACTCACTGTCCAAGAAGAAGATGGACGTTTTAGTAATAGTCCGGAAAGCTTACCGCCGCGTTAAGCTTGTTAGTTAACACGCCGGTAAAATCTGGCAGGATTGCTGTCGTTTAAGGCGCCTCTCCTCTGCTCAATCACCGCTTGAAGAACTGGTCCGCAGCCGCCTTCTTGCTATGTTTATTAACCATGTCGGCCTCGATCCGTTTGATTTCGTCGCGCAGCAGCGCGATGCGCGCATTGAGTTTGTCGACCGACAGCAGACTGAGGTCCTGGCCGATGTCGTGCGTGACTTTCTTTCTCGGCCGGTCGTCGTCGTCGAATGCCGCCATTTTGCCTGCTCCTTGATGCGAGGAATTTAGCCGTGGCACGCCGGGTTGTCACATCGGGGCGGCATGCTTACACAAAGGTCATCGCCACTTGATCGAGGACCGCATGGCCGACCTTCCGACACGCATGACCGTCATTGCCATCAAGGAACCGGGCGGCCCCGAGGTGCTGGTGCCGGAACAGCGTGCCGTGCCGACGCCCGCAGAGGGCGAGATCCTGGTCAAGGTCGCGGCGGCCGGCGTCAACCGGCCCGATGTGATGCAGCGCAAGGGCCTCTACCCGCCCCCGCCCGGCGCGCCGGACATTCCCGGCCTCGAAATCGCCGGCGAGGTCGTAGCGCTCGGCTCCGGCGTCAAACGCTGGGCCATTGGCGATCGCGTGATGGCGCTGGTGATCGGCGGCGGCTATGCGCAATACGCGCTCGCTCATATCAGTCACACCATGGCGGTCAGCGGCTTGCCGTTAACCGAGGCCGCCGCGGTGCCGGAGACTTTCTTCACCGTCTGGCACAACGTGTTTGAACGCGGAGCACTGAAATCCGGCGAAACGCTTCTCGTGCATGGCGGCACGTCCGGCATCGGCACCACGGCTATCCAGCTTGCCAAACATTTCGGCGCGCAGGTGATCGCCACCGCCGGTTCGGAAGAAAAATGCGAAGCCTGCCGCAAGCTCGGCGCCGATACGGCAATCGACTACAAAACCGAGGACTTCGTCGCGGCCGTCAAGAAAGCGACCGGCGGCAAGGGCGCCAATGTCATCCTCGACATGGTCGGCGGCGACTACATCGCGCGCAATTACGAGGCAGCCGCCGTTGAGGGTCGTATCGTCCAGATCGCGTTCATGCGCGGTCCCAAGACCGAGGTGAATTTCACCCGGCTGATGATGAAGCGGCTGCACCACACCGGCTCAACCTTGCGGTCGCGATCGGTCGCCGACAAAGGCGCGATCCGCGATGCCCTGGAGATCAACGTCCTGCCGCTCCTGGCGGCCGGCAAGGTCAAGCCGGTCATGTACAAAACCTTCCCGCTCGACCAGGCTTCCGCCGCGCACACGCTGATGGAAAGCAGCGAGCATATCGGCAAGGTCGTGCTGGAGGTATAAGGGGTCCGCGAAAAGCTCGTTTTCATGAGGGGTCCGGCGCAAATAGCGCTGGAGATCGCGAATATCGGCCCGTCCGGCTCTTAAGCCTATCCCCCGCCACAATCATGGTTGATCGCTAAATGCTTGCCCGCACCCCCGGCGGCCCGCTACTCATTGAGCCGGGCCGGCGGATCGCCCAGCCGGAGGGTAACGTTTGCATTTGAGGCGTGCCGTTCACCGACTAGCCATCATGCTTGCGCTCGCCGTCGCCCTTGTGACGGCGACCCGCGCGCACGCGGTGGAAGCCGTGAACGTGCGCGTCGACACACCGGCGATCGATCTGACCGCGGCCACCGATCGCGTCAGAACCGACATCGACCGCATCCAGGTCTCGACCGCCCCCGGGCCTGACGGCATCGTGCGCCGCATCGAGGTGCGCGCCCGCGAAGGCAACACCAACTGGGCCGTGTTCGCGCTCACCAACAATTCCGACGAGCAGATCGACCGGCTTATCGTCGTGCCGCACTACCGTATGGTCGGCTCCGGGTTGATCTGGCCCGATCTCGGTATTTCCCGCGTTGCCGGCATCACGCCCTCGACCGGCGACCGCCCGGTACGGCAGGAAAGCACGACCGCGGATATTTTTCGCGTCACGCTCGATCCCGGTACCGTCATCACCTTCGTCGCCGAACTGCGCACCGACAAGCTGCCGCAGATTTATCTGTGGGAGCCGGACGCCTTCAAGGACAAGGTCAACTCCTTCACGCTCTATCAGGGCATCGTCATCGGCATCGCCGGTCTGCTGGCGCTGTTTCTGACCATCCTTTTTGTGGTCAAGGGCTCAGTGATGTTTCCGGCCGCGGCCGCGCTCGGCTGGGCGGTGCTGATCTATATCGGCATCGACTTCGGATTCTGGGGCAAGGTCTTTGACATGTCGGCCGGCGCCGAGCGCGTGTGGCGCGCCTGCGGCGAAGCCATCCTGTCGGCGACATTACTGGTGTTCCTGTTCGCCTATCTGAATCTCTCGCGCTGGCACGTGCGTTACGCCCACATCACCATCGCCTGGCTTACCGCGCTTGCCGGCCTGACGGCGGTCGCGGTGTTCGATCCGGCCGTCGCCGCCGGCATCGCCCGCATGTCGCTTGCCGGCATTGCCGTCTTCGGACTGGCGCTGGTGATTTATCTCTCGACCCACGGCTACGACCGCGCCGTGCTGCTGATCCCGACCTGGCTTCTGCTGGTGGTTTGGGCTTTCGCCGCCGGCATGGCGGTGATGGGTTACGCCACCAACGACATCATCGGCCCGGCACTGCTCGGCGGCCTCGTGCTGATCGTGATGTTGATCGGCTTTACCGTCATGCAGCACGCCTTCGCCGGAGGCATCACCCACGGCATCGTCTCAGACGTCGAACGGCGCGCGCTGGCGCTGACCGGCGCCGGCGACATGATCTGGGACTGGGACGTCTCCGCCGACAAGGTCTTTACCAGCGCGGAAACAGAGCACGTCCTCGGCCTCAAGCGTGGCTCGCTCGAAGGCCCGGCCGCGCAATGGCTCGAAATTCTGCATTCGCTGGACCGCGACCGCTTCCGCGCTTCGCTCGATAGCGTCGTCGAACAGAGGCGCGGCCGTCTCAACCAGGATTTCCGGCTGCGCTCCAACGACGGTCACTATCTGTGGTTCACATTGAAGGCGCGGCCGGTGGTCGGCTCCGATGGCGAAGTAGTCCGCGTCGTCGGCACTCTTACCGACGTCACCGATTTCAAGAACGCCGAGGAACGGCTGCTGTTCGATGCGGTGCACGACAACCTCACCGGCCTGCCGAACCGCGAACTGTTCATCGACCGCATGGAAGCGGCGTTCGCCTTCGCCCGCGCCGACAGCAACATTCGGCCGGCGGTGATGGTAATCGATCTCGACCGCTTCAAGCAGGTCAACGACTCGGTCGGCATCGCAGTCGGCGACTCGATCCTGTTGACCATCGCGCGCAGGTTGAGCCGCTTGTTGAAACCTCAGGACACGCTGGCCCGTTTGTCCGGCGATCAGTTCGCCGTAATCTTTTTGTCAGAACGCGAGCCGGCGCGCATCGTTGCGTTCTGCGAAACATTGCGCCGCGCCCTGCGCGCGCCGATCGCCTTCAACGACCGCGAAATCTTCCTCACCGCATCGATCGGTCTGGCGCTGGCGGAAAGCGCGCCGCATCGCACCGAAGAGGTCCTCAAAGACGCCGAACTGGCGATGTATCACGCCAAGCGCATCGGCGGCGATCGAATCGAAATCTTCAAGCCGGCCATGCGTGCGCGCAAGACCGACCGGCTCACGATGGAATCCGAACTGCGCCGCGCCATCGAACGGCAGGAAATCAAGGTGCTGTTCCAGCCGATCGTGCGGCTGGAGGATCGCGCCATCGCCGGCTTCGAGGCCTTGGCGCGCTGGGATCATCCCAAGATGGGGCGGCTGTCGCCGGCCGAATTCATTTCGATTGCCGAGGAAATCGGGCTGATCGTCGATCTCGGTCTTTTCGTTCTGGACCATACGGCAAAGCAGCTCGCCGTGTGGCAGGCAGCGTCGCCGAAAGGGCGCGAGCCCGTGTTCGCCTCGGTCAACGTGTCATCCCGTCAATTGCTGCGTCACGACCTGATCCAGGACCTGCGCGGCGTTCTCGCGCGCACGGCACTGGCGCGCGGATCGCTCAAGCTCGAGATCACGGAGTCGCTGGTGATGGAAAACCCCGAGCACGCCGCCCAGATGCTGACCCGCATCAAGGAATTGGGCGCGGGCCTCTCGCTCGACGATTTCGGCACCGGCCATTCTTCGCTTGCCTATTTGCAACGCTTTCCGTTCGACACGATCAAAATCGATCAGTCTTTCGTGCGCACCACCACGCGCGGCACACGGCCGGTCATCCTGCGTTCGATCATCGCACTGGCGCACGATCTCGGCATGGAAGTGGTTGCGGAAGGTGCGGAAACCGACAGCGACGCGGTGGAGCTATCGCAGATGGGTTGCGAATATGCGCAAGGGTTCGCCTTCGGCGAGCCGATGAGTTCGGAAGCCGCGCGCGACCTGCTGATGGACAAGCCGTCCAACGTGCGCACCTTCAAGGTTGCATCGGAATAAGCCATCCGCGTCTTAGAGACTAGGCGTGCCCGGCTTCGTTCGACAGATGGCTGAGATCGATTCCGATCTTGCGCATTGCCTTGGCATATTTGCTGCCGGTATCGGCGCCGAAGATCAGCTCCGGATCGGCCGCGCAATGCAGCCAGCCGTTCTGCTGAATTTCCTGCTCAAGCTGACCGGGCGCCCAGCCCGCATAGCCGAGTGCAAGGATGGCATTGTGCGGACCGCTGCCGCCGGCGATCGCTTTGAGAATATCGAGCGTGGCGGTCAGGCAGACGCCATTGTCTATCGACAACGTGGAATTCTCGATAAAGAAATCGGCTGAATGCAAAACGAAGCCGCGGCCGGTCTCGACAGGGCCGCCTTTGAGTACCGTCACCTCTTCGGCTTCGTGCGGCAACTGGATTCGCTCGGCCGCCGGGATCACATCGAGTTGCACCAGCAGATCGGGAAATTTGATGTTCTGCGCCGGCTGGTTGACGATGATGCCCATGGCGCCCTCGCTCGAATGGGCGCAGACGTAAATCACCGCTCGTTCGAATCGCTCATCACCCATCGCCGGCATGGCGATCAGCAACTGTCCGTCGAGATAATCTCGCGCGGTTGGCTTGGCGGAAGCGGTGGATTTGCGCGACGCTTTCATGATGAGAGACTACCCATTCGGCCGATGATTGCCAACGAAACACATGGACGAAAGTTCAATCGCCGCAAGGCGGATTCCCGCGGTTCGGCCCGGCAATTGTGACAAAACGCCATTAAGCGCGGGAGTAGCGCACTCTCAGTCACAATGAATTCAATGGCGCGTGGCGCATTTCTTAATTAGATCAGCGGCATGAAGTCCTTTGACAAATTGTTGTTCGCGGCCGTGACGGCTTGCTGGTTCGGCGCCTCGGCTCTCACACCGGCGCACGCCGCCGATGCTTCGTCCTGGAGCGAGGACTCCAAATCGGCAATGCGTCTGATCGCGGGCAGCAATTCACACCCAGCCACGCCGCTTTTGGCCGGCGTCGAGCTTAAGCTTCAGCCGGGTTGGCACACCTATTGGCGTTATCCGGGCGATTCCGGCGTGCCGCCACGCTTCGATTTTTCCGGCTCCGACAATCTTAAAAACGCACGCGTGCGCTATCCAGCGCCGCATTTGTTCTCCGACGAAAGTGGCAATTCGATCGGTTATACCGTTAGCGTCATCTTTCCCGTCGAGGTCGTGCCGCGCGATCCCGGCAAGCCGGTAACGCTGCGGCTCAAGATCGATTACGCCGTCTGCGATAAATTGTGCATTCCAGCCCAGGGCGGCGCCGAATTACCCATTACGCCGGGTTCGAGCGCGCAGGATGCGGCATTAGCCCGCGCACAAGCGCAGGTACCGAAAGAAGTCAGCCCCGCCGAAGCAGGCTTGAGCGTCACGCGCGTCAACGATGCGGCCAAGCCGATGGTCGCTGTCGATCTCAAGACGCCCAGCGGCACGCCGGTAACGCTATTCGTCGAAGGGCCGACTCCAGAATGGGCGCTGCCTGTTCCCAAGCCGGCACAAGGCGCGCCGGAAGGCCATGCCCGTTTCGGCTTCGAATTGGACGGGCTGCCGTCAGGCGTCGATCCGAAAGGCCGTTTCGAGTTGACCTTTACTGTCGTGAAGGGTGACAAACCCGTCGAGGTCAAGACTCATCTCGACTAATCGATCCGAACGGCGCTATTTTGCCGCCTGGAAACGCAATTCCTTTTAATGAGAGGTTCATATGCCCATCAAGGTTGGCGACAAGCTCCCGACGACGACTTTTCGCGTCATGACCGCTGAAGGTCCGAAACCGAAAACCACCGATGAAATCTTCAAGGGCAAGAAGGTCGCGCTGTTCGCCGTGCCCGGCGCTTTCACGCCGACCTGCACGAACCTGCACATGCCGAGCTTTCTCAACAACGTCGATGCGTTCAAAGCCAAAGGCATCGACACCGTCGCCGTCACCGCCGTCAACGATGCTTTCGTCATGAAGCAATGGGCCGAGAAGACCGGCGGCGACGGCAAGATCGATTTTCTCGCCGACGGCAGTGGCGATTTTGCCAAAGCGGTCGATATGACGCTGGATGCATCGGGCAATGGTCTCGGCATCCGCTCCAAGCGCTATTCGATGCTGGTCGAAGACGGCGTCGTCAAGCAGTTCAACGTCGAGGAAGCGCCCGGCAAGTGTGACGTCTCCGGCGGCCAGGCATTGCTCGCGCAGATTTAATTTATCGAACGAAAAATGCGGCGCGGCCGGGCAAATGCCCGGCCGTTTTCGTTTCACTTCGCCTTCATCGCGCCGAGCGCCCCCGCGCGAGCCGCCACCAGACCGTCGCGCGCGAGTTGATCGGCGCGCTCATTCTGCGCATGACCGGCATGGCCCTTGACCCAATGCCAATGCACGGTGTGCTCACCGAGCGCGGCGTCGAGCCGTTTCCATAAATCGACGTTCTTGACCGGACTCTTGTCGGCGGTGCGCCAGCCGTTGCGCTTCCAGTTATTGATCCATTGCATGATGCCGTTGCGCAGATATTGGCTGTCCGTGTGCAAATCGACGATACACGGCCGCTTCAAGGCTTCCAGCGCCGAGATCGCCGCCATCAATTCCATGCGGTTGTTGGTGGTGTGCTCTTCGCCGCCCTTCAATTCTTTTTCGGTATCACCGAAAGACAGAATCGCACCCCAACCGCCCGGACCCGGATTGCCCGAGCAGGCGCCGTCGGTGTGAATGGTGACGCGTTGTTCGCTCATGCTTTTTCCTTGCGCATGATCTCATCCGAAAACCGCTTCACACTTTTCGGGATCATGCGCTCATCCCGTAATCGCTCGCCGTCGTCACCGACTGGTGAAAGCGCAGCTTGCGGAAATATTCCAGCGGGTCTTTCGGCTTGACCAGCGCGCCTTCCGGTACCGCCAGCCAATCGACCAGCCGCGTCAGCAGGAAACGCATCGCCGCGCCCCGCGCCAGAATCGGCAACGCCGCTTGTTCGGCCGGCGAGAGCGCGCGGACTTTGTTGTAGGCGCTCAACAGCGCGCGACCCTTGGTGACGTTAAAAGAATGATCCGGCTCGAAGCACCAGCAGTTGAGACAGATCGCAACGTCGTAAGCCAGCATGTCGTTGCAGGCGAAATAGAAATCGATCAGCCCGGATAATCTGTCGCCGAGAAAGAACACGTTGTCCGGAAACAGGTCGGCGTGAATCACACCTTGCGGCAGATCGCGCGGCCAGTTCTTCTCCAGCCTGTCGAGTTCGGTGACGATTTCGTTGCACAATCCCGGCCGCACGCTGTCGCCGCGCGCGCCGGCATGTTCGAACAGCGGCCGCCAGTTCGCCACCGACAACGCATTCGACCGTTTGATTGTAAAGTCGGCGCCCGCAATGTGCAGCCGCGCCAAAGCTTCGCCGACCGCCGCGCAATGGCTGGCGTTCGGCTTCCTGATCCACAGGCCATCGAGGAAGGTGACGATCGCCGCCGGTCGTCCTGCGATGACGCCAAGCAGACCGCCTTCTCTGTCTTTCACCGGTTGCGGACAGGTCAGTCCGCGCGTTGCCAGATGCTCCATCAGCCCGAGAAAAAATGGCAGGTCGCTTTCGGCGACGCGTTTCTCATAGAGCGTCAGAATGAAATTGCCCGCCGACGTGTGGACGAGAAAATTGGAATTCTCGACGCCTTCGGCGATGCCCTTGTAGGACAACAGGTCGCCGATATTGTAACGGGCGAGGAAGCGCGTCAGTTCGTCGGACGTGACGTCGGTATAGACAGCCATCGTCCCGTCACTCCGCCGCCTGGTTCTCCCGCAGCGGACGAGGCAGCGGAAAGAATACCCCCTCCTCGGCGGCGGAGACGGTCTCAACGCTGACGGCATAGCGCTGTGCGAAGGCGTCGATGATTTCTTCGACCAGAATTTCCGGCGCGGAAGCCCCCGCCGTGATGCCGAGGCGCGCGATGTTACCGAAGGCATTCCAATCGATATCGGCGGCGCGCTGCACCAGCGCCGCGTGCGGGCAGCCGGCGCGTTCGGCGACCTCACGCAGCCGCTGCGAGTTCGACGAATTCGGCGCGCCGACCACGATCATCGCATCGACAATTGGCGCGACGCGCTTGACCGCCTCCTGGCGGTTGGTGGTGGCGTAGCAGATGTCTTCCTTGTGCGGCCCGACGATGGCCGGAAACCGGGCCTTGAGCCGGTCGACGATCTCCGCGGTGTCATGCACCGACAAAGTGGTCTGCGTCACGTAAGCCAGATTGCCGGCATCGCGCGGCGCGAAGGCGTCGGCATCGGCCAGTGTCTCGATCAAGGTGACGCTGCCGGGCGGCAACTGCCCCATGGTGCCGATCACTTCCGGATGGCCGGCATGACCGATCAGCACGATCTCGCGGCCGCGCTTGTGATGGATCTCGGCTTCGCGATGGACCTTGGTCACCAGCGGGCACGTGGCGTCGAGCGCGAACAGATTGCGACGCTCGGCCTCCGCCGGAACCGCGCGCGGCACGCCATGGGCGGAAAAGATCACCGGGGCGCCGGTATCCTGCGGAACTTCGTCGAGTTCCTCGACGAAAATCGCGCCCTTGGCGCGGAGGCTCTCGACCACGTAGCGGTTATGCACGATTTCGTGGCGGACATAGACCGGCGGCCCGTAAATCTTCAGCGCCTGCTCGACCGAATCGATGGCCCGCACCACGCCGGCGCAAAAGCCGCGCGGCGAACACAGCAGCACCGCAAGCGCGGGCTTGGATTCGGGCTTGCCGGCAGCGGGATTGTCCAACGAAACCGTCATTCCATCCTCGAAATCGCAGTAAAACCGCGCCAAGTCCCTGCCCCGACATGGGATGCACCGCCCCGCCCTGTCAAGCCGTGACGGTTGCATGCAAGGGGGTCTGACCCTATATTCGGCGCATTCCCGATCATCGACGATGATCCGCTGCTTCGCCCGACCGGCGGGCGAAGCCTAGAGGAGATATGCCATGTCGACACCCGCCCCCCTGATGCCGAAAGCCACTGCGGTCTGGCTTCTGGACAATACGGCGCTGTCGTTCGACCAGATCGCCGACTTCTGCAAGCTGCACCCGCTCGAGATCAAGGCCATCGCCGACGGCGATTCGGCGCAGGGCATCAAGGGCCTCGATCCGGTCACCACCGGGCAGTTGTCGCGCGAGCAGATCGCCGAAGCCGAAGCCAATCCGAGCCTTAGCCTGAAGCTGACCGCGCCCAAGGTGGCGATGTCGAGCCAGGCCCATGGCGGCAAGAAAGGCCCGCGCTACACGCCGGTGTCGCGCCGTCAGGACCGGCCGAACGCCATTCTGTGGCTGGTGCGCAATCATCCCGAACTCAAGGATAGCCAGATCATGCGGCTGGTCGGCACCACCAAGTCGACCATCGCGGCGATCCGCGACCGCACCCACTGGAACGCCGCCGCGCTCGCGCCGATGGACCCGGTGACGCTCGGCCTGTGCTCGCAGATCGCGCTCGACTTTGAAGTGTCGCGCGCCAACAAGGAAAAGCCGTTGCCGACTGCGGCCGGCGCGACCTTGTTGCCAGCTTCCGAGACAACGGCCCGCAAGGAAGCGGAAGTCGCCGCTGCCGCGGAAGAAAAGCAGAAGTCGGGCGCCGATCTCGACGTCAGCGCCGTGTTCGCCAAGCTCAAGCAGCTCGGCGGCAAGGCCGAGCGCGACGAGGAAGATGGCGAGTAGACGCAAGACCGCATCATCATTCTCCGCTCATGCTCGCGTAAGCGGGCATCCAGTTATTTCCTTGCAGACCTAAGCACTGGGTCCCCGCTTTCGCGGGGACGAGCGGAAATTGTTGCGCTTTCGCAAATTCACTCAATACCCCCGCGTCCCGTTCACCGCGCCGACATACCGCGTCACCGATTTTTCCAGCACGGCTTTGGCATCCGCCGCGATGACGCGGTCGAAGTAGTGACCGTAAATCCGCTCGAATACGAATGGCTCCATCGCCGCGCCGATGGCTTCGACCTCGCGCGCCGACAGCGGAATCATGTTCGGATAACTGCGCATAAAGGTGAGCCATTTGCGGTCCACCGTCACGGTGAGAATGTCGCCGGAACACACGATGCCCTTGCCCTGCGCTCCGCCTTGCCAATACAGCACCGTGCCGCCGGGAAAATGACCGCCGCAGCGAATGAGCGTGACGCCGTCCCACAACGAATGCGTATCGCCGTCCCATAATTGAATCGTCGGATCGGTCCGCATGATCCAGTCCTTGTCGGCGGCATGGAGATGGATCGGGCAATCGAACACGCGCGCCCATTCCACCATCGTCGTGTAAAAATGCGGGTGCGATATCGCGATCGCTTTGAGGCCGCCGAGCGCCTTGATCGTCGTCACGGTCGCGTCGTCGAGCAGCGCAATACAGTCCCACAGCACGTTGCCGTCCGGCGTGCGCAGCAGCATGGCGCGCTGGCCGATGGCGAATGAAGGCTGCGAGGCAAAGCCGAGCACGCCCGGTTCCTGCTCGCGCCAGGCGTTCATATGGCTTTGCGCGAGGGCGGGAAGCGTCGTCCAGGTCTGGCCGCGCGGCGGCACGTATTGCCGCTCCTCCTCGCAGACCACGCATTGCGCGGGCGGCTTCGCGGCGTCGGGAAACTGTGTGCCGCAAGCGGTGCAGATGAAAGCGGGCATGAAGTTTTTTCCGCTATTTGAGATGTGAAACTTAGGGGAGCAATGCGTCCCTAAACGGGATGGCCGGGTCAAGCCCGGCCATGACAAAAAGCCAACGCTTCGCCGCCCCTGTTCTTTGTTCGGCGCGGGGGACGCCGTCTTCTTGCCGTCCCTCAAATATGAGGGGTGTGGAGCGCCGCGAGGCGCTGCCGTTAGTGTTTCGTGCCGCGTACCTTTCGGCACGCGGGCGCCTCCCGGCGCTCCACGAAGCGGCTTTTCTGTCCCTGGGACCGTGCTTCCGGGCGCCCGTTACGATCGCCGCCCTTTTGGGGAATCGACGACCTCCAGCGGGCTTCCGCCCGCTTTCACCGGCACCGCGTCCAGCCATTGAAGGCAGAGCCCCGTAGTGGGCCCGGACGGTTACCCAAGGCCTCCCGGGTGCGGGGTCGCGAACCCCGCCCGCGGGCGCCGCCGTCCACCCCGCCTCAGGATCGCCTCTAGAAGCGCCCCTCATTGGGTGGACGATAGGACTATTAGCATGGGAATATGATCAAGTCAAATGGGATTCTTGATCCCTATAACGTTAGATGGTATAATAACGTATGATCGTCAGTTTCGACGACGGCGAAACCCAGAAGATTTGGAACGGCGAGCGCAGCCGGCGGCTGCCATTCGACATCCAGGGGATAGCACTGCGCAAGCTGCGCCTCATCAATGCCGCCCTGCGCGTTGACGATCTGCGGGTGCCGCCGGGAAACCGCCTGGAGCGCTTGAAAGCCGACCTTGCCGGCCGATGGAGTATCCGTATCAACGACCAGTGGCGCATCGTCTTCCGCTGGACCGAAGGAGGAGCCGAAGATGTCACGATCGCCGATTACCACTGAGCAGTTGCCGAACCCGCATCCGGGGGAAATTCTGCTGGAAGAATTTCTGAAGCCGATGGCGCTGTCACAGACGGCTTTGGCACGCGCGGTCGGCGTCTCGCCGCGCCGCATCAATGAGATCGTACTCGGCAAGCGTGCCATCACCGCCGACACCGATCTGCGCATGGCGCGTTATTTCGGCTTGAGCGAGGGGTTTTTCCTCCGGATGCAAACCGACCACGATTTGATGGCGCGACGACGGCAGATTGGAGAGAAATTGAAAGCAATCAAGCCGAGAGCGGCGTGAAGTTTCGTAGCGTGGGCTGAATGGACATGCGCCCAGGGCGCCCTACGCTAGTACAAACGCGGCAGCTCGATTCCAAACGCATTTTTAAAAATGGCGGCAACGAGTCCGTACAAAAGCATGCCGATCGTTCCGAGAATGGCAATGCCGACGACGACGCCGGTCATCAAAAATATCGCAATTCCGACGATAGCGAAGACGTTTCTGTTTGCCATTCCGGGACTATGCAGGCCTGCAGGCGGGGCCGCCAGCGGGAAATTTTAAAGGCGGCACGGGCTCCTCAGGATGAGGACGAAGGAAGGCTTGCGCTACACGCGCGGCGTCTCGGAAATTCAGGCCGCCGCCTCGGGTACATAATGCAGCACCAGAAGGTTCGCGCGCGGACAAGGGACAACCGCATAGGCGCGACCATCGTCGTCGCTGAATTCCACGAGCACCGTCGCGTTATCGAGCGCCTCGATAATGGTGCCGACCTGGCCGCGCGCCAATCCCGCCGTTGGCAGGTCCGCCAGCAGCGCCACGACATCGAGCACAGAAGGCTGTTCGGTTCGGTTCGCCATCAGATCACCCAACAGGTCACGAAGCGCGGCGTCCTCTCCCCACACCCTTCTCCTTCAACGCATCCTCAATCTCCCCTAAAATCGCCGGATCATCGATTGTCGCCGGCATGGTCCATTCGTCGCCGTCGGCGATTTTCTTGATGGTGCCGCGTAAAATTTTTCCCGAGCGAGTTTTTGGCAAGCGCGCCACGGTGATGGCCAGTTTGAACGCCGCGACCGGACCTATTTTCTCGCGCACCAACGCCACGATTTCCTTTTCGATATCCGCAGGCTGCTTGGTCACGCCGGCCTTCAGCACGACGAGGCCGCACGGCACCTCGCCTTTCATGTCGTCCTTGATGCCGAGCACCGCGCATTCGGCGACGTCGGGATGGCCGGCCAGCACTTCCTCCATGCCGCCGGTCGACAGGCGATGGCCGGCGACATTGATGATGTCGTCGGTGCGGCTCATGACGAACACATAGCCGTCGTCGTCGATGTAGCCGGCGTCGGCCGTCTTGTAGTAGCCCGGGAATTCGTCGAGATAGGCTTCGCGGAAGCGCTTGTCGTCGTGCCACAACGTCGGGAACGCGCCCGGCGGCATCGGTAGCTTGACCACCAGCGAGCCGATGGTGCCCGCCGGCACCTTGCGGTTCGCCTCGTCGACGACATCGATCACGTAACCCGGCATCGGCACGCAAGCCGAGCCGTGCTTGACCGGCAGGCTGCCTAAGCCGAGCGGATTGCCGGCGATGCACCAGCCGGTTTCGGTCTGCCACCAGTGATCGATCACCGGCACGCCGAGCACCTTCTCGGCCCATTGCAAGGTCGGCGGGTCGGCGCGCTCGCCGGCGAGAAACAGCGCGCGGAATTTCGACATGTCGTGCGGCGCGAGCAGCTTGGCGTCCGGGTCTTCCTTGCGGATGGCGCGGAACGCGGTCGGCGCGGTGAACAGCGACACCGCGCCATGGTCGGCGCAAACGCGCCAGAACGCGCCGGCATCCGGCGTGCCGACCGGCTTGCCTTCGTACAGCACCGAGGTCGCGCCGTGTAGGAGCGGCCCGTAGACGATGTAGGAATGACCGACCACCCAGCCGATGTCGGAGGCGCACCACCACACTTCGCCCGGCTTGATGCCGTAGAGATTCTCCATCGACCATTTCAGCGCGACCATGTGGCCGCCATTGTCGCGCACCACGCCTTTCGGAATGCCCGTAGTGCCCGACGTGTAGAGAATGTAGAGCGGATCGGTGGCGGCGACGGGAACGCAGTCCGAGGTCTTGGCGTAGTCGACCGCATTCTCCCAGGTCTTGCGCCAGTCGTGATCGCGGCCGCTCTCAAGCCGCGCCTCGAGTTGCGAGCGTTGCAGGATCAGGCAGTTGTCCGGCTTGTGCGTGGCGAGCTTGATCGCCTCGTCGAGCAACGGTTTGTAGGCAACGACGCGCGCGCCCTCGATGCCGCAGGAGGCGGAGAGAATAAGCTTGGGCTTGGCGTCGTCGATGCGGGTGGCGAGTTCCTTGGCGGCGAAGCCGCCGAACACCACCGAATGGATGGCGCCGATGCGGGCGCAGGCCAGCATCGCGAACACCGCCTCCGGCACCATCGGCATGTAGAGAATGACGACGTCGCCCTTGCCGATGCCGAAGTCGCGCAGCATGGCACCGAGGATCTGTACCTCGGACAGCAGGCGGCCATAGGTGAACGTCATTTTCTGGCCGGTGACCGGCGAGTCGTAGATGATCGCCGCCTGCTGGCCGCGCCCGGCCGCGACCTGGCGGTCGACGGCATTGTAGCAGGTGTTGCAGGTGGCGCCGGTGAACCAGCGGCCATAGATGCCGGCGTCGCGGTCGAAAACTTTTTTCGGAGGGTCGAACCAGTCGATCGCCTTGGCGGCTTCCGCCCAGAAGCCTTCCGGGTCGCGTTGCCAGCGCGCATAGGTTTCGGGGTATCGGCTGGTCGATGCGGGCATGTGGTGGCCTCCCTTGGCGTCTTTGATCCGATTGTGTCGTGTCCGGCAAATTCAAACAAGTCATGCGTAAACAAGGCTGGCGCGCCTGCGCATGTTTGCGTAGGACGGAAAGAATTCTGACGGCCGAGACTTCTTGCTTCACCTCTCCCATAGGGAGAGGTCGACCGAGCTTATGCGAGGTCGGGTGAGGGGTTATGGCCAAAGATTGAGCCCGATCCCCCTCACCCGGCTCGCAGCTTTGCTGCTCGGCCGACCTCTCCCCAGCGGGGAGAGGTGAAGAGAAGCGTCTCCGTGACCGTCATCACCAACCCCTTGTTCTATGTCCTGGCCGTTCCGGCGGTGATCGCGCTCGGCCTGTCGAAAGGCGGCTTTGCCGGCGTCGGCCAGATGGCGACGCCGATGATGGCCCTGGTGATGCCACCGCTGGAGGCCGCAGCCATTTTCCTGCCGATCATGATCGTGCAGGACGCCACCGCCGTCTGGGTCTATCGCAAGGACTGGAGCGGCCGCGTCGTCGCCATCGTGCTGCCGGGCGCGATGATCGGCGTCGCGATCGCCGGCCTCGTGGCGGCGCATATCTCCGAAGCCACAGTGCGCGTGTTCATTGGCGTCACCACCATCGCCTTCGTCCTCTACAACTTCGCCAATATGTTGCGGGTGCCGCGCGAAGCCAAGACGCCGGGCGTCGCCGCCGGCGTGATCTGGGGCGCGCTGTCCGGCTTCACCTCGACGATCTGCCAGGCCGGCGGACCGCCGTACCAGATGTATGTGCTTGGGTTGAAACAGCCGAAGATGACCTATGTCGGCACCACGGCCATCATCTTTGCCGCCGTGAACTGGCTCAAGATCATCCCCTATTTCGCGCTCGGGCAATTCTCGACCAAGGGCCTCGGCACCTCGCTGGCGCTGCTGCCGCTGGCCATCGTCGCCAACATGCTGGGCTTCTGGCTGGTGCGGGTGACGCCGCAGGAGATTTTCTACCGCGTCACGCTGGTCATCATGCTGCTGATCTCGATCGAGTTGACGCGCGAGGGCATGGGGACGCTTTTGCACGGCTGACAAATGCGCTGTCCTTCGGTAGTTTCCTCATCGCAGAGGGGAAACAACAATGGCGACCACGCCTTACGATATCGATCTCGACCGCAACGCCGCCAATCACCAGCCGCTGACGCCGCTGGGATTCCTCGAGCGCGCGGCCGCCGTGTTCCCGGCGCACACCGCGATCATCCATGGGCCGTTGCGGCGATCTTACGCCGACTTCTATGCGCGTAGCCGGCGGCTCGCCTCCGCGCTCGCCAAGCGCGGCATCAAGCGTGGCGATACCGTGTCGGTGCTGCTTGCCAACACGCCGGCGGCGCTCGAATGCGCCTATGGCGTGCCGATGGCGCAAGCCGTCCTGAACACGCTCAACACAAGGCTCGATGCCGCCATCGTCGCGTTCTCGCTCGATCACGCCGAGGCCAAAGTCGTCATCACCGATCGCGAGTTCTCTTTAGTGATGAAGGAGGCGCTGTCGCTGTGCAAAGTGAAGCCGCTGGTGATCGATTACGACGATCCGGAATATTCCGGTCCCGGTGAACGGCTTGGCGAGATCGAGTACGAGGACTTCATCGCATCGGGCGATCCCGATTATGCCTGGTCGATGCCGGACGACGAATGGGACGCCATCACACTCAATTACACCTCAGGCACCACCGGCGACCCGAAGGGCGTGGTCTATCACCATCGCGGCGCGCATCTGCTGGCGATGGGCAACGTCATCACCTGCCACATGCCGCAGCACGCGGTCTATCTGTGGACATTGCCGATGTTCCACTGCAACGGCTGGTGCTTTCCGTGGACGGTATCGCTCGTCGCCGGCACGCATGTATGCCTGCGCGCGGTGCGCGCCGCACCAATCTATGACGCTATCGCCGACCATAAAGTGACGCATTTGTGCGGCGCGCCGATCGTGATGTCGGTGCTGCTCAACGCCCCCGACGCCGAGAAGAAGCCGCTGCCGCATGTCGTCAACTTCGCCACCGCGGCCGCGCCGCCGCCGGAGTCGGTGCTGGCAGCGATGAAAGATGCGGGTTTCAACGTCACCCATGTCTATGGCCTCACCGAATGTTACGGCCCCGCGGTCGTCAACGAATGGCACAATGATTGGGACGCGCTGCCGCTTGCCGAACAGGCGGCGAAAAAGTCGCGCCAGGGCGTGCGCTATCCTGTGCTGGAAGGTCTCGCCGTGTGCGACCCGGACACGCTTGCGCCGGTCGCGCGCGACGGCGTGACGATGGGCGAAGTGATGATGCGCGGCAACGTGGTGATGAAAGGCTATCTCAAGAACAAGGCCTCGACCG
>JBEPUC010000039.1:0-40515 GCA_041691675.1 Hyphomicrobiales bacterium | reverse complement strand
TCCGCTCCCGCCCTCTCGGCGGCTGTCTTTTCTTAATAGTCCAATTCTACCCCCGCCCCTATCTGGGGGGGGGTGGGCCGTGCGGCCCGCGAGCAGGCGGGTGGGGTTTGCTATTTCGCTAATTCCCCACCCGGCTCGCTACGCTCGCCACCCTCCCCCAAAAGGGGGAGGGATAAGTAAGAATTACTCGCCGCCATTCTCCACGCTGCCGGCAGCCTTCTTTAACGCGTCCGGTTGCGGCATGGCGATGACGTTATAGCCTGAGTCGACGAAATGGATTTCGCCGGTGACGCCGGTCGACAGGTCGGACAACAAATAAAGCCCGGCGCCGCCAAGCTCCTCCAATGTCACGCCGCGTCCGAGCGGCGAATATTTCTGCTGGAACGCGAACATGTAGCGCGCGTCATTGATGCCCGCGCCGGCAAGCGTGCGAATGGGCCCTGCCGAAATGGCGTTGACGCGAATCTTCTGGTGGCCGAAATCGACCGCGAGATAACGGACCGATGCTTCCAGGCCTGCTTTGGCGACGCCCATCACGTTGTAGTTCGGCATCGCGCGGTCGCCGCCGTTGTAAGTCAGCGTCAGCATCGCGCCGCCGTCCGGCATCAGCGCGGCGGCGCGCTTGGCGGCCTCGGTAAAGGCGTAACACGAGATGACCATGCTGCGCGTAAAGTTCTCGCGGGTCGAATCGGCGTAGCGGCCCTTGAGTTCGGTCTTGTCGGAGAAGGCCACGGCGTGGACGAGGAAGTCCATCGTGCCCCATTCGGTTTTTATTTTATCGAACACGGCATCGACCGAGGCGATGTCTTCGACGTCGCAGGACATCACCATCGTCGCGCCGGTCTGCTCGGCCAGCGGCTTGATGCGCTTGAGTAGCGCGTCGCCTTGATAGGTGTAGGCGAGCGTCGCGCCATGATCATGCAGCATCTTGGCGATGCCCCAGGCGATGGAGTGGTCGTTGGCGACCCCCATGATCAGCCCGCGCTTTCCGTCCATCAATCCCGGCATAATTTATAACCTCGGCTGTCGTCATCCGCGAAGGCGGATGACCCAGTAACCCCGGTGGTCACATGAAGGCAAGACCTGTGAATACTGGATGCCCGCTTTCGCGGGCATGACAGCAGAAACGAAACGACAATAATAATCACGCATCCAGCCGCTTGAACACCACCGACGCATTGGTGCCGCCGAAACCGAATGAGTTCGACAGCACCGCGCCGAGCGTGACGTTGTCCTTGCGCTCGCGCATGATCGGCATGTCGGCGAAATCGGGATCGATCGTCTGGATATTGGCGCTCTCGCAAATGAAGCCGTTTTGCATCATCAGCAGCGAATAGATCGCCTCCTGCGCACCGGCGGCGCCGAGGGAGTGTCCGCTCAGCGATTTCGTCGCCGAAATCGGCGGACACTTGCTGCCGAACACGTTGCGGATCGCGTTGATCTCGGCGGCGTCGCCGACCGGCGTCGCGGTGGCGTGGGGATTGATGTAATCGATCGGCGTCTTGCAGGTTTCCAGCGCCAGTTGCATGCAGCGCTGCGCGCCTTCGCCGGACGGCGCCACCATGTCGTGACCGTCCGAGGTCGCGCCGTAACCGGCGACTTCGGCGTAAATCTTTGCGCCACGTGCCTTGGCATGTTCGAGTTCTTCCAGCACCAGCACGCCGGCGCCGCCGGCGATAACGAAGCCGTCGCGGTCCTTGTCGTAGGCGCGCGAGGCGGTCTGCGGCGTGTCGTTATATTTCGACGACATCGCGCCCATGGCGTCGAACATGTTCGATAGCGTCCAGTGCAACTCTTCCGAGCCGCCTGCGAACACAATGTCCTGTTTGCCCCACTGGATCAGTTCGGCGGCGTTGCCGATGCAGTGATTGGACGTCGCGCAAGCCGATGAAATCGAATAGTTGACGCCCTTGATCTTGAACCACGTGGCGAGCGTCGCGGAGGCGGTCGATGACATCGCCTTCGGCACCGCGAACGGACCGATGCGCTTCGGTGAGTTGTTCTTGCGGGTAATGTCGGCGGCTTCGACCAGAACGCTGGTGGAGGGGCCTCCCGAGCCCATGACGATGCCGGTGCGTGGATTGGAGATGTCTTTGTCCTCGACGCCCGCGTCGCGGATCGCCTGCTCCATCGCCACGTGATTCCATGCCGCACCCGGCCCGAGGAAACGCATCGCGCGGCGATCGACCGAACCCGCCGGATCGAGCGTCGGCATGCCCTGGACCTGACATTTGAAGCCATGTTCGGCGAATTGCTCGGAGCGCGTGATTCCGGATTTGGCTTCGCGCAAACTGGCGAGGACTTCCTGCGCATTATTGCCGATGGATGAGACGATCCCCATCCCGGTGACGACGACACGCCTCATGATCGCATTTCCTCACTCGAGCCGCGCTTGCCGCGACGATGGGGCACATTTGGGCCACCCGGCGCAAGCGCGCAAGCCCTAGCCCTAAGCCTTGGCCTGGCGTGAAGCTCAGCCGCCGACCGGCTGCAAAGCGTCTTCCTGCTTGAACAGGCCGACCTTGAGGTCGGCGGCCTTGTAGATGACCTCACCGTCAGCCGACAGCCAGCCATCGGCGATGCCGAGAACCAGCTTCGAGCGCATCACGCGCTTGAAGTCGACGCCGTAGACGATTTTCTTAACGGTCGGCAGCACCTGGCCGGTGAATTTCACTTCGCCCATGCCGAGCGCGCGGCCCTTGCCGGGCGAGCCGAGCCAGCCGAGGAAGAAACCGACCATCTGCCACAGGGCATCGAGGCCGAGGCACCCTGGCATGACCGGGTCGCCCTTGAAGTGGCACAGAAAGAACCAGAGGTCGGGCTTGACGTCGAGTTCCGCCCGCACCAGCCCCTTGCCGTTCGGGCCGCCGGTCTCCGAAATCTCGGTGATGCGGTCGAACATCAGCATCGGCGGCAGCGGCAACTGGGCATTGCCCGGTCCGAACAGCTCGCCGCGGCCACAGGCCAGCAAGTCCTCATAGGCGAAACTGTTACGCCGGTTGTCCATCGTCGAATGCCCCTCGTTTGGCGGATTTCAGGATGAAAGCCCTATCATAACGGGCCGAACCGGCAAAGGGACCGAAATGCGGGCCGCCGGCAAAGTTTAGCCTGAAAAGCGCGACATATTGGCGTTTCGGGGCTGTTGCGAGAGAGTTGCATCTAGGTCCCCGTTTCATATATATGTTACATGCGAAACGGATTTGCCCCCCGGCTCATGCCGGGACGCATCCCTTTAGCGCGGCCGTTGCTAATCCGGCCCCGATTCATGTGCAATTTTATTTGGGCGTAACGATGACTCAGACGCGCACGATGATAATGCCTCTCGCGAAGGCCGACGCGGCGCTGCCGCCGGATCGGTCATCGCTCACCGGCTGCCCCTGGCATGACGTGAAGGCGATGCTGCGCGAAGTCGGTCTGCGCCCGACCCGTCAGCGCATGGCGCTGGGTTGGATTTTGTTCGGCAAGGGCGACCGCCATCTGACCGCCGAAGCGCTGTATGAGGAAGCCTCGCGCGCCAAGGTGCCGGTGTCGCTGGCGACCATCTACAACACGCTGCACCAGTTCACGGAAGTCGGCTTGCTGCGTCAGGTGCCGGTCGATGGCTCGAAGGCTTATTTCGACACCAACGCATCGGCGCATCATCATTTCTTCGTCGAAGGCGAAGACGAGTTGCTCGATATTCCCGCGGCCGATGTGATCGTCGGCAAAGCGCCTGAGCCGCCGGAAGGCTACGAAATCGCCCGCGTCGACGTCGTCGTGCGGTTGCGCCGTAAGGTCTGATCCGGATTCAAGTTTCGCCGAATAGAACGCGCGCCGGAAACCGGCGCGCGTTTTTGTTTTGCGGGTCCGTTGCCGGGCCGCGATCCGGCACACCTTGCCACATCCGTTTGGCGCATTCGCGTGCCCGGTCCTCGCGACAGAGGCCAACATCGGCCAAAAGCCTGTCGTCGAGATCGCGCAGGTGGCGGCGGGTGCGCGACCGGCGCGACCAGACCGTCAGTGTCCTGAAAGTTGATTTGGCGATATTTGTCATGCGCGGATAGTGCCCGCGCCGCGCGCGCGATGTTACGGTGACGGCCGGAGCAACGGGGCGGCAAACTCCTTAGATGTGGACGCAGCGACCGAAGGGAGTTCGACGATGACGAGCAATGCAGCCTTTGCGGAAGTGGCGACGCTCGCCGGCGATCCGGCCCGGGCAGGCATGCTGCACGCACTGATGGACGGCCGCGCCTTGACGGCGACAGAGCTTGCCCGCGTCGCCGGCATCACGCCACAAACGGCCTCCGGGCATTTGTCGCGCCTGACCGTCGGCGGCCTGATTACGGTCGAGAAGCAGGGCCGCCATCGCTATCACCGGCTGGCTTCACCCGCGGTCGCGTGCATGCTCGAAAGCATCATGCAGGTCGCGTCCGACAGCGCGCCGCGTCGCAAGGTCTTCGTCGGCCCGCGCGATCTCGCGCTGCGGCACGCCCGCACCTGTTACGACCATCTTGCCGGTCATCTTGGCGTCGCGCTGGCCGATGCCATGGTGGCGCGCGGCCAGATCGAACTGGCGAGCGATGCCGGTGTTGTCACCGACGCCGGTCTGGCGCTGTTCGACCGGCTTGGCGTCGCGCTTGAACCGCCGCGCAAGAACAAAGCGCGATTGCTGTGCAGGCCATGTCTCGACTGGAGCGAGCGCCGTCCGCATCTGGCCGGCGTTGTCGGCGCGGCTTTGTGCAGGCACTGCTTTAACGCCGGCTGGATCAGGCATGTCGAGGGTTCGCGCGCAATCGCGATCACGGTGAAGGGCGAACGGCAATTCCGCGAGAACTTCGGCATCGGCGCAGCCGGGGCGTGACCTCTCAGCCCGACGGCTAATCCACCTTCTCGTTGGGATAGGCGCCCCACAGCCGTTCCTGCACGATGTAGCCGCTGAATCCCTTGCCGGCGACTTCGCACCATTTGCCGCCACAGGATTTGATATGGGTCAGCACGC
Source organism: Hyphomicrobiales bacterium (assembly GCA_041691675.1). Lineage (GTDB taxonomy): Bacteria > Pseudomonadota > Alphaproteobacteria > Rhizobiales > Xanthobacteraceae > Pseudolabrys. Next base: position 35,537 of record JBEPUC010000039.1, on the reverse strand, counting down.
CGGACTGGAGGCGGGCCACCTCCGCGGATTTAAGATCCGGCTCCTCGTAAAGCGGCACCAGCTCATCCTTTAGCGTCGGCACCACGACGGCGGTGCGCCTGCCGGACAGAAGCGAGTGGTAGACCCAGCCTTCGGCGCCTTCCCAGTCGCGAATGCGCCGCCAGTTCTCGAATTCGGCGGTGATCTCCACCGGCATGCCGGCGCGGGTATAGACCCAGCGCACGTCCTGATCCTTGTTTGGCCCCGATCGCACATTGACGCGATCCGACTTCAGGCTGACGAAACGCGGGATCGGCAGGCCGCTGACGGAGCCGGTGGCCATGTCGCCGGCCGCGCGCGCCGGCGCAGCCGCCGCGAGCACCGCGCCGGCCAATATCCCAGCCATGAACAACGCGGCCGCACGCCGGGAAAAGCGGCGCGAAGCGGCAGCCGGGGTCTTTGCGGCGCCGGTCCTGCCTGCGCAAGCCCTTTGTGTTGTCACGGCCATCTGATAGGGAAAAGACAGGATTTTCGACCTCGCACCCGAAAAATGCGAGTGTGGGCGAGTGCGGTTAATGAGACCTTTATCGACGACGACGACAGCTTGAAATGAGCCGTTCGGCGTCCTCAACGCGAGGCCCAAGACAGCATGCCGAAGCTGAAAAAACCCATCGTCGTCGTCACCCGCAAGTTGCCCGACAAGGTCGAACTGCGGATGCGCGAACTTTTTGACGCGCGGCTCAACGCCGACGACAGACCGATGACGGCGGCGCAACTCGCGGAAGCCGTCAAGACTGCCGACGTGCTGGTGCCGACGGTGACAGACCGTATCGATTCGGCGCTGCTGTCGAAAGCCGGCGAGCAACTGCGGCTGATCGCAAACTTCGGCAATGGCGTCGACAACATCGATGTGGCGACCGCCGTTCAGCGCGGTGTGACGGTGACCAACACGCCGGGCGTTCTGACTGAAGACACCGCCGACATGACCATGGCGTTGATTCTTGCGGTGCCGCGGCGTCTTGCCGAAGGCTCCAACATCCTCGTCAATGACAGCGACTGGACCGGCTGGACGCCGACCTGGATGCTCGGCCATCGTATCTGGGGCAAGCGTCTCGGCATCATCGGTATGGGCCGCATCGGCCAGGCCGTGGCGCGCCGCGCGCGCGCCTTCGGACTTCAGATTCACTATCACAATCGCCGTAAGGTCGCGCCCAAGATCGAGGAGGAACTCGACGCCACCTATTGGGAGAGCCTCGATCAGATGCTCGCCCGCATGGACATCGTGTCGGTGAACTGTCCGCACACGCCGGCGACGTTTCATTTGTTGTCGGCGCGGCGCTTGAAAATGCTGCGGCCGGAAGCCTTCATCGTCAACACCGCGCGCGGCGAAGTCATCGACGAGAATGCGATGGCGCGGCTTCTCGATTCCGGTGCCATCGCCGGCGCCGGCCTCGACGTGTTCGAGCATGAGCCGGCGGTCAGCCCGAAGCTCTTGAAACTTGCCAAAGCCGGTAAGGTCGTGCTGCTGCCGCATATGGGATCGGCCACCATCGAAGGCCGCATCGACATGGGCGAGAAGGTCATCATCAACATCAAGACGTTCATGGATGGGCATCGACCGCCGGATCGCGTGCTGCCATCCATGCTTTAACGCGGCGGTTTGGGTGGAGGTAAAGCGCGAGCAGAGCGTGCTCTAGAGCCTTTCCGGCTTTGATGGAATCAAAGCCGGGCTCTAGTTTTTTGTTTTGACGCGTTTTCTTCACGCGAACCGGTATCCACTTCGCTCGAAAACGCTCTAATCGCGCGGGTTCTGCCGCCGCTCTGCCGCGCCTTCGATGTTGATCATGCGCTTGAAATAAATTCCGCGATGGCCGCACTTCGAGCACGGCACGCAGAATTCAAGACTCACCGACTGAGGCCGGTTGACGACAATCGGCGTGTGGCATTTCTCGCACGCGACGATGCCGCGCTCGTGCGCCACGCGCATCGGATTCTGTTTTTGTCGCGTAGAAAACATGACTTGGACTCATGGGCACCTGAAGTACGGGCTCTCGAAGGTTCGCGCTCCTTGAGCGCCGGCTTCCCGTAAGTTGAGTCCACTTTGACCGAAAAATGCTGTGGCGCTGTTAAGGCGATTGCAAGAAACAGGTAAACGCCGGTTACCCATATCTGACAGCGGAAATGGCCGCGCCAGCCGAGGCGCGGGGGGAAGGGACTCAATATTTACCCGACAGATCGACGATTGTCGGACGCTCTCCGCTAAGCGGATTGTCTGCGTCCCAGGCATAACTCAATGTCTCGAACCGCATGGCGCGCGTATCGATCATCAGGAGCCGCCCGACCAGTCCTTCGCCAAAGCCGACGATTTCCCGCATGATTTCGAGCGCCATCATCGAACCGAGAATGCCGGGCAGGGCGCCGAGAATGCCGGCTTCGGCACAGGCCGGCACGGCGCCGGGCGGCGGCGGTTCGGGAAACAGGCAACGGTAGGTCGGATTACGCGCGCCGCCGGGCTGCGTTTCATGCGGCCGCAGAGTGGTCAACGTGCCGTCGAAGGTGCCGACCGCGGCGGTCACCAGCGGCTTCTTGCCGAAGTAGCACGCATCCGACACCAGATAGCGCGTGGCGAAATTGTCCGAACCGTCGGCGACGATGTCGTAATCCGTGATCAGGTCGAGCGCGTTGCCGGGCTCGAATCGCGTCATGTGGGCCTCGACTGTCACACGCGGGTTGAGCCGCGCGATTGCCGCCTCCGCGCTATCGACCTTGCGTTCGCCGATGTCCGGCGTCGCGTGGATGATCTGACGTTGTAAATTTGATAGCGACACGACGTCGTCATCGACAATCCCGAGCGTGCCGATGCCGGCGGCGGCCAGATACATCAGCGCCGGCGCACCCAGACCGCCGGCGCCGACGACCAGCACGCGCGCCGCCTTCAGCCGGGCCTGCCCCGGGCCGCCGACTTCGCGCAGCACGATGTGGCGTGCATAGCGTTCGAGTTCGTCGCGGTCGAGCATCGCCATTAGGTGACAGGATTTGGGATGACGGGAGAGGTTGCTTACTTCATATGCTTGGCGAGGAATTCATGCGTCCGCTTCCAGGCGAGGTCCGAGGCTTCCTTGCGGAAGCTTGCCCGCTCGTCGCAACCAAAGCCGTGTGGCGCGTCGGCGTAGGTGTAAATCTCCGCCTGCGGCTGCTTCGCCTTGATCTCGGCGACGACGTTCATCGGAATGCCCTCGTCCTTTTCGCCGAAATGCATCTGCATCGAACATTTCGGCGTCTCGTCGGCGAATTTGGCGATGGCGCCGCCGTAGAACGACACCGCGGCCGATAGACCGGATATCCGGCAGGCGGCGAGGAAGGAGGCCGTGCCGCCCATGCAGAACCCGATCGCGCCGGTCGGTCCCGCGCCTTTGATGTCCCCGGCAGCCGCTTCCATGTCGAGGACCATGTGATCCCAATTGAGATTGCCGAGATAGCTCCGCGCGTGGGCGATCTCATCGGGCGTATAGCCGCTCTCGAAATCGCGCACGAAACGATCGAACACTGCCGGCGCGACAGCGACATAGCCAGCTTCGGCGAGCCGGTCGCAAACCGCGCGAATGTGGTGATTGACTCCGAAAATCTCCTGCACCACGATCATGCCACCCTTTGGCTTGCCCGCCGGGTCCGCGCGATAGGCGCCGAGCTTGTGCTGATCGCTGGTGGTGAGTGAAAACTGCTTACCCAAGGGAACCTCCGATTATTGCCGATGCCGAAAATGAAATGCGTCCGCCGCCGCGGTGGGTTCTAGCATGGCGGCTTGCGTCCGCGCGAGGGCGTCGTGTCCAGGGCGCGGCGCAGCACGTCTTCGTGATGCGCCGCAGAACCGGGACCGCCATGCATTCCGAATTTGGAATGGGACACAAGCGCTTAAGCAAACGCCTGCGCCAGCAGCTCATAGGACCGCTTGCGGGCGGCGTGATCGTAAATCATCGTCGTCACCATCACCTCGTCCGACTGGGTCAACGCGATCAACGGCTTGAGCCGCGCCATCACCGTCTCCGGTGAGCCGACCGTGAGCCTAGTGCGGTTCTGTGCGATGCGCGCGCGATCGACCGGCGTGTAGTCGTATTTGAGCGCGTCTTCCGGAGCGGCCAACGGCAGCATCTCCCCTTTGGCGCGAAGCACGGTGTTGAGATCGATGGTGGCTGCCAGCCGTTCGGCTTCCGCGTCGGTGTCGGCGCATACGACATGAGTGCCGAGGATGGCGTAGGACTTGTCATGCGAAATCGAGGGTTGGAAACTCTCGCGATAAAGCCGCATGACCTCGACCGCATCGAAAGTGGCGAAGTGGTGGGCGAAGGCGAAGGCCGCGCCGATCTGGCCGGCCAGTTGGGCGCTGTAATCCGACGAGCCCAACAGAAAGATCGGCGGCAACGGCACATCGGCTGGCATCGCGCGGACCGCGTGAAACGGATGCCCGGCCGGAAAGCCGCGCGTTTCCAGCAGCATCAATTCGTTGAAGCGGTCTAGGAAGTCGTCCTGCTCGCTGACACCCTGACGCCTTCGTAACGCGTAGGACGTCATCTGGTCGGTGCCGGGCGCGCGGCCGAGGCCGAGATCGATGCGGCCGGGAAACAAAGCCTCGAGTACCTTGAAGCGTTCCGCCACCATCAGCGGCGCGTGATTAGGCAGCATGACTCCGCCGGAGCCGACCCGCATATGCTGGGTCGCGGCGGCGATCTGGCCGATCATGATATCGGGCGCTGAACTCGCGATCGACGCCATGTTGTGATGCTCGGCGACCCAGTAGCGGGTGAAGCCGAGGCCATCGGCCATGCGCGCCAGATCGAGCGAATTGCGCAGCGCCTGCGCGCCGGTCGAACCGGCGGATACGGGTGAAAGATCGAGGATCGAGAGAGCGGTCATGGTTCCTAAAGCGTTTTCGAGCGAAGTGGATACCGGTTCGCGTTAAGAAAACGCGTCAAAACAAAAAGCTAGAGCCCGGCTTTGATGCCATCAAAGCCGGAAAGGCTCTAGTTAGGCACTGCGGTGTCGTGGGGCAATCGCGGTCTTGAACGGGGCGAGGCAGAGCGTGCCTGCCTCGCCCCGTCACGTTTATCGGCGATCAAGAAGCCGTCCGCTCATGCGTTGTGATCGTTGGCGTTCGGGAAGAACAATTCCTGTCCGTTGACCTTGTAGCCGGCGATATCCTTCTGGCCTTCGGGCGAGATCAGATAGTCGATGAACGCTTGGCCCAAGTCCTTCTTTACGCTCGGGCATTTCGCTGGGTTCACCAGCATCACGCCGTACTGGTTGAACAGCCGCTTGTCGCCCTCGACTTCGATGACGAGGTTCTGCTTGTTCTTGAAGTGAATCCACGTGGCGCGGTCGGTCAGCGTATAGCCGTTGCCCGCGGCGGCTGTGTTGAGCGTGGCGCCCATGCCTTGACCGAGCGATTTGTACCAGGGGCCCTTGTCCGTCGCGATGTCGATACCGACGTTTTTCCAGAGCTTCAACTCGGCGCTGTGAGTGCCGGAGCGGTCTCCGCGCGAGAAGAAAGTCGCGTCCTTGGCCTTGATCGTTTTGAGGGCGTCGGCAACGTCTTTCTTGCCTTTGATGCCGGCCGGGTCGCTATCCGGACCGACGATGATGAAATCGTTGTACATCACCGGGAAGCGCTCGACGCCGTGACCTTCGGCGAGGAATTTTTCTTCCTGCGACCTGGCATGGACGAACACGACGTCGGCGTCGCAGCGCGCGCCGGTGTCGAGCGCCTTGCCGGTGCCCTGCGCCACCACCTTGACGGTGATGCCTGATTTGCTTTTGAACAGCGGCAGAAGATATTCAAACAGGCCGGAATCCTGCGTCGAGGTGGTCGAGGCGACCACGATCGACTTTTCCTGCGCGATGGCAGGCGGCGTGACCCATGCGATGGCGCCGAAGGCGGCGGCGACGATCCATGCGTGGCGATTGAACATAACAAATCTCCTTCTCAAGTTTTTCGAGTTAGACGAGCAATTCGCCCGCGATGAAATTTTTTGCTTCTTCGGTTTGTGGACCGGCGAAGAATTCCTGCGCCGGACGCTGTTCGATCAGCCGCCCGCGATGCAGGAATACGATATCGGCGGCGAGACGTTTGGCCTGGCCGAGATCGTGCGTCGACATTACCACCTTGATGCCGCGCGCGCTCACGGCCCGCACGAGGTCTTCGATGGATTTGGTCGCGGCGGGGTCGAGGCTCGCCGAGGGCTCGTCAAGAAACAGCACCGCCGGATCGCGCGCCAGGGCACGCGCTAAAGCGAGGCGTTGCTGCTCGCCACCCGAAAGCTTCCGAGCGGGCCGCTCACCCAAACCTTGCAAACCAACCAGAGCCAGCAATGAATCGATGCACGCATCACGGGTTGCGCGCGGCGCCTTCGCGGCGGCGAGGGCGTAGCGGATGTTGGCGGCGGCCGAACGCCGCAACATCGCCGGCCGCTGGAACACGATGGCGCTTTTGGCGGATGACGCGCTTTCGCGCCCGCCCCAGGTAAGGCGGCCGCGCGTCAGCGGCAGAAGTCCCATGGCGGCGCGCAGGAGGGTGGTTTTGCCGGCGCCGTTGGGTCCGATCAGCACGGTCGGCGCGCCGGCGCCGAGCGTCAGCGTCACGGAATCGAGAATCGTCACCGCGCCGGCGACGATCGTGGAATCTTCAAAGACGATAGGCAGGTCGGTCGCGGGCGCGCGCATGCTCATTCCACGTAGCGTTCGCCGGCCCGGCGCGCGCCCCAGGCCAAAGCATTGATCGCGATGACGATCGCGATGAGCACCATCCCCAACCCGATCGCGAGCGGCAGATCGCCTTTGGAGGTTTCCAGCGCGATGGCCGTGGTCATGGTGCGGGTGAAGCCCTCGATGTTGCCGCCGACGATGATGATGGCGCCGACTTCGGCCGCGGCCCGGCCGAAGCCGGCCAGCAACGCCGTCACCAGCGAAAATCGCGCGTCCCAGACCAGCGTCCTGACGCGGCCGAATGGACCGATATCCATGGCGGCGAGTTCGTCACGATATTCGGTCCACAGGTCTTCGACGGTCTGCCGGGTCAGCGCTGCGATGATCGGCGTCACCAGCACGGTCTGCGCGATAACCATGGCCTGCGGCGTGAACAGGAGGCCCAGCGGGCCGAGCGGCCCGGAACGCGACAGCAGGAGGTAGACTGCCAACCCCACCACCACCGGCGGCAGCCCCATCAGCGCGTTGAGGACGACAATGAACACCTCGCGGCCGGGAAACCGGGTCAGCGCGATCAAGGCGCCGGCCGGCACGCCGATCAGGGCGGCCAGCAGGACGGCGCTCAGGCTAACGACGATTGACAGCCAGACAATCGCATAGAGAGCAGGGTCGCCGGTCAGAATCATATGGAGTGCGGAGGCGTCCCCGGGCATCGGTACTCCCAAAGGCTCCCCAAGCCCTCATTACGGCTAAAATCGTGGCCTTATCGCCTGCGGCATACTGCGCATCTATTTCTCAGAGGGTCAATCTTGGACAAATAGGCATAATTGCGCCTGTATCCGACGAGGTCAGGGCAAGAACGGTCGGATTCGGCCGATTTCGGCCGCAACGCTTTGATCTTGGCTTGCAAATTTCCGCCGCCGCCGCCATGAGCTAGCGGCGCGCTTCGCCAGAGGCTAATAAGTTTGCCGCTGCGAAGCTGAACAGGTGGCCGAGAGGGACTCAAGGCGCAAAGGCGCGCCTCGCAGGCCTTGTTAACGCGGTGCCCTGGGAGCGTGAGGAGAGGTGGCCGAGTGGCTGAAGGCGCACGCTTGGAAAGCGTGTTTACGGGAAACCGTAACGTGGGTTCGAATCCCACTCTCTCCGCCACTCTCATTTGACGCGCAGCCGGCCCCAACCCCGCGCGCGGGGCTCCGGGTGAACTAAAGCCCGACCCTTCCCAACGCCCTGGCGACAAGCCGCTTTCTTGGCGCCGGCCGATCCGCCAAGCCGCGACCAACGTGCAGGCACCGATGAACGCGGCGCGAAACGCGCAGCGGCGCCTATTCCTTCACTGCGCCTGTCATCGCCGACACATAGTGTTCGACGAAGAAGGCATAGAGAACGACCAGCGGCAACGATCCGATCATCGCGCCGGCCATCAGCGAACCCCAGCGATAGATGTCGCCATCGACCAGCGCGGTCACGATCGCGACCGGGACGGTTTTATATTGCGTCGATGAGATGAACGTCAGCGCGTAGATGAACTCGTTCCAGCACAGCGTGAAGCAGAAGATGAACGCCGAGATCAACCCGGGAACGGCAAGCGGTAGCACGATCTTGACGAGAATTTGCCAGCGGCTGGCGCCATCGATCAGAGCGCATTCCTCCAGCTCGAAGGGAATCGTCTTGAAATACCCCATCAGCAGCCAGGTCGAGAATGGGATCAGGATGGTCGGATAGGTCAGGATCAGCGCGAACGGCGTATCAAACAGGCCGTATTGGAACACCACGGTCGACAGCGGGATAAACAGGATCGACGGCGGCACCAGATAGGCAAGGAAGATCGCGCCGCCGACCCACTGCGCGCCCTTGTAGCGCAGCCGCACGATGGCATAGGCCGCCAGTACGCTGGCGAAGATGGAAATGGCCGTCGCGCACGTGGCGACCAGCATCGTGTTCCACAGCCAGGTCGGATAGTCGGTCTCGAACAGCAGCTTATAGATGTGCTTGAAAGTCGGATTCCAGGTCCAGAACGGGCTGTAGGTATCGAAGTCGAGCAGTTGCTCGTCCGGCTTGATCGACGTCAGCGCCATCCAATAAAACGGGAACAGCAGTACAAACAGGATGAGGCCGAGCGGCAGGTAGAGCGTGACCAGCCTGCGCGGCAGGTTGTTCAGATAGCTCATGCCCTCCGAGTGATCGGCGGTACCCGGCGCATTGAGAACGTTCTGCGGCTTGGCCGCTTCGGCTTGAAGCACATCAGTCATTTTCGCCGCCTTGCTGCCACTTGCGGCAACGCGCGTGGCGCTTGCGCCATTCGCGCAAAATAAAGATGGCTGCGCTTATCTCAGTCATTTTCGCCGCCTTGCTGCCATTTGCGGCGCTGCAATCCGAACCACGACACCAGAATCGCCGCCAGCAGGAACGGGATCATCGCGGTCGAGATCGCGGCGCCTTCGCCGAGATAGCCGCTCATAATGGCGCGTTGATAGGAAAGCGTCGCCATCAAATGCGTGGCGTTGACGGGGCCGCCGCGGGTCATCACCCAGATCAACTGGAAGTCGGTGAAGGTGAACAGCACCGAGAAGGTCATGACCACGGCGATGATCGGCGTCAACAGGGGATAAGTGATGAAGCGGAAGCGCTGCCAAGGCGTCGCGCCGTCGATCGTCGCCGCCTCGTAAAGCGATGGCGAAACTGTCTGAAGGCCGGCAAGCAGCGTGATCGCGACGAACGGCACGCCGCGCCAGATGTTGGCGAAGATCGTCGACCAGCGCGCGTTCCAGACGTCGCCGAGAAAATTAATGTTCTCGGTGATGAGGCCCATTTTACGCAGCGACCAAGAGATGATCGAGAACTGCGGGTCGAAAAGCCACCAGAATGCGATGGCGGACAGCACCGTCGGCACGATGAAGGGGATCAACACGACGGCGCGCAGGATGGCTTTGAACGGAAGCCGCTCGTTCAGCAATAGCGCGAGGTAAAGCCCGACTGCGAATTTAATCACGCTGGCGACAATCGTGTAGAGCAGCGTATTGAAAACAGACAGCAGGAACACCGAATCGTCCCGCAGCCAGTCGTAATTTTCGAGTCCGACGAAAACGCCGCTGCGGCCAATGCGCGCGTCGGTGAACGACAGCCAGACGCCAAGGCCCAGCGGATAAGCGAGAAACAGAATCAGAAATATCGCCGCCGGCAGCATGAACCACATGCCGAGCCAATTTCGATTGGTCTTGAGGCGGTCCCACGCCGTGGGCTCGCGGATAGGCTGTTTGGTCAAGCGCGATTTCAGAACGGCATCGGTCATCAGGTTCGGCCTTGTATCCCGATGGGCCGGGACACTCATGATGAAAGCAACAGGGAGATCCCGGGTCCGCGACGCGGACCCGGGACAGTCGCGGTTAGCGATAGATGCGCTTCAACTGCCGTTCGGCGGTCGCAATCGAACCCTTTACGTCGTCGCGGCCAGTGCAGTAGTTGGCGAACATATCGACGATGACGAAATCGGAGATCGCCGTGGCCGCCTTTTCGCCGACCGAACCGAGACCGCCAGCGGTACGGGTTCGCTTGGCCACGTCGCGGAACACGGTCGCCTTCGGATCGGCGGTCCATACCGGGTTGTTGTCGTAAGCGTTGAGGCAATGTGTCAGGTAACCCTTGGCCGACTGGATCCACGGGTTGAAGTTATCGGCTTCGAGCATGAACGCCATCAGGGCCTTACAGGCCTGCGGATACTTGGTGTAGGTCATGGCGAGAACCGGATACATCAGGTGCAGCTCGGTTGGCTTGCCGCTGACGCCGACCGGGAAGTACGCGTGGTTCATGTCCTCGGCGATCTGCTTCGCGCTGTTCTGCGCCGCGACGTAGATCGAGATACCGTTGTTGGTCCAACTGATATCGCCTGACAGGAAGGCCTTGTTGTTCGACGAGTCGTTCCAAGCGGCGGTTCCGGAGATCATGTTGCCATAGAGCGCCTTGGCGTATTCCAGCGCCTTCGCGGTCTCCGGCGAGTTGATGATGACTTTGTCGTTCTTGTCGACCGACTCGCCGCCATTCGACCACAGGCACCAGTGAACCCAACTGTTGCCGTCACCCGAGGCGTGACCGAGCGCGAAGCCGCCGGGCGTTCCCTGCGCCTTCATCGCCTTGGTATATTCGAGGAAGGACTCCATTGTGTCCGGGAATTTCGAGAACCCGGCTTTCTTTGACGCCTCGATGCGATAGTTCATCAACGCGCCCGAATAGCAGATCGGGATGCAAATCCATTTGTTGCCGTTATGGCCGTATTTGACCGCGCTATCGACCCAGCCGCCGTATTTCTTGCCGAGATAATCCGCGACGTCGGTGACGTCCATGCACTTCTGCGGAAACAGATGCGGCAACGAATAGAGGCCCCAGAAGAGATCCGGACCGGTGCCGGTATTGGCGGCGACCGACGCCTTCGGCTGCACATCTTCATAGGACTCGCGCGAAATTTCGACCGGAACACCGGTTGCCTTTGTAAAGGCAGCGATCAATTTGACGAAAGCATCGTCTTCCGCCTGGACGAAATACTTCCAGCGCAGCATGGAGAGCTTGGCGCCCTTTTCGGGCTTCCACTTGGCATTCTGCGCCCATGCCTTCGCCCAGTCGAGCAAGGCTGGGCCGGTGAGGGCGCCGGCGGCGCCCAATGCAGTGCCACCCTGCACAAGCGTGCGGCGGGTAAAGTCAGTCATCGTCTTCTCCCTTATTTTGTTTTAGTTTTCAGTCGGTCGGTCAGGAATTCAGGCGTCGGCCTGTCGTAGCGTCGAACAGATGAACGAGTTGCGGGTCCGGCTTGAGCTTGATCTTTTCGCCCGGCGCGAACCGATGGCGCTCGCGAAACACCGCGACAACTTCTTCGCCGCCAAGTTTGGCGAAGACTTGCGTCTCCGAACCGGTCGGCTCGACGACGATGATTTCGGCTTCCGCGCCGTCTTCGGCGAGCGTGAAATGCTCGGGCCTTATGCCGTATACGGCAGCTTGGCCGTTGGCATCCGCGGGGACATTGGAGACCGGCAGGCGGACGCCGCTCGGCCCGGTAAAGCTGGCACTGCCATTGAGTTGAATCGTGCCCTTTAGAAAGTTCATCGACGGCGAGCCGATAAAGCCGGCGACGAAAATGTTCGCCGGTTTGTCGTAGAGTTCGAGCGGCGCGCCGATCTGTTCGACGACGCCGTCATGCATGACAACGATCTTGTCGGCCATGGTCATGGCCTCGATCTGATCGTGCGTGACGTAGACCGTCGTCGTCTTGAGGCGCTGATGCAGTTCCTTGATTTCCGTGCGCATCTGGACGCGCAATTTGGCATCGAGGTTCGACAGCGGTTCATCGAACAGGAACACCTGCGGGTCGCGCACGATGGCGCGGCCCATCGCGACGCGCTGACGCTGCCCACCCGACAACTGCCGCGGAAACCGCTCCAGCAACGATTCGAGGCCAAGAATGCCGGCGGCGCGGTTGACGCGGCCGTCGATCTCCTCGTTCGGCGCACCGCGCAACTTCATCGAGAACGCCATATTGGCGGCGACCGTCATATGCGGATAGAGCGCATAGTTCTGGAAAACCATGGCAATGTCGCGTTCCTTCGGCGGCAGGTTGTTCACCACCCGGTCGCCGATCGCGATTTCGCCGCCGGTGATGTTCTCGAGCCCGGCGATCATTCGCAAAAGCGTCGACTTGCCGCAACCGGACGGTCCGACCAGCACGACAAATTCGCCATCTGTTATTGAAATATCGACGCCGTGAATCACGGCGGTCGTGCCGAATGATTTGCGAACGTCGCGAATCGCGACCGAAGCCATATTCCGCCCCTCCCAACAAGCACCCCTTCGAGGGGAGCCGCCGCGCGCGAGATTGCTTCTCGTCTGACGCGGCCGGCCAATTCGGCCGTGACCAATTCAACTACCAAGCGAGTTCAGTACGATAACATCATACGATGGGCATTGGAGCAAGGGCGTAACCGTCCCGCGCCGATCACCTATTCGCCACAGTCGAGCAGAAAAAAAAGCTGCCGATGGACTTTATTCGCTGCTTAGACTTAGGTCGAAGACGGCGCGTCTCTGGAACGCACGTCACATGGTCATGCCGCCGTCGATTTGCAGCGTCTGGCCGGTGTAGTAGCTGGATTCGTCGGAAGCCAGCCACACTGCGCCATTGGCTATTTCCTCCGCCGTGCCGAGTCGGCCAATGGGCTGGCGATCGACGAAGTCCTTGCGGACATCTTTGAGCGACTTGGAAAATTTCTTGGCGTTGGTGGCAATGCGATCGTTCAGCGACGGCGACTGGATCGTGCCGGGGCAGATCGCGTTGACGCGGAGACCCTGGCGGATGAAATCGGCTGCCATCGCCTTGGTCAGGCCGATGACCGCCGCCTTGGTGGTGCCGTAGGCATAGCGCATCGGAATGCCGTGCAGCGACGAGGCCACGGACGCGATGTTGACGACCGAGCCGCCGCCATTTTTCAGCATCGCCGGCACGAAGGCCCTCAATGTGCGATGCATCGACTTGACGTTGACGTCGAAGGAAAAGTCCCAGTCCTTCTCGTCGCAATCGAGAATGCTGCCCTGGTGAACGTAGCCGGCGCAATTGGTCAGGATATCTGGCGCGCCGAATTCCTTGATGACTTGCTTAGCCAGCGCCTCGACCTTTTCCGTCGAGCGGACGTCGAGGGCGAAGACCTTGGCCTTTTTCAGATCCTTGAGCTTGCCGGCATCGAGATCGGTGGCGATCACCTTGGCGCCTTCGGCGATATAGGCTTCGGCGATGGCGCGGCCGATACCTTGGCCCGCCGCCGTTACGAACGCGACCTTGCCTTTTAAACGTCCACTCACGTCAGACCTCTTGATGTTGGCTAGGGATTAGTGATTGTCGCGTGGCACGAATTTCTGTGCGACGCGCTGATACTTGACCGCCGGTTTGAGCACCATGCCGTCGCCGAGCTGGTCGACCATGCCGCGCTGGATTTCCTGCCACGGCGTCTGACTTGGCGGCATCGGGAAGCCGCCTTGTTTCTCAAGCGTGGCGCGCCGTGTCGCGAATTCGGCTTTGGAGATCAGGATATCGGCGGTGCCCTTTTTGAGGTCGATCCGCACTTTGTCGCCGGTCTTGAGAATGGCGAGGCCGCCGCCAGCCGCCGCTTCCGGCGATGCGTTAAGGATTGAAGGCGACGCGGATGTGCCGGACTGACGGCCATCGCCGATGCATGGCAGCGCCAGCACGCCTTTTTTAATCAGGTAATCCGGCGGCTGCATGTTCACGACTTCGGCGGCGCCGGGATAGCCGATGGCCCCCGTGCCGCGAATGAACAGCATCGTGTGCTCGTCGATCTTGAGCTTCGGATCGTTGATGCGGTGGTGATAGTCCTCCGGTCCCTCGAACACGACCGCTCGGCCTTCGAAGGCGTCGGGGTCTTTCGGATTCGAGAGATAACGGTTGCGGAATTCATCCGAGATGACGCTCAACTTCATCACCGCCGAATCGAACAGATTGCCGTGCAGCACCTTGAACCCGGCCTTTTCCTTCATCGGGTTCTTGTAGGGCCGGATCACGTCTTCGTTCGTGATCTTCGCGCGTTTGACGTTTTCGCCCATCGTCTTGCCGTTGATGGTCATCGCGCCGGCGTGGATGCGCCCAGCCTTGAGCAACTGGTTCATCACCGCGGGCAAGCCGCCGGCGCGGTAATACTCCTCGCCGAGATAGAAACCGGCCGGCTGCATGTTGACGAGCAGCGGCACGTCGAGCCCGACCTTTTCCCAATCCCAGATGTCGAGCTTGACGCCGATATGGCGGGCGATGGCGTTGATGTGGATCGGCGCGTTGGTCGAGCCGCCGATGGCCGAATTGGCGACGATGGTGTTCTCGAACGCCTCGCGGGTGAGAATGTCGGAAGGCTTGAGGTCTTCACGCACGATTTCGACGGCGCGAACGCCGGTATCGTAGGCAATCTGCCCGCGTTCGCGGTACGGCGCCGGGATCGCGGCGCAGCCCGGCAACGACATGCCCAACGCCTCGGCAAGCGCGTTCATGGTCGAGGCGGTGCCCATCGTGTTGCAGTGCCCGATCGACGGCGCCGAATCGGCGACGCGATCGATGAACTCCTTGTAGGTGATCTTGCCGGCGGCGTGTTCTTCGCGCGCCTCCCACACCACCATGCCGGAGCCGACCCGCTTGTCGCCGCGCCAGCCGTTGAGCATCGGCCCGCCCGATAGAACGATAGCTGGAATGTTCACGGTCGCGGCCGCCATGATGCAGGCCGGCGTGGTCTTGTCGCAGCCCGTCATCAGCACGACGCCGTCGAGCGGATAGCCGAACAGCAGTTCGACCAGGCCGAGATAGGCGAGGTTGCGGTCGAGTGCGGCACCGGGCCTTTTGCCGGTTTCCTGAATCGGATGGACCGGAAACTCGAAGGCGATGCCGCCGGCGGCGCGGATGCCAGAACGAACCCGTTCGGCGAGTTCGATATGGTGCCGGTTGCAGGGTGAGAGATCGCTGCCGGTCTGGGCAATGCCGATAATCGGCTTGCCGGCGGTCAGTTCTGCACGCGTCAGGCCCCAGTTGAGATAACGCTCGAGATAGAGCGCGGTCATGCCGGGATTATCTGGATTGTCGAACCAGAGCTGGGACCGCAGGCTTTTTCCGGTCGGTCGCTTTGAGGATGTCGGCTTCTTCATGGTTGTTTCTCCCCTGGCGAGCAGGCGGTTGAAGTGGCTCTTGAAATTGAAGTCTTGAAAATGGAAGCCTCGAACGGAAGCTTTGGCGGCTGTTTGCCGTCGTATCGCGAAGCCAAGTTGAGCGTAAATCGCGAACGGCGGCAACGGGGCATTTTGAATGAGCCGTAAGGTCTTAGCCGCGACTGGCCATCAATATGTTGCAGTGCAGTGGCTGGCGGCCTGTCTGCGACAGGCGTTCAACTTAAGCTGCGGCTGGATATGGGGACCCGATGTCGCAGCACGCGGTCGATATCGACATCGACACCCAGACCGGGCCGGTCGAGCACATCGACGTGACCGTGCTCGGTGCGAAGCGGAGCCATGGTCACATCTGCGGCGAGCGCGGTGTGGGTTAAGGTCAGCCCCCAGTCGATGTTGGGGACGACGCCGGCGGCATGCAGCGCCGCGGCGCAGGCGATGCTCGACTCGCCGGTCTTGCAGGAGATATTGACGGCCATACCAAGGCTGTCGCACCGCGCCGCCGCCGCAACGACGTGGCGCGGACCGCCGAGCTTGATCGCTTTGAGGCTGACGCCGCGAGCTGCCTTCGCGGCGTGGTGGCGCTCGATGTCGTCGATCGAATGAATGCCCTCGTCGGCGCCGATGGGCGTCTTCTTCGCCGCGGACGCCACGGCTGCCATGCCGGCAAGATCGTGGGCCGCCACCGGCTGCTCGAAAAAATCGAGCCCCGCGTCCCCGACGGCGCGCACATACGCGATCGCTTCCTGCCGGGTGAAGCCCTGATTGGCGTCCGCCGAGATCAGCATCTCCTCGCCGAGAATATCGCAGATCGCCCGTGTGCGGGCGGCGTCCTTGTCGGGCGTATCGATGCCAACTTTGATCTTGTAGATGGTAAAGCCGGCCGCTTTCTTTTTCGCCGCGTCCGCCAGATCGCCGTCGAGATCGCCGCCACCAATGACGCCGAGCAGCGGCATGCGATGGCGTTGCTGTTCACCGAGAAGCGCATGCATCGGCATGCCGGTCGAGAGGCCGACGAGGTCGTGCAATGCGATATCGATTGCTGCCTTGGCGCCGAGATTGCCGTACATGCGGCCCTCCATCGCGTCGAACGCGCCGGCAAAATCGGCCGCCGAGCGGCCGAGCAGCGCTTGCGCCAGATAGTGTATCGCCGAGACGAGGCTCTCAAGTGTGTCGCCGGTCATGGTCGGCGCCGAAGCTGCTTCGCCCCAGCCGACCGCGCCGTTGTCGGTCTCGATCCGCACCAGCACGTTGTCGGCCCGACGCACTTCCTCGCCTGCCATGATAACTGGCTTGAGCATCGGGAGGCTGATGGCGAAAGGTTCGACCGACTTGATGCGCATTGTGAAGAGCCTACGAATTTCAGTCTAGCACCACCCGCGTCGGGCTGGTACGCCGGCTCGGCCGGCTTAGGATGTCTTTATCCCCGGCGCCCGGATGCGTTCGAGCATTTCGATCTGTTCATTCGCGCAAATGCAAGGCACCGTGTCTTTGCAATTTCGCAGCGATGTTTTGTCATTAGCATCAAAACTATTATGAGAGTAAGCTCTATGCTTTGAGGGAACAATGCGGGAAAATACTAAACACCGCGTTATTTCCACGATGTCGAAATTCGGTGGCGCAACCGGCAAGAGCAAGGTCGCGATCACAACTCGATGCAACTCAACGCAGCTCAACTTATGCAAGTTCGCAACCGATAGTAAGAAAGCGGCCGCTGACCGATGACAGAAACGACGACACTACCCTGGCACGAGATCGTCTTGGCAAGGCTGAAAGCCAACGGCGTCAAACTGATCGTTTACGTGCCCGACCGGGTGCTGACGGTGCTGATCAAGGCGCTGCATGCGGATAGTTACTTCACCGTTTTCGCGGCGACTCGCGAGGAAGAAGCAATCGGCATTGTCACCGGCGCGCTGATGGGCGGGCTGCGCGGCGCCGTGCTGATGCAGACCAGCGGCTTTGCCACCTTGCCGAACGCGCTCGCCTCGCTGGTGGTGCCGAGCCAGATTCCGGCGCTGATGTTTGTTTCCGAGCGCGGCACGCTCGGCGAATTCAATCTCGGTCAGGCGATGGTGTGCAGGACCATGCGGCCGGTACTGGACGCGCTCGGCGTCGAAAATCACACGATCACCCGTGACGACGAGCTTGAATTCATCATCGATCGTTCGATCAAGCAGGCTTACGCGACCAAGGCGCCGGTTGCTTTCATTTTGTCACCGCTGTTGACCGGCGGTAAGGTGTTCGCGTCATGAGCAACGAATCGCAACATCGCGGGCCGGTCGCCCTCCACAATCTCAAGGTCATGAATCGCCTGGCGCTGACAAAGCGCATGGTCGCACATCTCAAGCAAGGCGAGGCCGTGATCGGCGGCATCGGCAATACCAATTTCGATCTGTGGGAGGTCGGCCAGCGTCCTGAAAATTTCTACATGCTCGGCAGCATGGGTCTTGCCGTGCCGATCGCGCTTGGCGTCGCCATCGCGCAACCGCAACGCCATGTGGTTGCGCTTGAAGGCGATGGCTCGCTGTTGATGCAGCTCGGTTGCCTTGCGACGGTTGCCGTTCAGGCGCCGAAAAATCTCACCATCGTGGTGTGGGACAACGGCCTCTACCAAATTACCGGTTCGCAGCCGACCGCAAGTCACACGACCGCCGATCTGGTGGCGATGGCGCGCGGTGCTGGCCTCGCGAAAAGCTCGTGGGCTGCCGACGAGGACGAGTTCGACCGTCAGTTCGCGGAGGCGATTGCCGGAGGCGGTCCGACACTGATCGCCGCGCGTATCGACGGCGAACCGGGTGTCGGCAAAACCGATCGCGACCCGGTCCAAATTCGCACCAACTTCATGCGCGGCATTGCCGCGCAGAAGTAGCCGGTAAAATTATGGTGGGTCGCTGGCGTGCAGCCGTCGGTAGCGATGCCGCTTCAGCCGCGAACGCGCGAGCGTGACAGGATGCTGCTCGACGAAACGGAGGATTTGCTCGCATCTTTTGCGGGCGCCTTGGCCTCCTGCGCGTCTGGCTGCTTTTTCGCCGACGCGAATGCAGCCCCGACCTTGGCGTTGAATTGGGCTTCGCGATTGTCGAGGTCGACCTTCAGCTTGGCGCAAGCCTCGTCCCAGTTGCCGTTCTTCACATAGATCGTACCCAAGTCCGCCTCCGTCAGAATCTTGTGCGCGGACGATGGCGTAAAGCCGTTAAAAAACCCGACTTGCCGATCATTACAACTTTAACAATTATCGTTGCGTCGCGGCCGTACTATTTTTTCAACATCACCGTTTCGAACTCCGCCGGCAGCACGATCTCCAGGAGCTCGCAATCGTCTGAATAGCCAAGCACGGTGTGTTTGATCTTGGGCGGCTGCAACCAGCATGCGCCTTGGTGAAACGTATGGACGCCTTCGCCCTCGAATTCGGTCTTGTACCAACCCTTGAGCACATAGATCATTTGTAGATCGACGTCGTGAAAATGTGGCGTCGCCACATCTTCGGCCTTGTACGGCGGAATGAAGCGGATGACATGCGCCTGCACCATGCCGCCGGTTGCCAGCGCCAGACCGAGATCCCGGTACTTGGCGTAGGAGCGCAGGCCCTGGTCGAAATCCGCCTCGTCATGATGGCTGACGTGGAATTTCTGCTTCGGCCTTTTGGCGGCGCGCGTCTTCTGGCTCACCGCGCGCCGCGCATTGGCCTTGCGGTTGGCGGGCTTGCGCGGCTCGGTTTTCTTGACCGCTTTCTTCCTTGTCTTCCCGGTTTTCTTGGCCATTGATGGCTCCCCTGTCCCGAACGAATTGGACCACGGCGGCCGTAGCGATGGAAGTCCCAGAAGCACCAGCGATCCGAATTTTCGTCGATGCCGATGCCTGTCCGGTCAGGAACGAGGTCTACCGGGTGGCCGAGCGTTACGGCCTTAAGGTCTTCGTGGTTGCCAATTCCTACATGAACGTGCCGCGCTCGGACCTGATCGAGCGGGTGATCGTGCCCGAAGGCCCCGATGTTGCCGATGGCTGGATCGCCGACCGGGTCACCGAGTACGACATCGTTATTACGGCGGATATTCCGCTCGCCGGTCGCTGCGTGCAGAAAGGCGCCACCGTGCTGTCGCCGACCGGAAAGCTGTTCGACGACGATTCGATCGGCATGGCGCTGGCGACGCGCAACTTGATGACGGATTTGCGGTCGGCCGGAGCGGTGACGCGCGGCCCGCCGCCCTTGAGCCGGCAGGACGTTTCGCGGTTTCTCTCGGCGCTGGATCTGGCGGTGGTGCGCGTAAAGAGAAAGGTGGCGGGGAAGTAAAGCACCTTGTCCCGGGCGCAGCGCAGCACGAAGTGGTGCGCTGCAGAACCGGGACCGTCGCGAACTCAGGATTTGGAATGGCCCCGGATCAGCGTCGCATCATTCGCTACTCGCTCATGCTGCGCCGCGTCCGGGGCACGAGCCCTTATTCCGCCTTCGGCCCGGCCTTCTTGTACCAGTCAGCGATCTGCGACCCGGTCCAGAACAGCACGTCCTTTTTCTTCCGGATTTTCTGGAAAATCTGGCGGAAATACTTGGCCCGGTGCGGCGCGCCCATGATGTAGGGATGCACCGAAATCGCCATCACCCGCGCGCCGTCCTTGGAGTCCTTGTAGATCTGCTCGAACTGATCCATCGCGCGTTCGTAGAACTCGGACGCCTTGTGATGCTGGATCAGCATCATGGCGACGTCGTTGCATTCCTGGGTGTAGGGAATGTTGAGGATCGGCTTATGCCGCGTCTTCAGCCACACCGGCTGATCGTCGATCACCCAGTCGGCGACGTAATCGTAGCCTTCCTCCGACAGAATATCCGGCGTCTCCCAGCTTTCGGTCAGACCGGGCCCGAGCCAGCCGCGTGGTTTGACGCCCGTGGCCTTCTGCAACACGTCCGCGCTCTTCCTAATGTCGGCGCGCTCGTCGTCGACCTTCTGCATGTTGCGCTGGGTGAAACCATGGCCGACAAATTCCCATTTGCGCTCGACGCAAGTCTTGATCATCTCGGGCATCGCGTTGACGGCGACACCGTTGATATTCATCACGCCGGGAATCTTGAATTCGTCATAGACCTGCAGCAGCCGCCAGAAGCCGACACGGTTGCCGTATTCGTGCCAGCACCAGTTCGGGATATCGGGCATCGGCGAGCCGCCGGCTGGCGGCGTGAGCACCGTGCGCGGCATCGTCTGCGTCGGGTCCCATTCCTCGACGTTGGTGACCGTCCACACCACCATACGCGCCTTGTTCGGCAGCTTGAGAGGCTTGCGGTTGACGATCGGCGAGTAGGCGATGCGATCTCCCGGCAACATGCCGACCGGCGGCTTGGCGTATTCCATTACGGGCGTTCCTGTTGGTATTGATCATCGCAGTTTTGCAGGTGAGTGTTTGCTTGTACAGGTAGGGTCTTGGGCGGCTCAGGGGCTTGCACGTTATGAAAATGGTTCGCTATTCCAATGCCGGGCATGACGCTGACGGACCGATCGAGGCCGACGCGGATTTCGATCTGCGGCGTGTCGGTAAGATCATCGGGGTGGGACTGAATTACCGCGACCACGCTACCGAAACCGGCCTTCCCTTGCCGAAAGAGCCGACGCTTTTTCTGAAAGCCACCAGCGCGCTGTGCGGCCCCGACGACGATCTCATCATGCCGCGCGATTCCGGTCGCGTCGACTGGGAGGTCGAACTCGGTGTCGTCATCGGTCGCCCCGGCGTCTACATCGCGGAACGGGACGCGCTCGATCATGTGCTCGGCTACGTGCTCGGAATCGATTTTTCCGAGCGCGACTTTCAATTCAACCGCGGCGGACAGGGTTTCAAGGGGAAAAGCGCCGATAGTTTCGCGCCGCTCGGGCCTTGGCTCGCAAGCCGCGACGAAATTCCCGATCCGCAGAACCTCGCGCTTCGTCTGTCTGTCAACGGCGCCGTGCAACAGAACGGCTCGACGCGCGACATGATCTTTCCGGTTGCGACGCTTATTTCCTACATCAGCAACTTCATGAGCCTCCAGCCCGGCGACGTCATCCTCACGGGAACGCCTGCCGGCGTTGGCCTGGGGCAGAAGCCGCCGCGCTATCTCAAGCCCGGCGACCTGGTGACGGCTTCGATCGAGCGTCTCGGCGAGCAGTCGCACAAGGTCGTGGCGAGCCGCTGAGAACCGCGTCGTGGGCGGGCCGCCTCAGCTTCCCTTTTCGTCCTGAATTTCCGGGAAGAAGTAATCTTTCCATGACGCCGGCTTTGCCTTCAGCCGGCCGACCTTCGCCATGAAGTTCGCGAATTTCATGGTGTTCTCCGGCACCATGGTCCAATGCACCTGCGGCCCGGAAACGATCTTCGTCACCATCGCCGGCGGCAGCTTGGATCTGGAGTCCGCAATCCAGTAGCCGGCGGCCTTGCCACGATCCTTGTTGACGAGTTCGGTGGCTTCCCTCAGCGCTGCGACGAAGGCTTTGTAAAGTACGGGATTTTCGTTGCGGAATCGCGCCGAGGTCCAGATCGCCGTAAACGTATGCGAGCCGCCCATCACGTCGAATGAGTTGAGCACCGTGTGGATGCCTGGCTTGTTGAGTTGGATGAATTGGAACGGCGGTACGCTGAACGCCGCGCTGACATCCGAGCTGCCGTTGAGCAAAGCAATCGTCGCGTCCGGCGGCGTCATCGATACGGTAAGCGGATCGAGTTTCTCGAATTGCTCGGGCCCGAAGGCCTTGGCCGCCGCCATTTGCAAGGTAAATGCCTGCACTGACGACTTCGCCGCCGGCACCGCGATGCGGTCGGTATCCTTGAAATCGGCGATGGTCTTGATCCGCGAATCGCGGGCATTGAGCAGGAACGGCTGCGAACTGAGCGCGGAAATCCCGCGCACTTCCTGCGGCGTTCCCTTGGTGCGCGACCAAAGCGTCAGCAGCCCCGGTACGCCGCCGGAGGCGATGTCGACATTGCCAGAAATCAGCGCATCGTTGACGGCCGAGGGTCCGTTGAACCTGGACCATGACACTTTGACATCGGGGATGCCGAGGGCCTTGGCGTGCTTTTCGATGAGTTTCTCATGCTGCATCACGTTGAGCTGCAAGTAGCCGATCGAAAATTGCTGCGCCAAGCGGATTTCCGAATTCGCCGCCGACGCCGGCAGCGTCAGCGCGACGATAGCTGCCGCGCCTTTCAGCGCGGCTATGATGGATTTTATCGACATAGGTTTCCTCCGTTTTTTATATATGTTTGTCGGCGGGTGGCGGGATTCAGCCGCGCGACTGATACCAATCCAATATCTGCTCGCCGTTCCAGTGCAGCACGCCGTCATGCTTGTTGACGTAATCGTAAATCGCCTCGAGATATTTGATCCGGTGCGGCTGGCCGCTGATGTAAGGATGAATGGCGAGCGCGCAGAATTTGGGCCGCGTCGCGCTCTCCATATAGAGCCGGTCGAACTGGTCCTTGACCAGATTGAACAGATAATCACTGTTGTGGTGCTGGACCAGCATCACCGGAATATCGTTGCACTCGATTGTGTACGGCAGGGTAACGAGCGGACCGTTGGCCGTTTTGATCGTCGTCGGTTCGTCGTCATAGACCCAGTCGCCGATGTATTTAACGCCAGCCGCGGTCAGCAAGTCTGGCGTCTCAAGCGTCTGCGTCAGGCCGGGTCCGAGCCAGCCGACCGGCCGCTTGCCGCAGAATTTTTCCATGATGTCCATGCTGCGGTTGATCATCGCCGCCTGGTCGGGCTCTTTGTGAATCGGGCCTTGTTCATAGGCATGCCCCATGAACTCCCAGCCTTCGTCGCGTGCCTGCGCGGCGACGCGCGGATAGTCTTCGCAAATGCGCGCGTTGGCCGACAGCGTCGGGCGGATGCCGAGTTTCTTGAAGAGTTCATGGAACCGCCAGCAGCCGACGCGCATGCCGTATTCGTGGAAGCCCCAATGCACGACATCCGGCATCAGCGGCACGCCGGTCGGCGCCGGCAGTTGTTGCCGCGCCATCGGCTTGGCGATGTCCCAGACCTCGTAATTGACGATGGTCCAGAACACGATGCGCGCATTGCCGGGCAGCTTCAGCGGTGGCCGGTCGACGATCGCTGAATAGTCGGCGCGCTCGCGCGGGATCATGGGGGGCATAAACACCTCATTCCTATCAAGATGACGAGCGAAAGCTTGTCACGATGATGGGACGTCGCGCAATGCTGAGTTGGGTGACAATGTTTCGCGCCGCGAAAACTTACGGCTCCGCCGCGACCCGCAAGCCGACCAGCCGCTCCAACGTCGCGGTGTCAGCCTGCAACACCGGCGAGGGTGCGCGATGAACGACCGCCCCGCGTTCGAGAACGATCGCGCCGGCGGTCAGTTCAAGCGCGATCTCGGTATGCTGCTCGACCAGGACGATCGCGATCTTTCGCCCCGACAACATCGCCTTCACCGCCACGATCAATTCATCGACGATGACAGGCGCCAGGCCTTCGAACGGTTCGTCGAGCAATAGCAGCGACGGATTGGTCATCAGCGCCCGCGCCGTCGCCAGCATTTGCTGTTCGCCGCCGGACAGTTGGTTGCCCATGTTGCGTTTGCGTTCGCGAAGCCGCGGAAACAATTTGTAAACGGCCTCGAGCGTCCACTCGCCGTTGCATGCCGCCACCGTGAGGTTCTCTTCCACCGTCAGCGACGGAAAGATCTCGCGCTCCTGCGCGACCCAGGCGATGCCGTTGTTGGCGCGCCAGTGCGGGGCTTGGCGCGAGATATCCTTGCCGCGCCAATAGACATGGCCGGCGCGCATCTGGGTAAAACCCATGATGGTCAACAGCAAAGTCGACTTGCCGACGCCATTGCGGCCGAGCAAAGCAAGAGAGCCGTGCGCCGGCAGTTCGAACGAGACGTCGTGCAGCACCACGGCGTCGCCATAGCCGGCGGTGACTTGTTGCAGTTTCAGGAGCGGCGTTGTCGCGCTTTCAGGCATGCTTGCGCGTCCCCAGATAGACTTCGCGCACGCCCGGATCGGTGGCGATCTCGGCCGGCGACCCCTCGGTGAAGATAGCGCCGCCGACCAGCACGATAATGTGCGTCGCGAACCGGAACACGACGTGCATGTCGTGCTCGATGAACAACAGCGTCAGGTCGTCGGACAGGCTAGCCACCACCTCGAAAATGTCGCCGGATTCCTCCTGCGGCACACCGGCGGCCGGTTCGTCGAGCAGCAACACTTTCGGTTTGGTCGCCAGCGCCAGCGCGATTTCAAGCAGCCGCTGGCGGCCGTAGGGCAGTTCGCGGGTCGGCTGATAGCAGGCGTCCCCGAGCTTGAGTTTGGTGAGGATCTGGTAGGCTTCTTCGATCGCTTCCTTGTTGACGGCGATGTTCTGCCAGAACCGGTTGGCGATGCCGCGACGTTCGCACACGGCGAGCGTGACCGCTTCGAGTGCGTTGAGACCGGCAAACAGCGTGTTGATCTGGAAGGTGCGCGCCAACCCGCGCTTGACGCGGGCCTGCGGTTCGAGCGCGGTCACGTCCTCGCCGCCGAGGATGATTTGGCCGCTGTTCGGAGCCAGCATCCCGGTCATCAGGTTGATCAGCGTGGTCTTGCCGGCGCCGTTGGGGCCGATCAATGCGTAGCGCGCGCCGACCGGGAGGTTGATATTGATGTCGCGGGCGACGACGAGCGAGCCGAACGAACGCGACAATGCGCGGGTGGCGAGCGCAATTGGCCTGCCGGTTGCGGCGCTCACGAGCGCCTCCATCGCGTCAGTATTTTAGACAACCCGCCGAGGATGCCGTTCGGCAGGAACATCACCACGACCACCAGCAGAACGCCGATCCAGAAATACCAGTACTGCGGCGCGATGCCGGAGAACTGGTCGCGCGCGACCAGGAAGATCGTCGCGCCGACGAGGCCGCCGTAAAGTCTTCCGGCGCCGCCCAGCACCAGCATCACCAGCACGTCTGCGGAACGCTGGAAATCCAGCGTTTCCAGCGACACCGTCTGGGTGGTCTGCGCGATGACCGCGCCGGCGATGCCGGCCATGGCGGCGGAGATCGTATAAACCTTGCGGATATGGGCGCGGCTGTCGGCCCCGATCGCGGGCATGCGCAGGAAATTCTCGCGGATGCCGCGCAGTGCCAACCCGAATGGCGAGTTGATCAGCCGACGCGCGCACAGGAAAACCACGAACAGCACCCCGAGCGCATAGCCGTAGGCCGTGGTGCCGTAGAGATCGAACTTGAACAATCCGGCGACCTTCCAGACGCTGACGCCTTGCAAGCCGTCGGAGCCGCCGGTGAGCCAGCTCGCGCTGTTGGCCGCTTCGTGCAGCAACAGACCAAGGCCGAGCGTGATCATGATCAGCGTGAGGTGGCGGAAGCGCGCGATGATGAAGCTTGAGGCATAGCCGACCAGCCCCGCCAGCGCGGCGGCGAGAAGGAGACCGGTGAAGACTTCGCCCCAGACGAATTTCGAGAACAGGCCGGCGGTATAGGCACCGATGCCGAAGAATGCAGCGTGGCCGAGCGAGACGATGCCGGCGTAGCCGAGGATCAGATCGAGCGACAGCGCGAACAGCGCCGCAACCGCGATCTGGCTCGCCAGCGACAGGTAATCGGGGAACAACCAGAACGGCAGCAGCGTCGCCAGCCAGAAAATGATTTCAGGCGCGCGCCATCGCGACAGCGATTGCAGATAGGCTTGGGGCGTACCGTGAAGAGGGGCCATCAGCGGCTGTCCTCGGGCAGGCAATACAAACTCCGCTCGTCCCCGCGAACGCGTGGCCCCAGTGCCACAAATTGCATGGCCCGATTTTTTATCGCTGGATTCCCGCTTACGCGGGAATGAGCGGAATCTGGGGTGGTGACCGAAATCATTTCACCGCCTCCCGAACAGGCCGGCGGGCCGCCACATCAGGACGACGATCATGACCAGGTAAATCAGAAAGGCGCCGAGCTGCGGCACGTAATACTTGCCGGCAATGTCGCTGATGCCGATGAGGCAAGCGGCCGCGAACGAGCCGCCTATGGAGCCCAGGCCGCCGACCGAGACGATGATCAGTACATAGACCAGATAGGTGAAGGCAAAATTCGGATCGAGACCGACGATCTCGATCGCCAGCGCGCCGCCGAGCCCGGCAAGGCCGGAGCCGAGCGCGAAGGTGATGGCGAAGGTGCGATCGACGTCGATCCCCAAGCCGCGTGCCATGCGCTGATTGTCGACGGCGGCGCGCACCTGCGCGCCGAAGCGGGTATGTTCGACCGTCATGATCAGCAGAACCGTGACCACGATGCCGACCGCGACCAGAAACAGCCGGTAAACCGCGAAGTTGAGCCCCATCACCACGAACGAGCCGCGCATATAATCGGGCATGTTGATTGGCTGCTGGGTCGTGCCGAAGAACCAGGCCGCGCCCGCGACCGAGACGAAGGCCAGCCCGATGGTCAGCAGCACCTGGTCGAGATCACTGGCGCGGTAGAGGCGGCGATAGAGAATGCGTTCGATAACGATGCTGACCAACGCGGCGGCAAAAAAAGCCACCGGCAGCGTGGCAAAGAAATTCCAGTGCAGGTCCTTCATCAGCACGACCGTGACATAGCCGCCAAGCATGGCGAAGGCGCAGTGGGCGAGGTTGACGAAATTCATCAGCCCGAGCGTGACTGACAGGCCGACCGACAGCAAAAACAGCAGCATGCCGTAGGCAATACCGTCGAACAGGACACCGAAGATCGGGGGGAGCATCATTAATGTGTCGTGCCGTCGTTAGGGCCGTTCGTCCCGAAAGGGCGAGGCCCCGGAATCATACCGACCGATGGGCAGACTGGGTACTGGATTCCCGTCCGGGCGGAAACGATCGATAGGCGCATAACAGTTGGCAAATGGGGCGACCGCGCGGGATCGCCCCATACCACCGGATCGGCCAGGCGCTTACTCGGCTTTGTGGGTGGGATCCTTGACGTTCTCGACCGTGTTGATCTCGACATTGACGATCGCGCCGTCGACCTTCTCGACCTTGCGAATATAGACATTCTGCACGATGTCGCGGGTCGCCGGATCGATCGAGACCGGGCCGCGCGGGCTTTCCCACTTCATGCCCTTGGCCGCGCCGACCAGCGATTCGCCGTCGGCCTTGCCTTTGGTCTTCTTGAGTGCCTCGTAGATGACGTGCATGCCGTCATAACCGCCGACCGAGAAGAAGTCGGGGTTGCGCTTGAACTCGGCATTATACGCCTTGACGAAGTCGGCGTTGATCTTGGACTTGTGATTGTAGTCGTAGTGCCAGGCGCTCAGGCGCCCGAGCGAGATGTCGCCCATCGCCTTGATCGCGGTCTCGTCCACGGCCTCGCCGGTGCTCATGATCTTAATCTTGTTCGGGTCCATGCCGCGTTCGGCGAAGGCTTTGCCGATCGCCGCCGGTTGCGCGCCGCCGGGCACGAACAGGAAGATCGATTCAGGATTAAGGTCTTTGGCGCGCTGCACGAAGGCCGAGAAGTCCGGGTTGGCGACCGGCATGCGCACCGAGCCGACGATCTCGCCGCCCGCGGCCTTGAACGCCTTCTGGAACCAGGTCTCGGCGTCGATGCCCGGCCCGAAGTCGCTGACCATCGTGTAGGCTTTTTTCAAGCCGCCCTTGGTTGCGGCCCAGTTGCCGAGCGTCGCGGCGATCTGCGGCAGCGTCAGCGATACGCGCACCATGTACGGCGATTTTTCAGTGACGATCGAGGTTGCCGCATTCATGTCCACCATGAACTTCTTGGCTTCGGCCGAGACGCCGGCCGCGCCGAGAGCTTCCGGCGTCAGTGTGAAGCCGGCGAGGATGTCGACCTTGTCACGGACGATCAATTCCTGCGCCAGACGCTTGGCGACGTCGGGGTTCGGGCCGCCGCTGTCCTTGCGGATGACTTCGATCTTCTTGCCGGCGACGGTGTCGCCGTGCTGCTTCATATAAAGCTTGATGCCATTGTCGATCTGCGCGGCGGTGTCGGCGAATTGACCGGAATAGGCGCTGATAATGCCGATCTTGACGGTGTTCTGTGCGTTGGCGGCAAATGGCAATGCGGCCGCCGCGAGCAGAGCCGCGCCGGCGATAGTAAGACGGTTCATGGTCGTTCCTCCCCTGCGATACCGTTAGGCGTATCGTTAGCGGATAGAATGCCTGAGCTTGGTCCAGAAGAAAAGCGCCGCGACCGCCGGGAAATGCCCGGAGGGCGCGGCATTTTGGAGATCGTAGGGCTTCCAATCATGGGTGGGAAGCCCGCTTGGTCAGCCCAGAGTGAGGGTCGCCCGCTCGTACTGGCCGCTGCCCATCGTCCCTTCGGGGAAGATACCGTGGGCGGCAATCCACTCGAAGGATTCTTCGTACACTTCCTTGGTATAGGGCTCGAACACCAGCCGCTCGCCAGGGCCCCAGCGCCGCGTGTCCATTTTGGCGTGGAAGCGGTCGGGGAATTCGTTCTTGTAGTAATGCGTATAGAGCTCCGGCCGCAGATCGATGTCGCGTTGCGCCTTGCGCAGCGCGCGGAAGAACTTGCGCAGATCGTCCGGGTCCGGATCGCCGTGGATCATGGTGCCGATCATGAAGGTGGTGTCGATGACCTTGCGATAGCCGAGTTGCTCGGCGAAATAATACGGCCCGTTGAACAGATGCACCGCCGGGGCGGCGCCGTCGAACAGATGCTCCATGCGCTTGAACAACATGCCGGTCGCGTAGTTGAGGTTGATCTCGTCCGGCTTGAGATAGGTTTCGAGCGCCTGCACCGTGGCGTAATGGCTGCCCGACTGATAGCCGACCGAGACCGGCACGCCGGCAAGATCAGCCGGTGTCATGATCTTCGAATCCGCCGGCACGAACACGCCTGCCGGCGCCACCGAATAGACGTCGGTCATCATCTTGCCGTGGCCGTTCGAGGCGGCGACGTTGACGGTCCAGTGACAGGCGCAGGAGACGCTGGCCTTGCGGCCTTCCTCGAATGACTGGAATGCGCCCTTGGAACCCTTGTCGTGAATCTTGCCGTCCGTCGAGCGCATCAGCTCGCGGAATTCATAGTCGAGCCCTTCCTTGCGGAAGTAGTCCTTCTCTTCCGCCACCCATTCCTGCAGGCGGAAATGCGGTTCAATGATGAATTTGGACATTTGGCTTTCTCCCTTTTGTTGTCTTCTCATTTGCCGGTCAGCAGCAAGAATCGTCGTCGTAGGTGTGCCCGTGCTCCGCCACGCGCCGGGCGCGGATCATCTTGACGTGGTTGTTCATCAGCGCGCGTGCGGCGGCGGCATCGCGCATTTCGATCAGGTCGGTGAGTTGGGAATGTATTTCGAGAATGTGTCCGGCGAGCTTGCGCGTCGCGGTGGTGTTGCGTCGCGGCCAGGACACATGTTCGAGCGACAGAAGCTGCACGACGATGACGCGGTTGTGTGAAGCCTCCGCCACCGCGAGATGGAAATCGCGGGACAGGCGCGTGAATGCGTCGGCGTCGTCGATGACCGCCTGTGCGTCGACGAGAAGCGCGCGCAAGTGCGCAATGTCGGCGGCGGTCGCGTTCTCTGCGGCGAGTTCCGCGCCAAGCGTTTCGATGGCGCGCTGCGCGTCCATGATTTCGCCGGCGGTGACGCCGGTCAGATCGAGTTGCACCGCCAGCGCCTCGGCGAACAGCCGCGGATTGCCGTGCGCGATGCGGGCACCGCCGCCTTTGCCCATGCGGATTTCGACGATGCCGAGAGCTTCCAGCGTGCGCAGCGCGTCGCGGGCGACGATGCGGCTGGTGCCAAAGCGGGCGGCGAGGTCTTTCTCGGTGCCGAGGAAATCGCCCGGCTTGAGCTTTTTGGCGAACAGGTCGTCGCGGACCTGGCCGACCATCTGCGACGACAGCGACGACGAGCGCCCGGCAAACATAATGCGGGCGGTGAGGTCGCCGCTCATCTGTACCGGCGGCCTTTGCGCGCTGCTTTGGGCGGGCAGCTTTGCGGCTTTGCCTGGCGTCGTTTCACGCGCCATTGGTCTCGCTCCCTGAACGGAGTGGATTATGGGCGCGGGTTTTAAAATAGTAAAGATAGTATCTTATAAATTTTGCAAGGTTGGCCAGTACCAAATCCGCGCCCGAAAGCGGAGCTAAAGCGTTTTCGAGCGAAATGGATACCGGTTCGCGTGAAGAAAACGCGTCAAAACAAAAAGCTAGAGCCCCGGCTTTGATTCTATCAAAGCCGGAAAGGCTCTAGTTAGCGGTCATCCCCTTCTGCACCGCCGCCCATACCTTCGACGGCGTTGCCGGCATTTCCAGATAATCGGCCGCACCGTTCGGGACCGCGTTGGCGATTGCGTTCATCACCGCCGCGATGGCCGCCGTGGTGCCGGCCTCGCCGGTGCCCTTGACGCCGAGCGGGTTGGTGGTCGCCGGCGTGATGTGCGTTGCCTCGCGCAACTCAACCGGCATGTCATGGGCGCGCGGCATGCCGTAGTCCATGAACGAGCCAGTCACCAATTGCCCGCTGCCTGAATCGTAGACCGCGTTCTCCGTCAGCGCCTGGCCCAGACCGTTGGCAATCGAACCCTGCACCTGGCCTTCGACGACGGTCTTGTCGAGCATGTTGCCGCAGTCATCGACCGCCGTATAGGTGACGATATCGAAGCGGCCGGTGTCGGGATCGATTTCGACTTCGGCGATGTGGCACCCGTTCGGAAACGTCAAAGGCGCTTCGGCCTTGTCCTTGGTGTCGAGGTTTTCGCCCATGTCGCGGGCGCGCTTCGCCGTATCGAACAGCGAAATCCTGCGGTCGGTGCCGACCACCTCGAACGAGCCGTTGCGATATTGAATATCCGCCTCGGAGGCTTCCAGCGCGGACGCCGCGAACTTCTTGCCCTTGGCCAGCATGGTGTCGGCCGTCACCACGATGGCCGAGCCGGCGCACATCGCCGAACGCGAACCGACGGAGGCAAAGCCGGTCAGTCCGAGATCGGTATCGCCATGCCGATGCTCGATTTGGCCCGGCGCGATGCCAAGCTTGTGCGCCAGCATACGGCCGAACACCGTAGCGTGGCTCTGGCCGGTCGATTGCACGTTGCAGCCGAGGATCAGCTTGTCGCCGCCGGGGAAACTCACCGACGCCGTCTCCATCGGCATCGCGCCGGCGTGTTCGAGCATGCAGGACACGCCGATGCCGCGCAGCTTCTTGCGTTTGGCCGCCTCGCGCTTGCGCTTGGCGAAGTTGGCGTAATCCGCCAACACCAAAGCCTTGTCGACGATGCCGGGGAAATCGCCGGAATCGTACGTATTGATCGGCGTCTTGAACGGCATCGCCGAGGCGGGGATCAGATTTTTCTTGCGCAGCTTGGCCGGATCCATTTTCAGGAGCCGCGCGGCTTCCTCCACCGCGCGTTCCAGCGCGTAGTTCGCCTCCGGCCGCCCCGCGCCGCGATAGGGTCCGATCGGAATCGTGTTGGAGAAATAGCACGCCACCGACACGTCGATCTTCTTGATGTTGTACATGCCGGGCAGGCAGCGGGCGAAGTTGTTGGTGTTGATGCCGACGCCGGCGGTCGAGACATAGGCGCCCTGGTTGCACAGATGGCGCATGCGTAACGCGGTGAACTTGCCCTTGTCGTCGCAAGCGAGCTCGATATGCGTAACGGTGTCGCGCGCCTGCGTGTCGGTGACGAAAGCTTCCGAGCGCGTCGACATCCAGTGCACCGGACGGCCGAGCTTCTTGGCCGCCACCAACACCGCGACATATTCCGGATAGACCGGCGTTTTCATGCCGAAGGCGCCGCCGATGTCTTCGGTGATGACGCGCAATTTCTCATTCGGCACGCCCAAGATCGAGGCGGCCATGCCGCGCAAGCTGTCGGCGCCCTGTGAACTGGCATGGAGCGTGTAGCTGTCGCCGGCTTTGTCGTAGACGCCGGTCGCGCCGCGCGTTTCCATCGAGGCCACCACCATGCGTTGGTTGGTGACGCTCACCTTCGCGACATGCGGCGCTTTGGCGATGATGTCGGCGACGGCTTTCTCGTTGTCCGCGCCCGGCACAGGCCCGGGCCAGTCGACGCAAAGATTGCCCGGTGCGTCGTCATGGAGCACCGTCTCGGCCTTCATTGCGGTATCGAGGTCGACGACCGCGGGCAATTCCTCGTACGCGACCTCGACAAGATCGGCGGCGTCCTGAGCCAGGCCCACCGTCTCGGCAACTACCATCGCCACCGGGTCGCCGCCGTGCATCACCTTGTCTCCGGCCAGCGCCGGCCGGAACGGCATCGCCATCTTGTCGGCGTTGCGGCCGGCTACCGGCGGGTGCCGCGAAATGCTGCCGATACCGGCGGCCTTGATGTCCTCGGCGGTCAGCACCGCCAGCACGCCCTTGGCCTTCGTCGCCGCGCCGGTATCGACCGACACGATGCGGGCATGGGCATGCGGCGAGCGCACGAACACGGCGTAAGCCTGGTTCGGCAAGCGTGGATCGTCCACGAAGCGGCCGAGCCCTCGCACCAGTGCGTCGTCCTCGACGCGCGGTTCGTTTTTGCTGCGAGCAGGGGCGGTGGTCGTCATGGGCGCTGGCGTCATTGGGCGCTGTCCTCCGATGCGTTTGCTTTTATAGCGGATACGGCACGACGGAACAGGCCTTGTGCCTTTCCCGAGGCTGTGTAGTCGTTACGCCCCGGCCGCGACAAAATGTCGTTTTCAGAGGACGAAATGTGATGAACGTACAGGTCAACACGCCGCGCGTCGCCACCGCACGCATTACCGCATTCATTATCGACGCCATGGGCAAGGCCGGCGTTCCCCACGGCGATGCGGCCAAAATCGCCGACCTGATGCTGGAGGCCGACCTGATCGGCGCCGACGCGCATGGCGTGTTCCGGCTGCCGCAATATATCCAGCGCCTTAAGCTCGGCTCGACCAATTCGCGGCCGAACATCACGGTCAACAAGTCGGCGCCCGCAGTCGCCTTGGTCGACGGCGATAACGGCATGGGCCATCTCGCCGTGGCGCGCGCCGCCGAAGAAGCGGTGGCGATGGCCAAAGAGTGTGGCGTCGCCTGGGTCGGCGTCCGCATGTCGGGTCATGCGGGAGCTGCCGGCGTTTACGCCGCGCTGCCGCTGAAGTCCGACATGATCGGCATCTATGCGGCCGTCGCCAATGCCAACCACATGCCGCTCGCCGGCGGCGCCGAACCGCTGCTCGGCACCAATCCGCTCGCGATCGCTATTCCCGCCGGCGACGAGCCGCCTTTGGTGCTCGATATCGCGACCTCGATCGTGTCCTACGGCACCATCAAGAACCATCGCTTGCAGAACAAGCCATTGCCCGAAGGCTGGATGATCGATCCGAAAACGGGTCAGGCCGTCACCGATCCGCACAAGAGCCTAGACGCGCTGCTGCTGCCGATGGCCGGCTACAAGGGCGCGGGGTTGGCGCTGATGCTCGGTCTGCTCGCCGGCACGCTCAACGGCGCGCTGTTCGGCCGCGATTGCGTCGACTTTAATGTCGAGCCCAACAAGGTCACCAACACCGGCCAGTTCGTGATCGCGCTCGATCCGTCGAAGTTTCAGCCTCTGGCGCAGTTCAAGTCGGAAATCGACCGCCACATGCGCTCGTTGCGCAGTTCGTCATCATTGCCCGGTCAGGAGACCGTGCGCCTGCCGGGCGATCAGCGCGCCAGGCGCCGCGCCGACCGGCTGGCCAACGGTTTGCCCTTGCCGCCGGAACTGATGGTGCAGTTGGATAAATTGGCGGGGGAGTTGGGCATCGCGCCGCTTCATCAGCGCTGACTATTCTCTCCGCTCGTTCGCGCACGTCTTCCTGTCATTGCCGGGCAAAGCTGTCCGAAGGACGGCGTCGCTTCGCTCGCCTATGACCCAGCAATCCATGATGACGTGCAACAACGACCGGTGAATCTAAGTCCATTCCTCGCCGCGCCGCCTCATGGATGCGCGGGTCAAGCCCGCGCATGACGCTGAATGGATGGATGCGCGAGCGATAACGCCACCAGCTTAAGAACTACCGCCGCTTGAACGGCCACGCCAACTGCTGCACGAAGCCGTCCGGCATCGCCTCGCTGATGCCGATATCGGCCGGCGGGCGATAGTCGCGCGTGTTGTAAAACGTGCCGAACACATGGTCCCACAGCATGATGTTCTCGCTGTAGTTCTTGTTGCCTTCGCGCAGATCGCGGCTGTGATGCCAGCGATGCAGTTCCGGCGTGTTGAACCACCACGATAGCGGCCCGAAGCGCATGTCGACATTGCAATGCGTCAGCATGCCGACGAAAGCGGTGATCGCCGACAACCAGACCAGCACTTCCATCGGCGCGCCGAGTGTCAGCAGGATGGCCATGCCGAAGGCGATGCTCTTGAAGCTGTCGATGAAATGAAACCGGCCGGTGTTGACGATCCACAGCCGCGTCACGCTGTGATGCACCGCATGGAACCGCCACAGCCACGGCCATTCATGCGCGATGCGATGGGCCCAATAAAGACCGAACTCGGCGACGACGATGGCTAGCACCACCTGCGCCGTCATCGGCCAGGTTCGTGGCCAGATGCCGTAACCCGGCTCACTCGCCGGCGTGACATAGGTCGACAGACCGATGACGGTCGAAAACACGACCACGGTCTGCACCGCGCCCTTGCTGGTCAGGGTGTGGGCGATATTGGCGAAGGTCTGGCCGTCGTTCTCGTTCCACGATCGCTCGTGCGGCATCGCCTGTTCCAGCCCATAGAGACAGACCGCCAGCAGCGCATAGGCGACATTGAAGAACAATGCCGGATGTCCGACGGAAAAACCGTAGCCGGTGATCGCAAAGCAGATCGCCAGCAATCCCGGCCAGGCAGTCCAGGCAATGGCGCTGCGCAGCAAAGACGGCGCAGCGGTCATCGATGAATCGGTCATTGCGCAACGTTAAATCAACGCGCACGCTGGCGCCACCCTCGCCGGGGCAGCGCCGCACAGCGCGTCAGGCACAGCGGATCAGTTGTTCAATCCGGCGCGATTTTTCGCCTTCAGCTCGGCAATGCCGTTGATGGTTTCGTTGGTCAGCGGCAGATCGACCGGCTCGTTGCGATCGGCGGACAGATCCGCGGCGCTATAGGTCTCCATCACTCGCCGCGCCGATTCCGGTGTCACCATAACGGGCGAATTGCGGATGCAGGCTTCGAGGAAATGGATCGTCTCCGGTCCGATGCCGCCGGCATAGACGTGATCGACCCATTCGCCCGGCAT
>JBEPUC010000038.1:0-40856 GCA_041691675.1 Hyphomicrobiales bacterium | reverse complement strand
ACGAACAGCCGCGACACGAAATCCTCGTCGCGGGTCTGCATGCCGGAGCGGCCCTTGCCGCCGCGCTTCTGTGCCCGATAGGTCGAGAGCGGCACGCGCTTGATATAGCCCAGATGCGATACGGTAACGACCATGTCCTCGCGCTGGATCAGGTCCTCGTCTTCCATCTCGCCGATGGCCTCGGCGATTTCGGTGCGGCGCGGTGTCGCGAACTGCTTCTTGAGCGCCGCCAGATCGTCCTTGATGATGGTCTGGATGCGCACGCGCGAACGCAGAATGTCGAGATAATCGGCAATCTCGGCGGCGAGCTTGTCGAGTTCTTCGCTGATTTCATCGCGACCGAGCGCGGTCAGGCGTTGCAGGCGGAGGTCGAGGATGGCTTGCGCCTGCTCGGCGGAGAGTCGCGTCGTGCCCTGCTCCGATACGCGGTGACGCGGATCGTCGATCAACAGCACCATGTTGATCATGTCCTTGGCCGGCCAGTCGCGCGCCATCAACGCATCGCGCGCTTCCTTGGCATCGCGCGAGGCGCGGATCAGCTTGATGACCTCATCGATATTGGCGACCGCAATGGCGAGACCGACCAGCACATGGGCGCGATCGCGCGCCTTGTTGAGCAGGAATTTGGTACGCCGCGACACAACCTCTTCGCGAAACGCGACAAAGGCGTTAAGCATGTCCTTGAGCGTCATCACCAGCGGACGGCCGCCATCGAGCGCCACGGTGTTGACGCCGAAACTCGTTTGCAGCGGCGTGAAGCGGTAAAGCTGGTTGAGCACCACATCGCGCTCGGCGTCGCGCTTCAACTCGATGACAACCCGATAACCGTCGCGATCCGACTCGTCGCGCAGATCGGAAATGCCGTCGATCTTTTTGTCGCGCACCAACTCCGCGATGCGCTCGACCATCGTGGCCTTGTTCACCTGATAGGGAATTTCCGAAATGATGATCGCTTCGCGGTCCTTGCGCAGCGTTTCAAAAGCGACCTTGCCGCGCATCAGCACCGAGCCGCGCCCGGTGTGATAGGCCGAATGGATGCCGGCGCGACCGAGAATGATGCCGCCGGTCGGGAAATCCGGTCCGGGCACGATCTGGATCAGGTCGTCGGTGGAAATCGCCGGGTTGTCGATGACCGCCACGCAGGCGTCGATGACTTCACCGAGATTGTGCGGCGGGATATTGGTCGCCATGCCGACGGCGATGCCGCCGGCGCCGTTGACCAGCAAATTCGGATAGCGCGCCGGCAGCACAGCCGGTTCCTGCTCGCTGCCGTCGTAGTTCTCCTGGAAGTCGACAGTATCCTTGTCGAGGTCATCAAGCAGTGCCATCGCCGGCTTGGCCAGACGGCACTCGGTGTAACGCATCGCCGCGGCGGGATCGCCATCGACCGAACCGAAATTGCCCTGCCCGTCGATGAGTTGCAGGCGCATGGAGAAATCCTGCGCCATGCGCACCAGCGCGTCATAGATCGCGCTATCGCCATGCGGATGGTATTTGCCCATCACGTCGCCGACCACGCGCGCCGATTTGACGTATTTCTTGTCGGGGGTGTGGCCCTGCTCGTACATCGAATAGAGGATGCGGCGATGCACCGGCTTGAGGCCATCGCGCACGTCGGGCAGCGCGCGCGACACGATCACGCTCATAGCGTAATCGAGATACGACCGCTTCATCTCCTCGGTGATCGAGACGGGACGCGTATCGGTGGGACTTCCGTCCTCCGAGTGGGGTGTTTCAGTGTCGGACAAAAAAGCTTTCCTGGGCGCTACGTGAACGGCGAAAGAATCTGCATTTTACTAGCCGATTCAGCGCCGCGACGCCAATGCAAAACACGTCGAAAACGCGCTATTTTCGATTGTTTTTTCAATAAGTTATATGGGGCGACGCGAGGCGCAAACAAGGTTCTGAGCAAGGCCCCGCAAAGCGATAAGCAAGCGGTGCAAACGGTCTGATTTCACGCGCCAGGCCGGCCATAAGCCGCTACCATCGCCGCCATGACAATCGGCGCGCTTCCCATCGATTTTCTCGTCTCCGCGCTGGTCACTATCCTGGTCGTCGTCGACCCGATCGGCCTGGTGCCGACCTTCATCGCCATCACCCACGGCCTGCCGCAAAAATCGCGGCGCAATGTGGCGCTGCGCGCCTGCCTGATCGCGGCGGCGATCCTCGCCGGCGCGGCGCTTGCCGGCGACTGGCTGTTGCGCGCGCTGTCGATCTCGCTGCCAGCATTCCGCATTGCCGGCGGCCTGCTGCTGTTCTCCATCGCATCGGAAATGGTTTTCGGCGTCCGCGTCGTGCGGCAATCGCAGCAGGCTGAACAGGCGGTCGAGGAGCGCGTGCGCAACATCGCAGCCTTCCCACTCGCCATTCCGCTGATGGCGGGCCCCGGCGCCATCACGGCCAGCGTCCTGCTGTCAGGCCGCAGCGGCGGCGACCCGGTCAGCCTCGCGGCGCTGCTAGGCGTCATCGCGGCGGTGATGCTGCTGTGCTTCGTCGCATTCGAACTCGCCGGCCGCATCGCCGGGTTCCTCGGCACCACGGCGACGGCAGTCGCCTCACGCATTCTCGGCGTGCTGCTCGCCGCGCTCGCGGTGCAGTTCGTCATCGACGGCGTGCGCGCGGCAATGGCCGGCGGCTTGCACTGAAGTAAAGAAAGCGAAGAAAAAAGCGCGGCGGCGCGGCCCTGGAGGTTCAAGTCAAGCTCCGCCGCCGGCTCAGGCGGCCCCGGCCAAGAACGCCAGGGCCATTCGCAGATCGTCTGTCGACTTTACGATTTCAGTTTGCGCGCCATGCGCCGATGGTCGCGCAACGTCGGCAACGTGGTCTGCGCCCATTCCTTGAGGGCGGGATTATCGCCGTTCTGCGCATAGTTCTTGAACATCGCCACCGCGGTCTTGTGGCCCGCCTTCTGCATCTTGTCATAAG
Organism: Hyphomicrobiales bacterium; assembly: GCA_041691675.1. Classification (GTDB taxonomy): domain Bacteria; phylum Pseudomonadota; class Alphaproteobacteria; order Rhizobiales; family Xanthobacteraceae; genus Pseudolabrys. The sequence goes on along the minus strand of JBEPUC010000038.1, from coordinate 37,931 downwards.
CCTCGTCGAACTGCGTACCGCTCAGGTTCTGCAACCGCTGCAACTTCTTCTGATGGGCGCTGTCGAGCGCGGTGGGCAACTCGGCCTTCACCTTGTTGCCATCGACCAGCGTCTGCAATTGCTGGCTGGCTTTCTGATGATCGTCGATCATTTTTTTGGCGAAGGTCTTGTCCTGCGAATCCTGCGCCTTCTGCTCGGCAAGCTGGGCGGCTTGGATCTCGAACATATTGGTGATCGCGGCGTCGTTGACGAACTTCTGCGTGGACAGCGGGGTCATCGTGGCGGATGCGGCACCCGTCGTTTCGCTGCGGGCAGGCGTGGCGCCGCTGGTTTGTGCCAAAACCGGCGTCGCAAGAAGCGCGCAGGCGGTGGCAAGAAGAATGGTTTTTCTCATGTCGGAACAACTCCGGTTTTTGCGTTTGATGGCCCCTCTCCCGGCTAATGAGAGCGCACGCAAAACGTTCCTGATGTGACCCGGAATTAATGTGACGCACAACCGGCACACGGTTCCGGCACAGAATTGCCGCGTGATTTTTGTAAGCTGGCGACCTACCGGGCCATCGAACCAACAAGGCATGAGGTCATCATGAATTCATTGCGAACGATCAGGGTTTTGCAATTCGCCGCCATCGTCCTGACCGCGCTGGCGCTGGTTCCGGGCGGCGCGCATGTCGCCTCGCTGCCGAACAAGATCGATCTGGCCGAGAACAATTATTTCATCGTTCAGATGATTTATAATGGCTGGTCGCTGTTCGGCATCGTCATCATCGCGGCAATCGTTGTCAATCTGGCGCTGGCGGTCGTGCTTTTTCTGGATGCCAACCCGGCAAACCGGAAGACCCCGTTCCGCCTCGCCGTCCTGACGGTGGCGTGCCTCGCCGCCGGGCTGGCAATATTTTTCCTGTTCACGTTCCCGGCCAACGTCGCCACCGATAACTGGACGACCATCCCCGATGACTGGCGCTCACTGCGCTGGCAGTGGGAGATCTCGCACGCCGTCAATGCGGCGCTGACCTTCCTCGGCTTCTGCACGCTGACGGCATCGGCTCTGACGACATCGACGACTTCGGAGTCGACGACTTCGCAATTGACGACTACGGAATCGACGAGGTCGGAATTGACGAGCCCGGAATTATCGCCGCGCACATAGGCTGCCGACGTTCCCCGCTAGCCTCAGAACGGAATCTCGTCGTCCATGTCGTCGCGCTTGCCGCCACCGGCCATCACCGGTTGACGTCGTGCTGGGGCGCCGCCGCCACCGCTCGGCCCGCTCGAACCGAAATCGTCGTCGCTGCCGGACGAGCTTGCACCGCCGCCGCCGCCCCGGCTGTCGAGCATGGTCAGGGTCGAATTGAAGCCCTGCAACACGACTTCGGTCGAGTAGCGGTCCTGTCCGTCCTTGTCCTGCCATTTGCGCGTCTGCAACTGGCCCTCAATGTAGAGCTTCGCACCTTTCTTGACGTATTGCTCGACGACTTTGCACAGGCCCTCGTTGAAAATGACCACGCGATGCCACTCGGTCTTTTCCTTGCGCTCGCCGGTATTCTTGTCGCGCCAGGTCTCCGAGGTCGCGATGCGCAAATTGGCGATCGGCCGTCCGTCCTGGGTGCGGCGAATTTCCGGATCGGCGCCCAGATTGCCGATCAGGATTACTTTGTTGACGCTACCCGCCATGATGCTCTCCGCTGGCAACCCAAACCCACGCATGAACGCCGGCCGGTCGCCGATTGGGGGAGGCCTGCCGCACGGCGTCCCCGCTTGAATGATCGGCCACCCTAGTCCCCGGTCGAGGGACCACAAAGGCCACGGCACGTTGCTTCTGCTTTATCCACAAGGCCGGCCGCGTCTTTCTTGCAAAAGTCGCCAACCCCTCCTTCGTCCGGCGTATCGCCCGCACACTTGTCGCGTAACTCACTGTTCGAACGATAAATGTCATCGTTCCCTTTATGTTCTAATACGCAATCGCCCTTTATGCAACCGCCTTCAAGTCTGCAATCAGCATCAAAGAGCAGCCGGCTATGACCATATGCTTTCCTGCAAAAAGGTTTTTGTTTGGAAACTTGTGTCGGAAAGGCGGCATTTTTGTTCCATTTTTTTGTTCCATTTTTTGCAATTACTTTATGTGGTAGAGTGACTTAGAAGACACAGACTGGAACCGGAAAACCTACTAGAAGATGGTCAACGGATGCATCGAATCCTTCATCCGCAACATATTCCGGATTTGGAATCACTCTCGGAGATACCCATGCGCTTTAGCACCGCTATTTCGGCCACCTTCGTGGCACTGGTCATCGCAACCTCAGCCTCGGCAGCCGATTTGCCGCGCGCTTACACCAAGGCCCCGGCTTACGCTCCGCCCGTCGGCTACAACTGGACTGGCTTCTACATCGGCGCCAACGCTGGCTACGGCTGGAGCAGCGACGGTTTCGCCGGCGACACCAACGGTTTCGTTGGCGGCGGTCAGATCGGCTACAACTGGCAGGCCGTTGGCAGCCCGTTCGTGTTCGGCCTCGAAGCCGACTTCCAGGGCGCCGATCTCGAAAATTCGGCGGACGCCGGCGGCGGCGTCACTCTCAATGCCCGTACCAACGCATTCGGTACCGTGCGCGGCCGCATTGGCTACGCCTGGGATCGCTTCATGCTCTACGGGACCGGCGGCTTTGCTTACGTTCGTAACGAAGTCAGCGCGACCGGCCCGGGCGGCTCGATCTCCAACTCCGAATACAACTCGGGCTACACCCTCGGCGGCGGCATCGAGTGGGCTGCTTGGGATCGTTGGAGCGTCAAGGCGGAATACCTCTACGTCCATTCCGACGACGCCAGCGTGAACCTGGGTGGCGTGACCTTCGTCGGCGACAACAACTTCAGTGTTGTCCGCGCCGGTCTGAACTATCGCTTCTAATCGACCGATACGACTTATCGAACGAGAAGGGCCGGCCATTGCGCCGGCCCTTTTTCGTTTGCGTCCGGCTTTAGCCGGACCACAGCCTGCCGCATTGTCCCCGCAAATCGATGTTTTCAACCGCGGCGCGGCGCAGGCGCACTGGCAAAAGCCGGCCGTTCTTCCTACGTTCCGTCCTGTTGGGGATGCGCCATCCCCTGCACCGTGCTGTGCGGCCCCCGGTCGCCGGAAAAAGTGGGCGCGTCAAGTTCCACCGGAATCCCGAACCGAGTTTTCATGACCGACATGCCCCGCAAGAAGCCTTCCGACGGCCGCGCCATCACCATCCGTGGCGCCCGCGAGCACAATCTCAAGAATGTCGATGTGACGATCCCGCGCGACGAGCTGGTGGTGTTCACTGGCCTGTCCGGCTCCGGCAAGTCCTCTCTGGCCTTCGACACCATCTATGCCGAGGGCCAGCGCCGTTACGTAGAATCGCTATCGGCTTACGCGCGGCAGTTTCTGGAAATGATGCAGAAGCCGGACGTCGACCAGATCGACGGTCTGTCGCCGGCCATTTCCATTGAGCAGAAGACCACATCGAAAAATCCGCGCTCCACCGTCGGCACCGTCACCGAGATCTATGACTACATGCGCCTGCTGTGGGCGCGCGTCGGCATCCCCTATTCGCCCGCCACCGGCCTGCCGATCGAATCGCAAACCGTGTCGCAGATGGTCGACCGCGTGCTGGCGCTGCCGGACGGCACGCGCATCTATGTGCTTGCGCCTGTCGTGCGCGGCCGCAAGGGCGAGTACAAAAAGGAACTCGCCGACTTCATGCGCAAGGGCTACCAGCGCGTGAAGATCGACGGCGAATTCTACGAGATCGCCGACGTCAAACCGCTCGACAAGAAATTCACCCACGACATCGACGTGGTGGTGGATCGTCTGGTGGTCAAATCCGACATCGGCACGCGGCTCGCCGACTCGCTGGAACAATGCCTCAAGCTCGCCGAAGGCCTCGCCATTGTCGAACTGGCCGACACCAAGGCGACGGGGTCCGCCGCCAACCGCGGCCGCAACGCCACCCATGAGCGCCTGATCTTCTCCGAGAAATTCGCCTGCCCGGTGTCCGGTTTCACCATTCCGGAAATCGAGCCGCGCCTGTTCTCGTTCAACAATCCGTTCGGCGCCTGCCCGGCCTGCGGCGGTCTCGGCGTCGAGCAGCATATCGATGCCGACCTCATCATTCCGGATCGCGCGACCACATTGCGCAAGGGCGCCATCGCGCCGTGGGCCAAGTCGTCGTCGCCTTATTACATCCAGACGCTGACGGCGCTGGCCAAGCACTACAAGTTCACGCTCGAGACCAAATGGAAGGACCTCGCCAAGAAGACGCAGGACGCCATCCTCTATGGTTCCGGCGAGGATGAGATCAAATTCGTCTATGACGACGGCATCCGCGGCTACCAGACCAAGAAGCCGTTCGAGGGCGTCATCACCAATCTCGAACGCCGCTTCAAGGAAACCGAATCCGAGTGGGCGCGCGAAGATCTGCAAAAATATTTCACCGACGTGCCGTGCGCGGCCTGTCACGGCGCCCGCCTTAAGCCCGAGGCGCTTTGCGTCAAGATCGCCGGCAAGACCATCAGCGACATCGCCGAACTGTCGATCCGCGCCGCCGGCGACTGGGTCGTCGAACTCCCCAAGGACCTCTCTGCCAAGCAAAACGAGATCGCGCCACGCATCTTGAAGGAAATCCGCGACCGTCTGCGCTTCCTGATCGATGTCGGCCTCGATTACCTGACGCTGTCACGCGCCTCCGGCACCTTGTCCGGCGGCGAAAGCCAGCGCATCCGGCTGGCCTCGCAGATCGGTTCCGGCCTCACCGGCGTGCTGTATGTCCTCGACGAGCCGTCGATCGGCCTGCATCAGCGCGACAACGCCCGCCTTCTCGAAACGCTCAAGCGCCTTCGCGACCTCGGCAACACCGTGATCGTGGTCGAGCATGACGAGGACGCCATTAAGACCGCCGATTACGTGCTCGACATCGGTCCCGGCGCCGGCATCCATGGCGGCCACATCATCGCCGAAGGCTCGGTCGACGACATCATCGCCGCGCCCGCCTCTTGGACCGGCAAGTATCTTTCCGGCGAACTCAACGTGCCGATCCCCGAGCGCCGCACGCCCGACAAACGCCGCCAGATCAGAGTCGTCAACGCGCGCGGCAACAACCTGAAAGGCGTCACCGCGGACATTCCGCTCGGTCTGTTCACCGCCATCACCGGCGTTTCCGGCGGCGGCAAGTCGACGCTCTTGATCGACACGCTCTATGCCTCGGTGGCGCGCAAGCTCAACAACGCCTCGCTCCCCGTTGCCCCGCACGACCGCATCGAGGGGCTGGAGCACATCGACAAGATCATCGACATCGATCAGTCGCCGATCGGCCGCACGCCGCGCTCCAACCCGGCGACCTACACCGGCGCCTTCACGCCGATCCGCGAATGGTTCGCCGCGCTGCCCGAGAGCAAGGCGCGCGGCTACGAGCCCGGCCGCTTCTCGTTCAACGTCAAAGGCGGCCGCTGCGAGGCGTGCCAGGGCGACGGCGTCATCAAGATCGAGATGCACTTTTTGCCCGATGTCTACGTCACCTGCGACGTCTGCAAAGGCAAGCGCTACAACCGCGAGACGCTCGAGGTGCTGTTCAAGGGCAAATCGATCGCCGACGTGCTAGACATGACGGTGGAAGAAGCGCTCGAATTCTTCAAGGCGGTGCCGCGCGTGCGCGATGTGCTGGCGCTGCTGCACCGCGTCGGCCTCGACTACATCCATGTCGGTCAGCAGGCGACGACCTTGTCCGGCGGCGAGGCGCAGCGCGTCAAGCTCGCCAAAGAGCTATCGAAACGCGCCACCGGCCGCACGCTCTACATTCTCGACGAGCCGACCACCGGCCTGCATTTCCACGACGTGGCGAAGCTGCTCGAAGTGCTGCACGAACTGGTCGAGACCGGCAACACCGTCGTCGTCATCGAGCACAATCTCGAAGTCATCAAGACCGCCGATTGGGTGATCGATCTCGGCCCCGAAGGCGGCGACGGCGGCGGCGAAATCGTCGCGCAGGGAACACCGGAAGATATCGTGAAAGAAAAGCGCAGTTATACCGGGGAGTTCTTGAAGCCCGTGTTGGCGCGCAAGGCGGCCGGACCGAAGAAGAAGGGCCAGAAGGCGGCGGAGTAAGCTTTCTTATCCCTCCCCTTGTGGAGAGGGTTGCGCGCGGCTCGCGACCTTGTAAGCAAATGTGAATCGCCATGATGGCGGCACCGGACTATCATTCGCGCATGGGGGGCACCGTCAGCCAAGGGAGTCCTCGTTATGCGAAAGATTGCTCTTGCGACCTTGCTTCTTGTGGCAATTCCGTTCGCCGCCTCCGGCACGGACGTCACCGCCTCATCCGACGCTCTCAAATGGGGTCCACAGCCGCCGTCATTGCCGGCGGGCGCACAGCTCGCCGTGGTTTCCGGCGACCCCGGCAAGTCCGAACCTTACGTGCTGCGCGCCAAATTGCCGGCCGGCTACATGATCCCGCCACACACCCACCCGACCGATGAGAACGTGACCGTGATTTCCGGCACGTTCCATTTTGCGATGGGTGACAAGCTCGACAAGACAAAGGGCGATGTCATCAATGCCAGCGGCTTCTTCCGCGCCGAGGCCAGCATGCCGCATTACGGATGGTCCAGCGAGCCAACCGAGATCCAAGTGCACGGCATCGGGCCATTCGAGATCACTTACGTGAACCCGTCCGACGACCCGCGTAACGCGTCGACCACGGGAATGGCGCCCGCGACGACGAGCGGCACCAGCCCGCAGAAATAGTTGCGGCGTTTCCGTTTACGGTTATGACGCCCGGCGGCAACGCCGGGCGTTTTCGTGTTTGGCGTTGGCGGGTGTTGCTCCAGGCTGGATGAGTCGCGCGCGGCGACGGCAAGATCGTCGCGCAAGGCACGCGGGAGGATATCGTGAAGGAAAAGCGTAGTTATACGGGGGGATCTTTTGAAGCCTGTGTCTTGTCGCGCCGAAGCCGCGTAGCGGCGAAGGCGGATGGGACCCAAGGCGGCCGGTCCGAAGAAGAAGGGCCAGAAGGCGGCGGAGTGAGCCAACGCCTTGTCGGCTGTAGCCACAAAATTCCGGAGATGTAGAATGGCAAAAGTGCTCAGCACAAAATTGTTGTAGGCATGTTTACAATCGAGAGAACAAACTGATCTCTCGGAGAGAGTGCATGCCGTTCTAGCTTGAGTTGCTAAAGAGCGATTTTGTATATTTCCTCCTTGAACCGTTGGGCAATCATTCCGAACCCTACACCAGTGCCGTGCATTTCATCGGTCCATAGGTTGCGGTCCGGACCAGCATCAGCATCGTCGCTGCCAATAGTATTGAATAGCTCCACAAGGGTGACCTTACCGCCGAATGCACTATCATCTGGAATATTTCGAAGGCGCGAATGAACCCTCGTCAGCATACTGTTGATTATTCCTCGCCATAGTGTCGGTCCGGGAATTCCGCGTTCAATTTCAAGTGGCCCGCCAAGCCATTGGCCACCATCAGATTGCGCTCGCGGATCAGGGTAGTCATATGAGTGAATCAAAACATGACAGCCCATCGAAATAAGCCGTTTGATGCAGGCTCGATAGTTGTATTCGATAAAATTCAAAATTAACTCAAAATCGTCGTTGATGTAATCTTCTGGCTCTCGATCGGCGGCGTATGGCATCACATACTGTTCAATTTTTTCAACGACGTCATTTCCTCCGATGCTCAAAATAACAATATGCGGCTTTTCAATTTCAACAGTTTTGAAAAGCCCCATCGGCGTTCCGTCGTCGTACATTCCATTTTCATCGTTGATGATATCGGCCCACGTATCTCCCGCCTTAGCCAGGCTGAGAAAGGCAAAGTCTTCGCCGATCCATTCTCCATTGTCTTTGTTACAAGGATACTCCAGCCACGAGTCCCCTTCGCCGAGAATGAGCGGACCTTTGTAATGCGGGTCTTTCTTCTTCTCTAAATAGCGGCGCCTTTTTGCTTTGCGCTTCCAATCCATGATGCCGCGAACACTCAAATAATTTTCGGTTTCTGAGCGGCGATCCTTTGCCGTACCACGAGGAACAAATAGAATGCGCCCATTAGGGGCCCGGCGGGGCTCTATCAAGCCGCCGATTGCTCGCTCAATCTTTCGCAGGTCATCATCCTCGTCGGACCTCGCGATAAGAGAGCTTACTTCGCGTTCAATCCCGATTTTTTCTCGATCGTTCATTAATGCCTCCCCATGTCACACGGTCCCAATTTCTGAACTGAAATGCAATTTTAAGCCATCGGTTATGAGCTAGCGTCGCACGTCAACACGCTTCTGCGCTTTGCCCAAAAATTGCCAGTCAACTTGATTGGCACAAGGCCTGACTGGTCCTCCTTCGACGACGCTTTGCGTGACAGGAAACAGTAGTCAGTACCCCAATCCCTCTATAGTTGTAAATCCAGAAAAATACTCCTTGCTGGTTTATGTCATTCAGTCCGCGATTAGAAACCCGTTGTCTTCGCAGCAAGTCGCGTCAGCAGCGCCGAGTTGGCAAGTATGTGTTTGTCGTTTAAGGGTGACATCACGATGCGAGCTTGCATTCTGAGATTTCGGCTCCGCCAATCCAGGAAATATGCAGTGGTTTATGCCTTCACCTGTGCGGTAAACTATCTCACGTCTTGATTATTCCCAGGAGCCCCCATGCCCACCACCGCCAAATCCCTCGTCGATGCCGCCAACGCCGTCGTGCCGAAAATTTCCGGCAAAGAGGCCATCGACATGGTCGCCAAGGGTGACGCCGTGCTGATCGATATCCGCGACAGCGCTGAACTCACGCAGACCGGCAAGGCCGCCGGCGCGGTGCACATCCCGCGCGGCTCGCTCGAATTCAAGGCCGACATCTCCGCGCCCTCGGCCGACAAGAGCCTCGCCTATGACAAGCCGGTGATCCTGCACTGCGCCTCGGGCGGCCGCGCCGCGCTCGCCGGCAAGCTGCTCAAGGAAATGGGCTACGAGAAGGTGTACAATCTCGGCGGCTTCAAGGATTGGGTCGAGGCCGGCGGCAAGGTCGAGAAGTAGCGCGCGTCGCCTACTCCGTCGTCGTCAACTGAAGCACCCGTAGCCCGGATGGAGCCAACGGGTCGGCGCGAAGCGCCGCCCGCTTCGCTCCATGCGGGCTGCAAGTGGCATGCTCATTCCTCCAGCACCTCGCGCACAAATCCCTCCGGCCCGTCACAAAACTCCCGCATCGTCTTGAAATGCCCGGTGTCCTCTACGCGCACGGGCTCCAAGCCTCCGCGCGTCAGCAACAGAAGCCGCGCGCCCGGATAGGCCATCAGCAGCGGCGAATGCGTCGCCATAATCACTTGGCAAATCCTTGAGCGCTCCATCGCGCGCAGCAACTTCAGGAACTCCATCTGCCGCGACGGCGACAAGGCCGCCTCGGGTTCGTCGAAGATGAACAGGCCCTGCCGTTGGCAGCGTTCCTCGAAGAAACGAAGAAAGCCTTCGCCATGCGAGTGCGACAGGAAATCGGCGTAAGGACTGCCGGCTTCATCGAGATAGCGCGCCACCGTGAAGAAGCTCTCGGCGCGGAAGAACCAGCCGTTGGTGATCTTCGGCAGCCAGCTCGCACGCAGCGCCTTGGACAAGGCGCTGCCCATCTTCTCCACGGCTACCGAATGATCGACTGGCATATACCCTTTGCCGCCACCGGCCTCGTCATAACCGGCGAGTGCGGCGATACCTTCGAGCAAAGTGGATTTGCCGGTGCCGTTCTCGCCGACGATGATGGTAATGGCGTTTTCGAAACTCAGTTCGAAATCGTCATGCAGGAATGGCAGGCAAAACGGATAAATCTTCCGGTCGACGACGCCGGACGGCTCCAGCCAGATGCGCTTGAGATACGGCGCCGGCAAATTGATCGGGCGACTTCTCCGCGCCATCGTGCGCTACCGCAACGCTTGCAGAAACTTCCTGATGTTTCCCTTCATCGCGCGCTCGTTGGCCACGCGCACACGGTCGGCGCCGATCGGCGAGTCGGAGAAGGCCGCTGTCGCCGTCGCCTGGATGTCATAGGGCTTGTCCGTGCCGCCGCCGGTCACCTTGTAGGTCACGCTCGATGTAACATCCATGTCGAGCCCGATGAGCGGCTGCTTGAGATCGTGAATGTCGACGTCGATGACATATTTCGGCGTGCCCTGCGCCAGATATCCGGTGGCAGCAAGGCTGCTTTCGAGCGCCGCCTTGAACGCTTCGCTGGAAACGCCAGGCACCGTCAGCACGTTCATCACCTGGCCGCCCGTCACCGCGCCGACCGCCATTGCATGCCTGTATTTCGCGACCGGGCTAGCGAGGTCGCCCGCCGCCACGGTCATCGCCTGTTGCGTAGCGCAGGCCGACAACCCGGCCATCAGCATCAATAAGGCCACCAATCTCACGAATTTCATAAAAACGCCCCCGGTGTTATGTCTTGGGACCGTATATCAATGGTTGTATTGGGAGGTAAGGGGCCTGCCGGCTCCTCCACAGGATATGCACGGCGAGCGCCGCGTCGCGGCACTGGCAAGGACGTGGTTGATCCTCCGCCGGAAGCGGGAAGCGCCCCTTCCCGCTTCTCACTCCCGCATCTTCTCCACTTCCTCCACCGTCCGTCCTGCCCGCGCGCGGTACACCGGCAGCGACCAGCCGTAATGCAGCGCCAGCGCGCGAATGGCGAAGCACAGCACAAAGCCGGTGCCGGCAGCGATGGCGTCTGGCGCATCCAGCGCCGCCAGTCCGACGTAAGCACATGCACCGGCCAGAGCGGCGGTGACGTAGATTTCCTTGCGCAACACAAGCGGGCTCTCGCCGCCGAGAATGTCGCGGATGACGCCGCCGAAGGTCGCGCTCATCACGCCCATCGCCACGGCGATGAAGCCGCCCACTCCCGCACCCAGCGCAGCGTCGGCACCGACCACGCAAAATAGCGCCAGCCCCGCGGCATCGAACCAGAGCAGCGTGCGATAGCGCGACTCCGGAATATGGGCGAGGAAGAAAGTCGCCGCCGACACGACGATGCAGATGGCGAGCGAGGCCGGCTGCTTCACCCAGAATACCGGCAATTCGCCGAGCATCACATCACGCAGGCTGCCGCCGCCGATGCCGGTCGCGGTGCCGAGCAGGATGAAGCCAGAGATGTCCATGCGCTTGCGCGACGCCACCAGCGCGCCGGTCACCGCGAAGATCGCGATGCCGAACCAGTCGAGCGCCATCAACCACGAGTCGGGCATGCGCGATTTGTAGCGGGCCGGCGCGGGCCGGGAAAGCGGAACTCCGGCGTAATCCGATGGGTTTCGCTGGCCAAGATTCGACTCCAATGTTAGAGCGGCTGCACCCGCTGCGGGCGCAGCGTCGGCGGATACGGGATCGCGGAACTTCCTGGCAGACAGCGACCGGCTCGATGAAACCCCCGTATCATGACCGCGAAAAGGACCGCCTCGCGGCGTTGCGCGGCTACGGCATTCTCGACACGCCGCGCGAGCCCGATTTCGACGACGTCGTCAAGATCCTCGCCGAAATCTGCGACGTCCCGTTCTCCACCATCACGCTGATCGACGAAGACCGGCAGTGGCACAAGGCCGCCATCGGCATCGGCGATTTGCGCGAAACCCCGCGCGATGTGGCGTTCTGCGCCCACACCATCCTGCAGGACGAGGACGTGCTGATCGTCCCCGACGCGACGCAGGACGCGCGCTTTGCCGACAACCCCTTCGTCACCGGCGCGCCGAACTTGCGCTTTTATGCCGCCGCGCTGTTACGCAGCGAGGACGGCCTGCCGCTCGGCACCGTCTGCGTCGTCGATTACAAGCCGCGCGAGTTCAACACGCGCCAGCGTAACATACTGCATCTGATGGCGCGGCAGGTGATGGCGCAAATTGCACTGCGCCGCGAGCTTGCCGAGCGCCGGAAAGCCTCACAGGCGCAACAGCTCCTGATCGCGGAGTTGCACCATCGCGTCAAGAACACATTGGCGACGGTGCAAGCGGTGATCCAGTTGAGCCTGCGCGCCGCGCGCGATTTCGACAGTTTCACCGGCGCGATCAACGGACGCATCGCGTCGCTCGCCCACACCCACACGCTTTTAAGCGGCGACAATTGGCGTGCGGTTTCGTTTCGCGCGCTGATCGAATATGAGTTTGCGCCTTACGAAGAAACCGGCCGCGTTACGCTTGAAGGCGCCGACTTTGAACTGGCGGCGCAGACCGCCGTTGCGCTTGGCATGGTGCTGCACGAACTGACCACCAACGCCATCAAATATGGTGCGTTGTCGAAGGAAGGCGGCCGCCTCACGGTGGCGTGGAGCCTGACGTCCAAGAGCGATCATCACGAATTGGCGCTGCGCTGGACCGAAAGCGGCGGGCCGGCTGTCACCGCGCCGGCTCACCACGGCTTCGGCTCGACGCTGCTGCGGCGTATTCTTGAAGGCGAATTGCGCGGCAAGGTTTCGGTGTCCTTCCAGCCCGGCGGTCTCGATGTCCATGCCGATGCCCGCCTGCCGCGCGAAGCGGTGGTCTGACCGCCGGCAGCGCGAAATCCGGCACGCTCTTGACATTAATCCTACGATAATATACCTATAGTCTGCTCGCTCCCCTGAGGGGCCATGAACCGGTAGCCCGGCTCATGGGGATCGGGCCGGCGTCCGCGGGCGTGGGGTTAAGCTGACCCCATACTCCCGGGCGGTGCCGGGGCACGCGCAAACTAGTTTACGCAGTTTGCGCAAAAGCAAACTGCTATGCCGGGGGCACTATGACCCCCCGCCAGGAGCTGGCTGACGGCGTGAGCGGCCCGCAAGGGCAAGTTCTTGCCGAAAGCGTGGCCCGGCGGCCGCGAAAGCGCCGGACGGCGCGCCGAGAGGCGCCACGCACTCAGCGATGGGTGCGTGCACCTAAAGAACGTCGCGCCTTTCGGTGCGCCGTCCCCCTCTTCTTTTCGAAGAGGGTCACCCTGCCAGACCTCGGGCGCAATTCCGCGTCGCGAGAACGATGGAGCTTGGGGTGTGCGCAAAATCAACCATCTGTCATTCCCGGGCGCGCGTGAAACGCGCGAACCCGGAATCCATACACCGCAGCGCCGGGGCTATGGATTCCGGGTTCGCGGCCTTAAGGGCCGCGCCCCGGAATGACAAGCAATTCCCTCACGCCGCGTTCACGCGCCGGAACCTGTTCCACATCGCGGTCCCCGCCCCCGACATCAGCACCTTCACGTAACGATGCTTCTGGTATTCGCCATTAAGCGAGAGGCGCGGCAGCGCGGTGAGATGATCGACATGCGCCTTGAACAGAACGCCCGGCCGTGTCGTCACCGCGGTCTTGAAGCCCAGTTCGGCGGCGATACGGAATTCGCGCGGGCCGGCGGAGGTCGGATCGCCCACCGGATAGGCCAGATGCTCGGGCCTTTGGCCAAGCGCCGCTTCGAGCACCGAACGGCTCATTTCGATCTCGGCGCGCACCGTGGCTTCGTTCACCACCTTCTGGAGCATCATGTGATTGACGGTGTGGGCGCCGATCGTCACCAGCGGATTGGCGGCAAGCAGCGCGATCTCGTCCCAATCCATGCACAGGTCGCGGCAGATTTCCGCAATGTCGACATGATAGGTCGCGCACAAATCGCGCACGACCTTGCGCACCTCGTCCTCGGTTTTCATGCTGCGCAGATAGCCGTAGATCGCGTCGTAAAGCTCGCGCTTCTCGCCGACCGAGCGGGCGTCGAAATACTGCTGCTCGCCATTGATAATCATGCCGATGCGATCGTTGCGCGCGATCACCAGTTCCAGCGCCACCCACCACAACTCGCCGAGCCGATCGGGAAAGCTGGTCGGGATATAGATTGCGTAAGGCAATTCGTATTTCTTCAACAGCGGATGCGCCCAGCGCATCAGATCCTTGTAGCCGTCATCGAACGTGATGCAGACGAAACGGCGCGCGAAGTCCTGGTCGATCATGCGCCGGTGCATCTCATCGAGCGTGATGACATCGATGCGGGCGCGTTTGAGGCGGCGCAGCACGCGCTCGAAGAACACCGGCGTCACTTCGAGCAGCCGGTTCGGCTGGAACCCGTCGGAGCGTGGCGGCCGGACATGGTGCAAGGTCAGGATCGAGCCGACACCGCCGACGAACGGCCGCATCATGTGATGCAGGCCGCTGAAATACAGCGTTTCGAGTCCGGTCCGGATGACGGTTTTCTTCATATCGACCAGGTTCGAGGGCGGCGGCCCTGTCGGCAAGATAAGGAGGTCAAGCTGAAGCAATATTCCAACTCTTTATTGAGATTTCTTTGCGAATGTGAGGCCGCCCGCCGGAAAACACGGTTTCGCTTATGAACATGGCGTTACGTTTGCTTAACCAAGAGCCTTATGCCGTCGCGCCGCGGGCCGATGCCGCGGTGGCGCGCGTCGAAGTCTTCGACGACTTTGCCGCCGCGGAACCGCATTGGCGAGCGCTGGAAGCCGGAAACGCGCTGGCGACGCCCTATCAGAGCTTCGACTTCATCCGGCTTTGGCACCGGCATATCGGCGCCGACGCCGGTCTGTCGCCGTTCCTGGTGGTCGGCTTCAATGCGCGCGGCGAACTACTGTTCCTGTGGCCGCTCGGCCGCCGACCCCTTAACGGCATGCAGGCTATCGAGTTTCTCGGCGGCAAGCATATCAATTTCAATATCGGGCTGTGGCGGCGCGACGTCGCGGCCCGCATCGATGCCGATGGGCTGCGTGACATTCTGGGGCTTCTGCGCGACAAGGCCGATATCGTCATGCTCGCCAACCAGCCGGCCACATGGGCCGGCCTCGCCAATCCGTTCGCGCTGTTGCCGAACCAGCCTTCGCCCAGCTTCGGCTACAGCGGCGCGCTGATGCCGGACTTCGAGGCGCTGTATCAGTCCCGCGCCAGTTCAAGCGCGCGCAAAAAGATGCGCCGCAAGGAACGCCTGCTCGCCGATGCCGGCGCGGTGCGCTTTAACAAGACTGAAGGCGCGGCCGACATCCGCGCCGTCCTCGCGGATTTCTACGAACAGAAGACCGCCCGCACCCGCGCTATTGGCCTGCCGGATGTATTTTCCGATGCCGGCGTGCGCCGCTTTCTCGAAGCGGCGGCCGAGGCCCCTGCCCGCGACGGTCATAGCCTGCTCGAGCTTTATACGCTGACGATCGATGATGTTATCGTGGCGACGATCGGCGGCATCGTCGGCGACGGACGCTTCTCGGCGATGTTCATCTCGATCGTGCACGAGCGCTTCGCCGCCGAAAGCCCCGGCCAGCAGTTGCTTATTCACATGGTCAGGCATTGCTGCGAGCGCGGCCTGACGGTGTTCGATCTCGGCATCGGCGAAGCGAAGTACAAGGATTTGTTCTGCCCCGAGGCCGAGGCCATGTTCGACAGCTATTGGCCGCTGACCGCCGCCGGCAACCTAACGGCTCACGTGTTCCGCCGCGTCGCCGCCGCCAAGCGCTTCATCAAGCAGCAACCGGCGCTGTGGTCGATGGTTACAGCCATGCGCCGCCTGCGCGCCCGGCTCTCGCGCTGAAAATCAGGCGGCGGCGTGCTGGGCCGCCCCCGCCACCAACGTAATGTCGGTGACGCCGATCATCGCCAGATTCTGCCGCGCGGTTTGGGTGTCGCCATCCGCCGGATCGGCGCTGACGAGGACAGTGCGCTGTCCCAGCGGTGCAAACCGGTCGATCGCAACATCGGCGGCCGAACCGGCGTCGATGATGACGAAATTGTAGCTTTGCGCCAAAGCCTCGATGATGGTCGGCAGCATCGGCGACGCCGCGAAGGCCGGACCGTCGGCGCCGACATTGCCGGTCGCGATCAGATGCACCGGCGAATATTGCTCGCCGGTGATGACCTCACCGAACGACGCCGTCCCGCGGATCAGTTCGGCGATGCCGGGAGCATTCGGATCGGTCGAGATCACCGACACATTGGGCGCGCCGAACGCCATGTCCACCAGCACCACACTCGCCTCCCTCCCGAGCGTCCGCGCGAGGGTGATCGCGGTGTAGGTGGTGCCGGTGTTGCGGGTGCTGCCGAGGACGACGACGCGGCGACCGTTATCGCCAGCCTGATGCAACCCTTGCGCCAAGTGCTCGACCGTCGTGACCCGCAACGGCGGCATGCCCTGGGCCGTCGCCTCCGGCATCAAGGGCGGCGACGCCATACGCGGCAACGGCAACGGCGGCGGCGCATAATTGTAGCTATAGGCAACGCCGGCGGGGGCCAGCGGCGGCGCCAGCAGCGCGCCGGTGACGATAAAGCCCGCCGACAAGGCAAAGGCGGCAAAGGCCGCAATCAGCACCGTCGGAGCCTTTTTCGGATAGGCCGGTTTGATCGCGGGGGTCGCGCGCGAGATGATACGAGCCTCTGGCGGCGCGGCGTTGACGTTATCGCGCGCCGACGCCTCGCTGTATTTCGTCAGATAGGACTCGAGAATATCGCGCTGCGACTTGGCGTCGCGTTCGAGCGCGCGCAACTGCAAGTCCTGCTCGTTGCTTTGCGACGCGAGTTTCTTGACCTGGTCGAGACTGGCCGTCAGCGTCTGCAAGCGATCGCCCGCAAGCTTGGCGTCGTTGTCGAGCTGGCGTGCTAGGCGCTCGCCTTCGACACGCTTGGCACGTTCGATTTGCGCGATCTGCGCATTCAATTCCTTGATCCGAGGATGCTGACTGAGCAACGTGGTCGATTGCTCGGCCAGTTGCGAGCGCAGCGCGTTGCCCTGCTCGGTCAACCGCCGCATCGATTCGGAATTGGCGATGTCGGAAGAATCGACCGGCTTTCCGGAACGAACCAAATCGTGCAACTGCCGCGCCCTCGCCTCGAGATCGGCCTTCTGCCCGCGCGCGGCGGCGATCTGCGAATTGATCTCGGTGAGCTGCTGGCTCGGCAGCGAGCTGTTGTTGGAGCCGACGAACAGGTTGGAGCGCGCACGATACTCTTCGATCTTGGCTTCGGCGGCGGCGACCTTGGTGCGCATCTTTTCGATCTCGGTCGCAAGCCAGGTGCTGGCGGCGCGCGTCTGGTCGGTTTTGGCGGACTGCTGCAATTTAAGATAAGTCTCGGCAATGCTGTTGGCGACGCGCGCGGCAAGGTCGGGATTCGACGAAGAGAAGTCGACGCCAATCACGCGCGATTTTTCGACCGCAAAGACATTGATGCGATCGTAGTAGGCCTCCAGTGTGCGCTCGTCAGGCGACAACGCGTTGACGTTGCGCGCCATGCCGAACAGGCTCAGCAGGGTGCGCGTCAGCGACATGCCGCCGATCGTCGGATCGAATTCCGGCAACTGATCGAGCTTCTCCTTCTTGATCACATCGTGCGCGAGATCGCGCGACAGCACGAGTTGAATCTGGCTGGTCACGGCCTCGGGATCGAGGTTAGCGCGGTCCGTCGCGCTTTTGTCGGCCTCGGCGCGCATGAATACGCTTTCGCGCGATTCGAGCAGCAGCCGCGACTCGGAGCGATAGCGCGGCGTAATCGAATTGACGACGACGAAGGCGGCGCCGGCGGCCACCACCGTGAACAGAAGGATGGTCGTTTTCTTTCGCCACAGCACACGGCCAAGCCCGCGCAAATCGGGCTCGCCTGCGGCATCCATCACCGGAATCGCCGCCGGCCGCACCGGCTGGCTGACCGCGACGGGCGGCTCGACGCGCTTCGACTTTTTGCGAAAGAACATTGGTACTCCGACACACCGATCCGTGGCACTGCGCCGATATCACCCCATTATGGTTGCCACGCCGTTAATCCGCGGCGCGTCGTCGATGGCGGCAATGCTTTGTTAACCACGCTCACCCCTAATCGAAATGCACATCGAAAGTCGGCCGGAGCAGAGGGGGACGCTATGGGGCCGTTGAACATCCTGCACGTCTTTCGCGCGCCGGTCGGTGGGCTATTTCGCCATGTCATCGACCTGACACGAGAGCAGGCGGCGCGCGGCCATCGCGTGGGCCTGATCGCCGATTCCAATACCGGCGGCCAGCGCGCCAAGGAGGTGTTCGAGGCTCTTAAACCACACCTCGCACTCGGCCTCACCCGCATTCCGATGAGCCGGCAAATCGGCATCGGCGATACCGCCGCCGTCGCCCACGTCATGCGCCGATGCACGCAAGTCGCAGCCGACATCGTTCACGGCCATGGCGCCAAAGGCGGCGCCTATGCGCGCTTGCTGCCCAATAACCGCCGCGCCATTCGCGTCTATACGCCGCATGGCGGCAGCCTGGTGTTCGGACACAACTCGCTGGCCGGTAAATTCTATCTCATGACCGAACGCCTGCTGATGCTGCGCGGCGATCTGTTTCTGTTCGAGAGCGATTTCAGCGCCGCGATTTTCCGCCGCAAGATCGGCGCGCCGAAGGGCATCGTTCGCGTCGCTCACAATGGCGTGTCGCGCAAGGAATTCGAGCCGGTCGCAACTTTGCCGAACGCCACCGACATCGTATTCTTGGGCGAAATGCGACAACTCAAAGGTGTCGATGTCCTGATCGATGCCATCGCTCGCCTGCGTCGCGACGGCCGCGCCGTCACCGCGACTCTGGTGGGCTCGGGCCGGGATAGCGATGCTTTTGCGGCAAGGGTTGCAAGTCTTGGCTTGAGTGACGCCGTCAAATTCCGGCCCGCTATGCCCGGCCCCGATGCGCTCAGGCTCGGGCGCATGATGGTGGTGCCGTCGCGCGCCGAGTCGCTGCCCTATGTTGTATTGGAAGGCGCCGCCGCCGGTCTGCCGCTGATTGCCACCAATGTCGGCGGCATTCCCGAAATTTTCGGGCCGCAGGCCTCCGCGCTGGTCCCCCCCGACGACGTGGACGCTCTGGCGACCGCCATCGCCCATACACTCGATGACGGCGAGGCCACGCGCCGCCGCGCGCGTCAATTGCGCGACCGTGTCGCCGCCTCGTTCTCGATCGAGGCAATGGCGGATGGCGTCCTCGCCGCCTATGGGGCGGCGCTGCAAGCGCTACGCCAAAACGGCCGCCGTTAACGACTTTTTGCGCGTGCCGATAAACCTTTATTGAGACTCTGTCTCTAAAAATTTACCTGAATTAATGACCAAAAGCAGATCGTAACGCCGTACACGGCCTGCCCATTTATGGCATCCGCAATGCTCGATACCGATGTAGGCCTTAAGACCGCGGGTTCCGCCGCCGTTTACGAACGGTTGCGCGAGGGCTCCCTTCCCCATGCCGAGGCGCCACCTTTGTCGCCCGAGGCGCTCGCCATTGTACGGCGGCCATCGGCACGCCCGATTTCGCCCATCGTACTCGCCGGCATCGTACGCATGATCGAATTCGCGCTGATCATTGTCGTCGGCATGGCGATCTTTACGATCTACATCACACCAATCCAGCCACAGTTCCTGCGTTATCTCGGCGCCGTCACCGTCATCGCGACGCTGTCGACTCTCGCCTTCCAGACCGCGGACATTTATCAGGTGCATGCGTTCCGCGGCCACGAGAAGCAATATATGCGGCTCGCCTCGGCCTGGTCGGTGGTGTTTCTGATCGTCATCGGCGCATCGTTCTTCCTCAAGGCCGGCGAGATGTTCTCGCGCATCTGGCTTGGCGGTTTTTATGTCGCCGGACTCGCTACGCTCATCGTCTCGCGCAAGATTTTATTTTATATCGTGCGCAGATGGACTCGCGAAGGCCGCCTCACCCGCCGCACCGTCATCGTCGGCGGCGGCAATCCCGGCGAGCGCGTCATCGGCGACCTGCGCAAGCAGAAAGACACCGGCATCGAGATCATCGGCTGGTTCGACGACCGCGGCAGCAGCCGCAGCGGCGCCGACTGCGCCGGCGAGCCCAAGCTCGGCAATGTCGATGACCTGGTCGAATTCGGCCGCCGCACCCGCGTCGATCTGGTGATCTTCTCACTGCCGATTTCGGCGGAGAACCGCATCCTCCAGATGCTGAAGAAACTCTGGGTACTGCCGCTCGACATCCGTCTGGCGGCGCATACTAACAAGCTGCAATTCCGTCCCCGTTCCTATTCCTATATCGGCAAGGTGCCGGTGATCGACGTCTTCGACCGTCCGATCGCCGATTGGGACGTGGTGATGAAATGGCTGTTCGATAAAATCATCGGCGGCGTCATGCTCATTGCCGCCCTCCCCGTGCTGGCGCTGGTCGCAATCGCTATCAAGCTCGACAGCCGCGGGCCCGTGTTCTTCAAGCAAAACCGCTACGGCTTCAACAACGATCTCGTCGAGGTCTACAAATTCCGGTCGATGTACACCGATATGGCCGACGTTACCGCCAGCAAACTGGTGACCAGGGACGACCCGCGCGTGACCCGTGTCGGCCGCATCATCCGCAAGGCGAGCCTCGACGAACTGCCTCAACTGTTCAACGTCGTCTTCAACGGCAACCTGTCGCTGGTCGGCCCGCGCCCCCATGCGGTGAACGCCAAGGCGGAAGCCCGGCTCTACGCCGAAGCGGTGGATGGGTATTTCGCGCGGCACCGCGTCAAGCCAGGCATCACCGGCTGGGCGCAGATCAACGGCTGGCGCGGCGAGACTGACACGCAGGAAAAGATCCAATTCCGCGTCGAGCACGATCTCTATTACATCGAGAACTGGTCGGTGCTGCTCGATCTGTACATTCTGGCGCGCACGCCGTTCGCTCTGCTCAAGACCGAGAATGCTTATTGATCACCGCCCACGATATGGCGCTGCCGGCGGCTGTCTATGCTCCGCCGGTATTGCCGGCGGGCGCGGCAATAAGGCCGTTGCCGATCGCCGTTCCGTTCCGGGAACGCATGCTGCTGGCCGTTCTCTATATCACCGTGCTGGCGAGTTCGGTCGCGTTCATAGAGCCCTCGCCGCATGACGGCCTGATGGGCGTGCTGGCGGTTGCCGCGCTGATTGCGGGCGTTCGCTTTCACCGCTTTCTGGTGTTGCCGCTGCTGCTGTTACTGATCTGGAACGTTTCGGGGCTGCTATCACTGTTCAATGTGCCGGGTCAGGAAAAGACCGTCCAATATACGGCAACCTCGTTTTATCTCGCGGCCGCCGCCTTGATTTTCTCGCTGGTGTTTGCCGAAAACACGATGACGCGCATGGCGACGATGCGGAGCGCCTATGTCCTCACCGCGGCCGTGATCGCGCTCGCGGGAACGGCAGGCTATTTCCATCTCTTTCCCGGCTCGGAAATATTCACCGGCGAGGACCGCGCGCTCGGCGGCTTCAAGGACCCAAATGTCTACGGGCCTTTTTTGATTCTGCCGCTTCTGATGCTGCTGGAGCGAATGGTCAGCCGTCGCATCGATTTTATGAGCATCGTGCTCGCCGGCGTGACGCTGTTCGGCTTGCTGCTTTCGTTTTCCCGCGGCGCCTGGTTCCACTTCAGCGTCTCGCTGCTGGTGGTGATCGCGCTCGACTTCCTGACCGCGCCGACACCCAAGGCGCGCATGCGCATTTTCGGCATGACGATTGCGGGCATCGGCCTTGGCGCCGCGCTGCTGGCAATCCTTTTATCGTTCGATTCAATCGGCAAGATGTTCGCCGAGCGCGCGCAGCTCATCCAGTATTACGATGTCGGACAGGGCGGCCGCTTTCTGTTGCAGGAATTGGCGCTGACGGCGGTGTTGAACTTTCCCAACGGCATGGGTCCGTTCGAATTCTCACGCGTCTATGGCCTGCAACAGCACAACGTCTATTTGCAGGCCTTCCTCGTTTACGGTTGGGCCGGTGGGGTGGCTTATATTCTGCTGGTGTTATCGACGCTGTGGGTCGGCTTCCGCAATGCGCTCAAGCGGACGCCGTGGCAGGGTTATGCCATTGCCGCCTTCGGTGCGTTCTTCGGCGAGGTTGTCGAAGGCTTCGTCATCGATACCGACCACTGGCGGCATTTCTTTCTCATCCTCGGCATTATCTGGGGCCTGGCCGCCGCCAGCCGGAATGCGGCCCGGCAGCCGGGTTATTTGCCGTCAGCCGCGACATAAGCGCGCCACCGTTTAGTGACTGAGCCTCCGCCGCCGGCGCGCAAGCGATGGATTTCAAGGAATAATTGGTCGGGGCGGCGAGATTTGAACTCACGACCCCTTGTCTCCCAGACAAGTTAAGGGGCAATTTCCGGCAACCTCTCGCAACGGCTGAAATGCCAAAACGTCCCATTACGCCTGTATTTATGCGCCTATTCGCAATCGGTCGCAATGCCGCGACCTTTGACCAAGCGCAGGGTTTTGTGTAGATCACTGTGTAGATCACGGGGGTCTCAATGCCAAAGGTCGAATTAACGGACAAATTTTGCGGGCGGGCCAAGGCCACCGACGGACGTCGAAAAACCGACTATTTCGATGTGGCTACCCGTGGCCTTTGCCTGCGTGCGACCAGCGGCGGGGGCCGGACGTGGTTTGCAGTCTATGGACCGCCGGCAAAGCGTCAATGGCTGAAGCTTGGCAGCTATCCCGAGACCGGCTTGGCTAAGGCCCGCCAGAAGGCGCGTGACGCGCGCGCTGCGGTTGGCGATGGCAAAGACCCCGTGGCGGACAAGAAGGCGCTGGCGGCCGGGGATACGGTTGCCGACATGGTGGAAAGCTACATCGCCCGTCACGCCAGCACTAAACGCTCAGGCGACCAGATTGCGCGGATGCTGCGCAAGGACGTTTCAGGAATCATAGGCGACATAAAGCTTGCGGGGCTCCATCGTCGCGATCTGACCAAGTGCATTGATACGGTTGCCGACCGGGGGGCGAAAGTCACAGCCGTTCGGTTGTTCGCCAATATGCGCGCCATGGTGCGATGGGCGAAGGGCCGTGGCGACCTTGATTCGAACCTCATGGAAGGAATGACGCGGGCAACAGATGAGACCGAGCGCGAACGCTTCCTTAGCGACGGTGAAATCCGGTCTATGTGGAGGACATTGGCGGATGCCGACATGCGCGAAAGCACGCGCCGCATTCTGCGGCTTTGCCTCGTCACGGGGCAGCGCGTTGGCGAGGTGGCAGGTATGACGCGCGCCGAACTGAATCTTGAAGGGGATGCAGTTTGGACCATTCCCGCCGAGCGCGTCAAAAACGGTCGCGAACATAAGGTGCCGCTTTCGAGCATGGCGGTTGAAATTATAGGTTTACAAATTGCCGACGCCGACGCACTGGCCAAGCGAAAAAAGCGGAAGGCACCCGCATGGATTTTCCCGGCTCCCGGCGGTCGTGCGGCAGTGACGAGGGCAGCGGTCTCGCGGGCTGTGGCGCGGTGCGATTGGGGAATGCCCGCGTGGACACCGCACGATTTGCGCCGAACGGCGGCGACAAATATGGAAGAGTTAGGGATTTCGCCATTTATTGTTGGCCACGTTTTGAACCATGCGACCGTAACGAAGGCGACGATTACGAGCAGAGTTTATGCGAAGTACGATTACGCAAAAGAAAAGCGTGAAGCGTTAGATACTTGGGCGACTCGGCTTGCAGAGTTAAGGAAGATTTAGGTCGGCTGTGTGGCGGCGCGTTGCATTGCCTGCCATTTTCGTGTAATATGTCTTTGTTGAACTGGCATTAGGCAGCCGCGGAAAAAGCGCCGCGAAGCTAGCCCTCGCTATTCCTGCTCTAACGCGGAATGGCAGTTGGTGCGACATCACCGCCCGCAAAAGACCTTGAGTGGTCTGTGCGGGCATTTTTGCGTTCGGAAAGGAAACACATGTCAAACGAAAGCGATCTGATAACGATTCCCGTCGCCTGTCGCCTGCTTGGCGGCGACGATACCCCGATCAACCCTTCGACCTTGTGGCGTTGGATCAAAGCCGGCCGATATTCGCCGCCGATCAAGGTCGGCGCGGCTGCGGTGCGATTTAAGCGGTCGGTGCTACTGGCCGAGCGCGACCGTGGGGTAGCGGCATGACCACTATCGATAGCGCCGTCCGGCATGCTGCGACGTTGCTTCGAGAGCACGCGGAAAAATACACCACCGAAATTATGGTCGAGCCGCTCGCGTGGCGGCGCCGATATAATGAACTCAAGCAGGACCTCGATTGGCTGGAATTCGTCCGCGATTATCCGATTTTATCGCCGCCAAAAAACGCACCGCCGCCGCCACCGAATTTGATCCGCTAACAAAAAAAGCCCCAGCGCGGGCAAGCGCCAGGGGCTACATATAGCGGCATGGAGGCCGCTTTAGAATGAATGACACATCATATAGTATTTCCGCGTCTAATTCAAGCTCGATCCTCCTGCACGAATTCTACTACGAGATCGGCGCATACCTTTTTCCCGTCGAAATGCAGACGAAGGAGCCTTTTCCCGGTTTCGCATGGAAGCGGCTGGCGTCGAACGATTGCGAACAGCATCGCCGCTGGGCCGCTGAATATCCCGGCTGCGGCTGGGCGATGTACGCCGCGAAAAGTCGATTACTGATAGCTGATAAGGACGTGAAGAACGTCGGCGTCTCAATAGCGGATGAAACATGGGAGGCTGAATGCCGCAGGGCGGGCCTACCCGGTGCCGTTCTGCCCAACGTCACGACGCCGAGCGGCGGCGCGCATATGTATTTCCGTCTGCCGGATGGCTTCGACGAAACGACGCTCGCACAGCCCAATTGGGTGAAGGGCGTCATTGACGTCAGGACCGTTGGCTACGTGCTGATTCCGCCGTCAGCGCGGGATGGCAAAGATTACAGCTTGGTCCGCCGCGAGATGAAGCCATGTCCCGATCTGTTCCTCGAAAGGTTTACGCAGAAGATTGCGGTTGATGCAGAAGCACGGGAAGCCAAAGGCGACTATGACTTTGGCTTAATGTCGAGCGTCATTCGCTGGATACTCAACAACACGGATCGTTTCGACGCGGAGCTTGATTGGGTATTCGACACCCTAGCCGTGCGGGATGCATTCCCTGATGATCGTGGATATCTGCTTGCCGGTGAAATGGCCTATGCAGACGCGCAAAACCGTCTTGGCGGTGTCTGGAATCGAAAGAACGACTATCGGGGTAAGCCGCGCACCTGTTCCACACTCATCAAATACGCTCGCGACAACGGTTACACGGGTCGCACGGCCGCGGAAATGTTCGATGGTATGCCGATGCCAGTGACAGGGGCACAAAAGCCAGTAGATATCGTCGGGCGGCCCGAGTGGCATCATCAATGTATCGCGGATGGAAATGGCAAGATCGTTCCGAACGTGGCGAACGGCGTTGTTGCCGTAACCGCGGGCATTGGCGCCGCTATCGGTTTCAACGAAATGGAATGCGCTCCGGTGTGGCGGGCGCCATATGACCGTGCGATACGCGACGAGGACGTGACTGAGATTCAAAAATGGATTCAGCACAATGGCATTCCGCGTATCGGGAAGGAGATTGTTCACGACGCCGTCCGCAATGTTGCGATCAAAAGCAGCTTTCATCCGGTCCGCGATTACCTGTCGTCGCTGACTTGGGACGGTACGCCGCGAGTCGGCAGTTGGCTTTCTGCATATCTTGGCGCGGAACGAACGGCCTACACGAACGGCATCGGGCAAATGTTTCTTGTCGCCATGGTGGCCCGCGCATTCCAGGCCGGATGCAAAGCCGACTACATGATGGTGCTGGAAGGCAAGCAAGGGCTGATGAAAAGCAGCGCTTGCCGCATTCTGGCCGGACAGTGGTTCTCAGATCAATTGCCCGACATCGGCACAAAGGATGCTGCGCAACATCTGCGGGGTAAATGGTTGATCGAGGCGGCGGAGATGCATGCGCTTTCTAAGGCTGAGACGGCCGCGCTAAAGGCATTCGTGACGCGGCAGGAGGAACGCTATCGGCCTCCCTATGGGCGCCTTGAGGTCATCGAGCCGCGTCAATGCGTATTTATTGGCACGACGAACAAGGCCGTATATTTGCGCGACGAAACGGGGGGCAGGCGCTTTTGGCCGGTCAAATGCGGTTCGATTGCTATTGAGGCACTAAAGCGTGACCGGGACCAGCTTTTTGCCGAGGCGGTGCATGTATATCGCGCTGGCGAAGCGTGGTGGCCGGATAAAGACTTTGAGGCAAAACACATCGCGCCTGAGCAGTCTGCACGATATGAGCATGACGATTGGGAACAGCCTATCGTCGCTTGGCTCATGGGCAAACGGGACGTGACGATCAGCGAGGTTGCCATGCACGCGCTCAACGTGCGCAAGGAGGCTTTCAGCAAAGCAGACCAATTGCGAATAGCAGCAATCTTGGAACGAACAGACTGGCAGCGCGGCACTCCTGTTCACGGGCGCAGGCCATGGATGCGAGTAACGCCTCCGCCACCGTACTAGGCGCGAACTCACTAAGGCGGTTCTGCAGGCGCAACATGCGGATTGTCTGCTTCGTCCCGAAAGGGACCGAAACATTGCGACGCCGCTAATTGTCGGTAAGGGCCATAACCGGACTCATGCAGCGCAGCATTACGGAAAGAAAAACCCCGACATTTCTGCCGGGGCTTTGTTGTCGGAACGGTGCTGGGTTGCAGACGATCAGGCTGCGATTGGAGCGACCTTGCGCTTCCTGGGCCAACCGAACAAACCCAGTGCGCCCAGGCCGCTCACAAACATAGGCAGCGCAGCCGGGAGCGGCGTTGCGCTTGCCGAGTTGATCGTCAGATCATCGACGAAATAATTATAGGGCGTGCCGTCGTTCCCTTCGAGACCTAGTCCAATTCGGACGAAATCAACAGAGAAGCTGCCCCATGGCACGCCTCCATCGAGGCTGCTGCTGATCGCGGCAAGCGTCGTCCCGCTGGGATTGGCAATACCCGTGTTATAGCCTTCCACATGGAATAACGTCGTGTTGGGATCGACAACAATATCGGTCCAAGTATTAGGAGCCGGGTAGACACCGAGGCTAGCTGGGTCCCACATAACGGCGAGCGTATTATCGTTTCCTCCGCACGAATTACAGTTAATAGAAAAGATAGCATATGGAACTGCCGCGCCCGTGTTACCAGCGATGTTGGACCCGGCATTGTAAACCCAATAATCGGCACCCGTGATCTGGCCAAGAGTTATACCGCTCTCGCCTAATTTAACGCGCGCGTAGTCGGAGCCGGTCGTCAAGGACATGTTAAGTGACTGGGACCCACTATGGACAGTAGCGGTTGATAGCGCCGCCGATGCGCCACCTTGGGTAGACAAATTGTAGCTACCGCCTTCAAACCCTTCATTGATAGAAGCAGCATTGGCTTGCGCCGAAAAAAGTAACATCGTTCCTAGAATAGGAACAATTCCCCAAACACCTTTAGTCATTTCAAACCTCCCCAGATTGAAAGTCGCTTGCGCCACAGCCTTTACTTTCGCGCCTGCCTAGGGAAGGTGTCAACAGCTCATTCCGGTCCCCCAATCGGGGTTGGGGCACAAACCCCGATGTCCGCATCTGTGGGGTCCAAATGCGACCGGTTTTCCATGTCCACTCTCACATCTGCTTTGGGTCATTTTCGCCCGAGTCAGCCGGTGTTGCGTCTTGGCCCACTTCCGCTTCTCACCGAAAGCGACCAAAAACTTCGAGTGTGGCTACGCGTATGCGTCCGCGCCCTAATCTCAGGGGCGTAACGCTGTAACGGTCGTAACGCTTCGTCCAATAGAGCAGAATACGGCTAGTTCTACTCATATGGGAAACACCGCTACGACCGTTACACCGTTACGGTGATGGCAACTTTAAATAGCAAGCAATGGCATTCGCCCCCTGTGACGGGCGCCGCCGCCTTCATTGCCGCAACGGTTCCTAGCCCTTGTCGCAGTCGGCCTGATCTCCCACCTTTACAACTGTCCGAAAAAGGTGTATTCTATGGACAGTATGACTTTGCGATTTGTTGGATTCATTGCAGTTTTCTTGCTCGGGCGCGGCTACGTCAGTCACCGAAAACCGAACAGTTGCCTTTTGCGTCGTGGTGGAAAGCCGCTACAGAAATTTGCGAGTTGATTTTGAAGCCTAAACGCGGCCCTCGCTGCCAAATTTGCTCCCACGATGAACGTTGGCGTCTGGAGCTTTTGCGTGCCGGCGGTGCCAGCCTCGATAGCCTGGCCGAAAAATTTAAGGTGTCCCGTGACGCTATTGCCCGCCACTGGAAAAATCACGTCACCGACGAAATGCGGGCCAGCTACTTGTGCGGGCCTGCGCAATTGGCCGACCTGGCGCAAACTGCCGCTACCGAAGGTGCACGCGTCCTTGACCACTTCAGGGTCGTTCGCACGATCCTCATGGCCCAATTGGCGGCGACCAGCGAGGCAGGGGACGCGCGCGGCGCGGCAATCGTGGCTGGCCAGCTAACAGGCGTCCTGGAACGCATTGGCAAGGTCACGGGCGAGATCGCCACGATCGCGCAAGGCACCATCAACATTCAGAACAACGTTGCGATCGTTAACAGCCCGGCCTTCGCACGCGTGCAGGCGGCCATCCTTCGCGCCCTGGCAAGCCACCCCGACGCCCGCGCATCTGTCGTGGCAGCATTGCAGCATTTAGACACCGAAACCGCCGCCAGCGGGCACTCCACGAAAGTCATTGAGCATGTCCGCGGATAGTATCGCATCAGCTTTAGCCGCCACGCTGGCCGACGGCGGCTGGCGTGCAAAGGCCCGACCAAGCCAACTACCGCCGCCCGGCGATTGGAACGGGTGGATCGTTCTGGCGGGCCGTGGGTTCGGCAAGAATTTCACCGGAGCGGGGTGGGTCAACGAACTGGTGGAAACGGGCACCGCCGGCCGCATTGCGTTAGTTGCCGCGACGGCAGCGGACGGGCGCGATGTTTTGGTGGAGGGTGAAAGTGGTATTCTTCCGCTAGCCCCATCCTGGAACCGACCGAACTACGAACCAAGCAAACGCAGACTTACCTGGGCAAACGGCGCCATCGCCACGCTCTATTCTTCGGAAGAGGCCGACCGCCTTCGCGGGCCACAGCACGATGCAGCATGGGCGGACGAACTCGCCGCCTGGAACGATCCTAAGGAGACGTGGGACATGCTGATGTTCGGGCTGCGCCTAGGCCAGCACCCCCGATGGTTGACCACGACGACGCCAAGACCGATCAAGTTGCTTCGGGAACTGCTCGCGCGCGAAGGATCCGACGTCGTAGTCACACGTGGCAGCACATTCGAAAACGCAGCTAACCTGGCGCCTACGTTTCTCCAGGCGCTGCGTGATCGATACGAGGGGACTCGGCTCGGCCGGCAGGAGATCAACGCAGAACTACTGAGCGACACACCCGGCGCACTTTGGCAATTGGAATGGTTGGATCGTGACCGCCTATCGACGCCACCTAAAGAGATGCGTCGAATTGTCGTGGCGATCGACCCCGCCGTATCCAACCATGAAGGCAGCGACGAAACTGGCATCGTGGTCGCTGGCGTCGGTGGCGATAAGCACGCATATGTTTTGGAGGATTTGTCCGGTCGATATCAGCCGCACGAATGGGCGCGCGTAGCAATTGATGCTTTCCGACGACATAGGGCCGACCGCATCATTGCGGAAACAAACAACGGTGGCGCGATGGTCGAAAGCACGATCCGCGCCGTCGACTCCACCGTCCCCTATCGCAGTGTTCATGCGAGCCGCGGCAAAGTCGTGCGCGCTGAACCTGTTAGCGCACTGTACGAGCAGCGTCGAGTTCATCACGTCGGCATCTTCGCGACACTTGAAGACCAGATGTGCGCATTTGCGTCGGACTTCGACCGTGGTCGCGCTGGATATTCGCCGGATCGTGTTGATGCTCTCGTTTGGGCGCTAAGCGAACTGATCGTGCAGCCGCAAATGCCAACCGCTGCGTTCGGAACGCAGACGGGCAGCGGCTACAACAACAATCCGCTGTGCGGCACGTACTCGTCATCCGGTGGGTAGACGATGAAACACTATGCAATGCTGTGAAACGCTGTGCACGGATTGAACTGCCACGAAATTTAGTGTAGTATGTTGAAATCGAAATTCCACCCCGCCAAGATCCTGTGAAGGGTCGAAGCGGGAATTTTTGCATAAGGCAAAAGCCATGAGCGATGAATTTGTAACCGCCGGCGAATTGCAGCAACGGTATCGCATTTCGTCCGTGACGTTGTGGCGTTGGTTGAAAGATGCCGACCTTGGCTTCCCTTCGCCAATGGTCGTGAAGCGACAACGGCTGTTTCGCCGAGCCGATGTCTCCGCATGGGAGAGCCAACGCAACATGCAGGCAGTCGCCTAGATGCCTCAAGGAATCGTCAAGAACTGGAACACCAAGGGCTACGGCTTCATCACTCCCGACGACGCGCCCGAGACAAACCTGTTCGCGCATATCACCGATGTCCAAGACTTCGAGTGGGACGAATTGATCCGCGGTAGCCGCGTCTCATTTGAAATCCTCGAACAAGCCGATGGCCGCACGAAGGCCACCAGCATTCGCGTTATCTCTGAACCAAAGGAAACAGAATGATTGCAACCGACGACCTTCTATCCGCACGCACTACTGCCGCCGCCTCCTATGCCACTGCGGTTTCCGATTTCTGGTCTACGTACATTGAATTGCATGCAATTGATCTTGCGCTGCAAAACCGCGCGTTTGCGCGTGCGGACACACCAAGTATGTCGATTTCAGATGGCGGGCCGAACGTGATCGGAATGCGACATCCGACATTGCTCAACCTGGACAACGCCCCCGGCGAGCCGGCTTACGACTGGAGTGGTCGCATTACCGCGCGGGCTTCAGAAATTATCGATAACGGTGGTGTCGCATAATGCGTCAACTTCTGGAACGCATTGACGTCAACCATCCGGCTGGCAAAGGCATGCGTGCGGCCGCTTCCGCCCTTCTGGACATTGCCGACAGCTTCTCCGCGCGCAAAGCGGCCATCCACGCCGATGGCAAACTGACCACCGAAGGCAAGCAAGCCGCGCTGCGTGCGGCGCTGCCGACCTACGCCGCGGATATGCAACGCGCGCGCGCCGATATCGCAAAGGCGAAGCGTGAAGTTGCCATGCGCAAAAAAGCGATGGTCATGCCAGCGAAGGACCCGGCAGACACGCGCGGCGCGATACAGGACATGGAGATTCGGCAGTTCGTCCGATCGCTGCCTGTTGGCGAACGTTTCGGCTTGCTTCAAACGACGAAAGACCCCCGGATTCTGGAGGCCGCACTAGCAGCGCCACCAGAGGTCGTGGGAATGGTCGGCCCTATGGCGGAAGCTGTCGCAAAACGGGTGGAAGAAAATTACGCGCAAATCAAATTCGGCGCCGAATTGAGCGAAGTCGAATCGCTGGCCGCTGTCGTCAGCAATGCCGACGCGATTGCCGGCGCGGCGCGCGGCGTGTTGCGAAGCGGTGCAGATATGGATGAGCGATCATTCACGGCCTTGGTAGGGCCTGCGGAAAAGGCTGCGGCGGCGCCGTGGCTGGTTGGCGACAAATCGAAGCCGCAGGTATGCGAGCCAAATGATGAAACCGGTCTTGCCAGCTACCGGCAGCCGACAACCTGGGAAGCCGCAAACGGCGTGTTCTATAAGGATGCCGCCGAATGGAAGGCCGCTCACATCGATGGCGACGCGTGAACCTGACACGCGAACAGCACGGCGTGATTGACCCCGGCTTGGCACCGTTGGCACCACTGGCACGTGCCGCCGCGCGGCTTATCGAGCGACACGTTCCTTCTTCCGCGCAGCCTTCTTGGCCTTGTCTAAGGTGATTTTCAGCGCCGTTGTGATCGGAATTTCAAAGTTTTCCGCGAGATAGGCGGCTTCGTCCTGGATATTCGGGGGCAGTTCCATTGGTCGAGTTCTCCGTGAGTGCCCAGTATGTTCATGGTATGTTCTATCGAGTCAAGGGAGGTGATTTCAACCAGGGGATGTGGAACTCGTAAATTTCAGGAACGTTGGTCAAGATGCGTAGCGTTCCCAAGAGTAAGCGCCAGTATGTGCGCAACTTCGCCCCCGGACTGAGGGCTGCAAAACTCAAAGGTGCCAAAGGCGCGCCATTTCCAAAATTTATAGAGCCATCACTTGCGACCCTGGCCGAAAAACCGCCGTCGGGAGAGCGCTGGGTGCATGAGATAAAATTCGATGGCTACCGTCTCCAAATCCACGTGAAACAAGGTGAGGCGAAGTTCTACACCCGACGGGGATACGACTGGACGCCCCGCTTCAAAAACCTACAGGCACCGCTCTGGCACTTGCCGACTTACGGCTGCGTCCTCGATGGGGAAGTGATTGTGCCGGACGATGATGGCGTTTCAGACTTTGGTGCCTTAGAATCTGCCTTGGCGAAGGGCGGCTCCCACCATTTGGTATTCTACGCCTTCGACCTTCTTTATATCGACGGCTTTGACGTTCGCAGATGCACGTTGCTCGACCGCAAACTTGTTCTTGCGGAGCTGATGAAAGACGCCAAGCCGCCACTGATGTTCAGTGAACATCTGGAAGTTGACGGCAAGCAGATGTACCGCGACGCCTGCAAGATGAAGCTCGAAGGTGTTGTGTCGAAGGTCGTCACCGGCACCTATCAATCCGGCCGGTCATCCAATTGGAGCAAAACCACATGCCGGAAAAGGGAAACCTTCGTCGTCGCCGGCATCGCCTACAAGGGCAATAAATTCGACGGCATCTATCTTGGAAGGGAACAGGATGGCGCCCTGACCTACGCTGGCAAGGTTGAGCATGGTTTCAGTGCGGAGCTACAGCGTGACCTGGAGCGTAAGGCGAAACCTCTATTAACGCCGCGCCAAGTGCTGTCTCCGCAGATAAAAAAGCCCAAAGCAAAATGGCTCAAGCCGGTGTTGCTTGCCGAGGTTGAATACCGGGCGCTGACGGGCGAAGGAAAACTCCGTCATCCGTCGTTCAAAGGCATCCGAGAAGACTTGTAGATGCACGAAGAGCCCGGGCGTCGGGGGAATGACCAAACCGGGCTCTTCGTCTCGGCTCGCATGGACCGAGGGGGCAACATCTCGATAATGCGGATGGTGGGGAAAAGTTCACAATCTCTTTTTGCGATTGTAAGGCGACCGGTTGGCGGGCTTCAGTGAGATGCCTTCGCGCTGTGCCTTGCTTCTGATGGCAGCTATTGGTCGGCGGAGCTTGAGCCTCAAAACGGCTGTCGGTGTGTTGCCTTTCGTCAGGGTCTTTAGCTCTCTGATTTCCTCGCTCGACCAAGGCTGCCCCAGCCGCTGCTTGTATTTCGGGTTTTTCTTGCGTGGGCCGGTTTTGCCAATCGGTGAGCCGGGCCGTTTCCCTGATGCTTAGCCATGTGGTTCCTCCGACCGGAACAACCGCAAAAAAGTTCAATTATTCCAACTTGACTTGAGTTCTCGTTTCGTTCCTATCACTTATGGGAAGGCGAAAGGGCGAATTGAGCGCGGCGGGAATCGACCGGGGTTGGCCGCATCAGGTCATCCTTTCCGCGGGGGCATACGGTGAGTACCTTCCAAAGACCGCCTTCTGCACCCAACAGGGTCTGTCGCTCTGCGAGCGGGGTCACTCGGTCGTGCGCGATGATAAGTGGTCCAAGGTCTGGTGTTTCGCCGACAAAGAACATGCCGAACGGTTCATCGCGGAGTTCGGCGGAGAATGGTTCGACCCGGCGCGTCGCAGAAGGGGCCACGCCTGGCACCTGCTCAAACCGTGATTGTCCGTGATATTTAGGTGCGGGGAGATTCGGATGGCCAGCATTGCGGACAAGGTGAAGCTGTTCAACGAAGCCTACAAGGTGGCGTGGGACCAGATGATGGCCGACCCGGAATTGCTGGCGAGACCCACCGAGCTTGCGGTACGGCTCCGTGACAATATCCAGGCGCTCATGAAAACCGATATGCAGTCTGCGGAGTTCATTGCGGCCGAAGCAATCGCGCGGATGAAAAGCGATGTTTGAAATCCGCGTCAACGGCGTCTCTCGAACCTGTCGTGACGTGATGGAAACGGCCCTGGACGCTGGGCGGGAGTTAAAACACCGCGACCTGTCATCAGAAGTCATCATTATCAACGACGTGACCAAGGAGTGGGTGGTTGTGACCGATGGGGTGTTTGAATTTCCGAAATGGCGCCCGCAGGTGACCGCGGCTGATGTGTAACCTCTACCCAACACCACGATGCAAGCCCTTTCGTCCTCGGTGAATAGCTGAGCCT
This sequence comes from Hyphomicrobiales bacterium, assembly GCA_041691675.1. Taxonomy (GTDB): domain Bacteria; phylum Pseudomonadota; class Alphaproteobacteria; order Rhizobiales; family Xanthobacteraceae; genus Pseudolabrys. The sequence continues at coordinate 3,947 of JBEPUC010000038.1, read as the reverse complement.
CGTGTCATAGCCTCAATCTGCCGCCGGCAGCCGGTGCATCGTTAACTCGTTTCTGCCATCCGGCGCGGCCCGCTGGCTTTCAATTCGACATGTTTGTCGATGGGGTCGGGGATTTCCTTGCCATAAACCTAAGAATTGCCCGTCGAGCTGCGAGCCTGCACCCGGTTGCCGCTGTGACTTCGTTATTGCGGGTCGGCCCCGGAACTATATCCGCATGGCAGCGACAGGCTCAATAAAAACCTCCGGTTTGTCCGGTGAGACCTGGCAGATACGCGCCTTAACATCTCAGTGATATAGGCGCCGACTTTTCGATCGCCTAAACCTTAATTCGTGACGTTAATTCCGTTCTTAGAAACACAGATTGATAAAATGCGTTACGATGCTCCGGTCATATTAAGAGGGCGGTTATGGTACGGAAAGTCCTTTGGACTTGCGTTTACGTCATGGTTTGGCTGGCCCTCTCAGTTCCTGTTTGGGCCGCCATCGCATTCTGTCTGCTCGCGTGAGGATCTGATAGTGTTCGCCCTTCGCGAGATACGACGCGCGCTTATCCTCGCTGCCTTCGGCACGGCCGTCATGATCGGGTTGTTTGCTCTATTTATCAAAGCCCATACGGCCTCAGATCAAACCACCCGACAAACACCGGTAGCCGCGCGCGGCGGTCCAATGCAATTGGCGAGAACTCGGTAACTCGAAGCGGGGTTGAGCCCGCGAGCCAAGCCTGAGTGCCGGGGTACCGGGCGCTCTTCTCAACTAAGAGACCATCGCGTGGGTTTGGCGAAACGAAGGTGCTGCCTGTCGAAATACGGTGCCGTCGAGAGTCATCATCCCCAGGGCCCGGATGTGGAAAACCGACGGGCCTAAAGGCTCATGATTGGTTCGTGATTCCGCCGTCTGCCGCTGCGCACCGAGGATTTCACGCTACCGCGGGAAAATGGACTACCAAGTACGGCTCGCACGCGGACCTACTGCGTGCGTTCTGGAAAAGATCGAATTCCGCGCGGGGAGATCGGATGACAGTAGGGATGCCCCCGAAACGCGCGGAGCGGTTTAACCGCGGTATGGCCGTCTGTATGACTCATAGCCAAACCGTACGCGCCGGATGCTGGATCGGTAGTTTTTCACACTATACTTTTTCCGACGCGCCGCTGCACCTTTAAATCTTCAAAATAATGCGGCAACGCCATTGGGGCATTGGCTAAGAGAGCCCGAAGAATGCGGAGCTGATCATCGTTTGAAATTAGCATCGGATGCCTCTGTATAGTAAACAAACTTGCGAGGCGATTAGTTCTGATTTACACGTTTAGGATGTTTTATTAGTTCAAGCTCGTCGAGCCTTTCAGGTACTCTGACGGTCCATGGTCTGACCTGGCGGTGTACCGTCCTCGGTTCTGTATTTGCAGCGACTGAATCAGTGAATATCGCTCAGCGCAACTACAGACTTTTTTTAAGCAAAATCGACCCTAACCAGACGTTAGAACTGGTGCTGCCTTTGCTGCCTCACTTCCCATTTGAGTAACCCTGAGCATTGTCAGGAACTCTGCCGAGATAAATTGCGACTATGAATTTTCAAGCTGGCTAAAATATACAGAATCAGAGCTAATCATTGTCATCAAAAAAGCCGTGCCGAAGCACAACCGGATAATGGAGGGAACGCCCATGATTCGTGAAAGGTCTGCTCAGTCAAAGTCCGCGCGCGTGATTGTTATCGGTAACGAGAAGGGCGGGTCCGGAAAATCCACCGTGGCCATGCATGTCGCGGTCGCGCTGATCAAGTCCGGACAAAGCGTCGCCACCATCGACCTCGATTCGAGACAGCGAAGTTTCACCCAATATATGGAAAATAGGCGTGCCTGGTCCGAGCACGTCGGTCGCGATCTTCAGATCCCCCAGCATCTGTGTATCGGCGACAAGGATTTTCCGAAGGACACCGCCGGTTGCGAGGCGCTCGTCGACGCGGTTGATGGCTTGGCGCAATCTCACAGCTTCATCGTGGTCGATACTCCAGGCCATGACAGCGATTTATCGCGGCTGGTACATTCCATTGCCGACACCGTCGTCACGCCCTTAAACGACAGCTTTGTCGACTTCGGCGTGCTGGCAACCGTCGATCCAGAGACATTCGCCGTCACCTCCATCGGCCACTATGCCCAGATGGTCGACGAAGCGCGCCGCCAGCGCCGCCAGATCGATAACGTGTTCCCGGACTGGATTGTGTTGCGAAACCGCCTGTCGTCGCTGGGCTCGCGCAACAAGCGTCTGGTCGGCGAGGCGTTGGCCGATCTGGCGCAAAGGCTAGACTTTCTCTGTGTCGAAGGGCTGGCCGAGCGGCTGATCTTCCGCGAGTTTTACCCGCGTGGGCTGACCGCCGTCGACGATCTAGATGAAATCACGCTCGGCACCCGCCCCACCATGTCGCATGTCACGGCACGGCTGGAGATGGAAAACCTGCTGAGCTTCATGCGCTTGGACGGCGTGGTGGCGCGCGGTGAAATCGGCGGCCTTAACCGCGACGCGGCTTGATCGAACGTCCGTCCGGGCCAACGAGGCGCGAATGATCGGAGCGGTGTCGCCTAATGGGCCCTTAGCAGATACATGACAGGGCGCTTTGGGGCGCGCCGAATAGCGCGGCTCCTGCGGTAAATCCTCTCGGGGCGTCTTTCGGTCGTGGTGCATGCCTTGACTCTGCGTTCTCTATTTGTTCTTATTATGAGAACGCCGCGGCTTCAAGGTGCATCGTGTCGATCGACAATGATATTAGGCAAATCCTGGACATCTGCAAAGGCGATCTGAGCGCCGCCTTGCGCATGGTGCTGACGGCCAATGCTTTTTACGAGGAAGAGATCGCCCGACTTAAGAACGAAGCGTCGACCGGATATGGACGCGGCAAAACTCGCAAGCCCGCGACTCGCTGACCTTTAATCCCGCCAGAAATCCTTGAATCGGCCCGGTGCCATATCGGTATAGCGCACTGTGTGTTGGATATTTTTGTGCCCGAGGTAGGCTTGTAGGGCGCGGGTGTCGTGACCCTTGTTGGCGAGGGCGTACCCGCAGGCGTGCCGCAGCATGTGCGGATGGGCCTTAAACGAAAATCCGGCCTCGATACCAGCGCGTTCCATCATGCGGGCAAAGCCGGCCGTGGTGAAAGGAGACCCGCGCTCCGAGGTGAATACGAAAGGGGACTTTGGCTGTTGTTCCCGTTGCAGTCGGCGAAGCGCTCGTGATTCATCGCCACGGATCGGATGAGTGCTAGGGATGCCCTTTTTGGCTCGTCGGACGTGCAAGGACGCAGTGGCGAAGTCGATCTGATCCCATTGCAGTTCAACCAGTTCTGAAGAACGCAGGCCGTGACGATAGGCGGCTAAAATCATGGTCGCGTCCCGATGTCCCCACCTGTTGTCCTTGGTGGCTTTGATGAGCCTCTCGACTTCGGAAGGGGTCAGGTGTTCGCGAGTTCGAAGCTCGGCGTTAGGGCGACGTACCGGCATTTTTGACATGGACGAGCCCTATGGGTGACTGTCTATGTATCGTGCATTTTACGAACAGTTAGGCAAGCAGTTTTTAGGAACAGATTGGCAGCCGACGGCTTCGGTGGCGGTGGTTCCGTAGTCAGAACCGCGGCCCACTCGGCATTCGCTCAACGTCCCGCTGCATCGCTCCGCTGTGGATATACCAGTCCATTCTGCATTTTTCGGTTTGGCAGCTTGGGTTGGCGTGCGTCTGTTCGGGCGCGGCAGGCGGCTTGACCAACCACCACGCGATTCCGGAAGCCGCTATTATCGCCAGCACTGCCCGCATAATTGCCGCCACCTAACAAAATGCAACTCTGTAGACATGCTGTAGATCGGGTTGTTTTGCCAATCTATGCAGCGCTTATAACTTATTGATTTTGTTGGTCGGGGCGGCGAGATTTGAACTCACGACCCCTTGTCTCCCAGACAAGTGCG
>JBEPUC010000037.1:0-43009 GCA_041691675.1 Hyphomicrobiales bacterium | reverse complement strand
CCAACCAGCCGGAATATATCGGCCAGGCGATTTCCTCGGGCTGCATCCGCATGACTAACGAGGACGTCATCGACCTCTACAGCCGGGTCAAGCCGGGCGCGGTCGTGGTGGTGCTGGCGCCGCACCAGGGCGACTCCCCGTTCAGCCCGAAGCTGGCTTCGGCCAGCATCTTCGACTGATCGATCGAAATCGGTTTATTCCAACGAAACGGCGCCTCCCGGGGCGCCGTTTTTCGTTGGCCTTTCTTGTCCGGGAAAGACTACGCGCCCAGCGTCACCCGCAGGATTTCCGGCGGCATGCCTAGCCGCAGCGGCACTTTGCTGGTGCCAAGCCCGCCCGAGACGATCAGGTGGCGGTTCTGCTCGACGATGTGGCCATAGGCGAAGCGCGCGCCATACTTCGACGGCGCCCAGAACGGCGGAATCAACGGCAATCTTATCTGGCCGCCATGGGTATGGCCGGAGAGCGTCAGCGCGACGCGCGCCGGAACCTCGGGAAAGATATCCGGTTCGTGCGCCAGCAGGATGACCGGATCGTCGGTCGTGATTTTCTTGAGCGTACCCGGCAGATCATCGACGCCGCGAAAGCGGTTGTGGCCGAGCCGGTAGGCGATCTGATCGCCGAGCCCGGCCAGCCAGAACTTGCGGCCGGGCGCGCCCAGCAGCACCACGTCGTTTTCCATGACCGGAATGCCGACGCGATGCAGCGCCGTGCGCGTGCCGTCGATGTCGTACCACCAGTCGTGATTGCCGAGGATTGAGTAGACGCCGAGCGGGCTGTGCAGGCGCGCCAGTTCCGCGGACCATTCGGGCGGCGAGACCCGCTCGGTCACGAACCGGTGCGTGGCGAAAAAATCGCCGAGCAGAACGGTGAGATCGCAGCCGAGCCGATTGGCGGCATCGACCACCTGGCGGACGCGCGCGATGCCCATGTTGGGACCGCCGGCGTGCAGATCGGCAACGACCGCGATGGTGAGCCGCTGCAGCGCCGGCCAGCCCGGCGGCGTCAGCCGGTAGTCGGTAATCAGGAGTTCGTTGGCCGCTTCCATCGCGGCATAGGCCGTGGTGCCCGGCAGCATGACGCCGGCGATGCCGGTGAGACCGAGGCCGGTCTGGATCAGTCGGCGGCGGGTCAGAACCGGCGCGACCGGGCCGGGCGCGAAGGAATTCGGTGTGAAAGGATCCGGCGTAACGATCGTCATGAGGAAGCGCTACTGGAAAAGGTTGAAAGGAAAATGGAGGCCGCCCCTCGTTTTTCGGCGATGATGAACTTTTCGGACACGCTCCGTTCGGGCGTGGGCCGGCCTTGGCCGCGGCAGCGGCACCGCGAGATTGGCGAGTTGCACCCGCGGCGGCTCCGGAGGGTCGACGGCGGTCGGTGCCGGCACGGATTCGGGTGCCACCGGCGCGGGCTTGGGTGCAGGTGTGGGCGCAGGTATCGGCGCAGGCTCGGGTGTTGCGGCGGGCGTGGTGTCCGCAATCTTGTCGCCTTTGGCCGGTTCGGCCGGTTTCGCCTGTTCGGCGACCTCCGGTTCGGGTGGCTTGGGTGGCGGTGGCTCCCGCACGTCCCACTGGCAGATGCGATAGCCGCTGTGGCGCTCGGCCAGATCGAGATGGATGTGCTCCTCGTGGTAGCCATCCGAGCCGGGGCCGAGCACGGTGGTGAAGCGCGCGCAGGCGCTCTTGCGGATATCGTCGCGCAACGCCTTCGGCGCGTGAATGTCGGTCAGCTTGATGCCGTGGCCATCGGCAAGGGTGAAGCCGCGCACGTCGATGGCATTGGCCTTGCCGTGTTCGCTGACCTTTCCAGTCGATTTGCGATTGCGGCCGCGGCAATCGAAATCGTCGTAAGTCTCGATCGCGGCGAGCATCGCGCCGGTGGCAGCGATGCGCGGCGCGGTGTCGTCACGCACCCACAGCGCCAGTTGCTCGGCCATCGGGCAGCGCAAGAACGGCGCCGGCTTGACGGCGATGCGCTTGCCGCTTGCGAGCGTCACCGAATGCAGGAGCACGATGTCGCCGCCGCCGCAGGCGCCCGGCCCGATCAGGCGCGGCATGGCATCGATGGTGGCAAACGTCTCGAGCCGCTTCCGGCACGCCGACTCTTCAGCGGTCACCTCGTCCGATTTGAAGTCGGCGCCGGCCGCGTCGCGGAACGAGACCGGATCGTGCCAGTCGCCGCGCGGCGCCCAGACGGGCCGGTCGGCCGGATGCGGCCGTGGCTTCGGCAAGGGGACGAGGTCAGGCTCGGCGCCGGCGATGCCGCAGCCGAACCCGGCCACCATGACAATCGCCAGAAGCACTCGCATGAGGCCGGTCTCCCGTAGCATTGCGGTTTTTGTGCGAGACAGCATGGACAACACCCGAACAGTTTGCACGAACCGCCTCGCTGCCGCTAACCTTGCTCCTGCTAACCTAACGTCTCATCCGCGCGAGGTCGGCCAAAAAAGAGCAAAAAGACCAATAAGAGCGTTAACGAGAGGAAACACGATGCTCGGCCTGATGTCGGACTTTCCGCTGCTGCTTCACCGCGTCATCGACCACGCCGCCAAGTTTCATGGCGGGCGCAAGGTCATCACCCGCTCGGTCGAGGGGCCCATCGTTGAAACCAACTATACCGAGATTCGCGCGCGCGCCATGAAGGTGGCGCAGCGGCTCGATAAAGACGGCGTCAAGCTCGGCGATCGCGTCGCCACGCTCGCCTGGAATACGTGGCGGCATCTCGAATGCTGGTACGGTATCCTCGGTGTGGGCGCCATTTATCACACGGTCAATCCGCGCCTGTTCCCCGATCAGATCGTCTGGATCGTCAATCATGCCGGCGATCGCATGATGTTTCTCGATCTCACTTTCGTGCCGCTGATGGAGAAGATCGCGGACAAGCTGCCGAGCGTCGAGAAATACGTCATCCTCACCGATGCCGCGCACATGCCGCAGACGACACTTCGGAATGCCGTCGCTTACGAGGACTACATCGCCGAGGTCGATGGCGATTTCCAGTGGCGGCAGTTCGACGAGAACACCGCGGCCGGCATGTGCTACACATCCGGCACGACGGGCGATCCCAAAGGTGTCGTCTATTCGCACCGCTCCAATACGCTGCACGCTTTCATGGCGTCGTTGCCGGATTCCAAGAACCTGGCTTCATCCGATGTCTGCATGCCGGTGGTGCCGCTGTTCCATGCCAATGGCTGGTCGCTGGCGTTCTCGACGCCGATGGTCGGCGCCTCGCTGGTGCTGCCGGGCGCGAAAATGGACGGCGCGTCGATTTACGAACTGCTCGACACTTACAAGGTGACCTTCACCGCCGCGGTGCCGACGGTGTGGCTGATGCTGTTGCAGGATCTGGAAAAGACCGGGGCGAAGCTGCCTTATCTCAATCGCGTTGTCATCGGCGGCTCCGCTTGCCCGCGCGCCATGACCAAGACGTTCCAGGACACCTACGGCGTCGAGGTCGTGCATGCCTGGGGCATGACCGAGATGAGCCCGCTCGGCTCGCTCTGCACCATGAAACCGGAATATGCGCAGTTGACCGGCGACGCCCGCCTCGATGTACAGATGAAACAGGGGCACCCGCCGTTCGGCGTCGATATGAAGATCACCGACGATGCCGGCAAGGAGTTGCCGTGGGACGGCAAGACCTTCGGCCGCCTGAAGGTGCGCGGGCCGGCGGTGGCCAAGGCCTATTACAAGGTGCCGGACGATTCCGTGTTCGAGGACGATGGCTGGTTCGACACCGGCGACGTCGCCACGATGGACCCATACGGGTACATGCAAGTGGTCGATCGCAACAAGGACGTCATCAAGTCCGGCGGCGAATGGATTTCGACCATCGATCTTGAAAATCTCGCGGTCGGGCATCCGAAGGTGGCGGAAGCCGCCGTCATCGGCATCGTGCATCCGAAATGGGACGAACGGCCGCTGCTGGTCATCGTTTTAAAGAAAGGCGAGACCGCAACCAAGGAAGAAATTTTGAACTTCATGGAGGGCAAGATCGCCAAGTGGTGGACGCCCGACGACGTCGCCTTCGTCGATGAGATTCCCCATACGGCGACGGGGAAGATCCAGAAGATGACGCTCAGGAAGCAGTTCAGCGAGTATCGGTTGCCCGGGGTTCAGGCAGCGGAGTGAGCGGGGAAATGCACGCGCGCACCTCGAACGGGATGGAGAGCGAACGAGCCGTGTAGCCCGCATGGAGCGTAGCGGAATGCGGGGAGTTCGAACTTAAAAACCAAGCGCTCACGTGCCGAGCGCTGGCGAGTGATTACGCCGCCGGCTCGGCGACCGCCGGATGCTTGCCGGCACGTTGCGGCAGCACGACAATGCAAACAAGAATGAACGCCGCAAGAGCCGCCGAAGCAATCGGACGGCTCAACGCCAACCCGCCGTGATCGACAGGTTTGTCGAGAAAATCGCCAACCGTCGCGCCGAGCGGGCGCGTCAGGATGAACGCGAGCCAGAACAGCGCGACCCGTGAAAGATCGGTCCAGTAGTAGGCCGCCGCGACCACGGCCAAAGCCACCGCAAAAACCAGAGCGCCGCCTTCGTAGCCAAGGCCCGTCGAATCGGCCATCCAGTCGCCGAGGGCTGTGCCGAGTGTCTGCGAAAAAGTAATTGCCGCCCAGTAAAACATCTCGACCTTCGGTCGGTTCACGGTATCGACCGAAATCGATCCCAGCGACCAATACCAAAGCCCAAGGGTGGCGAGCAGCAACGCGAGCAGCAACGATGAACCGCCTGTGTACCCGATACCAAGCGAACGATCGGCGAAATCGGCCATCGTCGTGCCGAACGTCGTCGATGCGACAATCGTCGCCCAGTAAAGAAACGGGTGAAATTTATTTGCGGCAGTCTGCCAGATGACGAGACCGATCAACACCGCGAGGAAAAGCGCCGTCCCGGCGAGATAGCCCCAGTTCATCGTCATCGTGACCGTGTCGCCGCCGGTTTCACCCAGCGTCGTCGCGGCAATTTTGATGATCCAGAAGATGAGCGTGACTTCGGGAACTTTGTTCAAGGATTCGCGCGACGTACCCATTCATCCGCTCGCTTTTTCGCATCGCCCTTCTGGTAATATCAACGCAGTCATTTCGTTCGCATGACCGGCGCATTAATTGTTTGTAAGGTGAGGACAGTTTGCGGCGAGCCGCGAAAGACGTGCTGCGAACTCCCGGGGCCGTCGTCCTTCGAGGCGCGCCGAGAGCGCGCACCTCAGGATGACGGAGAGAGGCTTCCTTCGCCGCGTAGCCCGCATGGAGCGCAGCGGAATGCGGGGCGGCCTCGTCTCGTTGCACACTGTCGGATTTCGCTTCCGCCTTCGCTCGTCGAGCTACGGCGGCCAAGGTCGCTTCATCCGGGCTACAGGTTAACGCTTCACGCGCCGCCGGGCGCAGCACCCGCCACCACGGCCGGCGCCGGCTCATCTGCGCTACGCACGACGATGATGCGATCGAACTTTCCGGCTTCGTAGGCCTGCACGAACTTGTCGTAATCGCGCACCGACACGCAGCCGTTGGACGCGCCCTCTGCGCCGAGCATGTAGGAATGCGCCAGGATTCCGTCGCGGCCGTACATGTGGCCGCTGCCGACCGGCTTCAGGCGCAGCGCCCGCACGCCATGAAACAATTTCTCGCGAAAGCTGACGGCGTAGACGTTGGGCGGCGTCACACCGTAGCCCTTGCGGGCGACCGAGGCCGGATCGTCCATCGACGCGCCAAAGCCCGAATGCGCCTCCAGCTTGTCGCCATCCGGCAGATAGACCGCGCGTTTCGTTATGTCGTAGAGCGCCGCCTTTGGATTGGCGGCAAGCAGGGCCTTGGCGGCGCGATCCGGATCTCCGAACAACCTATCCAGAATGCCCAATTCGCGCGGCTTGGTCTGTGGCGGCAGCACAGCGACCTGCGGTTCGCTCGCCGGCGGCGTGTTGGGGGCAACACCTTGGTGCGCGAGTTCTTGGCGCGCGATGCCTTCGGGCCGCGGCAGCGGCAAAGGCGCGGCGAGCTCGACGCCAAGCGGCAGGCGAACCTTGCCGGAAGAAGGAAAGCGTGTCGCCATCAAAGTCGACAGGCCGCCATCCGGCATCCACGCATTGTCTTGTCCCTGGCGCAGCGCGGGAACGGTCAGATCGGAGAGTTGCGACCGTTCACGCCAAATCTGGGCGAACTGAGTCTCGGCGAATTGAGTCTCGGCGAAATCGAAGTCGGGGGTCTGCTCAACGTTAACTATCGATATTCGTGATTCAGGCGCCGGGGTGGAATGATCGTGAGGAAGCGGCAGGCACACTGCCATCGTCGCGGCAACCGCACCAATGCCGAGGCAAAGCCACCGGACGCCAAATGACATCCAGACAAAGGAAGCCCTGCGCGCGGAAGCAACACACACCGAATGCTTCCCGCTTTTAGCGATCCTCACATCAGACATCCGTCTGCCTACAAACGCTGCTGCGGACTTGGCAACCTGACGGCCATCCTAGCCTATCGGGCGGCCGTTGGAAATTCCCGATTCCGGGGCAAATGTAACCCTGGAAACACGATACTCTTGGAAACATGGCCGAAATTATGGTCGCCCCGGGCGTTACGCACAACGCGGCGCCGTGGAACACCGGGAACGAACCGCCCTCGTCTCGCGTTTGCTCCAGGCTCGCGCCGGGTGACAACCGGCCGCCACGGAGATGTCGGACGCAAGGCAATTTTGTCGGTTTCTGCCTGCGACACCAACGCATCGGTACGCGCTAACGACTAACCCGTTCCCGGCGTGAGCACCTTCCCCGGACTCTCAAATTCCGCACCCAACAGATCTGCAATTCAAAGTTCCCTCTCGCTTCCCAATTCCCTGGTCTCACCTTAGTATGCCTTCAACGTCGCGGACCCGTAAAACCGGGCTCTGTTCCCCGTTTCAATTTCAACGAAAAAAAATGCGGATTTAATATGCCGGGGGAATTCGAGCGCGACGTGACAGCGGTACAGAGCATCGACGCCGTGCCGCGCATTCTCGAAATCGTCTGTGCCATGACCGGCATGGGGTTCGCGGCCGTCGCCCGCGTGACCGGCGAGCACTGGGTTGCGCTGGCGGTGCGCGACACCATCAAGTTCGGCCTGCTACCCGGCGGCGAGCTCAAGGTCGAAACCACGATCTGTAGCGAGATTCGCGACGCCGGCGAGCCGGTAGTCATCGATCATGTCGATGAAGACGCGCTTTATTGCGGCCATCCCACGCCGAAAATGTACGGCTTCCAGAGCTATATTTCGGTGCCGATCGTTCTCGCCAACGGCCGGTTCTTCGGTACGTTGTGCGCAATCGACCCACAACCGCATAAGGTGAGCGCGCCGCAGGTGCTTGGCACGTTCAAACTATTCGCCGAGTTGATTGCATTTCAACTCGACGCCATCGACAGTCTCGCCGTTTCGCAAGCCGACTTGCTGGACGAACGCAAAACCGCCGAACTGCGCGAGCAGTTCATCGCGGTGCTTGGCCACGACCTGCGCAATCCGCTGGCCGCGGTCGACGCCGGTGCAAGAATGCTGCTGCGCCAACCGCAAAACGCCGAGTCGCAGAACATACTGCGGCTGATGCAGAACAGCTTTCGTCGCATGTCCGGCCTGATCGACAATGTTCTGGACTTCGCGCGCGGACGGCTCGGCGGCGGCCTCTCACTGCAATTCGACAATTCTCCGCCGCTGCCGGAGGTGCTGACGCAAGTCATCGCGGAGTTGCAAAGCATCAATCCTGACCGACTCATCGACGCACAACTGAATGTCGATGACGCCATCGGCTGCGACAGCCGGCGCATCGGACAACTGCTGTCCAATCTTCTTGGCAATGCTTTGACCTACAGCCCTGCCGGCTCGCCGATCGGCGTGCGCGCAGCCGTGCGCGGCGATGAATTCGAGATGTCAGTGTCCAACTCCGGCAATCCGATTGCGAAAGACAGGATTGAGTATCTCTTTCATCCATTCAAGCGCGGACAGTTCGGCAAGAAACAGGAGGGCCTCGGGCTTGGCCTGTATATCTCGTCGGAAATCGCCAAGGCGCATGGCGGTACGATCGACGTGACAAGTACGGATGCGGAAACGCGGTTCGTTTTCAAAATGCCGATTAACGGCAGAACGGCGCCGTAAGGCACGACGCGTTGCACGCGTGCGTCAACGTTTGTTCCATCTCATTTTTAACCGTTTCGCACCAAATTGTAACCGAACGTGAGGGCACTGGTCCGACCTTGGAACGTTATTCCGGTACCACTTCTGAATGCTCCCGCTCGTATCAATTATTGAACGTCCGTTCGTATCTCTTATTGAACACTCCCACTCAACGCTGAGCGAAAAGACATCGGTCGATTTTGTAACGCGCGTTTGTGCGGGCGGCTGGATTTTGTCTTTTCGGAGAATGGAGGCACCCATGACCGATAGCAGCATGACGGACAATGACTTGACGGATAACGTTGTAACGCCGCCCTGCCCGGTATGCACCGGCAAGACCGTGCTCAAGGACATGCGCAAGCTACCCAACGCTGAGGGCCACATGGGCTTCTTTCATTGCGTGGCGTGCGGCACTGAATATCCTCGTGCCATCGACGGCGCTGGATCTGTGCTCGCGAGCCTCGACAAAGGCAGAGGTCCGGCGCCGCGCGAAGGCTTGTGAGGAGGAAGGCGTGTGAGAAGATTGCTCCGGCCATCGCATTGACGGAAAGCATTTTGGAATTCGGCGCGCATCGGTTAAAGGGGCGTCTCATGTCTGTCCGCTAGGCGCGGGCGCACGCCGAACTCAAGGGGACCTGAATGCCGATCGGAATTCCAATTCATCGCCGGGCGCTTGTCGCGGGCTTTGCCGCGACTTTCGCAACCGGCGTTTCTTGCGCCGCAATTTCATCCGCCATCGCACAAACCGCCGGCAAGAACGGGAAGAAAATGACAACAGCATCCGGACTACAAATCATCGATACCGTCGTCGGCACCGGCGCGACGCCGCAGCGCGGCCAGACCTGCGTCATGCACTACACCGGCTGGCTCTATAACAACGGTATCAAGGGCAAGAAATTCGACTCCTCCGTCGATCGCAACGAGCCGTTCGAATTCAAGGTCGGTGTCGGCCAGGTCATCAAGGGATGGGACGAAGGCGTCTCGACCATGAAGGTCGGCGGCAAACGCACCCTGATCATTCCGCCGACCCTCGGCTACGGCGCCAGCGGGGCCGGCGGCGTCATCCCGCCTAACGCGGTGCTGATGTTCGACGTCGAATTGCTAGACGTGAAATAGCGAAAACGAGCCGGCGGCGCACCGCAGCGGTTGAGGCGTGACCGGCGGCCTCCGGTCGCGGCGCTCTCCGCCTGTTGCATCGCAACAAACGGTTGCCGCGCAAGGCGAGGAACGGGAACAAGGTTCCGCCGTTATCCGTGGTAAACTGATGGCGGCTGGTGGCACGTTTCCGACCGCAGCCCTGAAAATTACGCTTAGCTCACGGCCGGAGCACAATGCCGCGGCAGCCTGAACTCCTTTCGGGAGGCACTTGCCATGGCTCATTCGCACGTCCTGCTCGGCGCCGACAGCAACACTACTACGACCATCGCCGTCCGCCGCATCGGCTTTGACGATCTGATCGACGCGCTGCGTCTCGGCGCGCGCGACTTTTATGCGATGCCGACGCACGCGATGTTCCTGTGCGTGATCTATCCATTGATCGGACTTGTCGCCGCGCGGCTTGCCTTCGGTTATTCGGTGCTGCCGTTGCTCTATCCGTTGGTCACCGGTTTCGCGCTGATCGGCCCTGTAGCCGCGCTCGGGCTTTATGAATTGAGCCGCCGGCGCGAGGCCGGGGAAGATGTGTCGATCACCCATGCTTTCGACGTGCTGGAGTCGTCGTCGATCGGCGGCATCGTCGCGCTCGGCCTGTTGCTGCTCGGTATTTTTGCGCTGTGGATCGCCGCCGCCAATGCGATCTATATCGCCGATTTCGGCTACGCCCCGCCGGCGTCGATCTCGAGCTTCATGCATGATGTGCTCACGACTAGCGCCGGCTTGCATCTGATTGTGATCGGCAATCTTGTCGGGCTCGCCTTCGCCATCGTCGTGCTCACGGTGAGCGCGATATCGTTTCCGTTGCTGCTCGATCGCGATGTCGGTGCGGCGCGCGCGCTGTTGACTTCGATCCGCGCGGTGGCGCTGAACCCGGTGACGATGGCAGTGTGGGGCCTCATCGTCGCTGCGCTGCTGCTGATCGGCTCGCTGCCGTTCTTCCTCGGCCTCACCGTGGTGATGCCTATCCTCGGTCATGCGACGTGGCATCTTTATCGCAAGCTGGTGGTCTCTGATGGCACGCCGCATCCGACCCACCGCGACCCTGTCAGGCGCACACGCTCGGCGGCGGATTTCCCGTCAGTGCTTTTCCCTTGGGCGAAGTGAGAGAACGAAGGTGTTCGAGTTACAGCTTTCTTGTCCCCGCTTTCGCGGGGCAAGCGGCGTGGGTTGTCTCCGCCTGTTAAATGAGCAGGTAAGTTATTCGCCCCAGGCCCGGAAAGCTTCCTCGAAGGCGCGGCCGCCGGGCGTGCCCTTTTCCACCGCGAGGATGGCGCGCTTGCCGTTGGTGTAGACGATCGGAATGTCGAACCAGTCGCGCTCTTTCAGCAATTGAATGTTGCGCTGCTGGTCGATGCTGACCGACGATAGCCCGATCAGAAAGTAGCCGTTGGTGACTTTCACTGCGAGACCCGCGAGCGGCACGCCGCGCGCCTGCTCGTTCTGTTTCATCAGCACGCCGGGTACATTGGCGATGCCGCCTTCGGAGAAGTCGGCCGGCAGCGTGAACATGATCTCGATGGTGTGGCTTGCCGGCAGCGCCTTGTCGGTGTTGCGCCGCAACGACCATGTCATGCGCATCCGGCGTTCCGGGATCTCGACATCGGCGCGGATGGCCAATTCGGGTGCAAGACCCGGGCCCGGCGACACCGTCTCGGTGCGCCAGACCGCCGAACCGACATAGCGCTTGCCTTTCGGATCGCCGGGGTCTTCGTCGTAAAGAACGACCTTCTGTGCCACAGCCGCGGCCGGCGCGGTACTCGGCGACGATGCCGTGCCGTTGCCGGCGCCGATACGGTCTTCGATCTTCGGCCGGCCGACAGGCTGCTGGGTCGTCGTCGGCGCCGACGGCGCAGATGTCGGCGTGTGCAGGCTTGCAAGCGTCGTCGTCACCGTATTCACGATCAGCTCGCGCTGCCAGAAGCCGGCGCCGGCAAGTCCGGCGATCACCAGCAGCAGCACAACGACCGTGACCACGCGGCCCCAATTGCGCTGCGGCCTGGTATAGATGTCGTCATCGTCTTCGTGCGGCGCATTCGCAGCGGTGCCGCGATAGGTGCCGCGCGGTTGCGGCATCGCAGCCGGCATTTCGTGCGGTTCGGCGGCCGTCTCGTCATAGCCGTGGGGCTTATCCCCGGCATAATCCTGCTCGCCGTTTCGTCCCGACGGGCCTTCCACCGGGCGATCGAAATAGTGCGTGTCATTGCCGGCACCGGATGGAGAGTCTGCCTGCTCGTCACGCGCGGCCGCGGATTCATGGTCACGCGCATCGTCATGCAAGCGATCGTTATCGATTCTGGCCACGGCCGGCGTCGTCAGCGGCGCATCCCCGCGCATTTCCTCGTAAGCCGTGCGCGCCGAGCGGTTGGCTTCGGCCGCGGCATCGCCAAGTCCTTCCGCCTCCGCGACGGTGTCGCGGAAATCGCGCAAACCCTGATCGCGCAATGATGGTGCACGGTCTTCCACCGCCGGCGTCGGCCCAGCAGCGTCCGGCTTGCGCTTGGCGGCTTCGACCTCAAGCCTGCGGATCGCCTCTTCCAGCGCCAGGCGCTCGCGCGTGATGTCGGATTCTTCGAGCGGCGGCTCGACACCGCGCAACTGATTGACCAGCGCGGTGCGCGCGCGATCGTACAAGGCTCGGCGATTCTCGCCCGTGTTCTTGTCGAGTCCGGCGACGGCGCGGGCAATCAGGGGGTGATAGTCAGCCATTGCGTTTTCAGCGTAACCTTTTTAGGAGCCCGAAGGCGATTATGTCTCGAACGGGTTCTTCATCAAGATCGTATCTTCGCGCTCCGGACTGGTCGAGAGAAGCGTAACCGGGCAGCCGATCAACTCCTCAATGCGGCGCACGTATTTGATCGCCTGCGCCGGCAATTGCGCCCATGAGCGCGCGCCCGCAGTCGGCTCGTTCCAACCGGCTATGGTCTCGTAGACAGGCTCGACCTTCGCCTGGACCTGTTCGCCGGCCGGCAGATAGTCGAGATCGCGTCCATCCAACCGATAACCGACACAGACCTTGATCTCGTCGAAGCCGTCGAGAATATCGAGCTTTGTAAGCGCGATGCCGTCGATGCCCGATGTGCGCACGGTCTGGCGCACCAGCACGGCATCGAACCAGCCGCAGCGACGCGCCCGCCCCGTCACGGTGCCGAATTCACGGCCACGCTCGCCCAGCTTCTTACCAATTTCGTTGTGCATCTGATCGGTCGGGAATGGTCCCTCGCCCACCCGCGTGGTGTAAGCCTTGGTGATGCCGAGCACGTAGTCGATCGCGTTCGGACCGAGACCCGATCCGGTCGCAGCCTGCGCCGCCACAGTATTAGAAGAGGTGACGTACGGATAAGTTCCGTGGTCGATATCGAGCAGCGCGCCTTGCGCGCCCTCGAACAAAATACGTTTGCCTTCTCGCCGCTTGGCGTCGAGCAACGACCAGACCGAATCCATATAAGGCAGCACCTTTGGCGCCAGCGCGGCCAGGTGATCGTAAACCGTCGAAGGCTCTATTTCGGCAAGGCCGTTGCCGCGCCGCAGCGCATTGTGATGCACCAGCAGCCGTTCGATCTTGGCCGTCAGCGCCGGCAGATCGGCGAGGTCCATGAAGCGGATGGCGCGGCGGCCGGCCTTATCTTCGTAAGCGGGGCCGATACCGCGCTTGGTGGTGCCGATGCGGGCCGACGAGTTCTCGCGGATCGCCTCGAGTTCGCGGTGCAGCGGCAGGATCAGAATGGCGTTTTCGGCGATGCGCAGATTGTCCGGCGTCACCGCCACACCCTGCTTGCCGAGCTGTTCGATCTCGTTGAGCAGCGCCTGCGGATCGATGACCACGCCATTGCCGATCACCGACAGCTTGCCGCCGCGCACCACGCCGGACGGCAGCAGCGACAATTTGTACGTCACGTTGCCGATGACCAGCGTGTGACCGGCATTGTGCCCGCCCTGGAAGCGGACGACGACGTCGGCCTGCTCCGACAGCCAGTCGACGATCTTGCCCTTGCCCTCGTCGCCCCACTGCGACCCGACAACCACTACATTCGCCATGAAAACTTCGTCTCCGCGTCAGCGTCCGGACACTGACGCCGGGCGGTGCCGGTCAGGTCCACCCTCGGATAAAGGATAGGGCGGGCCGAAGCAAGGCAAAGCAGCCCTTCAGGCAGATCCCGGTGGGTAACCCAAGGGATTGATTTTTCGGGGGTATTTGGGCGGCGGCGCCGGCCGCGTCACTCGTCCTCGAAAGCACGGCTTTGCGCCGGGTGCTTCAGGTTAAGAACCACGATTTCGTCTGCGACAGAATCGACCACGTAGTAGATGAGATAGCCATATCTGGGCGTCACGAACTTTCGGACTGACTCGACCGTCTGCGGCCGGCCAGCACCCGGAAACAGCAGCAAATTCCGTAACGCCCCGTAGATGACGGCGCGAACCCGCCCAGCAGCGGCCGGATTTCGTTCGGTCAGGTAGTCGCCGATGGTGGCGAGATTTTCGATGGCCCGCGGTGTGAACCGCAGCTTCATCGATCGAAGCGGCGGAAGGCGGCCTCGACTTCAGCATCGGTCGCGAATTGTCCGCGACGGGCCTGGGCCAGGCTCTCCATCACATCGCCCAGATGTGATGGATCGATATCCTCTGGCCCATTATCCTCGCCCGCCAGGGCTAGCATCGCCCGTGCGATCTCATCCTGATTTTCCGGCGGCAACAGCCGGACCGCGTCGAGTGCCTGTTCGAGCAGTTTTGTCATGCCGACAGAGTACCGCTGCCCGGCCCCGAATTAAAGGGGCCGGGCGAGCGCTCAGAAATGCAGCCGGCGGGCGTTCTGCACCTGCGGCAAGGCGCGGACCTTGGCGAGCACGTCCTCCGGCAGTTCGCCGTCGATCTCGATCAGCGCGACGGCGTTGGCGCCGGCGGCTTCGCGGCCGACATGGAAGGTCGCGATGTTGATTCCGGCGTCGCCCAATGTGCCCGAGAACTTGCCGATGAAGCCCGGCTTGTCGAGGTTGGTGATATAGATCATCGACGGCCCGAACTCGGCGTCCATGCGGATACCCTTGATATTGACGATGCGCGGTCGGCCGTCGGCAAACACAGTGCCCGAGACGTGGCGCGACTGGCGCTCGGTCGTTACCGTGATGGTGATGAGGCTGTCGTAGTCGCCGGCAACCTCGCGCGTCGTCTCCTCGACTACGATGCCGCGCTCCTTGGCCACCACGGGGGCCGACACCACATTGGCGTCGCCGAGCATCGGCCGCAGCAGGCCGGCGAGCGCCGCCGAGGTCAGCGCCTTGGTGTTCATCTTGGCGACCTCGCCTTCGTAAGCGACCTGAACTTTGGTGATGCCGGTTTCGGTCAATTGGCCGGAGAACGAACCGAGCTTCTCGGCAAGCGCGATGAACGGCTTGAGCCTGGGCGCTTCCTCGGCCGAGATCGACGGGAAGTTGACGGCATTCGTGATCGCGCCGCGCAACAGGTAGTCCGACATCTGCTCGGCGACCTGGAGAGCGACGTTCTCCTGCGCTTCCGACGTCGCGGCGCCGAGATGCGGCGTGCACACGACATTGGGATGGCCGAACAGCGGATTTTCGGTCGCCGGCTCGGTGACGAACACATCGAAGGCGGCGCCGGCGACGTGGCCGGAGTCGAGCGCGGCGCGCAGCGCCACCTCGTCCACCAAACCGCCGCGCGCGCAATTGATGATGCGCACGCCCTTCTTGGTCTTGTTGAGTGCGGCGGCGTCGATGATGTTGCGGGTCTTGTCGGTGAGCGGCGTGTGCAACGTGATGAAATCGGCGCGCTTGAGCAATTCGTCGAGTTCGACCTTCTCGACGCCGAGATCGATCGCGCGCTCCGGCGACAAAAACGGATCGTATGCGATCACCTTCATTTTCAAGCCGATACCCCGCTCGGCCGCGATCGAACCGATATTGCCGCAGCCGATGACGCCGAGCGTCTTGCCGGTGATCTCAACTCCCATGAAGCGGTTCTTTTCCCACTTGCCGGCTTGCGTCGAGGCGTCGGCCTGCGCAATCTGACGCGCCAGCGCGAGCATCAACGTGATGGCATGTTCGGCAGTCGTGATCGAATTGCCGAACGGCGTATTCATCACGATGATGCCCTTCGCCGTCGCCGCCGGAATATCAACGTTATCGACGCCGATACCGGCGCGACCGATGACTTTGAGATTCTTGGCGCCTTCGAGAATCTTCGGCGTCACTTTGGTGGCCGAGCGGATCGCCAGACCATCGTAATTGCCGATGATCGCGGCAAGCTTTTCCTTGTCCTTGCCGAGAGCAGGCTGGAAATCGACCTCGATGCCGCGGTCCTTGAATATCTGGACGGCGGCGGGGGACAGAGCGTCGGAGATGAGAACTTTGGGGGCGGCCATGATTTTGTTTCCTTCACCCTCCCTGGAGGGGGAGGGTCGGCCCGCAGGGCCGGGGTGGAGTGGAGTGAGACTTGTGAGAAAAAGGAAGCGCGGCGGTTGCGGTCGATGACGATGTCACCCCACCCCGCCATGCTTCGCATGGCGACCCTCCCCCTCCAGGGGAGGGTAAAGAAGGGTTACGCCGCTTTCGGCAACGCGGCCTTGGCTTCGCCGAAGGCCCAGT
The DNA here is from genome assembly GCA_041691675.1 of Hyphomicrobiales bacterium. GTDB lineage: Bacteria > Pseudomonadota > Alphaproteobacteria > Rhizobiales > Xanthobacteraceae > Pseudolabrys. The sequence goes on along the minus strand of JBEPUC010000037.1, from coordinate 27,124 downwards.
CGAGCCAGGGCGTCAGCGCTTCAACGTCGCTCGTCTCGACCGTGGCGCCGCACCAGATGCGCAAGCCGGGCGGCGCGTCACGATAGAAGGCGATGTCGTAGGCAACGCCTTCCTTCTCGAGAAGGCCGGCAAGCGACTTGGCGAACGCGGCCTGCTCATCGAGCGATAGCTTGGCCATCGCCGGGTCGGTCACAACGAGACAGACCGAGGTATTGGAGCGGTAGTCGGCGCTCTTGGCGAGATGGCCGACCCAAGGAGTGTTGGCGACCCATTGCGCAATCGCTTTGGCGTTGGCATCGGAACGCGCGACGGTCGCATCGAGCCCGCCGATCGACTTAGCCCAGGACAATGTATCAAGATAGTCTTCGACGCACAGCATCGACGGCGTGTTGATGGTTTCGCCGACGAAGATGCCCTCGTTGATCTTGCCGTTCTTGGTCATGCGGAAGATTTTCGGCAGCGGCCATGCAGGCTTGTAGGTTTCAAGCCGCTCGACCGCGCGCGGCGACAGAATGAGCATGCCGTGCGCGCCCTCGCCGCCCAGCGCTTTTTGCCAGGAGAAGGTGACGACATCGAGCTTCGGCCAATCGAGACGCTGCGCGAAAGCAGCCGAGGTGGCGTCGCAGATGGTGAGGCCTTTGCGGTCCGCGGCGATCCAGTCGCCGTTCGGCACGCGCACGCCGGAGGTGGTGCCGTTCCAGGTGAACACCACGTCGGTCTTGAAATCGACCTTGGAGAGATCGGGAAGCTCACCGTAAGGCGCTTTGAGCACCGTCACGTCCTTGAGCTTGAGTTGCTTCTCGACATCCGTGACCCAGCCTTCGCCGAAGGATTCCCACGTCAGCATGGTGACCGGGCGCGCGCCGAGCATCGACCACAGCGCCATTTCGACGGCCCCGGTATCGGAGGCCGGCACGATGCCGATGCGATAATCGGCGGGAACCTGGAGAACCTCGCGCGTCAGATCAATGGCGCGCTTGAGCTTCGCCTTGCCGATCTTGGCGCGGTGAGAGCGGCCGAGGGCCGCATCAGTAAGGGCTTGGAGGGACCAGCCGGGGCGCTTGGCGCAGGGGCCGGACGAAAAGTGCGGGTTTGCCGGCCGCACGCCGGGCTTCGTCGCTGTCATATCCTATCCTTCCAGATAGTAGCCTCTCGTTGGGGAGAGGTGTCCCACTGGCGGAGATATGCGACTTCGCCGCCGCGGTCAACTGCGGCGTTTTACATCGTTTGGATGAGAGTGGAATTTGGCTGGCGATTGCGCACGAAGCGTCAGAAGCGGACGCCAATGCCCGCGCGCGCAGTGTTGATGTTGGCGCGAATACCATTGATTGGCGCAAAAGCAACGAACTCCCATTCGCCGCGCGCGAATATATTCGGCGTCAATGCGACATCGACGCCAAGAGCGACGGTGAACCCACCGGTGATGGCGTTATTCTTAGCGCTGGATTGCGTATCAGTGGTGTCGAAGGGCAATAGTGGACTTCCCGCCGGAGGCGTACCTACGTTATTGACCGTCGCAGTGCTTGCATAGTTGAAGCGGCCAACCGCCGCGCCGATCGCGGCATAAGGCAAGAACTGGCCCATGGCATAGCCGGCGCGTACGCGCATCGTCGCATAGTCGATCAACTGGAGCGATGACTGCGCCGTGATTGTCAGAGCGTTGTTGACATTATCCGGCGTGGTTACCACTTGGCGCGCGATTGTATCGCTCGCTGACGCGGACATCGAATTGGTGCGATTGTACGCCACATCGAATCCGGTGATGACTCCTTCATCCCATTGCCAATTATAGCCGAGGAAGATGCCATATTGTCGTCCGTTGGTCGTGTTTGAAGGCAGTGTCGTCCAGTTCGAAGGCGCGAACTGATCTTCAACCTCAGTGTTGCGCAGGATGTAGGCAACCTCCTGCCCGGTGCTGCCACCGAAGTCAGTATCCATGGTGCTGACACCGAACTGGGCGCCGAAGTTGAGGCCATCCCAGCGCACCGTGCTTGCCGGCAGCGATCCGCGTAAATAAGAATTATCGGGCCAGTCCGCAGCCAATGCCCCCTCGCCCGGCGCCAGCGTGAACAAGGCGATGGCCATGGCACACAGACGCAAAGCGACCCGGCCATAACGCGCTCTATGGCGCGCAGCGAACCGGTCGAATTCATAGCCCTTCGGGCTAGCGTGCGATTGGTAAATCATCGAAACTCCAACGCAGACCAACGCGCACTTCATGCGCCGCGACATTTTTCAACGTCGCGCTGGCGACAGCATTGTCGCCGGTCGTGACATCGCCGAAATTGACGTAGCGGTAGCCGACATCGAGCATCGTGTTGGGCGAGATCGCGTAAGCGACGCCGGCCATCGCCGCCCAGGCAAAATTCCATTTGCTGCGCGATGCGCCGTTGGCGAACGCCGGCGCTCCTGTGCTGCCATAGTCGTCGATGGTGACGCGCGCGGTGCCGACGCCGCCGCCAATGTACGGCGTGACGTGGTACCAACTGTCGAGATCGAAGTAGCCGTTCCACAGAATGGTCGTGGCGGAGACCTTGGCGGTCGTGTCACCGGGCGCGGCGAACGTACCCTCGTATTTCATCGGCGAACCGAAATCGATCGTGACGTCGCTGCGCAGCCAGCCGGTCTTGATGCCGCCGCCGAGACCTGCGCTGAAACTGTTGCCGACCCTTTCATCGATCAGGCCCGGAAAGCCGGCCGCGGTCTGCACACCGTCGCTAATGCCCCAGCGATAACCAAGGTCGCCGCGCAGATACCATCCGGAATAAATTTCGGTACGGTGCAGCGGAGCTGTCGGCGCCGGCAGCGGCGGATAGCCCGGCATGTCGGCGGCCGATGCCACCGAGGCGACGGCGATCAAGGCCGCTCCGCCGAGGCTCAAGCTCCGCAACAGACTCATCACGACGTTCCTTCGCTACGTGTTGTCGCAATCGAGCACCCGGCTATGCGACTGTGAGGTAAGCAGCGATTAACCAACAATTTTCACTGGTACGGGCGCGGGATTAACCTTTAGGGCGAGCGCCTCGCGATGAAGCGAAGCGCTCTTCTCGTCTAGCCTTTGCTGTGCAAGGGCGGCTGTGTGTAGACCGGAGCGGGTTGATAGACGGGCGGCGGTGCATAGACCGGCGCGGGCTGATAGACCGGCGCCGGCGCATAAGTTGCCGGGGCTGAATAATACGACGACGACCGGCCGAACGATTCCAGGCCGTCGAAATTGAAGCGCAGGCCAAGCTTTATGTCGTGCGACGTGAGGTGATCGAAGGTCGAGCCCGGCAAAGTCTGCGTGCCATCGTAAGAGACGATCGAACCGGTCTGGCCCTCGCCCATATCGAGATAGCGGTAAGCAAGTTCAATCGTGAAATTCTTCGACACCTTATAGGCAAGGCCGGCATACAGCGCCCAGGCGAAACTCCACTTCGATGCATCGTCCGCGAACGAAACACCGTTGTTGGCCGGATTGCCGCCACAGCCATGGCAGACGTCCTGGAAGTTATGAATCGTGTTGCGCGAAAAGCCGATGCCGGCGCCGACAAATGGCGTCACGTTCTGCCAGGTGCCAAGATCGGCATAAGCATTGGCGAGAAACAGCCATTCGGATTTGCTGCCGCTGTATTCGTCGGTCGAATTGCCACCGGGGTTGCTATAGATTTCCGAGCCGTGGAAATTCGACCGCCCGCGATACTCGCCGGTCACATCGAAGCGCAGCCAGTCGTTGAAGTAGTAGCCGATGCCGATACCAAACGTCGGAGCCGCGTCGAAGCCATAACTCGAGGACAGCAAAGGTAGCGAAGCTGTCGGATTGCTCAGGCTCTTCACCTGCTGGCTGCTCATGCCGATGTCGCCGCGCAGATACCAGCTTGAAAATTCCTCGACGGGGGCTGGCGGTACATAACACGGCACCGCGCCATACGGCGCACGACCGGACGCGATGAAGGCAGCGTCGTAGCATTGTGGTGGCGGCGAATAGTCGGCAGCGCCAGCGCCTGTGGTGACACCGGCCGCCAAGCCGGTTGCGATCAGAATTGAAGACATCAAACGCGCGCGGAACATGCCGGCATCCCTCACTATTAATTCCGTCGATCGCCGCGGCGACGGAAGACCATGAAGGGACGATGGCAGCAAAACCTTAAGTGGCTCTTAACCCTGTTCTTTAACCACGCCGCTTAACCAAATGCGGTTCCCACGATGCTCGCACCGTCTGGCAATACTGAACAACATCGCTGCTGGGAACTTGCGTTAATGAGTCATTTAGCAGTGTGAAGCGTGTGCTGACGACGGTTCAGACTCTCAAATCGCGGTGCTTGATTCTGTTTTTTTGGAATTCGTGTGTGACCGAGTCCCCGCGCGTTTTGCCGGCTGTTGATCGGCGCGAAAAGCGAAAGGGCGCGACGATCTCGTCACGCCCTTCACTCAACCGATTAAGCGCGCGATGGCCTTAGTGACTTTCGTCGAGCTCGCCGATGTGATGCTGCGAATAAAGCTGCACGCCAAGTTTGGCGACAAGATCGATCTGCGTTTCGAGGAAGTCGATATGATGTTCCTCGTCGGACATCAACTTGTCGAACAGATCCCGGGTGACATAATCCTTCACCGAATGACAGTGCGTCGAGGCTTCCTGGTAGAGCGCTCGCGCCGACATCTCGGCCGCCAAATCGCAATCGAGCACCTCCTTGACGTCCTGTCCGATATGCAGCGGGTCGAGGACCTGCATGTTGGGGAAGCCGTCGAAGAAGATGATGCGCTCGATCAGCTTGTCGGCGTGTTCCATTTCCTCGATCGATTCCTTGCGCCACTGTTTGGCGAGGTCTTTGAGGCCCCAATTGTCCAGCAACCGGTAATGCAGCCAATATTGATTGACCGCCGTCAGTTCGTGGCGCAGCGATTTGTTGAGGTATTCGATAACCTTGGAATCGCCCTTCATAACGCTCGCTCCTTCTGACGAAATATCGGCTGTGACCGGCACCAAGGTCACGACGTGACTCAATTTAGAATAGCTCTAACCTGATACGCCAAACAGTCAATATGCCGCGGAAAGCGATAGCCGCAGGCGAATTCATCGTGTGAACGTCTGATAAATGCGGCGTTTCAGACGAACTGCTTCGGGTGCGCGGCGCAGGCGCAACCGCTCGGGCATGCTGCTGCACCGGCCAGCGCCTCGTCCATGATCTTGCGGATCGAGCGTGCGCACCGGCCGCATTGGGCGCTGCACCCCAGGCAACCATACACCTGCCCCGTGGTGCGGGGCGCGGCGCTGGCGCAGACGGTGCGGACGGCTTTGTCGGTGAGGACATTGCAGGAGCAGACGATCATTCTGACGGGCCCGGCAGCATTGGCGGCATTAAGCCGCGATCGGTCATTTTGCTATCGGCTTCATGGCGGCGAGTCAAAGCATTTCGTTGTTTAAAGACGTTCTAAAGTATTGAAATATATAGGCTATTCCTGTTTGGTCAGTTCGGAATGATTCTATTGAACCGACAATTTAGAGGCTCTGGAAGGGGTTACGGTAGAAACGGCGGCCCGCTCTCACGGCCGTGTCCGGCTTGCTTTTTTGATCAAAAGACGTGGATGGCCGGGACAAGCCCGGCCATGACGGTGTCAGGCCGCCACACGCGTCAGCGCCTGGATCACATCGTCGACCGCCTGCTCGACCAGAAGCTTGTCATCGCCCTCACCCATCACGCGGATCACCGGCTCGGTGCCGGACGCGCGCACCAGCAGACGGCCGCCGCCGCCGAGCTTCTTCTCGGCGCTGGCGATCGCGGTGAGCACCGCCGCACTTTCCATCGGCTTGCCGGAGGCATAGCGCACGTTGCGCAGCACCTGCGGCAGCGGCTCGAAGCGGTGGCAGATCTCCGACACCGGCTTGTCATGGCGGCGGACCACCGCCAGCATCTGCAAGGCGGCAACAAAGCCGTCGCCGGTGGTGGAATAGTCCGAAAGAATAATGTGGCCCGATTGCTCGCCGCCGACATTGAAGCCGTTGGCCCGCATATGTTCGAGCACGTAGCGGTCGCCGACCGGCGTGCGCACCAGATCGAGCCCGATCGACTGTAGATAGCGCTCCAGCCCGAGATTCGACATCACGGTGGCGACGACGCCGTTGCGCGAAAGACGGCCGTCCGCCTTCCAGCTTTCGGCGATGACCGCCAGCAATTGATCGCCGTCGACGACGTGGCCGCGCTCATCGACGATCATGACGCGATCGGCGTCGCCGTCGAGCGCAATGCCGATGTCGGCGCGCATCTCGCGCACCTTCCGCGTAATGGCGCCGAGATCGGTCGAGCCGCAATCTTTGTTGATGTTGGTGCCGTCGGGCTCGACGCCGATGGAAATGACGTCGGCGCCGAGTTCCCACAGCGCGCCGGGCGCCACTTTATAGGCGGCACCGTTGGCGCAATCGATCACGACGCGCAGGCCAGAGAGGTCGATGTCACGCGGCAGCGTGCGTTTGGCGAATTCGATGTAACGGTCCTGCACGCCATCGATACGTTTGGCGCGGCCGAGATCGCCGGCCTTGGCGAGTTGCCTGGACAGGTCGGACTCGAGAAGCTCTTCGATCTTGCGCTCGACCTCATCGGAAAGCTTGAAGCCATCGGGACCGAACAACTTGATGCCATTGTCGGCGTAAGGATTATGCGAAGCTGAGATCATCACGCCAAGATCGGCGCGCATCGAGCGCACCAGCATGCCGACGCCCGGCGTCGGGATCGGGCCGGTGAGCAGCACGTCCATGCCGACCGAGGTGAAGCCTGCCACCAATGCGGTCTCGATCATATAGCCGGAGAGACGGGTATCCTTGCCGATCAGCACGCGATGGCGATGTTCGCCATTGCGGAACACAAGACCGGCGGCCTGGCCGACCTTTAGCGCCAGTTCCGGGGTAATAACTGTGTTGGCCAGCCCGCGAATACCGTCGGTGCCGAAATAACGACGAACCATGAAAACAGCCCCTCAACGCACCCGCCATCGGGTCTTGCAGTCTCGAATTGCACATGTTTTGGCGGGCGATGAATTCTGCCCAGCGCACCCTTATAGTACGCGCCAGCCGCTCAATTTAGGTCAAAAATTGTGAGGAATCCTTACTAACTGCGGTTAACGCTTGCGGAATGCCGTTGTTGTCCCCGATTTTGGCCGCGGAACCGGGCATTTCGCCGGCTTCGGCGCTGTGCTAACCGATAGCCCGACCGAAGTTTTCGGCGGATTTGCAGCCCTCACGAGCGTGGCCCCGATGAAGAACGTCACCTGCATCGACGACCTGCGTACTATTGCCAAACGCCGGGTGCCGCGTGCCTTTTTCGACTACGCGGATTCCGGCTCCTACACCGAGCAGACGCTGCGCGCCAACCGGAGCGATCTCGAGGCGATCAAGTTGCGCCAGCGCGTGCTGGTCGATGTTTCGGCGCGCGACCTCACCACCACCGTGCTCGGCAAGAAGCTGGCCGCGCCTTTGATCCTGGCGCCGATCGGTCTGCTCGGCATGCAGCACGGCGACGGTGAAATCCATGCCGCCCGCGCCGCCAATGCCGCCGGCATCCCGTTCACGCTGTCGACGATGTCGGTCGGTTCGATCGAGCATGTCGCCGAGGCCACCGGCGAGCCGTTCTGGTTTCAGCTCTACGTCATCCGCGACCGCGGCTTCTCGCGCGCGCTGATGGATCGCGCGACCGCCGCCAAGGTCGATACGCTGGTGCTGACGGTCGATCTTCAGGTGCTCGGCCAGCGCCACAAGGACATCAAGAACGGCCTCACGGTGCCGCCCGAATTCCGCATCAAGAACGTCATCGACATTGCCACCAAGCCGGCCTGGGCCTGGAGCGTGCTGAACGCCAAGAGTTGGACGTTCGGCAATATCTCGGGTCACGTGCCGGGGATGGAGAACGTCAATTCGCTGTCCAAGTGGACGCAGGACCAGTTCGATCCGGCGCTGAACTGGAAGGACGTCGAGTGGATCAGAAAATACTGGCCGGGCAAGCTCGTCATCAAGGGCATTCTCGATGTCGATGACGCCGGCATGGCGGTAAAGCTCGGCGCCGACGCCATCGTGGTGTCGAACCACGGCGGCCGTCAGCTCGACGGCACGTCATCGTCGATCTCGATGCTGCCGCGCGTGGTCGACGCGGTCGGTGGCGATGCCGAGATTTTGTTCGACGGCGGTGTACGCACCGGTACCGATATTATGCGGGCGCTGGCACTCGGCGCGCGCGCCTGTCTGATCGGCCGCGCCTTCGTATGGGGATTGGGCGCGGGAGGACAAGCCGGCGTCGCCAAGGCGATCGATATTCTAGAGAAGGAATTGAGCGTCACCATGGCTCTGACCGGCATCGGCAAGATTTCCGACATCGACGGCCGCGTGATCGAGAGCGGCGAGGTGAAGAAGAAAACGGCGCCTGTGACGCAGGCTGCGGATTAATATGGTCTGACTGCGCCGCTTTATTCTCCGCTCATTCCCGTGCAAGCGGGAATCCAGAGCGACAATCGCAACTTCATTTTAGTTTACCCTGGTTCCCCGCTTTCGCGAGGACGAGCGGAATTTCAGGCGAGCTAACAGGACGTAAAGCACCATGGACCGCCCGACGCCACTGACCGCTTCCGCGTTCGCCCATTTCGGCGACATCACCACGCGCTGGATGGACAACGACGTTTACGGCCACGTCAACAACGTCGTGTATTATTCCTACTTCGACACTGTCGTGGCGGAATATCTGGTCGCCAGCGGCGTGCTTGATTTTCGCAATGGCAGCACGATCGGTCTCGTCGTCGAGACCCGGTGCAGCTACTTCGTCCCCATCGCCTTTCCGGACAGCGTTCGCGCCGGCTTGAGGGTCGCGCATCTCGGCACATCAAGTGTGCGCTACGAGATCGGAATCTTCCGGAACGACGAACAGACGGCGGCGGCCCAAGGGCACTTCGTCCACGTCTATGTCGACCGGATCAGCAACCGGCCGGTGCCGCTACCGGAAAAATTCAAAGCCGCATTAGCGAAGCTGGTTCGATAAGCGCCGACCTACCGCGGCACGACATCACCGCGGCCGACATTGATGCGGTCGGCTTCGAGCGAACCGTTGAGCTTGTGCTTGACGCGCGTGATCGCAACGTGAGCGCCGACCTTGAGTTCGGCACGTTCGCCCACGGAATACGCCAGAATGGTGGCGTCGGGCGGCACCACAATTTTCTTCTCGCCGTCCTTGTATTTGACCGTCAGCATATGTCCATCGACGCCGCCAACGGTCTCGGCCACCGTTGCATTGGTCATCGTACTCTTCGGCATTCGGTCCCAGGGTCGGAAGCCTTCGCCCGTTCCGCGCTGGCTTTCGGCAAAGACGGTCACCTGAATGGCGCGCTGGCTGCCGTCGGCCTGCGGCATGGCGCCGACACCGATATAGGCGCCGGGCTTAAGATCGGCGAGCGTCGCCTTGCTGACGGCAAAGACCGTGGCCTTGTCGGTGAGATCGACGTCGAAGGTGCCACCGCCCTCATAGGGCCGGATCGTCAGGGCGCCGTCGTTCACGCGCTCGATGGTTCCAGTGATGCGCTGGACCTGCTGCAACTGTGCGACGGCCGCGCCTGTGCCCAACAGAACGGCCAACGCCGTGCCGGCCAAACCCGATATGATGTTTTTCCGCAACATTCTGCACTCCCTGACGGCAAGCCCGCAGGGAATAACCTTTCATCTCACTTTTTATTCCGCGCTTTCCTGGCGTGCTTTGGCGGCTCCTTCTTGGCCGCGACCGGCGCGGTGGCCGCCAGATCGGCCTCGACCAGCGCGCGCAACTCCGGCGTCACCTCCGGCCGCACGCCAAACCAGCGCTCGAAGCCGCGTACCGCCTGATGCAGCAACATGCCGAGTCCATCGGCGGTGCGCAGGCCCTTGTCACGCGCCGCCTGGAGCAGTCCGGTCACCAGCGGCACGTAAACCAGATCGGCCACCACCACCGAAGGCGCACAGCGCAGATTGATCTCCAGTGGCGGCTGGCCGACCATGCCGAGCGTCGTGGTGTTGACCAGAAGCCCGACACCGCCGAGCAAGCCTGTCATCTCGTTCCAACTCGCAGGGAACACGCGGTTGCCGAACGCCTTGCGCAACGCCTCGGCGTGCTCCAGCGTGCGGTTGACTACATAGATGCGCTGGACGTCGCGTTGCAGCAGGCCGTAGACCACCGCCCGCGCGCCGCCGCCGGCGCCCAGCACCATCGCGCTTTCAAGTCCGCGGTCCCAGCCCGGCGCCGATGTATCGAGGTTGCCGAGAAACCCTTCGACGTCGGTATTCGTCGCGCGCAGCTTGTCGCCATCGAGCCACAGGCAGTTGGCGGCACCGACACCTTTGGCGCGCTCGTCCGGCTGCGATAACTGGAGCGCCACCTGCTTGTGCGGCACGGTTACGTTGCAGCCGATGTAGCCGTGATCGCGGAGATGAAGGATGAATTTTGGAAATTGCTCGGGCGGGATCGCTTCTTTTCGATATTCGGCGTCGATATTGTGCTGCTTGATCCAATAATTGTGGATCAGCGGCGATCGCGAGTGCCCCGCCGGCCAGCCGATAACGCAAACGGCCTTACGAACTTCGCTCATTTTTCCGCCATCACTGTGTTGCGCAACGTACCTATTTCCGGAACGAAGACTTCGACCGTATCGCCGGGCTTGAGCCATAGCGGCGGGTCCACGCGTGGACCAAGCTTGATCGGCGTACCGGTGACGATGATGTCGCCGGGCTTGAGGGTCATGAAAGTGCTAACGTAGGCGATCAAATCCGCGAACGACTTTATCATGCTGGCGGTGGTGTCGTCCTGCGTGATTTCGCCATTGACTTTCACCGTGATGTGCAGGGGCTTGCCGAGATCGATCTCGTCGGATGTCACCAGCCACGGCCCGATCCCGCCGGTCGCGTCCCAGTTCTTGCCTTGCGTAACATTGAACTTGCCGTGCCGTACCCAGTCGCGGATGGTGCCTTCGTTGCACAACGTTGCACCGGCAACGTGACTGAGTGCGTCGGCATGGGCAATGCGGCGGCCGGCGCGGCCTATCACCAGTGCAATCTCACCCTCGTAATCGAGCTGTTCGGATTCCGGCGGCAAAACCAGCGGACGCAGATGCGCGGCAAGCGAGCCAGGCGCACGATAGAACATGCTGGGATAGGTCGGCACGTCCTGATCGCCGTAATCGGCATTGCGATTGGCGTAATTGATGCCAATGCAGAGGATCTTTTCGGGCGCCGTCACCGGCGCCAGCCACTCCACTTCCGATGCCGAGAAGTCGGCACGCACCCCGTGTAATGCGGCGCGGGCGACATCGAGGCCATCCTCGCGCAGCAGATCGAGGACGGTGTTAAAACGTGGCGCCAGCCGGATTTTAAGATCCACGACGCCGAGCGCATTGCCCTCGCCAACGACGACTCCGAAGCTTTCCCGTCCGCGCACCTTAAAGCTGGCAAGCTTCATTGTGACTCCCGCACCTCATTCGATCACGTCCCCGGCCGAACAAGAGCGGCATGGAATCGCCTGCGGTTCAAGGCTATGCTCCGCCCGGTCCCGTGTCCGATGTATTCCGGGCCCAACGGGCCGTCAACGCCGGGAAAGGCTTAACGCCAGGCAAGTCATTTTAATGTCAGGGAAGAGATGCCGCATATCATAGTCGAATATTCCGCGAATCTCGAAGATAGCCTTGACGTTTCGGTTTTGGTCGCGGACCTGCATCAGGCCGCGATCGACGCCGGAGTGGCGGAACTCGTCGGCATTCGCACGCGCGCGGCGCGCCGCGAGCATTTTCGCGTCGCCGATGGCAAACCGGAAAACGGCTTCGTCCACGTCACCGCGCGCCTGCGCGTCGGCCGCAGCGAAGAGCAACGCGCGAAGCTCGGCCAGTTGTTGCTGGCCGCTGCCGACAAACGGCTCACCAATGTCTATCCATCGCATCCGCTCGGATTGACCGTCGAAATTCACGAAATCGATCACATGACGTTTCGCCGCAATACGCTGCGCGAGCGCGCGCAAAGCGTGGCTTGAGTCGCCGGCATGCCGATCCGCCCGCCCAATCACTCCCCGCCGTTCAATGTCGTGCGCGCCAGCCACGTCGCATTCGGGGTACGCGACCTGGCGGCGTCACGCGCTTTCTATGTCGATTGCCTTGGTTACGTCGTCAGCGATGAAGACGGAGACGCGCTTTACCTGCGCGGCGTCGAGGAGCGCAACCACCATTCCATCGTGCTCAATCGCGCGGATAACGCGAAGGTCGATGCCATCGGTTTCAAGCTGGCAAGCGAGGAAGACCTCGACCGCGCCGCGTTCTATTTCGCCCGCAAGGGCCTGCCGACGTCGTTTCCGGAGATTCCGTATCAGGGCCGCACTTTGCGCACGATGGATGCTGTCGGCATGCCGATTGACTTCTATGCGCGCATGGATCAATCCGAAAGCATGTTGCGCCGCTATGCCCATCACAAGGGCGCGCGCATTCAGCGCATCGATCACATCAATTGCTTCACGCCCGACGTGCAGATGTCCTACGATTTCTACAGCGACATCGGATTCCGGCTGACCGAATATACCGAGACCGATGGCGACGACGCCAGGCTCTGGGCCGTATGGATGCATCGCAAGGGCAACGTCCACGACCTCGCCTTCACCAATGGCCGCGGGCCGCGGCTCCATCACGTCGGCGTCTGGACCGCAGGCGCGCTCGACATTCTCCACATTTGCGACGTGATGGCCTCGTCCGGCTTTCTCGTCAATATGGAGCGCGGTCCGGGCCGCCACGGCATTTCCAACGCGTTCTTTCTTTATGTGCGCGACCCCGACGGCCACCGCGTCGAACTGTTCACGTCGGACTATCTCACCGTCGACCCCGATTTCGAGCCGTTGCGCTGGTCGCTAGCCGATCCGCAGCGCCAGACTTTGTGGGGCCAGCCCGCGCCGAAATCATGGTTCGAGGAAGGCTCAAGTTTCATCGACGTTCCGCTGCGCGAACCGGTTCTGGCGGCTCAACCCATTGTCGCGCGATAACACTGTAGCAAGGTAGACATGAAATCCATTTTCATTGACTGCAACGATCAACTCGACCGGGTCTGGTACAAGGTCATCCGGCCGGACGATCCCAAGATCGAGGTCAACACCACCCCGTTCAAGCGCGAGGAGTTGTCTCGCGTCGTCGGCGACTACGAGATCGTGCTTGACGATCATTCCTACATGCCGACCGATCTTGTCAAACAATGCAAGGCGCTCAAGCACATCGTCTTTCTCGGCACCGGTGCGGCGAGCTACATGAACGTCGACGAGTTAGCCGGCCTCGGCGTCACCGTGCACACCATCAAGGGCTACGGCGACATCGCGGTTGCGGAACACACGATCGGCCTCTTGTTCGCCTGCGCCCGCGACATCGCGAAGATGGACCGCGAAGTGCGCGCCGGCACCTGGGCGCCGGCGGAAGGCTTCCAGCTTCACGGCAAGACGCTCGGACTCATCGGGCTCGGCGGCATCGGCGGTGAAGTCGCACGGATCGCCGAGGGCATCGGCATGAACGTCATTGCCTATAACCGCACCCAGCGCGCCGACGCAGGCGTCAAGTTGGTCGATCTCGACACGCTGCTGCAACAGTCCGACGTCGTGTCGATGCATCTGACGCTTGGCGACGAGACCCGGGGATTTCTCAACGCCGAGCGCATCGGCCGCATGAAGCCGGGCGTGCTCCTGGTCAACACCGCGCGCGGCGCCCTCATCGACGAGGCGGGGCTGATCGCCGCCCTCAAGTCCGGCCATATCCGCCATGCCGGCCTCGATGTGTTTCACTCCGAACCGCTGAAGGCCGACCATGCGCTGGCGCAACTGCCGAACGTGACGCTGACCTCGCATGCCGGCTTCCGCACCGCTGAAGCATCGGAAACGCTGTTGCGGCGGGCGATCGATATTGTGAAAAAGATCGTGGGATAACCACTCGTGCCGGCGAAAGCGGCGATAGAACAAATTTCGATGCGCAGTTTCCGGTGCCTCAGCCGGCGGCGTTGCCGAGACGTTTAGCCGCAAGCAACGCCAGCAAGCTGATAGCGCCCGAGACGATCAGATAATAGCTCGGCGCTATGAGGTGGCCGGTCGTCTGAATGAGCCAGACATCGATGAACGGAGCAAAGCCTCCGAACACGGCAACCGCGACCGAATAGCTCACCGAAAGCCCGGTGGCCCGGATGTGCGACGGAAACAACTCCGCCATCATCGCGGGCAAAGCGCCGACGTAAAGCGCTGTCAGCACGCCCAATACGATCTGAACGAGGATCAGTCTGTCGATCGAGGGATTGCCGGCAAGCCATGCGAATGACGGGCAAGCCAGCAGCGTCAATGCGACCGCCGCCACCGTCGAAATGCGAAAGCGCCCCCAGCGATCCGACAAAAGCCCGACAAAAGGCACGATGACGACCTGGATCGAGGCCGTCAGCAACGCAGCGGCAAATGAATACGGCACGTCCAGTCCCAGATTCCCGGCGGCATAGGTCGGCATGAAAACGATCGTATAGGTCGCGACCGAGCCCAGCACGATCAAGCCGATCGCTGCGAGCAGCCGCTGTCTTTGCGCTTGAAACAGAACGGCCACTGGCGAGCGGCGTCGATTGACGACAATAGTGTCGTGCAAGCGGCTTCGGATGTAGTAGCCGACCGGCAGCAGAAAAAGGCCGAATACGAAAGGCACGCGCCAGCCCCAGGACGCGATCTGCTGCGGCGTCAGCGTCATCGTGATGACGACGCCGAACGCGGTCGCAAGCATCGCCGACACGCCTTGGCTGGCGAACTGCCAGCTCGCGAAATAACCGCGCCGCGTCGCGTCCTTCTCGGCCAGGAATGCCGTCGCGCTGCCGAATTCGCCGCCGGCGGCAAAGCCCTGCACCGCCCGCGCGGCGACCAGGATGCAAGGCGCAAAGATGCCGATGGATTCGTAATCGGGCACGAGCGCGATGGTGGCCGATGCCGCCGCCATCATCACGATCGAGACTTGGATCGCCAGCTTGCGGCCGTGCTTGTCGGCATAGGCGCCGAGGATCAGCGCGCCGAAAGGACGCGCCATAAAGGTCATGCCGAAGGTTAGAAATGTCAGGAGGAGCGAGATGCCAGGCGTATCGGTGGGGAAAAACAGCGTCGAGATGATACCGGCGAAATAACCGTAGACGACGATCTCAAACCAGTCGAGCGCGTTCCCAAGGGAGATGGCGACAATATCGCCGATGCGCGCCGGCTTGTCGGAACGTGCTTGCATACAGCCGTCTTTTCAGAGTGCAAAACCGACGTTCGATCGCGGGCAATGGATTGAAATTTCCTCTTCACGATAAAGCAGGCTGGACGGCCGATCCAGCACAATTCGGAACTTGGCGAATTCTTTGCGCCAGCAACGACAGCGCGAGTTCTCGCTTACAAAGACCTGGTGCGGACGGCCCTTGCCTGTGCCGGCCGCAGTTCGACGACGTTGCCGCCGTTCCTGGTCATGCCATTGCGGCGATACCGCTGCTCCAATTCGCGGCAGAAAACCGTCAGTTCGACCTCGGAAACGTTGTGAACCTTCATCCGCAATTCAAGCTCCGCCATTTCGAGCAGCGAGGCCGCGCTTTCGCATTTGGAAAGCCGAACGACTTCGATGGCTTCCCCGATCTCGCGCAGGACGTCTTCAAGTGGTTTCACGATCGTTATGTCCCCTTTCCTGCTCTTGTCTTCCACATCGCGGCGCGCGATGTGGTTTTGATCCACGACGCGGTCGGCATGACGTTGCCCCACACACTCATCAAGTCGCGAACGAATGCATGCACCTCACCCGCCGGCTTGTCCGACAGGCCGTGGCTGGCGGAGGCATCCGCGAGATAAGTCGCCCGATGGCCGCGATGGAACGCGTCGATCATGGTCGACAGGCACGCGGCTTCGCCGGCAAAACCGGCGATGACGAGGTTACCGTTGCCGTTGCTCATCACCTCGGCGAAAAGCTCGCTGGTGTAACAGGACGGCTGCTTGCGCTCGAAGATTGAGTCCGAACCGTGCGGCTCGAAGCCCGGAATCCAGCCGGCGAAACGGTTGCCCGGATCAAACGATGTCGAGCCGGTCCAGCGCGTGAACGCCACAGGCATTCCGAGCGTCCGCGCATGGGCAAGCGCCGTCCGGCATTTGCCGAGCGCATCTTCTGCATCCGGAATTGATCCCGCACGCGACGACGCAAGGTATTCCTGTTGCAAGTCAATCAGAACCAGCGTTGGCAGGCTTGCCGCGTCGGCAAAGGCTCGCAGATCGATGACCTGGTTCACGCTTGCGACCTCAAGGCTCCGGGCCGTGTCACGTCGCGCGCCGCCGACTTCTCGAGAATGCCCGGCGCATGCCAGCGGCCTTCAGGCCTGATGATGACGTAAGGATCGGACTCGAGCGACACCGCCTCCGGATGAGGCGCTACGTCGAGGATAATTTCGACGAAACCGAACTCGGAAAACGTCAATTCGCGTGCTTCGTTGGGTACGCGAAATCCGAATTGCGCGTACCATCCAACCAGGCTCTCCTCGGACTGGCCGTAGATGCGCGTGTAGCCCTTCATGCGGCACATCTCGATGCCGGCCTTGATCATCTGCTGCGCCAGCTTGTGGCCGCGAAATTCACGGCGGACGGCCAGCCGCTCGAGTTTGGCGAAGTTGGCGAAATAGCGGATACGCAGGCAAGCTGCCGGCTCCTGCCCGACATAGCCGAGCAGATGCGTCGCCGAAAAATCATTGCCGTCGAATTCTTCGGCATAGGGGCAGCGCTGCTCGGCCATATAGACCGCGCTGCGGACCGCGAAGACCTGCGACAGTTCTTCCATGGAGCGCGCGACGGTCACCGATGGCGCCGCGGCGTCCTGATCCGGACGATAGTTGTCGTAGATCGGCAGCGGCGCCGCCTCCGGCTGCGACCGGGTATATTTATAAACGCTGTCGCTGGGGATGCCGTCGTAGCTGCAGCCGCGGGCGAAGCCGAGGCCCTCCAGCGTGTACGCACCTTCCGGGGTCGAGGCGCACGAAAACACATCGACATCCCGGTAAATGGGAGTGCTGATCTTCTGCAACGTCAGCGACATGCCGCCCGAAAGCGCGCCCCAGGCATGCGTACACCAGATGTAGATGCCGGCCGGCTTCTCATGCTGCGACGCCAGCAGCGACGTATCCGGGTCCGTACCCTTGAAAGTGCCGGCGATGAGCTGCCGCAGACCTTCCTGGTTGAGCATCAGGTAGGCCTGGAAGCCCTCCGGCTTGCGGTCTCGCGAGCTGAAATTCTCGCGCTTGGCGATCGCCCAGAACGAGTCCGGATTGTGCGACACGACGCGATGCACCACCTCGTTGTCGCCGAGCCCGGGCAGATCGAGCCGGGCTCGATCCATCAGCATGTCGATTTCGGGGCCGGACGGGGTGAAAATCACGAGCCGCCTCGCCAGACGGCGCGGATCGATATGCCCCAGGGTGTGATCGGCGGAATGACGCCGCTTTTTGCCCGACGGTACGGCATTGGCGTTGAGCGCCGGAGCGCTCTCCGGTTGTAAAGGTTCTGGGATGCGTGTATCGCCCAGCGGGGGCGATTCCCACGATCGAAGGGTTTCGGAGCTGCTTTGACCAGTCGCCTTTGGATCGTGAATATTCATCGCACGCACTCACTGTTGTACCGAACACAAGACTCTGCGAGATTTAGGCAGATTGGGAGGGCACGGTATGCACCGTCGGGCGACGCAGCGTGAGCCGCAGGAGGATCACCTCGCCTCCAGTGCGCCCGCGAAGAATACCGACTGGGAAAGCATCCGGATTTTCCTCGAAATCGCCCGCTGCGGCAGCATCCGGGCTGCCGCCACGCATCTGGGCATTTCGTTCAGCGCGGTGCGGCGCAGCGTCGTTGCGCTGGAGCAGCGGCTTGGCACGCTGCTAATGACGCGTCATACCGGCGGCATCCGCCTGACCGCCGAGGGCGAAAGGATCGCGGACGCCGCCCGTCAGATGGAGGTCGCCTCCTTCGGCATCGTACGGACCAGCGAATCGATCTCCGCGCAGATTTCCGGCGACGTCAAAATTTCGGTCACCGAGGGTACAGGCACCTTCTGGATGATTCCGAGGCTGGTGGAGTTGCAGCGCGCCTATCCGGGCCTCGTCATCCAATTCAACTGCACCATGACGCCAGCCGACGTCTCCAATCTCGAAGCCGACGTTTCCGTGCAGTTGCGCCGCCCGTCCTCGCCGGACCTCAAGATCACCCGGCTCGGCCGGCTGCACACGATGCCGTTCGCGGCACAGTCGTACATCGATCTTTTTGGTATGCCGCAAAGCCTTGAGGATATGGGCCGGCATCGCTACGCCCTGCATGTGTCAGAACAGACACAAGCCAAGCAACTGTTCACCAAGCTGTTTCCCGACAAGCCGTGGTCCGGACTGGTGGCGCTGACCGCGAACACGGCGAGCGCCCATCTTTGGGCGATCTCGAAGGGTATCGGCATCGGCTGGCTGCCGACCTACGCGCATCTGATCGGCGGCCGCATCGTTCCCATCGAGGCCGGCCCGCGTTTTCAGCTCGACGTCTGGCTGGCCTACCATCCGGATGTCACGAAAATCGCGCGCGTGCGCCGGGTCATCGACTGGATCAAGGAATCATTTGATTCAAAGAAATTCCCGTGGTTTGGGGATACCTTCATCCACCCCTACGACCTGCCGAAAAGCTATCTTGGCGAACCGCTGATCAATCTTTTCGAAGGTTTCGTGCAACATGATATGATGCAGCCGAACGAGTTGCCCGAATTCCGCGAGTTTACCGAAGCCCCCTCAATCTCCATTTTAAAGCCGAAGGCCCGCACTTCATGAACGCCGAACGTCGCAAAGATACGACCTCCCGACTTGATCCCCTGGACATGCTTGTCGGCAAGAGAATCAGAACGCAGCGTCTGGCCTGCAAGATGTCGCAGTCCGACCTCGGCAAACGCCTGGGAATAACCTTCCAACAAATTCAGAAGTACGAGAGCGGCGTTAATCGTGTCGGCGCCGGCCGTCTTCAGACCATCGCCAAAATATTCAATATGCCGGTCAATGTTTTCTTCGGCGAAGACGAGGCGACGCAGGAAGCAAGCCCCGAGGCCAACGAGACCATGCTGAAGTTCCTCAACACGGCGCGGTCGGTCAAACTGGTCAAGGATTTTTCGCGAATCAAGGACCCGGCGTTGCAGCAGGCGATCGCCGCACTGGTCGAAAAGATCGCGAATGCCTGAGGCGGACGCCAACGCCTGATGTTATGCCGGGCATAACGGCGGCTTCCGCGAGCCGCCGTTGCCGATTGTTCCGATCGCCATTTCGATTGCGTGCTCAAGTCATTACACCTATTTCGGATATTGCCCATTGCGCGGCAAAGACCCCCGGCGAGCGCCAAGTACCCAAGAGGTACCCAGGAAGCGCCGGGGACGAATGCAGAATTTTGTATGAAAATGTGATGTGCAGCGGGCGGCGGTCGCGTCGCACAGGCGCAGCATTGCTTATATTGAAGCGCGAGGAATCGGTTTTCGAAGACCGAACTTTTTGAGGCCCAATTATTGGAGGCCGAACTTTTGGAAGCCAAAATACTGCCCATCGATAGTCTAGGCGCAAACACTGTCGAAGCCGAGTTACGCGACGCCATTCAGGCCAAGCTGACCTATAGCCTCGGGAAGAGCTTCAGTTCCGCGACCGACAATGACTGGTTTTACGCGACAGCGCTGGCGGTGCGCGACCGCGTCGTCGATATCTGGATGGACTCGCGACGGCAGACAAAGCGACAGCGGAAAAAGCGTGTCTATTATCTCTCGATCGAATTCCTGATCGGACGCCTGCTGCTTGATACGTTGACCAACCTCGGTCTGGTTGAATCGACCCGCCGCGCGCTGCACAGCATGGGCGTCGATTTCGACCGCCTGCGCAGCGGCGAGCCCGATGCCGCGCTCGGCAATGGCGGCCTGGGACGGCTCGCCGCCTGCTTCATGGACAGCATGTCGGCGCTCGGGATTCCGGCTTACGGCTATGGCATTCGTTACGAGAACGGCCTGTTCGAGCAGCGCATCCAGGATGGCTGGCAACATGAAGTGCCGGAGGACTGGCTGGCTGCCGGCAATCCGTGGGAGTTCGTGCGCGCCGATACCCGCATTCCGGTCGGGTTCGGCGGCAGCGTCGAATATGTCGGCTCTTCCGAGGGTACGGCGCCGGCGCTGTGGTATCCCGCCGAAGTCGTGCTGGCGATCCCCTACGACACGCCGATCGCCGGCTGGCGCGGCAAGCATGCCAACGCCCTGCGGCTGTGGTCGGCACGTGCGGCAGACCCGATTCACCTCGCCACCTTCAACGAAGGCGACCTGGTCGGCGCCACGGCGGCCCGCACGCGGGCCGAGGCGATCTCGCGCATACTCTATCCCAATGACGGTACGCCGGCCGGACAGGAGTTGCGGCTGCGCCAGGAATACTTCTTCACCTCGGCGACCTTGCAGGATCTGACTCGTCGGCATCTCCACGAGCATGGCTCGCTCGATACGCTTGCGGACTATGCCGCCGTTCAGCTCAACGACACGCATCCCGCCATCGCCGTTGCCGAGTTGATGCGCATTCTCATCGACGAAAACGGATGGGAGTGGACGAAAGCCTGGGCCATCACCCGGGCGACGTTGAGTTACACCAACCACACGCTGCTGCCGGAAGCGCTTGAAAGCTGGCCTGTCGATCTCATGGGCCGTCTGCTGCCGCGCCATCTCCAGATCATCTACACCATCAACTGGCTGCATCTGCGCGATCTTGAAGAGCGCGGCCTGGCAGATTCTGACTTCGTTTCGGGCGTCTCGCTGGTTCACGAAAACGGCGAACGGCGCGTGCGCATGGCGCATCTGGCGTTCCTCGGTACGCATTGCGTCAACGGCGTGTCTGCCCTTCACACCGAACTGCTGCGCAAGACCGTGTTTCGCGACCTCGCCCTCTCGGCCCCGACAGGCATCATCAACAAGACAAACGGCATCACGTTCCGGCGCTGGCTTTACGAAGCCAATCCGACGCTGACGAAATTACTGGTCGAGACGCTCGGTGAGCGTGTCCTCGACGACCCGAATTGCCTCCGTGAGCTTGAGAAATATGCCGACGACGAAAAATTCATCGCCCGCTACGAATATTCCCGCATGGCCAACAAGACGAAATTGGCCGCGGTGTTGCGTGAGAAGACCGGAATCAGGGTCGATCCGGATGCGCTTTTCGATGTCCACATCAAACGCATCCATGAATACAAACGACAACTGCTGAACCTGCTGGAGACGATCGCGCTCTATCAGGAGATCAAGGCGCGGCCGGATGACGATTTCGTTCCGCGCGTGAAGATTTTCGCCGGCAAGGCGGCGGCGAGCTATGATCGCGCCAAACTCATCATCAAGCTTGCAGGCGACGTCGCCCATGTCGTCAACAATGACCCCGTTGTCGCCGGCCGGCTGAAACTCGTTTTCGTGCCGAACTACAGCGCCAGCCTCGCCGAAGCGATCATTCCCGCCGCCGATCTGTCCGAGCAGATTTCGACCGCCGGTATGGAAGCCTCCGGGACCGGCAACATGAAGCTGGCGCTCAACGGTGCCATCACCATCGGCACCATGGACGGCGCCAACATCGAAATCTGCGACAACGTCGGCCGCGACAATCTCGTGATCTTCGGCCTGACGGCGGAGCAAGTCGCGGCCCGCATCCAAGGGCATTTCACCGGTGCAGATGCCGCGGCAAATTCGCCGCGTTTATCGGCAGTGATTGCCGGGCTCGCCACCGGCGCGTTCTCGCCCGATGACCCGGAACGCTATCGCCCGATCGTGCAGGCGCTACTCGGTTTTGATCGTTTCATGGTTGCCGCCGATTTCGACGCCTACTGGGATGCCCAGCGTTCCGTCGATGCCATGTGGCGGCAACCGCATGCCTGGTGGCGCGCCAGCATTCTCAATACCGCGGGCATGGGCTGGTTTTCCTCCGACCGCACCATCCGCGAATACGCCCGCGACATCTGGAACGTGCCGGTGGAATAAGCGTCACGACGCGTCGCGGCCCGCCTTGACGAAAGCATCTGCGATCCGTTGCAGGCCGTCGTGCGATGTCAGGTCCTCGACATCGAGCGGCAGCTTGCGCCGCCAGTTCGGATGCTGATCGACCGTGCCCGGGATATTAACTTGATCGACGACGTCGAGAATGTCGTCCAGCGCAACCATCACCAGCCGTGATGGAGTCACGGCGAGAACGGCGGCAACCGCGGCGAAATCGTCCGGATTATAGTCATGCGCGCGTTCCCTTAATAGATTTTGCAAGGCCTCGCGCGCAAAGTGACGGCCTTCGTCGTTTTCGCCCGGGTCGATACCAATGGATCGCTTGAGGCGAATATCGTGATTGGTCATCCAGCCGCGAAAACTCGGCAGGTCATGCGTGTTGAACGTGGCAAGCGCCTCGGCCGGATAATTCTCAGGCGCGCGGAAGCGGCCGCCGTGTTCGCGCTCGAACAGCATCACCTTGTAAGTCCACAGCCCCCAGCGCGCGAGCGTGTCGCGGAAACCGTCGGGCACGGTGCCGAGGTCCTCGCCGATGACGATGCAGCGCGCCTTGTTACTCTCCTGCGCGATGACGCGTAGCGACTCTTCCAACGGGTAACGCACGTAAGCGCCGTCCGCCGCCCCGAGGCCGTGCGGGATCAGAAACATGCGGTTGAGTCCGAGAACATGGTCGATACGCACTGCGCCGGCATGGCGCATCGTCGCGCGCATCAACCGGCGCAGCGGTTCAAAATCTTCGGTGGCCATGGTGCGCGGATTAAACGGCGCCAATCCCCAATCCTGCCCCGCCGGGTTGAATTCGTCCGGTGGCGCTCCGACCGATAGGCCGGCGAGAACGGCATCCTGCTGGCTCCAGGCATCGGCGCCGAGCGGATCGATGCCGACGGCCAGATCAGTATAAAGCCCGATCGACATGCCGTGGCGATGCGCGGCATCTTTGCAAGCCTGCAACTGGCGATCCGCAATCCACTGTGTGAATTCATGGAATTCACATTCGCTTTTGTTGGCATCGCGATAGCGGCGCAATGTTGCGCTGTCCGGCCGACGCCATGGCTCCGGCCATTGCGGCCAACGCGTGCCTTCATGTTGGCTCCGCAATGCCTCGAAACAGGCGAAGCGCAACAGCGTCTCGCCTTGTTCGCTTCGATAGGTCTCGAAGTCCGCGCGACGTGGCGATTTCTTTGCCGACGCCGATGCAA
Organism: Hyphomicrobiales bacterium; assembly: GCA_041691675.1. Taxonomy (GTDB): domain Bacteria; phylum Pseudomonadota; class Alphaproteobacteria; order Rhizobiales; family Xanthobacteraceae; genus Pseudolabrys. The sequence goes on along the minus strand of JBEPUC010000037.1, from coordinate 3,899 downwards.
AGCATGCGTATGCCGCGCGCAGTCCCGCCAGTTTGGCGCGCGCCACCACCGCGTAATCGATCAGGGCGGGCTCGCGCGCGGTTGCAATATCCGCGGCGACGCCGGCCGCCTCGACTCCGGGAAATTCCGGGATCGCCGCGACGTCGATGTACAATGAGTTGAGAAACAACCGGCTGTTCGGCGCGTAAGGGCTCGCCTGCCAGGCGCGGTCCGGAAACAGCGCGTGCAGCGGGTTGAGCCCGATAGCCGACGCGCCACGGGCCGCGCCAATCTCGATCAGCCGCGCCAGATCGCCGAAATCGCCGTGCCCCCAATTGGTACGCGAGCGCAGGGCGTAAAGCGGGATCGCAATGCCCCAGACCCGGCGGCCATCGCCCTGAAACGCACGCTCGAATTCCGCGTCGTTTCTCGCTGCATTTTGCGGCGCTGCGGAATGCCCGTGCGACAGCGCCGCGATAATCCGCTCCATGGTCTGCGGATTGACGCCATGCCAATGGCCGAAAACGTCATGGTAACCTTGTTCGATGCCACATTCCTCGACGGTTGACATATTTTCACTCATTTCGATGACATTTCCGTACCGCGAGGCCTTGTGGCCAAAGGTGTCATGGCCACTCTGGAACTTTAATGTTCTTCTATGGTTCACATATGAGACAAAATCGAAAAACAACTCTGGACGAGAATGCGGCGCCACGCAGCGCCGCAAAAAACGTGGGGTTTGCACTCTGAGTAAAATAACACTCGATATTTCCCCTACAGATCCGACCGGGCCGCGCTTCCGCATCGAGGATATATATCCGTGCGTCGATGGCGGCCGCTACGCGGTTAAACGCATCGCAGGCGAATTCGTCGAAGTCTGGGCCGATATTTTTCGCGAGGGCCATGACGTTATCGCGGCGGCGGTGCTGTGGCGCCCGCAGGACAGCAGCGACGACGACTGGCATCGCGAGCCGATGATCTTCGACGTCAACGACCGCTGGCACGGACGGTTTACGCCGCCGCAGCCGGGCTGGTACCTGTTTGCCGTCGAGGCATGGACCGATCAATTCGCCACCTGGCGCAAGGAATTTCTGCTCAAGCAGGCCGCCGGCCAGGCTGTCTCGCTTGAAGCGCAGGAAGGCCACGAACTGCTCACGCAATTCATGCCGGACGATGCCGAAGGCCGGGTTGCCGTGGAAGCCGTCGTCATGCGCTTTGCGGTCGAGCACGATCCCGCGGTGCTGCTCGACGACCATCTGGCGGCGGTAATGAGCCAGTATGCCCCGCGTCCCGACCTCAGCCGCAGCGCGGCGATCCCACTGATGGCTGATCGCGAACGCGCACGCCACGGCGCCTGGTACGAGATGGTGCCGCGCAGCCAGAGCCCGGTGCCCGGTCAACACGGCACGTTTCAGGATTGCATCAAGCGCGTACCCGAAATCGCCGATCTCGGCTTCGACGTCCTGTACCTGACGCCGATCCATCCGATCGGACGCACCAACCGCAAGGGCAAGAACAATGCGGTGCGCGCCAGCCCCGGCGATGTCGGCAGTTTTTATGCGATCGGCAACGAACACGGCGGCCATGACGCAATCGAGCCGGCGCTCGGCACGCTCGACGACTTCCGGGCGCTGGTCGGCGCCTGCCGCCGGCACAACATGGAGATTGCGCTCGACATTGCGGTGCAGTGCTCACCCGATCATCCCTGGCTGAAAGAGCATCCGGAATGGTTCCGTACACGGCCGGATGGCTCGATCCGCTTTGCCGAAAATCCGCCGAAGAAGTACGAGGATATCGTCAACCCCGACTTCTCCTGCGACGACCGCATCGGGCTGTGGAAGGCGCTGCGCGATGTCATCTTGTACTGGGTCGATCAGGGTGTACGGATTTTCCGCATCGACAACCCACATACCAAGCCGCTGCCGTTCTGGGAGTGGATGATCCGCGAAGTGCAGGCGCGCGATCCGGGCGTGCTGTTTCTGGCCGAAGCCTTCACCCGGCCCAAGGTGATGAAGGCGCTCGCCAAGCTTGGCTTCTCGCAGTCCTATACGTATTTCACGTGGCGCACCGAGAAAGAGGAAATCCAGGCCTATCTCACCGAACTCACCGGTTATCCGGAGCAAGACTATTACCGGCCGAACTTCTTCGTCGCGACGCCGGATATTTTGCCGGTGCAGTTGCAGACCGGCGAGACCTGGATGTTCAAGTCGCGCGTGGCGCTGGCCGCCACGCTGTCGTCGAATTACGGCATCTATAATGGCTTTGAACTGATCGAGCACGAGCCGCTGCCGGGCCGCGAGGAATATATCAACTCCGAGAAATACGAAATTCGCACCCGCGACTGGAACAAACCCGGCAACATCAAGGACTATATCAGTCACCTCAATCGAGTTCGTCGCGAGAATGGCGCGCTGCAACAGACTGCCGATTTAAGATTTTTGCAATCGAACGATCCCGGCGTCGTCGGGTTTATCAAGGAGTCGGTCGCGGGCGACAATGCTGTTGCCGGCGCGATTTCTCTGACCAATCCTGCCAAGGAGTTCTGGCTGCATTTCGGCGATACGCTCATCGGGCCCCCCGACGCCAGACGGCCGGTGCGCGAAGTTGAAAACCTCGCCACCGGCGAACGCCATTGGTTGGAATGGAATGGCATTCGACTGCGTATCGATCCGTCCGCCGATCCGGCGCTCCTTTTTCGCTGCTTTGCCTAAGTGTCATGATGAATATGAACGCCACCATCGACGAGAGCGCCGTAAAAGCCGCAGGCGATGAACTGTGGTTCAAGGACGCGATCGTCTATCAGTTGCACGTCAAGGCGTTCTACGACAGCAATGGCGACGGGGTCGGCGATTTCGCCGGCATCACGGAGCGGCTTGATTACCTGCGCGACCTCGGCGTGACCGTCATCTGGCTATTGCCATTCTATCCGAGCCCCGGCCGCGACGATGGCTACGACATCTCCGATTACGGCGACATCAATCCGTCCTTCGGTACCATGAAGGACTTCCGCCGCTTCATGCATGAAGCCAAGCGGCGGGGTCTGCGCGTCATCACCGAACTTGTCGTCAACCACACCTCCGACCAGCACGCCTGGTTCAAACGCGCCAAGCGCAGTGCCCCGGGCTCGAGCGCACGCGACTGGTATGTCTGGAGCGACACCGACCAGAAATATCTGGGCACGCGCATCATTTTCACCGATACCGAGAAATCGAACTGGACTTGGGATCAGGAAGCCGGCGCGTTTTACTGGCATCGCTTCTTTTCGCACCAGCCGGACCTGAATTTCGAGAACCCGCGCGTCGTGCGCGCGGTGCTCCAGGTCATGAAACGCTGGCTCGACGCCGGCGTCGATGGTTTCCGTCTCGATGCCGTGCCTTATTTGTGCGAGCGCGAGGGCACCAACAACGAAAATCTGCCGGAAACGCATGCCGTACTGAAGCGCATCCGCGCGGAGCTCGACGCCTACGCGCCGAACAAGGTGCTCCTTGCCGAGGCAAATCAATGGCCGGAAGACGTGCAGCAATATTTTGGCGATGGCGATGAATGCCATATGGCCTATCACTTCCCGCTGATGCCGCGCATCTACATGGCGATCGCGCAGGAAGATCGTTTCCCGATAGCCGACATCATGCGCCAAACCCCGGAAATTCCGGAGAACTGCCAGTGGGCGATGTTCCTGCGCAACCATGACGAACTGACGCTCGAAATGGTGACCGATGCCGAGCGCGATTATCTGTGGTCGACCTATGCCGCAGATCCGCGCGCGCGCATCAACGTCGGCATCAGGCGTCGTTTGGCGCCGCTGATGGACAATGACCGCCGCAAGATCGAACTGATGAATTCGATTCTCATGTCGATGCCCGGTACGCCGATCATCTATTACGGCGACGAAATCGGCATGGGCGACAATATCTATCTCG
>JBEPUC010000036.1:0-43985 GCA_041691675.1 Hyphomicrobiales bacterium | reverse complement strand
TGCCGGCGATTTCCTTCTCGTCCACCAGCGCCAGTTCTTCGATCGAGCCGAAGCCCTCGGCGGCGAGCAATTGCCCAACCACCTCGTCGAGATTGAGCGCCTCGACGAAAATCTTGGTGCGGCTTTCGAATTCGGCGGTGCGGCGCTCGGATTCTTCCTGTTCGGTCAGGATGTCGATGTCCCAGCCGGTAAGCTGGGAGGCGAGACGCACATTCTGCCCGCGCCGGCCGATCGCAAGCGACAACTGGGCATCCGGCACCACAACTTCAATACGTTCCTTGTCTTCATCGAGCACGACCTTGGCGACTTCCGCCGGCGCCAGCGCGTTGACGACGAACGTGGCGATATCCTGCGACCACGGGATGATGTCGATCTTCTCGCCCTGCAATTCGTTCACCACCGCCTGCACGCGCGAACCGCGCATACCGACACAGGCGCCGACCGGGTCGACGGATGAATCGCGCGAGATCACGGCAATCTTGGCGCGCGAACCGGGGTCGCGGGCGACCGCCTTCACTTCGACGATGCCGTCATAGATTTCCGGCACTTCCTGCGCGAACAGCTTGGCGGTGAACTGCGGATGCGTGCGCGACAGAAAAATCTGCGGCCCGCGCGGCTCGCGGCGCACGTCGTAGATATACGCCCGGATACGATCGCCGTTGCGGAACACTTCGCGCGGCAACATCTCGTCGCGCCGCACGATGGCTTCACCGCGGCCGAGATCGACGACGACGTTGCCATACTCGACGCGCTTAACCACACCATTGACGATCTCGCCGATGCGATCCTTGTATTCGGCATATTGCCGGTCGCGCTCGGCTTCGCGCACCTTCTGCACGATCACCTGCTTGGCGGACTGCGCGGCGATGCGGCCGTATTCAAGGGGCGGCAGCGGATCGGCAATGGTGTCGCCGACTTGCGCCGCGGGGTGGCGCTTGCGCGCGTCTTCCAGCGTGATCTGATTCGATGAGTTCTCGACCGCCTCGGACACCAGCATGTGGCGCGACAGGCGCAACTCACCGGTCTTCGGCTCGATCTCGGCATGCACATCGGTCTCGGCGCCGTAGCGCGAGCGGGCCGCCTTGGCGATGGCGTCTTCCATCGCCGCGATCACGATGCCGCGGTCGATCGACTTTTCGCGGGCTACCGCATCGGCAATCTGCAAAAGCTCGAGCCTGTTGGCGCTGACAGCCATAGCTCAGTCTCCTTCTCTCGTGTTTATCGCGTTCTTATTTCGCGGCGGCTCGCGTGGCCTTCCGGGCCGACTTGAGACGCCGTTGTTCCTTTTTCGCCTCGCGCAGTTCGCGCTTGGCAGCTTTCTCAGCACGCAGAGCTTCGCTCACCAGATCGTCGGTGAGCACCAGCTTGGCGTCGCTCATATCGGTAATTGGCAACAGAACTTCCGCCGCATCGTCCCCGGCTGCGTCATCGCGGCGCAGCCGCAGGGCTTCGCCCTCGACGCCGGCGAGATAGCCGCGAAAACGTTTGCGGCCCGCGACCGGAACTTCCATCTCGATCTTCGCCAGATGGCCTTCGGCGTTCACAAAATCCGACTTGCGCACCAGCGGGCGGTCGATGCCGGGGGACGATATCTCAAGTCGGTAGGCACGCTCGATCGGCTCGTTGACGTCGAAAACCGGCGACAGTGCCCGCGACACGGTCTCGCAATCCTCGACCGTCATGGTGCCGTCCGGGCGCTCCGCCATGATCTGGATGGTGCATTCCTCGGCAGCGGAAACTTTAATCCGAACAAGGCGATAGCTAAGTTGCTCGATAACCGGCTCGGCGATATTGGCGACACGGGCCGGCAGTCCCAGCTCGACGATAAGCCGGGGTTCGCTCGCATCTGAAGCGGCGCTGGGGTCCGCCCCTAGAGCCGCATCTGCCTGAAAAGCCTCGTTTACAGCCATGTTGTAACAAAAAAGAGCGGGCCCGGGGGGACCCACTCTCAAAACCCGTTCGGTTATGAGGGTGTCTGGATTGACCAAGGAAATATAGCGGATTTCAGGCCTCATGCAAGGGTTGAGGACGGCTCCGAAAATAACCCTTCCTTCAGGATATGCCCATAAATTCGCAATATCGCGTTCGTCGGCGCGTTTTGTCAGTTGCTTGATGGGATTGAGTATGGGTGCGCCAGCGTCATTGCTTCCTGAGTTGGAAGATGTCGTCCAGCATGGCACGGCAGAAAAGCGCGCAGAAACATTGCGCCGAATCACCAGTCTGTTTCTCGATGGCGCCGCTGCGTTCAACGATCATCACGTCGCGCTGTTCGACGATGTCATCGGCGCTCTCATCACCGAGATCGAGTCGAAGACGCTGGCCGAACTGGCCCGGCGCCTCGCCCCTGTTCCGAATGCACCGGCCGGTGTCGTCTACAAGCTCGCGACCAATGACGATATCGCCGTAGCCGGCCCAGTCCTGAAAGCCGGCAATATCGCCGATCCCGACCTGATGGCCATCGCCGAGAACAAGGGACAGGCGCATCTTCTGGCGCTATCGTCGCGCCCCTGCATCAACGAGGCACTGTCGGACATTCTGGTGTCGCGCGGCGACCGCGACGTCGCGCGCTCGATTGCGGACAATGCCGAAGCGCGAATTTCCGAAGGCGCCTTCACGACGCTCGTTAATCGCGCCCAGCGGGACGGCATTCTGGCCGAAAAGGTCGGGATGCGCACCGACATTCCGCCGCGCCTGTTTCGCCAATTGCTGATGCAGGCGAGCGATGTCGTGCAGAAGCGCCTGCTGGCGGCGGCCAAGCCCGAGACGCAAGCCGAGATTCGTAAGGTTCTGGCCAAAGTCACCGACGAAGTCGGCGCCAAAGCGGCGCCGCGCAGCTACACCACCGCGCTTGCCACGGTGCGCGCGCTTCACAAGGAGCGCAAGCTCACGGAAGCAGACATCGCGCAATACGCTGAGTCGGGGAAATACGAAGAGACCATCGCCGCATTGGCAACGCTGTGCGCCGTGCCGGTCGAAGTGGTTGACCGGCTGATGAACGGCGAACGCGCCGACCCGGTGTTGATCCTGGCGCGCTCGGCCGGTTTCGGTTGGCCGACGGTGAAGGCCGTGATTTGTGCGCGGCCGATGCCGAAGCCGAGACCGCAGGCGATGGAAGCGGCATTCGAGAATTTCGAGCGACTGACCGCCGCCACCGCGCAACGCGTGGTGCGCTTCTGGCAGGTAAGACAGGGCACCGGAGAGTAGCATCCGGTCCCTCGGACACGAGGCTAAATCCTCTTAAAAATAAAATACGCCGGCGTTCTGCCTTCGCGGATCGCCTTTGCTTCATAACGCGTGCGCGAAAAGCCATCCCACGGCTTTCGCCAATCGTCGGCCTGCTCAGCGGTCCACATAAAATCCTTTGACCGCAACACGCGCGCCAAAGCAAAGGCCGCATAGCTTTCGATGTCGGTGGCGAAGCGTAATTCGCCGCCGGGTTTGAGAATGCGCGCCAGCCGCACCAGGCTGTCGTCCTGAATGAAGCGCCGTTTCCAATTGCGCCGCTTCGGCCACGGATCGGGATACAAGAGATCGATGCGCGTGAACGCGGCATCGGGCAGCCAGTCGAGCAATTCGCTGGCGTCGCCATGCTGCAAGCGGATGTTGGCAAGGTCGTTGTCGTCGATGGCGACCAACGCCTTGCCGATGGCGTTGAGAAAACCGTCGGCGCCGATGAAGCCACAGTCCGGATGCGCCTGCGCCTGTGCGATCAGATGCTCGGCACCGCCGAAACCGATCTCCAGACGTAACGTTTGCGGGTTATGCGGAAACAGCATCGCCAGATTTTCCGGCGCCGGCTTCGACAGATCGAGCGCGAGTTGCGGCAACAGGTCGTCGAATAGCTCGGCCTGCCGCGCCTTGAGCGGATGGCCCTTGCGCCGCCCGAAAAAGGCGCGCTGGGGCGCTGTTCCGTCGGAAGAGTCATCCATGAAATTGCGCCGTACTCCGCTCATTCCCGCGGAGGCGGGAATCCAGAAGCCACTAACACTTGCCTATCGCACGCGGCTCTGGGTCCCCGCTTTCGCGGGGACGAACGGAGATAATGGCAGCGCCATTGGCAACGCGCCCGATCGCTTACTTGCACGCCCGGCGGATCGCGTCGGCAAGATCGGTCTTCTCCCAGGAGAAGCCGCCGTCCTTTTCCGGGGCGCGGCCGAAGTGACCATAGGCCGCGGTGCGGCGGTAGATCGGCTTGTTGAGCTTGAGCGTGCGGCGGATGTTGGTCGGGGTCAGACGGAACAACTCGGGCAAAATCTTCTCGAGCTTCTTCTCATCGACCTGGCCGGTGCCGTGCAGATCGACCAGCACCGACATCGGGTCGGCGACGCCGATGGCGTAAGCGACCTGAATGGTGCAACGCTCGGCAACGCCGGACGCGACGACATTCTTGGCGAGATAGCGCGTGGCGTAAGCCGCCGAGCGATCGACCTTGGTTGGGTCCTTGCCGGAGAATGCGCCGCCACCATGCGGGGCATAGCCGCCGTAAGTATCGACGATGATCTTGCGGCCGGTGAGGCCGCAATCGCCGTCGGGACCGCCGACGACGAAATTGCCGGTCGGGTTGACCAGGAAGTCGGAAGACTTGGCCGGCATCCAGCCTTTCGGCAGCGCCGCGGTGACCGTCGAGTCGATCAGGTCCTTGACCATACCCGGGGTGTACTTCTTGCCGTTGCGGCTCTTCTCGTTGTGCTGGGTCGAGACCACGACCTTGGTGCAGCCGACGGCCTTGCCGTCAACATAACGGACAGTGACCTGGCTCTTGGCGTCGGGCTGCAAGTCGGCGATCGCGCCGGAGTGACGCTTGTCGGCAAGCGCCTTGAGGATCTTATGTGCGAAATAGATCGGCGCCGGCATGAACGAGTTCTTTTCGTAGACTTCGCTCTCGGTGCAGGCAAAGCCGAACATCATGCCCTGATCGCCGGCGCCTTCTTCTTCGCCGGATTTTTTCTTCTTGGCATCGACGCCCATGGCGATGTCCGGCGACTGCCCGTGCAGCAGCACTTCGACATCGGCGCCGTATTCGGAGAAGCCGTCCTGATCGTAACCGATATCCTTGACCACGCCGCGCGCGATCTTGGTGATCATCTCGCGGTTGACCACCGTCTTGTCGCCATGCTTCTCGAAGAACGGCGACTGGCCGCGGCCTTCGCCGGCAACGACGATCTTGTTGGTCGTCGTCAGCGTTTCGCAGCCGAGGCGGGTGTTGACTGCGCTGTCGTCGGCAATGCCGAGCTTGATGTCGTTTTCGAGAAAGGCGTCGAGCACCGCGTCGGAGATCTGATCGCAGACCTTGTCCGGATGACCTTCGGAAACCGATTCGCTGGTGAATAGAAAATTCTTGTGAGCCACCGCAAAAACTCCTGCCGGGGGCGCGACCGTCAAGGCGGCGCCGTTTCAGATCGCCGTGTTTCTTGCAGTGAAGGCGTACAACGTCAAGGTGCGGGCGAATGTGGGCAATAGTCCCGCCGAACGGCCGCGGGAATAAGATCGGAGGTCGATGGCGTGGGAGACCCATAGGCCTCCCGGGAATAATGCCCAGTCAGGCGGGCTTACTCCTCGCCGGCGATCTGCTCGACCAGATCGACGATGCGGCGGCGCAACTTCGAGTTCTTGATGCGCATGAAAGACTTGGTCAGCGACAGGCCGTCGGAGGTGGCAAGGAAGTCCGACACATAGGCCGGCGACGGTGCCTCGCCCATGCCACCGGGCTGGCCGGGGGTCTGCGGTGCGCCTTCAAAGAAAAACGAAACCGGAACTTGAAGAATATTGGCGATGGCTTGAAGTCTGCTGGCGCCGATACGATTGGTGCCTTTCTCGTATTTCTGGACCTGCTGGAACGTCAGGCCCAGAGCATCGCCGAGTTTTTCCTGGCTCATGCTCAACATCATCCGGCGCATCCGCACGCGCGAACCGACATGCTTGTCGATCGGATTGGGAGCCTTCTTAGCCATAAACATCTCCTATGCGACCATCGTGAAGCGTAATGTCACAGGTATTACCGCATATGCAATTGGTCATTTCCGGCGGTTTGAAGCTCAGGGTCAAAGAAGAATGAAAATTATCCGCGATTATACGAGCGTTTAATAATGATAACTGTTCCGGTGGTTGTCCCGGCGCATTGCATTTTATCTGTGAATTACAATTCTTAATTGTAATGATTGAATATACAATCTAGCTCCGCAGCCTGCGGCGAACAACGACAAACAGGCTTGCGAGCAAGAAGAAAATGACGGGGTAATTCCCCAGACTCACATAAATCGTCGGTGCAATCGCTTTCGGCAAACGGGAATCCAGAACGCCCTCAATGCCGAGCGGCAACGAAGCAACAATGCGGCCGACCGGATCGATGACGCCGGAAATTCCCGTATTGGCCGCTCGCACCAAAGGCAAACCTTCGGCAACGGCGAGAACGCGCGCCTGTTGAAAGTGCTGATGGGGTCCGGTGCTGATGCCGAACCAGCCGTCGTTGGTGACATTCACCAGCCAGCCGGGCCGCTCGCCGGCGGGCACCGCCTCATCGGGAAATATGGCTTCGTAACAGATCAGCGGCAGCATCGGCGGCGCGCCCGGCACATCCATGACGCGGCGGCGGCTGCCGGAGAGAAAGCCGCCGACCTGCTTCGTCAACTGCCGCAAGCCGATCTTTTCCAGCACATTCTGAAACGGCAGATATTCGCCGAATGGCACCAGGTGCACCTTGTCGTAGATGCCGTGGATCGAACCGTCAGGATCGATGACATAGACCGAATTGTAAGCGTGCGGCCCTGCTCCCGACGGCGCCGCGCGCACTGCGCCGGTAATCAGTTCGGTGCCCGGCTTGAGCATTGCCGATATCTGCGCCAGCGCGTCGGGCTCGCGCGCCAGAAAGAACGGAAACGCCGATTCCGGCCAGATCAAATGGGTGACGTCATGGACGCCGCTTGTATCGGGACCCGTGGCGCGATCGGACAGCGCAAGATAACGCGCCATCACCTGATCCTTGGCGGCGTAATTGAATTTCACGTCCTGCTGCAAATTGGGCTGCATGATGCGCAGTTTGACGCCACTGACGTAAGCCGTCGGATGGTTGGAAAGCCGTATCGCGCCGTAAGCGGCCAATCCGCTTAAGACGCATAATCCGAGCACCGGTGCGCGCCAGCGGTGCGGCGTGTCGATGCGCTCGTCGGCAAACACTGCCGGCGTCGCGCAAACGGCAAGCGCGATAAATGTCAGGCCGAGAATGCCGACGAGCGACACGCTTTGCGCCAGCACCAACGGCTGCGTCAGCGCATAACCGAACATATTCCAGGGGAAGCCGGTAAAAACGATGCCGCGCAGCCATTCTGCAATCGTCAGCGTGGCGGCGAGCGCCAGAATGCGCTCCGGCCCACGCACCCAGATCATCCGCGCGGCGGCAACACCCAAGCCCGTAAAGATCGCGAGATAAGCCGGCAGACCGGCGACGGCGAAAGGCAGCAGCCACGCAAACGTCTTGGCATCGACCAGGAACGCGTAGCCGATCCAGTACAGGCCGGCGACGAAATAGCCGAAGCCGAAGCACCAGCCGACCAGACCTGCGGTAACGGCGCCGCTCCAGCGTCCTGCGGTCGAGCCGTCGATCAACCACACCAGCACCGGCAGCGTCACGAACAGAATGGGCCAGAGATCGAACGGCGCCAGGGCAAGCGCCGACGCCGCGCCGGCGACAAGCGCAATCAAGGCCCGCTGCCAACCATAAGCGAGGACGATCGCGTGCGCGGCCGATGTCGCGAGGCGGGTCAAAATCACGGGCGCCGCGCGCTGCCCGGCGGCGTGCCGGCATCCTTCGCCGGGCCGGATTCTTTCGACGGACCGATATCGTCGATGTTCAGCGTCGGCGGCGCGGTGCCGGCGAGCACGGCGTCCGGTTCGCCACGTTTGCGCGGCTGTTGTTCGCGCGGCTTGTTAGGCTTTTCAACATGCCGGCTGATGCGCACGCGCTTGACGCGGCGCGGGTCGGCGTCGAGCACCTCGAATTCAAACGGTTCGGGACCCTTGATCAATTCGCCGCGCAACGGCAACCGTCCGGCCAAGGTCACCAGATAACCGCCCAGCGTATCGACTTCCTCGGCGGCATCGCCGATATCGAAATCCCGCCCGACGATACCGGCGACATCCTCGATATTGGCGCGCGCATCGGCGACGTAGGAGCCATCCGGCTGGCGGACGACATCGGCGCTGTCGTCTTCGTCATGTTCGTCGGCGATGTCGCCGACGATCTGCTCGACGATGTCTTCGATCGAGACGATGCCGTCGGTGCCGCCATATTCATCCACGACGAGCGCCAGATGAATCTGTTTCGCCTGCATGCGCGCCAACAGATCGATGACACGCGCCGACGGCGGCACGAACAGAATTTCGCGCACGATCTTGGCGACCGACAGCGGCATGGCGAGATCGATGGCCTTGAGATCGAGACCGGCCGGCAGCGGCTTCTTGCGCTTTGCGTTTTTCTCGGGATCGACGGTGGCATGCGCGGTCATGAACGCGATCAGGTCGCGGATGTGAACCATCCCGATCGGATCGTCGAGCGTATCGTTATAGGCGACCAGCCGGGAATGGCCGGCCTTCTCGAACACCATCAACAATTCGCCGATCTGGATGTCCTGCTGCACCGCGATGATATCGGCGCGCGGCACCATGACGTCGCCAACGCGGCGCTCGCGCAGGTTCAGGATGTTCTTGAGCATCCGGCTTTCTTCCGGCGAGAAGCCGGTTTCGCCGGGCGTCATGGCATCGAGCAGGTCTTTCAAGTCGGCGCGGATCGTGTTCGGCTTGAGACCGAACAGCGCGCGGAACGTGCGGGTGAACCAGTTGTCGCGGCTTTCACGCGGCGGCTTTATCACCACCGGCAAATTGCGCGGCTCGAACGCCGAGCTTTCGGATGAGGTCGAACTGGACGGATCGCTGTCAGGCATGGCGGTCAGGCGCGCTCGTTGTCGCGCGTCATGTCCCGCTCATCGACCAAGCGGTCGGGCAGCCAAGGGTCAGGCATGTCCATGCGTATCATGATCTGGCTCTCAAGCGCTTCCATGGCCTCGGCTTCGGCGTCGGTCTGGTGATCGTAGCCAAGCAGATGCAGGTAGCCATGAATGGCGAGGTGGCTGAGATGATGCGTGAATTGACGGTCCTCATCGGCGCATTCCCGCACGAGTGTTTCATAGGCGATGACGATGTCGCCCAATAGCCCGGCGGCGGCCGGTGTTTTGGGCGCGGGGAAGGACAGAACATTGGTCGGCTTGTCGATGCCGCGCCATTGCTGGTTGAGTTCACGCACCGCCGAATCATCGGTCAGCAGGATACTCACTTCGCCTGCCGATGTTGAGTGCGCGGCTGCCGCGGCAATGGCGGCCCGCAGTATCGCCTCGGCCGCCGGTTCTGCATCCCACAAGTCGGATTCGACCTGGATATCGACCGAAACGGCGGGCGGCGCTATTTTGGCAGTAGCCTTCGGAGAAGCCTTTGGCTTTGAGGCGGTCCGGGCGGTCATTTCGCGGCCCCGCGCGATGGCACGCGGTCGTAAGCCTCGACGATGCGCTGCACCAGTTCGTGGCGAATCACGTCCTGCGCACTAAAAGCGACGTGGCCGACGCCCTCGACGCCATCGAGCAACTGCACCGCCTGCGCCAGCCCGGAAACCTGGCCCGGCGGCAGATCGACCTGGCTCGGATCGCCGGTGACGATCATGCGGCTGTTTTCACCGAGGCGCGTCAGAAACATTTTCATCTGCATCGACGTGGTGTTCTGCGCTTCGTCGAGAATGACGCAGGCATTGGCGAGCGTCCGCCCGCGCATGAAAGCCAGCGGCGCGATTTCGATGTCGCCGGCTTCCAGCGCGCGTTCGACGATACGCACGTCCATCAGGTCGTGCAACGCGTCATAGATGGGGCGCAAATAAGGATCGACCTTCTCGCGCATGTCGCCGGGCAGAAAGCCGAGACGTTCGCCGGCTTCGACCGCCGGACGCGACAGAATGATGCGATCGACCTCCTTGCGCTCGAACATCTGGATCGCCTGCGCCACGGCAAGCCATGTCTTGCCGGTGCCGGCCGGTCCGGTGCCGAACACCAGCGAGTGGCGCTTGAGAGCGCGGATGTAAGCGTCCTGCGCGGCGGTGCGGGCGCGCACCGGACGCTTGCGCAGATTGATTTCTTCAAAAGTCGTGCGGGCGTTCGCCGGATCGAAATCGAACAGCGATCCTTGCGCGATGGCCTGACGGATCGCTCCTTCGACATCGCCGGTGGTCAAGTCGTGGCCGCGCTTGAGCTGTTCATAGAGGCCTTCGAGCACCCGCTGGGTCTGCTCGACGCCGCCACGCGACCCGTCGATGTTGACATGATTGCCGCGCTGGTCCGCCACCACGCCGAGCCGGCGTTCGATCAGCGCCAGGTTCTGGCCGTGTTGGCCGAACAGCATCGAGGCCAGTCGGTTGTCCTCGAAAGCAAGCACGGTCTGCGTTTTGGCCGTTTCGTCGGAAACGGCGGCGGCCGGGATCACGGGATCCGATGTGCGCAATGTTGCTCTCAAGCTCCTGAAGGGACGAGCACGGGAGACCGCACGCTCTCGGCTAGAGCGCCGAACAGCGTGTTGGTTCCGATGTCGGTAATTGTCACTTTCACTATGGAACCGATCAGCGACGGCTGCGCCATGACATGCACTGACTGGAGATATGGGGAGCGCCCGACCAGTTGCCCAGTGAGCTTGCCCGGCTTCTCGACCAAAATATCCATGGTTTGGCCGAGAAAAGAGCGATTAAACGCCTGCCATTGCCGGGTGATGACAGCCTGGAGCCGTTGCAGCCGCTCGGATTTCTCCACCTCCGGTACCTGATCGTCGAGCGCGGCGGCCGGAGTTCCGGGCCGCGACGAATACATGAAGGTGTAGGCGGTCGCGAAGTTCACCTCTTCGGCAAGCGCCAGCGTGTCGCGGAAGTCCTGCTCGGTCTCGCCGGGAAAACCAACGATGAAATCCGACGTGAAGGCGAGATCGCCCCGCGCGCCACGCAGCCGGGCGATAGCTTCGAGATAATCCTTGCGCGTGTGTTTGCGATTCATCGCCGCAAGGACACTGTCGGAGCCGGACTGCACCGGCAAATGCACATAAGGCATCAAGGCCGGCAGGTCGCCATGCGCTGCGATGAGATCGTCGCATGCGGCCGACAACATGTCGCGCGGGTGGCTGGTCATGTAGCGCAAGCGCGCGATGCCGGGCACGTGAGCCAGGCGGCGCAGCAACTGGCCGAGCGTCGCGGCGCCATCGGGTCCGGCGCCATGATAGGCGTTGACGTTCTGGCCGATCAGCGTGATTTCGCGCACGCCGTTTTGCGCGAGACGTTCGACATCGGCGATGATCCTGGCGACTGGCCGCGACACTTCGGCGCCGCGCGTATAGGGCACCACGCAGAAGGTGCAGAACTTGTCGCAGCCTTCCTGCACCGTGACGAAAGACGAAATGCCACGCCTGGCGATCTGCTTCGGCGACGGTTGCGCCAGCGCATCGAACTTGTCTTCGAGTGGGAATTCGGTGTCGACCACTTTCTCACCATCGCGGGCGCGCGCGATGAGGCCCGGCAAGCGGTGATAATTCTGCGAGCCGACGACGAGATCGACCGAGTTGGTGCGCCGGACGATCTCCTGACCTTCGGCTTGCGCCGTGCAGCCGGCGACCGCGATCAGCATCTGGCGGCCATCGGCGGCGGCGGCATCCTTGAGTTCGCGCATGCGGCCGATTTCGGAATAAACCTTGTCGACTGCCTTCTCGCGGATGTGACAGGTGTTAAGAATGATGAGGTCGGCGTCGGCGGCCTGCGTGGTTTCGACATAACCCTCAGGCGCCAGCGTGTCGGCCATACGATTGGAATCGTAGACGTTCATCTGGCAGCCGAAAGATTTGACGAAGACTTTGCGCGCTTGGGTCATGCTCTGCTTCGTCATGCCCGGCCTTGTGCCGGGCATCCACGACTTAAAAAAACTTAGCGTTATCAAAGGCGTGGATGGCCGGGACAAGCCCGGCCATGACGAGTTCCATTGCTCGCCACGGGATAACAGCGGTCTTAGCCCGTTTCCGGCCAGAAATAAACGCCGGCAGTCAGTGAGCCGGGCGCGGCAGGCCGTGCAAGGTCGCGGCGTTGAGTTCCCGCACCGATTGCTGCAACCGCCGGGTCATCGCCTTGCGGTCGCTGCCGGCGTCGGCCGTAAACGGCTGGCCGTAGCTGACCACCGCATCGACCGCGCCGGCGGCCAGAAATGCCTTGATGTGCGGCATGAAATCGAGGTCGCCGTACCAGGCCGCGAGCGTGCGGTGCTGGCGGCCCATGGGAATGCCGTTGACCCGCGTATAGCCGATCGACATCGGCTGAATGGTGACACCGTGTTCCGACCGGGCGCCGGCTTCGCGCACCGCGCCGATGAGCGCCGAGCGGAACGGCAACACGCGGTTGCCGTCGCTCGAGGTACCCTCGGCGAACAGCACCACCGAGACGCCGTCGGTCAGCCTCTTGACCATATCGGCGATGGCGTCGCCGGTCTGCTGGCGGCGCGAGCGATCGACAAAGACCGTGCGCTGCAGCCGCGCGGTGACGCCGACCAGCGGCCAGTTGCCGACCTCGGCTTTCGACACGAAGGCAATCGGCATGATCGAGCCGATAACCAGAATATCGGCCCAGGACACATGATTGGAGACGAACAGCACCGCGCGGTCGCGCACCGGTTCGCCATCGACACGAATGCCGATGCCGAGAATTCTGCACAGCACGCGATAGTAATTGCTGGCGATGAAGCCCCAGCCCGGCAGCCCAAGCTTGCCGAGCAGCCACTGCACCGAGATCAGCAGCGGCGTCATGGTGAAAAAGAAAAGAGCGGTGGCGTAGGCGCGCATCAGTAAACCCAATCCGCTCGTCCCCGCGAATGCGGAGACCCAGAGCAGCTACATGAAAGCTTTGTGATGGCAGCTCTGGATTCCCGCTTGCGCGGGCATGAGCGGAGTGTGTCGCGGCGCAACGCCATTGCTAGCTTGTCTTGTCGTCTTTGATCGGCACCGCGTAAAGCTCAAGCCGGTGATCGATCAGTCTGTAGCCAAGCTTGCGCGCGACTTCGGCTTGCAGGCGCTCGATCTCCTCGGACTGAAATTCGATCACTTCGCCGTTGCGCAAGTTAATCAGGTGATCGTGGTGGCCCTCGGTGCTCGCTTCATAACGCGCCCGGCCCTCGCGGAAATCGTGACGCTCGATGATGCCGGAATCCTCGAACAGCCGCACGGTGCGGTACACCGTGGAAATCGAAATACGGTCGTCGACCCTGGCGCAGCGGCGATACAATTCCTCGACGTCGGGATGATCGTCGGATTCGGCCAGCACATGCGCGATGACGCGGCGCTGCTCGGTCATGCGCATGCCCTTGGCGGCGCAGAGCGCCTCGATATTTTTTCGCTCGGAGATAGATTTTTCGGGCGCTGTCACTATCGGGTCTCGTCTTCATCGGCGACGATTGGGTCTATCACAGCGGATGCAGCCGGGGAAAGCTCAGGCGATGTCGCGGCGCAGCACCAGGGCGGCAGCGGTTTTGCCATCGGGCAGCGGATAATAATTCGGCCGCCGCGCAATTTCCTGGAAGCCGGCGCGCTGGTAAAGCCTGATGGCCGGCATATTGTGTTCGTCGACTTCGAGAAACAGCGCGCGGGTGCCTAGCCCGGCCAGCCGACGCATGTGCCAGGTCAGCAATTGCCGCGCCAGCCCACGCCCTTGCGCGCGTCGAGCTACCGCGACCGAGAGGATTTCCGCCTCGTCGGCGGCCAATCGCGACATGATGAAGCCGGACAGCGCGCGTGCGTTGCCGACGCGGTGCGCGACCACCGCGCGGTCGATTAGGAGACCCTCGACTTCTTCCTCGCTCCAGCCACGCCGGAACGAGGCGGCATGCAGCGCGACAATGGCGCCGACATCGCGCGGCCCTGCGTCCGTGACGACCGGCATCCCCCGCGAGAACAGACCAGCGAGGAGGCCGATCATCGACGGGCCATCATCGACGCACCATGGAGGCGCCGTTCTGCGGCTTGGCGTCGGGCGCGCGCAGATAAAGCGGCTTCGGCGGCGAAGCATTTTCGGCGGCGTCGGCACCGAGTTTCGCCACCCAATCGATGTCCGGCGCAGCGCGCTGCTCGACCGACGACGGCGCGCGTTCGTCCGCCGGCCAGGCGCGCGCAAGAATGCCGGCGGCATTGCCGACCAAACGCGGCGCGCCGCCGGTGCCCAATCGCAATGCGTCGGCGATCGACACAACGCGCGCCGACACCGGCACGCGGCCGCCGATGCTGAAGACTTCCAAATAGACGTGATCGTGGCGGGCATCGATTGCCGCCACCACCGGCCCTGTCGGGTCCGCGACGATGAGGGGTGCGGCGAAGGCGGCAAACGTCGTGACGCCAACAACCGGCTTGCCGGCGGCGAGGCCGAGACCGCGCGCCGCGGCGATGCCAACGCGCATGCCGGTAAAACTGCCGGGCCCGGTGGTCACCGCGATGCGGTCGATTTGATCGAAGTCGAGCGCAGACGCCGCGATGACGCGTGCGACCAGTGGCATCAGCGCTTCGGCATGGCCGCGCGGCATCGGGATCGATTCACGCGCGACTATCTCGTCGCGCTCGGAGTCGAAGATAGCGGCCGAGCAGGCCTCAAGCGCGGTGTCGATGGCAAGGACGCGCATGGATGATTAACGCGCCTTTCGCGGCTTAATTAGACCGGCCGAATCTCGGTGACTTCCGGCACAAAATGCTTGAGCAGATTCTGGATGCCGTGCTGCAACGTCGCGGTCGATGACGGGCAGCCCGAGCAGGCGCCCTTCATCTGCAGGAACACGACGCCTTCCTTATAGCCCTTGAACGTGATGTCGCCGCCGTCGCCGGCGACCGCCGGCCGCACGCGCGTCTCGATCAGGTCCTTGATGGTGGCCACCGTCTCGGTGTCCTTCTCGTCGAAGAACTCGTCATCACCAGCGTTACCGGCCGCGCCCTCGCCGCCGCTCGCCACCAGCGGCGCGCCCGACATGTAATGTTCCATGATGGCGCCCAGGATGGCTGGCTTGATCTGCTGCCAGTCGCCATCGCTTTTGGTGACAGAAATGAAGTCGGCGCCGTAGAACACACCGCCGACATTCGGAATATCGAACAGCTTCGCCGCCAGCGTCGATTGCGCGGCAGCCTCCCGGGTCGGCATGTCGAGCGTGCCGGCGTCGAGCACAGGCTTCCCCGGCAGGAACTTCAACGTCGCCGGATTGGGCGTGGCTTCGGTCTGGATGAACATCGGTCTGGCTCCTATCGCAGCGGGGTTAAGGCCCGTGGATGGTGTAAGTCATAACCGATAAATGGGCTTTGCGGCGGGCGGGGTCAACCGTCCATCCGTCACCCCCGAAGCCTGCCAGGGTGACGGATCAGGCCATCGCCGCCAGATCCTCGTCGCTCAACTGGCCCGGCACGATGGCGACCGGAATCGGATAAGTACCGGCATTCTTGGCCAGATTGGCGATCAATGGGCCCGGGCCCTCCTTGCCGGTGCCGGCGGCCAGCACCAGGATGCCGATGTCGGCGTCCTCGTCGATCAGCTTGACGATCTCCTCGGCGGTATCACCCTCGCGGATGACCCGGTCCGGGGCGGCATGGGTGATCTTTTTTGCCCGCGCGGCGAACTTGTCGAGCATCGCATTGGCGGCTTCCTGCGCCTCGGCCTTCATGATGTCGGCGACGCCCAGCCATTGCTGATTGCGCTCGGCGGTTTCGATCACCCGCAGCATCACGATTTGCGATTTGGTGCGGGCGGCGCGGGTCGCGGCCCAGAACACGGCACGGTCGCATTCCTCGGTGTCGTCGATCACGACGAGGTACTTGCGTTTATGGCCGGCCTCGTTGCTGCGGCGCTTGTTCGGCATCGTCGCTCCTCGCGGCGGTTACTGGGACATGCGGACGCACAAGAGTCGATGGTGGCATGGCCGGCGCTTTGCCGACAAGTCTTGATTGGAGCGAGGTTGCGCGCCAGGTCAGCGCCGCACGAAGCCGACGATGTCTTTGACCGCCTTCATGGTTTCGCCCGCTATCGCGGAAGCGCGCGCCGATCCGTCGGCCAACACCGCATCGATATAGGCCGGGTCCTGCACCAGCTTTTTCATTTCCGCTCCGATCGGCCCAAGCTTGGCGACCGCGAGATCAACCAGCGCGGTCTTGAAGCCGGAGAATTGCGCGCCGCCGAAGTCACGCAGCACATCGGCTTTGCCGGTGTCGTTGAGCGCGGCGTAAATGCCGACCAGATTGTCGGCCTCGGGGCGGGCCTTCAGCCCCTCCTCCTCGCTTGGCAACGGCTCGGGATCGGTCTTCGCCTTGCGGATTTTCTGCGCAATCGAGTCGGCGTCGTCGGTAAGATTGATGCGCGAATAGTCCGATGGGTCCGACTTCGACATTTTCTTCGAGCCGTCGCGCAGCGACATCACCCGTGTCGCCGCCCCTTGCATGATCGGCTCGGGCAACGGAAAGAACGCTTCGCCGAAGCCGTGCGATTGAATCGACGATCCGAAGTCGACATTGAATTTTTGCGCGACGTCGCGCGACAATTCGAGATGTTGTTTCTGGTCGTCACCGACCGGTACATGCGTGGCGCGATAGACCAGAATGTCCGCAGCCATCAGGGTCGGATAGGCATAGAGGCCGACCGACACGTTCTCACGATCCTTGCCGGCCTTCTCCTTGAACTGCGTCATCCGGTTGAGCCAGCCGAGACGGGCGACGCAATTGAGCACCCAGGCGAGTTCGGCGTGCTCCGCGACCTGGCTCTGGTTGAAGACGATGTGCTTCTTCGGGTCGATGCCGCAGGCAAGATAAGCGGCGGTCACTTCGCGCGTGGTGCGCATCAGTTCGGGCGGGTCCTGCCACACCGTGATGGCGTGCATATCGACGACGCAATAGATGCAGTCGTACTTGTCCTGGAGCGGCACGAATTTCTTGATCGCGCCGAGATAATTGCCGAGGTGCAGATTGCCGGTCGGCTGCACGCCGGAAAAGACCAGTTCCTTGAACGCCATAACCCGATCCTCGTCGACACCTGATCGCGAAAGCATCAGGCGCATCTAAAACCTAAGCGAAGAGGAGCCATGCCACGCCGGCCCGCCATGACGCAAGAGGCCCGGAAACCGCGGACTAACGGCGCCGCGTACGTGAGCAGGTCCCCGCATTGCCTCGGCATACTCAGCCGCTATAGTGCGCCCGCCTGCGTAAAAAAACGAATTGACGAGGTTATCTGCATGTCCGCTCCCCGCTTCGACGTTCTCGGTATCGGCAACGCCATTGTCGATGTTATCGCGCGCGCCGAGGACGATTTTCTGACCGCCCAGGGCATGCACAAAGGCAGCATGGCGCTGATCGATGAAGCGCGCGCCGCGAGCATCTATGACGCGATGGGACCGGCAACCGAAAGCTCCGGCGGTTCCGCCGCCAACACCATCGTCGGCGTCGCCTCGTTCGGCGGCCGCGCCGCCTTCGTCGGCAAGGTCAAGGACGACACTCTCGGCAAGGCGTTCGCCCACGACATCCGCGCCGCCCGCGTTTCCTTCGATACCAGGGCCGCGAGCGATGGTCCGTCGACCGCGCGCTGCTACATCATGGTGACGCCGGACGGCGAGCGCACCATGAACACTTTTCTCGGCGCGGCGCAGGATCTCAAACCGTCAGACATCGATGAGGCCGCCGTATCCGCCGCCGCCGTGGTCTATCTCGAAGGCTATCTGTGGGATCCGCCGCAGGCCAAGGAAGCTTTCGTCAAGGCATCCGAAATCGCGCATCGCGCCGGCCGCAAAGTCGCGCTGACGTTGTCGGACGCCTTCTGCGTCGGCCGCTATCGCGGCGAATTCCTCGACCTGATCAAGAAGGGCACCGTCGATATCGTCTTCGCCAACGAAGCCGAATTGAAAAGCCTTTATGAGACCACCGATTTCGACGCGGCGGTGAAGGCTTTGCGCGGCGACGCGCGACTGGCGGTGGTGACCCGCAGCGAAAAGGGCTGCGTGGTGGTAACGCGCGATGGGGTCGAGGCGGTGCAGGCCATGCCGATCGACAGCGTCGTCGATGTCACCGGCGCCGGCGACCTGTTCGCGGCCGGCTTTCTGGTCGGCCACTCGCATGGCAAGGATCACCGCACCTCGGCCCGCCTTGGCGCGCTGGCCGCTGCGGAAGTGATCCAGCATATCGGCGCGCGTCCCGCCGTCTCGCTCAAAGCGCTCGCTGCCGAGAACGGCCTGGCCCTTTAAGCACTGCGCTTTAGCAGAGCCTCGCCCTGGTAGCCGTCTTCGTTTCCGCTAAGCCTTTGGTAACCAATTAGTAACCGAAGCTGGTTACCGATTGGTGAACACAGCTTTTCGGAGCACAGCGGCCATGGACGAGCGCAAGAATACCGACGCGGCGGGCAGCGAAGGGACCGAAAATAAGGCCATTGGCCCAGCGGCAATCCCCCAACAGGGCTCGGCGCCCAGCGTCACGCCTGAAAATCCTGCCGATCGCATCGGCGCAACTCCGCCAAAGGCCGAGTCGTCGAAAGCGGCGGCGCTGAACGGGCTTCCGGACGTCGACTCGCCATCGATTTCGCCCGCCACGCCGGAAACCGCCGGCGACGACGACCTTGGACCGGCCGCGCCGATTCCCGGACTGCCGGCAATCGTGCCGCACCCCGCGGCCGGCCCGCAATTCGCCGACACCGGGACGCAAGCGCCGCGTGCGCGCTTCGCGATCCGCCCACGCCACAAGCGCTACGCCAAGTTGGCAGCTTCGGTCGCGATCGGCGCTTTGCTCGGCGCTATCGGCGGCTCGCTGCTGACCGGCGGGCTAACCAAACGGCCCACGCAGAATGTCGCCGCCCTCGAAGAGAACAAGGCGATGCAGCACTCGGTCGCCCGGCTCGCAAAGGAAGTAACGACGCTCAAGGCTAATCTCGACGCGGCCAGGAAGGCCACGCACACCCAGGTCGCCAATATCGACAAGAAGCTGACCGAGCGGCTGAAGAAGGAAAGCGCCGAAATTACCGGCTCGATCTCCAAGCCGCAGACGGTCGAAGCCAACGCAGCGCCGGCCGGCCCCGCGCCCTCGGTCGCCCCGGTTACAACAACGGCTCCGGCTACGGCAGCTATTCCACTTCCGAGTCCGCGCCCGGCAACGCGTGTCGCGATGGCCGAGCCGCAACCGCAAATTCCCGCGCGATTGTCGATCATCCAGGATTGGTCTATCCGCGACTCGCGTGGCGGCTACATCTATGTCGAGGGCCACGGCGACATCTATCAGATCGTCCCCGGCGCGCCGTTGCCGGGTCTCGGTCCGGTCGAGTCCATCAAGCGGCTCGACGGGCGTTGGGTCGTGACGACGCCGAAGGGCATCATCGTCTCGATGCGCGACCGGCGCTATTTCGAGTAGCCCCTCTTCTCCATAGCCCCTGCCCTTAATCCATGTCACATTACCGGGCCGAATGCGGCCGGGTGATGGACATGATCGGCACGTCGCTGAAGATCGTTGTCGCGGCTCTGGGCTTCTTCGTTGCGGGCGCGACGCAAAGCCTCGCCCAAGGCGCAGCGACGCCGTCGCCGTTCAAAGCCGAACCGGTCGAGAGTTGCCCCGGCCTCGTCGCCGCACGCTCGCCGCTGTTCCAGCCGGTCGCGCTCAATCCCGACCAGGTCCGCATCGCCTATATTGGCCATTCGACCTTCCTGATCGAAAGCCCGCAAGGGGTCCGCATCGCCACCGACTACAACGACTATGTCCGGCCGTCGATCGTGCCCGACATCGCCACCATGAATCACGCGCATTCCAGCCACTACACTGACCGTCCGGATTCCCGCATCGCGCATGTGCTGCGCGGTTGGGCCGAGAATGAGAAGCCGGCGCGCATCGATCTCCAGGTCAAGGACGTGCGCGTGCGCAACGTGCCGACCAACATCCGCACGTTCAGCGGCGACACCGAACGTCACGGCAATTCGATCTTCATTTTCGAAATCGCCAATATGTGCATCGCGCATCTCGGCCATCTGCATCACACGCTGACGCAGCAACAGCTCGCCGAGATCGGCCGCGTCGATGTCGTGATGGTTCCCGTCGACGGCAACATGACGCTCGATCTCGACGGCATGGTCGAGGTGCTGCATGCGCTCAAAGCGCCGTTGATGATCCCGATGCACTATTTCAGCGCGTATACGCTCGATCGCTTCTTGCAGCGCGTGCGGGCGGACTGGGATGTGGAGATCGCGGAAATTCCCTCGACGCTGATTTCCAAGACGACGCTGCCGACCCGGCCCAAAGTTCTGGTATTGCCCGGGCACTGATTGCGCGGTGGTGCATAATGGACTGACTTCCAGGCATTTTTCTGTGCCCGACTTTCTGGGCCCGACGAAGCAGGCCCGTTAAAGCCGCATCAATTTGCGATCACCGCGCACAATTTTTATCAACAGAACCGGTTGACCTGACGGAACCAATAGTTACGTCTCGCGTTCTAAGGCGTGGAATTTGTCGGGTAAGGATTGCGTCACATGGTTAAGGCTTGGAGTGCGTGGAAGCGTTATCCGGACGCTTACGAGGGCGGTCATGTCGAAGCTCCCATCGGTCCCGGCGTTTATGAAGTGCGGCATACGCTGACCGGCCGCGTCGTCGCCTTCGGACATTCCGGCAATGTCGCCAATGCCATCGGCAATTTGAAAGTAAGCGGCGGCCTCACCCCATTGCAGCGGTTATTCGGCAAGCGGCCGATGGTTTCCCGCGTCAACGATCTGGAATATCGCACCTGTGCGGCGGAAAGCCGCGCCGAAGCCAAGACCGCAGCCAGCCGTCTCAAGGGTTTGCGCGAGGCGGCCTGGCGCCGCCGCGTCGATATGCGCGCCAGCGCGCGCTACAGCTAGATTTTCCGCTGAATATCATTGCCCGCGGCCGGCCTTGCGCCGGCCGTTTTGCTTTGCCTGTCGTTTAAGCGATCATGTCATCGCCGCCGGAAAAATGGTATAATCCAACCGGACGACGGGGAGGGTTGGTTTGCGATGTTAAGCGCGGAACAGAACGATCTCATCACGCGCACCGGCCCCGGGACACCGGCCGGCCAATTGATGCGGCGCTACTGGCAACCGGCGGCGCTCGTCGATGAACTCAACGGCAATCGCCCAATCAAGCCGGTGCGGCTGTTCGGCGAAGACCTCGTGATCTTTAAGGATGACAAAGGCCGCTACGGCCTGATCGGCCGGCATTGTCCGCATCGCGGCACCGACCTCGCGTACGGCCGCCTGGAAGATGGCGGCCTTCGCTGCGCCTTCCACGGCTGGCTGTTCGACGTCGCCGGCAAGTGCCTGCAAACGCCGGCCGAGCCCGACGACAGCAATCTGTGCGCCAACATCAAGCAGAAATCCTATCCGGTGGTCGAGAAGAGCGGCATCCTGTTCGCTTATCTCGGACCGGGCGAGCCGCCGGCCTTTCCGCATTTCGATTGCTTCGTCGCGCCCGACAGTCACACCTTCGCCTTCAAGGGCATGATCGACTGCAACTGGCTGCAATCGCTCGAAGTCGGCATCGATCCAGTCCACACATCGTTCCTGCATCGCTTCTTCCACGACGAAGATCCGACGCAGGCCTACGGCAAGATGTTTCGCGACACCACACGCGACAGCGATATGCCGATGACGCAGATCATGCGCGAGGTGACGCGGCCGCGTATCGAAGTCGAGAACACCGACTACGGCTTCCGGCTGGTGACGCTGCGCCAGATCAGCGACGCCAGCGCGCATGTGCGCGTCACCAATCTCGTGTTCCCCAATGCCTTCATGATCCCGATGAGCCGCGAGATGACGATCTCGCAGTGGCATGTGCCGATCGATGACGAGAAGCATTATTGGTACGCGATCTTCACCTCGTTCGGCGAACCGGTGAACAAGGACCACATGCGCAACCAAAGGCTCGAACTGTATCAGTTGCCCGATTACATTCCGAACAAGAACAAGAGCAACGACTACGGCTTCGACCCGCACGAGCAAGAGCACCAGACGTTCACCGGCATGGGCGCCGACATCAACGTGCATGACCAGTGGGCCTGCGAGTCGATGGGCACGATCCAGGACCGCACCGAAGAACATCTCGGCACGTCCGACAAGGCGATCGTCGCCTACCGCAAGCTGTTGCGCGACGCCATCGGCCAGACCGGCAAAGGCGAGACTCCGATCCTGGTGATCGACGAGGCGCGCGCGGCGCGCATCACCGGCCCCGCCGCCATCGATGGCATCGGCCCGGCCGACGACTGGCAAGGCTATTGGCAGAAGAGCGAGGCGCAAAAGCGCAAGACGATGAGCTGGAAGAATGGGCGGTGAATTCCACTCCTCGGCGGCGAGAGCAAATGGTGCTTGATGCCGTCGCATAAACCTACAAAGACCACCACCTTCGTCGAGCGTCACAACCTCTGGTCTGCCGCCCAGGAACGGGCCGCAACGCAGGTGCTGCGCGCCATCAAAGCGCACAAGCTCGAGGTCGTGCGCTTTTCCTTCGTCGATCAGCACGGCGTGCTGCGTGGCAAAACGTTGCTCGCCTCCGAAGTGGCCGGCGCGATGCGCAATGGCGTCACCATGACGACGACGCTGCTCGCCAAGGACACCGCGCACAAAAGCGTGTTTCCGGTGTTCACCGCTGGCGGCGGCTTCGGCATGGACGAGATGCAGGGCGGCGCTGACTTCGTCATGGTCGCCGATCCGACGACCTTCCGGATTTTACCGTGGGCCGCCAACACCGGCTGGCTCTTGTGCGACATTGTCTTCTCAAACGGCAAGCCGGTGCCGTTCTCGACGCGCGCCATTTGCCGCAATGCATTGGCGACGTTGAACAAATCAGGCTTCGATTTCTTTGCCGGACTGGAAGTCGAATTCCATCTGTTCAAGCTCGACAATGCCCGCCTCTCGCCGGCCGACATCACTTGGCCGCCGGCCGCGCCGGACGTCAGCTTTCTCACCCAGGGCTATCAATACCTCACCGAGTCGCGCTTCGACATGCTCGATCCAGCCATCGAGATCTTGCGGCGCGGCCTTCTGGCGCTCGACCTGCCGTTGCGGTCGGTCGAGATCGAGTTGGGACCGAGCCAAGTCGAATTCACTTTCCGCCCGCAGATGGGACTGGAAGCGGCCGACACGATGATCCTGTTTCGCTCGGCGGTGAAACAGATCGCGCGCCGCAACGGCTATCTCGCCAGCTTCATGTGCCGTCCGGCGTTGCCGAACGTGATGTCGAGCGGCTGGCACCTGCATCAGTCGCTGATCGAGACGAAATCGAAGCGCAACGCTTTCGTCGATCCGAACGGGCTATCGACGCTGGGACAGCATTATCTCGGCGGCCTGCTCACGCACGCGCAAGCTGCCGCCGCCTTCACGACGCCGACGGTAAACGGCTACAAGCGCTACCGTGCCTATTCGCTGGCGCCGGACCGCGCCATCTGGGGGCGCGACAATCGCGGCGTGATGATGCGCGTGATGGGCCAGCCCGGCGACGCCGCCACGCACCTTGAAAACCGCATCGGCGAGCCGGCCGCCAATCCGTATCTCTATATCGCGTCGCAGATATTTTCAGGTCTCGATGGCATCGCGCGGCGGCTCGACCCCGGGCCGTCGGCCGATACGCCGTATGAGACCGAGGCAACGCTGCTGCCGAAATCCCTGGGCGAAGCCGTTACCGCGTTGCGCGCCGACGAATGTTTTCGCGACGGTTTCGGCAGCGGATTTATCGACTACTATGCCCATATCAAACAGGCCGAGTTCGATCGTTTCCTGCGCGACGAGCCGGCGGCTAAAGAAGAAGGCGTCGTCACCGCCTGGGAACAGAAAGAATATCTGGACCTCTTCTAACCACAACCGCTCGTCCCCGCGGAGGCGGGGACCCAGACCAAGCCGAGTTCACATTGCGTTGTCCTGGATTCCCGCTTTCGCGGGAATGAGCGGAATGTGGGTTGGCGCAATCAAGGAAACGCTCGCATGCCTTTCGCCATCACTCCCGATAACGTCAAACTCTATTACGAGGAAACCGGCGCCGGCACGCCGATTCTGTTCGTCCACGAGTTCGCTTCCGACCATCGGGGCTGGGAACCGCAAATGCGCGAATTCGGCAAGCGCTATCGCTGCATCACCTACTCCGCGCGCGGCTATACGCCGTCCGACGTGCCGTCCGATCCGAATGCGTACTCGTACATGCATGTGATGCGCGACTGCGTCGCCGTGCTCGATCATCTCAAGATCGACAAAGCCCATCTCGTCGGCCTGTCGATGGGCGGCTACACGACGTTGCTGACCGCGCTTAATCATCCGTCGCGCGTCCTGTCGATGGTGCTGGCCGGCACCGGCTCCGGATTCGAGCGCGACTATGTCGCCGAGCACCACAAGAGTTCGCGCGCGGTCGGCGATATGTTCGAGAACGAAGGCGCGGCGCGCGTTGCCGAGACTTACGGCCACGGACCGAGCCGCATTCCGTTCGCGATCAAGGACCCGCGCGGCTTTGCCGAATTCGTCGCCCGCTTTGCCGAGCATGACCCGCGCGGTTCGGCGCTGACGTCACGCGGCTTTCAGGGCGCGCGCCCGTCTTTGCTGGATTTCGAGGACGCCATCCGAAAGCTGACGGCACCGGCGCTGATCGTGGTCGGCGACGAGGACGACCGCTGCATCGAGTCGAGTCTGTTTCTCAAAAACACGATTGCAGCATCCGGCCTAGTAATGTTTCCCAAGACCGGTCACGTCGTCAATCTGGAGGAGCCCGACCTGTTCAACCACGTGGTCGGCGAATTTCTCGCCCGCGTTGAGGCCGGCCGCTGGCCGGCACGCGATCCGCGCTCGACGCCAAGCTGACGTCGTGAACCCGATTTAGCCTGCGAACGATCCGTGCTTCAGCTCGACAAGCGGGATGTCGGTACATGATCGCGGGCAGCGCGTAGGAGATTCTGCTCGGCATTCGTCAGGCTCAGCAGGTCACCAACCTTGAAATATCCAAGAGCTTTCAAAGGCAGCGCCGGGTCATTTGCAAACATTCGAGCAAATACAGCCAAGGCTCGTTCCAACGAAACGCCCGCCGACAGCATAGCCGCGATGTCGCGATAATCCTTGGCTTCGGCTCGGTCAAGGAATCGCCCTCCGCGCGTTACACGTCGACGCTGGCGCTCAGTGCGTTGTCCTGGATGAACTGACGGCGCGGCTCGACGAGATCGCCCATGAGCTGATCGAACAGCACATTGGCCTCGTCGACTTCCTTGATGCGCACCTGAAGCAGCGAGCGCGCATTGACGTCGAGCGTGGTCTCCCACAATTGCTCCGGGTTCATCTCGCCCAGCCCTTTGTAGCGCTGCATCGACACGCCCTTGCGGCCGGCACCGGTGATCGCCTCGAATAGCCCGACCGGCCCATAGATCGGCCAGCTATCGTCCTTGCGGCGCAGCATGCCCGGCTTTTCGTACACCTTCTGCAACGAGGCCGCATGCTCATCCAGCTTGCGGGCATCGGCCGAACCGAGCAACGCGTGATCGAGAATAGCGACGCTTTTCACGCCGCGCACCGTGCGCGTAAACACGAAGCCGTCCTGTTCGCTGAACTCGCCTTCCCAGCCGCGTTCGGTTTCCTCGGCCAGCACATTGAGGCGGCGCGCGATAAAAGGGGCTGCAGCATTGGCGTTTTCGGCATGGCCGAAGATTTCCGAATTGAGAACGCCGAGAATCGCGGCCTGCTCGACCACCTGACGATTGTAGCGGCTATGCAGACCGTTGAGCGTATTGCGGACGCTGCGCGCCTCTTCAACGAGCTTCTGCAAATCTTCGCCGGCGCGTTCCTCGCCGCTGGCAAGCCGCAACACGGCTTCCTCGACGCCGGTCGAGATCAGATAATCTTCGAGCGCGCGTTCGTCCTTGAGATATTGCTCGGACTTGCCACGGTTCACTTTGTAGAGCGGCGGCTGCGCGATGTAGATGTAACCGCGCCGGATCAGTTCCTCCATCTGCCGGAAGAAGAACGTCAACAGCAGCGTGCGGATATGCGAGCCGTCGACGTCGGCGTCCGTCATGATGATGATCTTGTGGTAGCGCAGCTTGTCCGGATTGAATTCGTCGCGGCCGATGCCGGTGCCGAGCGCGGTGATCAGCGTTCCGATTTCCTGGCTGCCGAGCATCTTGTCGAAACGGGCGCGCTCGACGTTCAAAATCTTGCCGCGCAACGGCAGCACGGCCTGGAATTCACGGTTGCGGCCCTGCTTGGCGGAACCGCCGGCGGAATCGCCCTCGACGATGAACAGTTCGGACTTGGCGGGATCGCGCTCCTGACAATCCGCCAGTTTTCCCGGCAATGACGAGATGTCGAGCGCACCCTTGCGCCGCGTCAAATCGCGCGCCTTGCGCGCGGCCTCGCGTGCGGCGGCGGCCTCGACCACCTTGCCGACGATGATCTTTGATTCCTGCGGATGAGTTTCGAACCAGTCCTGCAGCGCCTGATTGATGACGTTCTCGACCACCGGACGCACTTCAGAGGAGACCAATTTGTCCTTGGTCTGCGACGAGAATTTCGGGTCCGGCACCTTCACCGACAACACCGCGGTCAAACCTTCGCGGCAGTCATCGCCGGTCAGCGCAACTTTTTCCTTGCGCGTGGTGCCGATGGTGTCGGCGTATTGCGTCACCTGGCGCGTCAACGCACCGCGGAAGCCGGCAAGATGAGTGCCTCCGTCGCGCTGCGGAATGTTATTGGTGAAGCACAGAACGTTCTCGTGATAGGCGTCGTTCCACCACAGCGCGCATTCGACGGTGATGCCGTCGCGCTCGGCGCGGATCATCAGCGGTTTGGGAATGAGCGGCGACTTGTTGCGATCGAGATATCGCACGAAGGCTTCGACGCCGCCCTCGTATCTCATTTCCTCGCGCTTTTCGACCGCATGTCGCATGTCGGACAAAACGATCAGCACGCCGGAATTCAGGAACGCCAGTTCGCGCAGGCGATGCTCCAGCGTCGAGAAATCGAACTCGACCATGGTGAAAGTCTCGGTCGAGGGCAGGAACGACACCTGTGTGCCGCGCTTGCCGTTCGAGTCGCCGACGACCTTGAGCGGCGCCACCGCGACACCGTCGCGGAATTCGATGAAGTGCTCTCTGCCGTCGCGCCAGATCGTCAGCTTGAGCCAGGTCGATAGCGCATTGACGACGGAGACGCCGACGCCATGCAGACCGCCGGACACCTTGTAGGAATTCTGGTCGAACTTGCCGCCGGCATGAAGCTGCGTCATCACCACTTCGGGAGTCGATACGCCTTCCGAATGCATCGCCGTCGGAATGCCACGGCCGTTATCGCGCACGGTGCAGGAGCCATCCGGATTGAGCATGACGTCGACCTGCGTGGCATGACCGGCGAGCGCTTCGTCGATGGCATTATCGACTGCCTCATAGACCATGTGATGCAGGCCCGAGCCGTCGTCGGTGTCGCCGATATACATGCCCGGCCGCTTGCGCACGGCATCAAGGCCCTTGAGGACCTTGATCGACTCGGCGCCGTAATCGGTATCGTCGGATCGGACGTCGTCGCGGATTTCTTGGCGGATTTCTTGGGCCGGTTCAGCCATGGACTGCACCTTCAACGGGGCACGAAAATGAATCAGATTGAGCTTTGGGTGTGACACGAAAACCAAGCCGCGTACAGCGCAAAGTCATTGCAGTTAATTTGTTGATTTGGAAGGACTTTTTCAAGGACCGGCGAGGTTAAATCGAGCCATTTTTATGACCCGCTTTGCGCGGTTTCCCGGCTGATTTTTCGGCGACGGAATGAACCGCGTTCCTGTCCCGTTTTTTGACCCGATTAATTTGCCGCCCGACGTCATCGATCCGCCACGCGGGCGGTCCAGGGTGGCATGAATTGCCAATTTTTCGTTTCGCGCTTGCGCGCGTCGCTGACCTGGCATCTAAGCAGATCGGGTTTAGCAACCCGCTTACATTTTTCGCAAGCTTTGCCCCATGCGCTGGTTCAGCCGCAATTTTGAAGTTCCCCATCGCCTGCGTGCGATCGTTCGCGCACGGGAATCGAGCGTCATCGCGCTTGCAGCGCTCACCGGCGGTCTTGCCGGGCTTGGCGTTGCCATCATGTCGGCGCTCGTCGCACTGATGCATGTGACGTTTTTCGGCATCGATCCGGGCGAGCGGCTTTCGGGCGTGTATGCGCTCGACCCGATTTATGCCTTCCTGGTGCCCTGCATCGGCGGCCTCGCCTTCGGCCTCGTCACTGCCTACATCGCACGCTGGCGCGGCAGCGAAGTCGATCCGGTCGAGGCCAATGCCCTGCACGGCGGCCGCATGTCGATGCGCGGCAGCTTGATCGTCGCGGCGCAGACCGTCTGGTCGAGCGGTGTCGGGGCCTCAGTCGGACTGGAGGCCGGTTACACCCAACTGGCGAGCGGCCTTGCCTCGAAGATCGGCCAGGCGTTCCGCCTGCGCCGCCACGACATGCGCGTGCTGGTCGGCTGCGGCGCCGCGGGCGCCATCGCGGGAGCCTTCGGCGCGCCACTTGGCGGCGCGTTCTACGGATTCGAGCTTATCATCGGCAGCTACGCAGTCGGGAGCCTGGCGCCCGTCGGCATGGCGGCGCTGCTGGGGTACCTTACATCCGCAGCATTCTCGCCGGACCGCCTCGGCATCGAAACCGGCCACCTGTCGGACCTCTCGGTCCAGGATCTGGTAATTGCCGGCGGGCTTGGCCTGGCCGCCGCTGGCTTCGGTATCCTTCTGATGCGCGGCGTCGCCGCCTGCGAACAGCTCTTCACAAAGGCCCGGGTGCGACCGAGCCTGCGCCCGATGCTGGGCGGCGCGCTGGTCGGCCTGATGGCAATAATCTCGCCGCAGGTGATGTCGTCCGGACATGGCGCGCTGCACCTCACCGGCATTTTCAAACTGCCGGTGGCCACCATCGCGATTATGTTCGTTCTCAAGGCCCTGGCCTCGACGATATCGCTCGGCAGCGGTTTTCGCGGCGGATTGTTTTTCGCGTCGCTGCTGCTCGGCGCGCTGGGCGGCCAGTTGTTCGCCGTCGGGCTCAACACGCTGTGGCCCACATTGCATATCAATCCGGACGCTTACGCCATCATCGGCATGAGCGCGCTGTCGGTCGCGGTCATTGGCGGTCCGCTGACCATGACTTTTATCGCGCTCGAAACAACCGGCGATCTGTGGCTGACAACCGCGGTGCTGATCGCGGTCATCATCTCGATGCAGGTCACGCGCGAATTTTTCGGCTATTCGTTCACCACTTGGCGCTTTCACCTGCGTGGGGAGACTATTCGCGGCGCTGCCGATGTCGGCTGGATCCGGGACCTCACGGTGGCGCAGATGATGCGCGCCGACGTCCGCACCACGCCGGTTGAGGCCACTGTCTCGGCATTCCGGGAGGCTTTTCCTCTCGGCTCGACAAATCAGGTGATCGCGGTCGATGAAGAAGGCCGTTATACCGGCATGGTGCTGGTGGCGGAGGCGCACGCCGCGGAACTTGCCGCTACTACGCCGCTGCGCGACATCCTGCACCACGTCGATCACGTCGTGCTGCCGCAAATGACGGCGCAGGAAGCGATCATGGCCTTCGGCAAATACGAGGCGGAAGCTCTCGCCGTGGTCGATTCGATCGAGCGTCGCCAGGTGTTGGGGCTACTCAGCGAAGCCCACACTCTACGGCGGTTTTCCGACGCCTCAGAGCGCCAACGCCGGGAACTCCTCGGGGAACTCTAGTGCGACTTGAGCTGCGCCGCGCTCGCCGTCAGATGGCGCAGATGGTGGAAGTTCTGCTCATAATCGGGAATCGGCTGGCTGAACGCGGCCATCGCCGCGGTCATGATTTCGACGCGCGTCAATTCTCCGTGCATCGTATCGACCGCGTTGTGTAATTCGCCTTTCCGGCGCTGCGTCTGCTTTTCCTCGTCTTGCAACATCGCCTCATTCCTTCTCGTGGTTGTGACCACGTACTGGAATAAAGGCATGACGCACGGGAAGGTTCCCCTTCTCAATTACTTCAAAATATCTCGATTAATGGAACGTCACCGTTACGGGGCGGGAAAGCTAAACGCAGCAATTCGAGTCAAATCGGCCCGACTGCGCAAATTTCCCGCGCGAAACCTATGACCTGGGTTCCACCAGACCTGCCCGCACCTCGAAGACCTGGGCGCGGCCGACGATGTCGCCGAACGCGGCCGGATCGGCGCCAGTCATCCAGACCTGAGCGCCGAGCGCGGCCAGCGCGTCGTAAAGCGCGGCCCGGCGCATCGGGTCGAGATGGGCGACCACCTCGTCGAGCAGCATCACCGGCGCAAAGCCGGTCATGTCCTTGATCAGCCGCGCATGCGCCAGCACCAGCCTGATCAGCAGCGCTTTTTGTTCGCCGGTCGAGCAGTCCGATGCCGGGATGCCTTTGCCGGCATGACGAACGATGAGATCGGAGCGATGCGGGCCGTCGAGCGTGCGGCCGGCAGCGGCATCGCGGGCGCGGCCTTCGCACAGCAGTTCGCGATAGCGGTCCTCAATCTCGACCGCGCTCGTGGTCGGCAGCAGCTTCTCCATCCAGCCGTCGAGCTCGATATCCGGCATCGCAAACGCCGGAGACTGCTCACGGCCGGCATTGAGCGCGGCCGACAGCCGCCCGACCGTCTCGGCGCGCGCCGCCGCAACCGCGACCGCGACTTCGGCGGTCTCGTGCTCGATGGCGTCCAGCCAATGCGGATCGCCACGGTCTTCCAGTAACCGGTTGCGCGAGCGCAGCGACCGCTCAAGCGCATTGACGCGGCTTGAATGCTGAGCATCGACCGCCAGCACCAGGCGGTCGAGAAAACGCCGCCGGTCCGACGCCGGCCCATTGAACAGCGGATCCATCGACGGCGTCAGCCAGGCGACGCGAAGATGATCGGCGAAAGCGGTGGCCGAGCCGACAGTCTCGCGATCGATCCGGCATTTGCGTGTTGACGGCGCATCGTCGTTCGCCGCCGCCTCGATGCCGGTGCCCAGCGTAGAGAGGCCGAGCATGCCCTCGATCTCGGCGGATACGGCCCAGGAACCGTTGCCTTCCGAGAACGCGAGTTCATCCATGCTAGCGCGGCGCAGGCCACGGCCCGGCGCCAGCATCGAGATGGCTTCGATCAGATTAGTCTTGCCAGCGCCATTGATGCCGGTGAGCACCACGGGTCCCGCCTCGCGCAGCGTGATCTGAGCGCTGTGGTAGCTGCGGAAATTCGTCAACGTCAGGCGGCGAATGAAAGCTGCGGTCATATTCACGGCGGTGCTGTTCGCCGCAGCTTATCCTCTTCCCTTGTGGGAGAGGGTATCCGAGCGGCGTCCAGAACGCTAAACCCGCATCGGCATCAGGACGTAGAGCGCGCCCTTGGCGTCCTTGTCCTGGATCAGCGTCGGCGAACCGGGATCGGCGAGCTTCAAGATTGCAACTTCGCCTTCGATCTGCGCGGCGATGTCGAGCAGATAGCGCGAGTTGAAACCGATATCGAGCGGGTCGGATTCGTACTCGATTTCCAGTTCCTCGGTGGCGCTGCCGCTGTCGGGATTGGTCACCGACAAGACGAGCCGGCCGCCGGTGATCGACAGCTTGACGGCGCGGCCGCGCTCGCTCGACACCGTCGAGACGCGGTCGACGGCGGCTTCGAAATCCTTCTTGTCAACGATCAGGCTCTTATCGTTGTTGGCGGGAATGACCCTGCCGTAATCGGGGAAGGTGCCGTCGATCAACTTCGACGTCAGCACCACGTTGCCCAGCGTGAAGCGTATCTTGCCGGCCGACAATTCGATGAGAACCTCGCCGTCGCCGGTTTCGATCAGGCGCTGCACCTCGGCGACCGTCTTGCGCGGCACGATGATGCCCGGCATGCCGGCTGCGCCCTCCGGCAGCGGCAACTCGACCTGCGCCAGCCGATGACCGTCGGTTGCGACCGCACGCAGGGTCGCGGCCTTGGCGCTGCCGGCGGCATGCAGAAAAATGCCGTTGAGATAGTAGCGGGTTTCTTCGGTCGAGATCGCGAACTGGGTCTTGTCGATCAGCCGCTTGAGATCGGCGGCCGGCACGCTGAATTTATGGCTCATCTCGCCGGCGGCGAGATCGGGGAAATCGCTTTCCGGCAGCGTCTGCAATGTGAAGCGCGAGCGCCCGGCGCGGATCGATAGCACGGCGCGATCGCCGGAGCCCTCAATGACGATTTGCGAGCCATCGGGAAGCTTGCGCACGATGTCATAGAACATGTGCGCCGGCACGGTCGTCGCGCCACCCGGCGCGACCTCGGCCACGATTGAATCAGTGACCTCCAGATCCAGGTCGGTGGCCTTCATGCTGAGCTTGCCGCTCTCCGCGCGGATCAGCACGTTGGCGAGGATCGGAATGGTATTGCGCCGTTCCACCACGCGGTGGACGTGACCGAGCGATTTCAGGAGTTCGGCGCGTTCGACAGTGACTTTCATGGGGACCCGCTCGGCGCCTTTGAAATGAGCCCGTAAACCAGGCGCAACTACAGACCGGCCTTATCGCACCGACGAGCCGGGGCGCAAAGGTGGCAAGACAGCGGCATTTAAGCAAGGGCGGTGGCGCAGCGGGACAAAATTTCCCCAGGCGTCCACAGGCGGTTTTGCCTGCACGGGCTTGCGGTGCTGGTCCATCCCCGCTCATTCCCGCGAAAGCGGGAATCCGGCTCCCTAGGCTTCCGGGCTCGGCTCGGAGTCCCGCCTTCGCGGGGACGAGCGGAGCCGGAATTACTCCTGTAACTGGCGCTTCAAAATCTCGATTTCCTCGGCCAGCGCCATGTCGTTGCCGACCAGGCCTTCGATCTTGCGCACCGCGTGCAGAACCGTGGTGTGGTCGCGGCCACCAAACCGTCGCCCGATCTCAGGCAGCGACCTAAGCGTCAGGGTCTTGGCCAGGTACATCGCGACCTGCCGAGGGCGCACGACGTTCGCCGTGCGACGCGATGACAACAGGTCCGAGCGGCTGACGTTATACTGGCGCGCTACAATCCGCTGGATGTCCTCGATCTTGACGCGCTTTGGCTCCTGCGGCCGGATCAGGTCGCGCACTTCGCGCTCGGCCATTTCCAGCGTCACCGACTGGCCGGTGAGCTTGTTGTGCGCCAGAAGACGATTGAGCGCGCCTTCAAGGTCGCGGCCGTTATGGGTGACGGTCTTGGCGATATAGGCAAGGACCGGCAGCGGCACATCGAAGCTCGGGTGATGCGCGCGGGCCGACTGCATGCGGGCCTTGAGAATTTCCAGCCGCAACTCCTCGCCGAGTGTCCCCATCTCCACGACCAGCCCGCCGGCGAGACGCGAGCGCACGCGGTCGTCGAGGCTTTCGAGATCAGACGGCGGCCGGTCTGACGCGATGACGACCTGACGGCCGGCGTCGATGAGCGCGTTGAGCGTGTGGCAGAATTCGGCCTGGGTCGATTTGCCTTGCAGGAACTGGAGGTCGTCGATCACCAGCACGCCGATGCCGCGCAAAGCTTCCTTGAAGGCCAATGCGGTCTGGGTGCGCAGCGCCGAGACGAAGCCGTACATGAACTTCTCGGCGGTGAGATAGAGCACCTTGCGCTCGCCCGCGCCGTTGCCGGCCCAGGTGATCGCCTGCAACAGATGCGTCTTGCCTAAGCCCACGCCGGCATGAATGTAGAGCGGGTTGAACATCACGGGGTCGCCGCGGCGTGCGGCCGCGACTTGCTTGGCGGCGGCCTGCGCCAGCGTGTTGGAGCGACCGACCATGAAACTGTCGAAGGTCAGCCGTGCGTCGAGCGGCGATCCGCCGAGCGCCTCGTGTACGCCCGGATCGCCAGCCAGCATCGGGCGGCCGTTGACGGCGCTATTGGTAAAGTGCCGGGCGCCGTTGGTCGCGGCGGCGATTAGTTCGGCCTTGGGCTTGGGCTGCACCGTGGTCTTGAGCACGGCCGAGCGCACGATCAGCTCGATGCGGCTGACCTCCTCCTGTTCCTGCTGCCAGCAGGCCAGCACGCGCTCGGCGTAATGCGACTGAATCCAGCTCTTGAGAAAGCGCGTCGGCACCGATAGCCGCACCGCGCCTTCGTTGAGCGATTCCAGGTCCATCCGCGCGAACCAGCTCGAGAACACGTCGTCGCCAACCTCGGCGCGCAACCGTGCCTTGACCCGCAACCAGTTTTCTTCGTCGTGCATTTTAGTTCTCTTTGGCTCAAAAGGTTGAAACGGACGCGAACGGGACCGGCTCGGCGGCACGATAACGCCAACGCAAACAAGGGGCGGCGCGACTGACTATCGGAACGTCTTCGGAAGAAGTTTGACCGCTTGAGGCAATAAAGCGCCTGTGGCTCGGCTTGATGACGTTTCGAGAGGTGTCGCCCGCTACGATAAATTGGGCGGAACAGAAAACTGATTGCCGCGTGCGACCGCAGCAACGGCGCGATGCGCGAACAGGCTTGCGCCTACAATAGAATTGGCAGACAGGCGAGAAGGAACAGAGCCAATATTCGGGGCGGCAATATTCGGAGGAGCAATATTGAGCGTGCCGATAGCGAACGCCTGAGTTTCCAGACCGTCGGTGCTTTGCACGGAACAATATCTCGTCGTCATCATGGAGGCCCCCCTTTTTGTCGCGTCAGGCATCTCGCCGGTGTCGGCTTCGTCTCCTGCCATCGGCAGGCATTTTGTAGTCGCTATCTGTGGTCTTTATCTGTCGTCTTATCGATCGGTCGTCTTTATCTGTCGCTCTTCTTTGTCTGCCGTTGTTTCTGTATCTGTCGTTGTTCGCTGCGGACAAAAATTAGCCGTCCTCATCTGCCGATGAGCGCAGAACCTTTCCTTGTCACTGATCGCGCTCCAAGACGCTGGGCGCCTTTTGAAAATACACAACGTGGATCGCGGTTCAAATTCCATTTGAGCTTAAAACCGCGCCGGAGACGCGCGCACGGCTCGCGCGGCATCGCTTGAACGGCGAAACTGTTGGGGAAGGATTGCAAGGTCTTGATGATTCGTTAGGAATCTCTCGGCCTCGGCGACTGCGTGTATTTTGCCGCGCTGGAATTTTTTTTTCGATTCGAATGTCGGAAGACCCCGTGGCGCAGGCATTTCCGGGTCCTCGCCTGGGCATTCAGCTTAAGTCGTTATATCGCCGCCGAAATTTATGGTCGAATTGTGAAGGTAACTGGGGCCGCTACTTCGAGGCAGCAGCGAAGCGTGCCCGGCTTGCATTGCAAGAAGTCCAGCAAAATATTGCCGAGCAGTCTATTGAGACAAAGCCAAGAAACTTTTATGGCAATGACGCTATATGCGGTGCGGCGAATTGGATTGTACGGCACAGGTGCTGGTATAATCGGTA
This sequence comes from Hyphomicrobiales bacterium, assembly GCA_041691675.1. Taxonomy (GTDB): domain Bacteria; phylum Pseudomonadota; class Alphaproteobacteria; order Rhizobiales; family Xanthobacteraceae; genus Pseudolabrys. The sequence continues at coordinate 8,619 of JBEPUC010000036.1, read as the reverse complement.
GCGGTCACGTCCGGGTGCCGAAATAAATTATCGCGACGCCCGATCGTTGCCTGTTGAACTTGACCGACTGCAAAATTGTCAGCCAGATAAAAATATCGAAGCGTCATCGGCCGATTGGCTGAGAAAATTTCCGTTCCGGGAAGCCGACCTCCACGAGACCGGCAAAGATGACCGCACGCGGCGGGCGGATTGAGCAAGACGGCTCGACCCGAGCGAGGGCTCAAGCAGCCAAAAGCTCAACCAGGACCTTGAGCGCCCCAGAAGACGCTCGGTACCAAGATTCAATTCAGATTTCAGAATGCGACGGCCGGGACGGAAGCGCCGGGACGATACGCGCGGAAAATCAGGGGTACGCCTGCCCACCGACTTGCTTGAAGCGCGGCAGGCGTCGCCGATAAAAATGACGGTGCTTGATCTACTTCGCGATTTTCGCGATACGATTCACAAGACGCGACACCTTGCGGCTCGCGGTGTTCTTGTGAACGACGCCGCGCTGCGCTGCACGCATGATCGCCGGCTCGGCTTCCTTGATCGCCGTCATTGCCGCGGTGCGGTCGCCGGAGGCGATGGCTTCCTCGACCTTGCGAACCGAGTTGCGCAGCACGGTGCGGCGCGCCTTGTTGATCGCGGTCTTGCGCTCGATCTTTCGCGTGGCTTTGCGGGCGGAACTGGTATTGGCCATTTAACTCTCGTTCGTCGTCAGGTGACTGGTCTCGCCGGCGGATCAGTCCGCAAAGCGACCGGTCTATGAAAAGAATGTGGGGGCGAAAAACCGCCTCCGGGTGCGTGGCTTATAGTCAGGCTGCACCCGGGCGTCAACGCCGGAAAAATCGGGCCGTTTTGGGCCTCAGGCGACCTTTTTGGCCCGGATTGCGTCATGTCCGCCGGTAATGGCGGCTTTATCCGCGGCCGAAATCGCGGCCAGCGGCGGCCGCACCCCTGCCAGCGCCGGATCGTTATGGATATGGCTTAGCAACGTCTTGACGCCGGGAACCAGCGGCCGCCCCTCGAACAGCTTGCGGATCGCCACCGCGGTTTCGAGCGCCGCTGCATCGCCATCGGCCCAGGCGCGCTGGCACAAATCGGCATTGAGGTTGGCCGTCGCCGAGATGCAGCCGGCGAACTCGCCGGCACGGGCGTCGAGGAGACAGGCTTCCGTCGATGGGAATACAGCAAAATCTTTTGCGACCGCCGCGGCCGAGCGGGCAAAGGCCATGTCGCCGGAGGAATCCTTCAGACCAACGATGCGGGACGGGAAGGTTTCGCGCAGACGCTTGATCAACGCGACATGCCACGGCAGGCCGGACAATGCCGGGTAATGATAAAGATAGATCGGCAGCCTGGTGTCGGCCGTCGCCTGCACCAGCGCGCCGATGTAATTGACCAGTCCGTCGTCCGGCACGCCTTTGTAGTAGAACGGCGGCAGCACCAACGCACCGGCGAACCCCAATTCTGCGGCATGCCGCGTCAGCGCGACCGCATCCGATACAGATGCCGCGCCGGTGCCGACCATCAGCCGGTCGAGCGGCAGACCGTTTTTCTTATAGGCGCTCATCACCGACTTGCGTTCGTCGAGCGAGAACGACGTCGCCTCGCCGGTCGAGCCGAGCACGTTGAGGCCGTTGCAGCCATTGTCGAGCAGGTGGCGCGCCAGGTCCGTTGCGCGCTTGAGATCGGGCGCGCCGGCCTCGTCGATCGGGGTCGCGACCGCGGCGATAACGCCGGACAGAATCTTACTCAACTCATCTCTCCCAATATTTGATGCGGTGAAAAATCAACCGCTCACATTGTACGCAGCCAGCGCCGCCATGTTGACGATCTGGGTATCCTTGGCGCCGAGTTGCACGATCTGCACCGGACGATCAAGGCCGACCAGCAACGGACCAATCACGGTGGCGCCACCCAACTCCTGAAGCATTTTGGTCGAGATCGACGCCGAATGAAACGCCGGCATCACCAGCACGTTGGCGGCGTCCGATAGCCGGCAGAACGGATAGGCCGCGGCGAGCTCGGTGTTGAGCGCAACGTCGGCGGCCATGTCGCCATCATATTCGAAATCGACCCGCTTGCTGTCGAGAATCTTGACCGCTTCGATCACGCGCGACGAACGTTCGCTCTGCGGATGGCCGAAGCTCGAGAACGCGAGCATCGCCAACCGCGGCTCGTAGCCGAACCGGCGCGTCACGCCGGCCGCCTCGACCGCGATTTCCGCTAGCTCCTCGGCGGTCGGCATTTCGGTGACCGCGGTGTCGGCAACCACGACCGTGCGGCCCCGCGCCACCACCAGCGAGACGCCGATAACGCGATGGCCGGGCTTGGGATCGATCACCCGGCGCACATCTTCGAGCGCAACCGAGAAATTGCGGGTGACGCCGGTCACCATGGCATCGGCATCGCCCAGCGCGACCATCAGCGCGGCGAAGTAGTTGCGGTCGGTATTCACCAGCCGCTGGCAATCGCGCAGTAGATAGCCGTGGCGTTGCAAACGCTCGTAGAGATAATTGAGGTAGACCGTGTTGCGGTTCGACACCCGCGCATTGATGATCTTGATGCTGTCGCCAAGTGGGATGCCGGCTTCCTTGGCCGCAGCCTGGACGCGGTCCTCGCGGCCAACCAGCAATGCGGTGCCGAGGCCCTGCGCGACGAAACTCGCCGCGGCGCGGATCACCTGCTCCTCCTCGCCCTCCGCGAACACCACGCGCTTCGGCGAGCGGCGCAGCTTGGCGTAGACCTGCACCAGCGTGCCGGCGATCGGGTCCCGCCGCGCATTGAGCTGGTGCTTATAGGCTTCCATATCGGCGATGGGCTTGCGGGCGACGCCGGTATCCATCGCCGCCTTGGCGACGGCCGGCGGGACTGTCGAAATCAGTCGCGGATCGAACGGCGTCGGAATGATGTAATCCGGGCCGAATTTCGGCCGGCCGCCATAGGTCGCGGCGACCTCATCCGGCACGTCCTCGCGCGCCAGCGCGGCCAGCGCGCGCGCCGCCGCAATCTTCATTTCCATGTTGATGGTCGAGGCCCGCACGTCGAGCGCGCCGCGGAAAATGAAGGGGAAGCCGAGGACGTTATTGACCTGGTTCGGATAGTCGGAACGGCCGGTCGCCATGATGGCATCGTCGCGCACTTCGGCGACTTCCTCGGCGGTGATTTCCGGATCGGGATTGGCCATGGCGAAGATGATCGGCTTGTCGGCCATCGACTTGACCATCTCTTTGGTCACCGCGCCCTTGGCCGACAGGCCGTAGAACACGTCGGCGCCTTTCATCGCGTCTTCCAGCGTGCGCGCCTTGGTCTTGACGGCGTAGCCCGACTTCCACTGGTTCATGCCCTCGGTGCGGCCCTGATAGATGACGCCCTTGGTGTCGCAGAGGATGAGATTTTCCGGTGTGAAGCCGATGGCCTTGAGCAATTCGAGACAGGCGATGCCGGCGGCGCCCGCACCGTTGCAGACGATCTTGGTCGACTTGATGTCGCGGCCGGTGAGGTCGAGCGCATTCAACAGGCCGGCGGTGGCAATGATCGCAGTGCCGTGCTGGTCGTCATGGAATACCGGAATGTCCATCAGCTCGCGCAGTTTCTGCTCGATGATGAAACACTCGGGCGCCTTGATATCCTCGAGATTGATGCCGCCCCAGCCGGCGCCGAGATATTTGACGCAGTTGATGAACTCGTCCGGATCCTCGGTCGAGACCTCGAGATCGATGGAATCGATGTCGGCGAAGCGCTTGAACAGCACCGCCTTGCCTTCCATCACGGGCTTGGCCGCGAGCGCGCCGCGATTGCCGAGCCCGAGAATGGCGGTGCCGTTGGTGATGACGGCGACGAAGTTGCCCTTGACCGTCAGGTCGTAGGCCTTGCTCGGATCCTCGGCGATGGCAAGCACGGGCACCGCGACGCCGGGCGAATAGGCAAGCGACAAATCGCGCTGCGTGGCCATCGGCTTGGTGGCGATGACCTCAAGCTTGCCGGGCCTGCCGACGCTATGGAAATCCAGGGCTTCCTGTTCGGTGAAAGTCGGGCGGGGACGTTTCGGCATTGTCTCTCCATAAGACGGCACGATGACGCCGCCGGATCGCACGACCAACAAGGCGAAGATCGGGGCGGGGACGTTAGCGCCAGCAGACTGTGACGCAAGGTCTGGAGCATGGCATAGCGGAAAGACGCGCTTCAACTCAAGGCAAGGACTGCCATCCCGCTATGCAAAGTTGCCTCCGAGGGTTGAAGGCGGACGCAGCACGGGTTAATCCCAATTCGCCCCGAGGCCGCCCGATCAGCCCAAATTCGCCGTTTTAAGCCTGTAAGAAATCACCATGATCCGCTTTTTGCTTCGCACCATCGGCCTGTTTTGCTTGGCGGTGGCCTTTATTCTGGTGATCTACGACGGCACCAAGTCCATCGCTGGCAATCAGCTCTATCTGACCAGCGTCAGCGCCCTGTGGCAGCTTATCAACCCCGCCAGCCTCGCCAGGCTACAGCCGGCAATCGCCCCTTTGGCCGGCGGCGTGCTGTGGGATCCAATCGCGGTCGGCGTTCTTGCGGCGCCGAGTTGGGCCGTGGCCGGCGTTCTCGGCATCGTGTTCACGCTGCTCGGACGCCGCAAAAAGCCGCTGATCGGCTACGCGCGTTAGCGCCTCACGCCGCTCTCTCCAAAGCTTGGCTTTCAAAGTCGTGATCGGGCGGGCCGTTTCGAGCCCCGTGGCGCGTGCTTATATTCGCCTCATCAATTGAGTGACCAGGCACAAACAGCAAGAAAAACCAACCGAAAGGGCGACAGACATGTTCGGTTTCAAAAAGACCGCGATGCCCACCAAGGAACAGGCCCTGCCCGGACGCGGTCAGGAGATCCGCACCGCAAAGGAGCATTTCGTCAACCATCACCCCCTCAAGGGCCCTTATCCGGAGGGCAGCGAGAAAGCGATCTTCGGCCTCGGCTGCTTCTGGGGCGCCGAGAAGGCGTTCTGGCAGCTTGACGGCGTTTATGTCACCGCGGTCGGTTATGCCGGCGGCGGCACGCCCAATCCGACCTATGAGGAAGTCTGCTCGGGGCAGACCGGCCACAACGAGGTCGTGCTGGTGGTGTACGACCCGAAGAAGATTTCCTACGAGGCTTTGCTCAAGGCGTTCTGGGAAGGCCATGATCCGACGCAAGGGATGCGCCAGGGCAACGATGTCGGCACCCAGTATCGTTCCGGCATTTACACTTTCTCGGCCGCGCAGCAGCAGGCGGCCGAGGCTTCCAAGGCGATGTATCAGAAGGAGCTGACCGCCGGGCGTTACGGCGCGATCACCACCGAGATCGTCGATGCACCGACATTCTATTTCGCCGAGGACTATCACCAGCAGTATCTGGCCAAGAATCCCTTCGGCTATTGCGGTCATGGCGGCACCGGCGTGTCGTGTCCGATCGGATTAGGCGTGAAGGCGGCACAAACCGCGACGGCGTAAGACCGAAGCTTCACCTCTCCGCGCCAAGCGGCGTGGAGAGGGAAATTCGGTGTTAGTTAGAATTTCTTAACCATATAAAGCGCTAATCGGGCGTGAATTTTAGTCCAATCGCCCGGATTCGCTCGATGCGGGGAACTCGCATTTTCATAGCCGCTCTGGCCGTGCTCGCGGTCGGCGGCTGCATGCGTCATTCGGCGCAAACGACCTACATCATCGATCCGCAGACCGGCCAACCAATCCCCGTCGTCGCCCAACAGCCGCAACAATTCGTCCAGCCGCAATACGCGCAGGCGCCTTCGCCGAATAACCAGCAGGCGCTGTACTCGTCGTCGCCGGCTTACGCGCAGCAATCCTATGCGCAGCAGCAATATGCCGAGCCCGTCTACAGGCAACCCGCCCCCGCGCGCAGCGGCGGCCGCGGCCTGTTTACGTCGCGCCGCGCAGCACCCGTCTATCCGCAACAGCCGACGCCGCAGCAGCCCTATATCGCGCAATACACACCGCCGCCCGCGGCTGCGCCTCACTATGCCGCGCCGGTCGCGGCACCCCGCGCCGCCGCCTCGAATGCCTATGCCTACGCACCCACGACAACCGCTTACACGCTCGATTCCGGCGACAAGCTGCGCGTCGTGGTGTTCGGGCAGGACGGCATCACCAACAGCTACATGGTCGACGCCAGCGGCAACATCAGCCTGCCGCTGATCGGCACCGTACCGGCACGCGGTTACTCGACGCAGGAATTGTCCAGGACCATCACCAACAAACTCAAGCAGGGCTATGTCCGCGAGCCCCATGTGACGGTCGAGGTCGAAGCCTACCGGCCGTTCTTTATTCTCGGCGAAGTCACAACGCCCGGCCAGTATCCTTACGTCGCCAACATGACGGCGGAAACCGCGATCGCGATTGCCGGCGGCTTTGCGCCGCGGGCGTCAAAAGGCAAGGTCGAAATCACCCGCAACGCGCCCGGCCAGCAATTCCACGGCGAGGTGCCGGTCACCTTCCCGCTGCGTCCCGGCGACACCGTCGTGGTCAAGGAACGCTGGTTCTAGCCTCCTCATCGCACTTCGGCCACCCCACTTCGGCCGTCGCCGAACCATTCTCGGGATATTGGCCTTATCAAGCGAGGACGCCTAAACGCGCCCTCGCACCGACCCGGTCATGCCAGAAAAGATCGACATCAAACTTGAATTGGTACTGTTGCTGGCGCTCGCCACGTTATGGGGCGCCTCCTACACATTCATCAAGATCGGCGTTGCCACCATTCCGCCGGTCACGCTGATCGCCGTGCGTACCTTGATTGCTGGCGCTATGTTGCTGGCCATCATCAAGGCGCGCGGCTTGAGCCTGCCGCGCGATGCCATGACATGGCGGCGGTTTCTGTTTCAGGCATCCCTCAACAGCGTCATTCCATTCACGCTGATCGCCTGGGCCGAGAAAAGCGTCGAGGCCGGTCTCGCGACAATTCTCAATTCGACCTCGCCGATCTTCACTTTTTTGCTCACGATAATCCTGTCGCGCCAGGAAGCCGTGACCGCGCGGAAACTGTTCGGCGTGATCGCCGGTATCGTCGGCACCTGCCTGATTGTCGGCGTGCAAAGCTTCAATGGTCTCGGGGAGACGCTGCTGGCGCAGTTGGCCATCGTCGCCGCCACCATCACTTACGCGGGCGCGGCCATATTCGGCCGCAGCTTCAAGGGGCTCGATCCGATGATGCCGGCCGCGGGGTCGCTGATTTGCGGTGCGGCGGTTTTGGTGCCGGTCAGCCTTTTGGTCGATCGGCCGTGGACCCTTGCGCCATCGGCAGAGTCGATAACCGCCTTGCTCTGCCTGTCGGTGTTTTCGACCGCGCTCGCACTCGTCATTTATTTCCGGCTGATCCACACGCTCGGGCCGGTTGGCACGACCTCGCAAGCCTATTTGCGGGTGCCGATCGGGGTGGCAATCGGCGTCGTCTTCCTCGGCGAAACACTGACCTCGACCGCCTGGGCCGGATTGGCCATCGTTATCGTCGGTGTCGCCGCGCTCACCATACCGGCGCGCGCGGCAGCGTTGCCGGCGCGGTGACGCGGCGGGGCGCTTACTCGTTCTTCCAGTCAGGCTTTCGCTTTTCGACGAAGGCTTTCATGCCTTCCTTCTGATCCTGCGTCGCAAACAGCGAATGGAAGATGCGGCGCTCGAAGCGCACGCCTTCGGCCAGCGAGGATTCAAACGCTGCATCGACCGACTCCTTGGCCGCCAGCACCGAGGGCAGCGACATATTGGCGATGGTGTCGGCGACCTTCATCGCTTCGTCCATCAGGCTCGCGGCGGGCACCACGCGTGCGACGAGGTTCGAGCGCTCGGCTTCCGCCGCGTCCATCATGCGGCCAGTCAAAATCATATCCATCGCCTTGGCCTTGCCGACCGCGCGCGTCAGGCGCTGCGTGCCGCCAATGCCGGGAATGACGCCGAGCTTGATCTCGGGCTGGCCGAATTTGGCGTTGTCGGCGGCGATGACGATGTCGCATTGCATCGCCAGTTCGCAGCCGCCGCCAAGCGCAAAGCCCGCCACCGCCGCGACAATCGGCTTGCGGGCGCGGGCCGGCGCATGCCAGTCGCCGGCGAAGTTGCCGAGATAGGCTTCGATGAAGGTCTTGTCGGCCATCTCCTTGATATCGGCGCCGGCGGCGAAGGCTTTGTCGCTGCCGGTAATCAGCAGGCAGCCGATCGCCGCGTCCGCATCGAACGCGTCGATGGCTTGCGTCAGTTCGCCGATCAAAGCGCGGTTGAGCGCATTGAGCGCCTGCAGACGGTTGAGCTGGATGACGCCGACCCGGCCTTTGGTTTCGACAATGAGATTTTCGTAAGCCATTTTTTTCTCCGGCATTCGACGCCATCATTGCCGGGCTTGACCGCGCTATGCAATGGACGCGCTTCATCGCCCGTATTTTTTAAGGCCCCGGGCAGGCCGCCTTCCCTTTTCTCACCTCGGGAAAAGCCCGAGGGGATGGAGCGCCGCGTGGCGCCACATCAATTCCGCACCTTGTGGGTGCGAGCGTCCTTGGCGAAGGACGCTTGCGCCCCGCGGCGCTCCATCGCGGCGATTTTTGTCCCCGGGGCCGTGCTTCCGGGCGTCAGTTACGGCTCCCGCCCTTATCAGGCTAAGGAACCTCCAGCCGAGCTTTCGCTCAG
>JBEPUC010000035.1:0-44816 GCA_041691675.1 Hyphomicrobiales bacterium | reverse complement strand
CTGGTGGGCGATGACGGACTCGAACCGCCGACATCCTCCGTGTAAAGGAGGCGCTCTACCAACTGAGCTAATCGCCCGATTGCAGCGGTTTATCGCTATCCGCTACCGCGAGGCAAGCGCTGCATTTCATCCCTCGTCCTTCGAGGGCCGTTTCGGCGGCCACCTCAGGATGACGGAGCTCAGACAGTCGCCTGGCATTCTATAAACGAAAACGGCGCCTCGCGGCGCCGCTTCCAGTCTCGTTTCGGGCTTTCCCGCCTAGTGCGCGGTGAGCCCTGAGCCTTCCTCGTCGGCCGGCGCTTCCGCCGCCGCTACCGGCGTCGCAAGCTTGGCCTCCTCGTCCCAGGTAATCGCTTCCGGCTTGCGCACCAGCGCGCGGGCGATGACTTCGTCCATGCGGCTGACCGGTATGATCTCCAGGTGCTTTTTGATGGCCTCGGAGATTTCCACCAGATCCTTGGCGTTCTCCTCCGGGATCAGCACCGTCTTCATGCCGCCGCGCGCGGCCGCCAGCAGCTTCTCCTTCAAGCCGCCGATCGGCAACACCCGGCCGCGCAGCGTGATCTCGCCCGTCATCGCTACATCGCGGCGCACCGGAATGCCGGTCATCACCGAGACGATAGCCGTGACCATGGCGACGCCCGCCGACGGTCCATCCTTGGGCGTCGCGCCTTCCGGCACGTGCACGTGGATGTCGCGCTTGTCGAACAGCGGCGGCTCGATGCCGAAGGCAACCGCGCGCGAGCGGACGTAAGACGCCGCCGCCGAGATCGACTCCTTCATCACGTCACGCAGGTTGCCGGTGACGGTCATCTTGCCCTTGCCGGGCATCGACGTGCCTTCGATGGTCAGCAGTTCGCCGCCCACGTCGGTCCACGCCAGGCCCGTGACCATGCCGATCAGGTCCTCGGCCTCGATCTCGCCGTAGCGGTATTTCGCCACACCCAGATAATCGGCCAGGTTCGCGGCGGTGACGGCGATCGACTTCTTCTTCGACGTCATCAGTTCCTTGACCGCCTTGCGGATCAGCGTCGACAGTTCGCGTTCGAGACTGCGCACGCCGGCTTCCCGCGTGTAACGGCGGATCATCAGCAGCAACGCCTCGTCGTCGATCGACCATTCCTTCATCTCGAGGCCGTGCTTGGCGACCGCGTGCGGGATCAGATGCTTGCGCGCGATCTCGAGCTTCTCATCCTCGGTGTAACCGGCGATGCGAATGATCTCCATGCGGTCCATCAGCGGCCCGGGGATATTGAGCGTATTGGCCGTGGTGATGAACATCACGTGCGAGAGGTCGTAGTCGACCTCCAGATAGTGATCGGCGAACGTCGAGTTCTGTTCCGGATCGAGCACCTCAAGCAAAGCCGATGACGGATCGCCGCGGAAATCGGCGCCCATCTTGTCGACCTCGTCGAGCAGGAACAGCGGATTCGAGGTCTTGGCCTTTCTCATCGACTGGATGATCTTGCCGGGCATCGAACCGATATAGGTCCGCCGGTGACCGCGGATTTCGGCCTCGTCACGCACGCCGCCAAGCGACACGCGCACGAACTCACGGCCGGTCGCCTTGGCGATCGACTTGCCGAGCGAGGTCTTGCCGACGCCCGGAGGCCCGACCAGACACAGGATCGGCCCGGTCAGCTTGTTGGCGCGCTGCTGCACGGCAAGGTACTCGACGATGCGCTCCTTGACCTTCTCCAGCCCATAGTGATCGGCATCGAGAATGGTCTCGGCGGCGGTCAGATCCTTCTTGACCTTGCTCTTCTTGCCCCACGGGATCGACAGCAGCCAGTCGAGATAGTTGCGCACGACCGTCGCCTCGGCAGACATCGGCGACATCTGGCGCAGCTTCTTCAACTCGTGCGTGGCTTTCTCGCGGGCTTCCTTCGACAGCTTGGTCTTCTTGATCTTGTCTTCGAGTTCGGCAAGCTCATCCTTGCCTTCCTCGTCGCCAAGCTCCTTCTGGATCGCCTTCATCTGCTCGTTGAGGTAGTACTCGCGCTGCGTCTTCTCCATTTGCCGCTTGACGCGGGTGCGGATGCGCTTTTCCACTTGCAGGACCGAGATTTCGCTCTCCATCAGGCCGAGCACCTTCTCCAGGCGCGCGGTGACGGACGGCGTCTCCAGAATTTGCTGCTTGTCCGCGATCTTGACGGCCAGATGCGACGCCACGGTATCGGCGAGCTTGGCGTAATCCTCGATCTGCTGAATGACGCCAACGACTTCCGGCGACACTTTCTTGTTCAGCTTCACATAGTTCTCGAACTCGGTGACGACCGAGCGCGCCATCGCCTCGGCCTCGACCTTCTCGCCCATGTCATCGACGAGTGCGGTGGCGTCGGCCTCGTAATATTCGTCACGGTCGTTGTACTTGATGACCTTGGCGCGGGTCGCGCCTTCGACCAGCACCTTGACGGTGCCATCGGGCAATTTCAGCAATTGCAGCACGCTCGCCAGGGTCCCGACCTCGAAGATCGAGTCGGTGGCCGGGTCGTCATCGGACGCATTCTTCTGCGTCGCCAGCAGGATGAAGGTGTCGGAGCGCATCACCTCTTCCAGCGCCTTGATCGACTTTTCGCGGCCGACAAAGAGCGGAACGATCATGTGCGGAAACACCACGATGTCGCGCAGCGGAAGAACGGGATAGGCCCGGGTGTCGCCCGGCTGCAGCGTGGGTCGTGGTTTGCTAGTCATTGCCTTGCTTCCTTTTTGTTGTGCCCCCGTTCCGTGACCCGCTGGAGCGGCATCGCTGGAACAGTGCCGGTAAGGAGGGATGAGGGACGCTGGAAACGACGCTGTTTCGTGCTGCTTCGGGAACCGTCCCGAAGGCCTCAACCCGGTCGAAAACGCCGATGATTTGTACGCCAGTGCGTTCAGGACACTATACGTAGGATGGCACTTTACGCTCTGCAAGTAAGGCCGGATTTTCAAGTTAAGGCCGGCTTACAGGAAGCAACGACACCACAATCGCGACGATTCGGCCAACAAACAGGCCACTTCGAGCGGGTTATCCCGGTGCGCCGGGATCGCCGTGCCAGTCCACGCACGGCCAGACGCATTGCACCTCGCCCGAAATCTCGGGCCCGAAGAGGGCTCGGCAGCCTGCGGCGAACCGGCCGGCTTGCTCAGGCGCTGGCGGAACCCTGCTCGGCCGTGCGGTCGTTGCGGTCGGCGTAAATATAGAGCGGGCGCGCAGTGCCTTCGACGACCTCGCGCGAGATCACGACCTCTTCGACGCCCTCCAGGCTGGGCAGATCGAACATGGTATCGAGCAGAATACCCTCCATGATCGACCGCAACCCGCGCGCGCCGGTCTTGCGCTCGATCGCCTTGCGAGCGACCGCTCCCAATGCCTCGTCAGCGAGCGTCAGGTCGATCGACTCCATCTCGAACAGGCGCTGGTACTGCTTCACCAGCGCATTCTTCGGTTCGACAAGAATCTTCTTGAGCGAGGCTTCGTCGAGATCTTCCAGCGTCGCGACCACCGGCAAGCGGCCGACGAATTCCGGGATCAGGCCGTATTTGAGCAGATCCTCGGGTTCGACTTCGCGGAAGATTTCGCCCTGCCTGCGGTCTTCCGGTGCGGACACCCGCGCGCCGAAACCGATCGAGGTCGACTTGCCGCGCGACGAGATGATCTTGTCGAGACCGGAGAAAGCGCCGCCGCACACGAACAGGATGTTGGTGGTATCGACCTGAAGGAACTCCTGCTGCGGATGCTTTCTTCCGCCTTGCGGAGGAACGCTGGCAACGGTGCCTTCCATGATCTTGAGCAAAGCCTGCTGCACGCCCTCGCCCGACACATCGCGGGTGATCGAGGGATTGTCCGACTTGCGCGAGATCTTGTCGATTTCGTCGATATAGACGATGCCGCGCTGGGCGCGTTCGACGTTGTAGTCGGCAGCCTGCAACAGCTTGAGGATGATGTTCTCGACGTCCTCGCCGACGTAGCCGGCTTCGGTCAACGTGGTTGCGTCGGCCATCGTGAACGGCACGTCGAGGATACGCGCCAGCGTCTGCGCCAGCAGCGTCTTGCCCGAGCCGGTCGGACCGATCAGCAGAATGTTCGACTTCGCCAGCTCAACATCGTTGTGCTTGGCCTGATGATTGAGACGCTTGTAGTGATTGTGTACGGCGACCGAGAGCACGCGCTTGGCATGCATCTGACCGATCACGTAATCGTCGAGGACCTTGCAGATTTCCTTGGGAGTCGGAATGCCGTCGCGCGACTTGACCAGCGAGGATTTGTTTTCCTCACGGATGATGTCCATGCACAGCTCGACGCATTCGTCGCAGATGAACACCGTCGGCCCGGCGATGAGCTTGCGGACTTCGTGCTGGCTCTTGCCGCAGAACGAGCAGTACAGGGTGTTCTTGGAATCGCTTCCGCCGACTTTGCTCATTCCATTCTCCGTCACACTCGAGTCATATCACTCGATCTAGAACTCTACCGAACTCTCCGCGTCGGCAAACCTGATCTTGCGCTAATAGTTACGAAGCAAATTCTGCGCCGGATCATCGCCTTCGTCTCCATCAAACAGGAGGCCGGCGATCCCGTCTACACTCTCAAACAATAAGCCAAGCATGCTAACGGGATGATAATCAAGAATGTATTAACGATAACATTGCGGCACTTTGTGCAAAAACAAGGGCTTTTTTCAGTCCCCGAAATCGCTCCGGCGCCCAGAACCGGCGGAACTTCCCGGCCGCCCCGCAAGTCGGCAAGAAAGCCGGCAACCAAGCCGGTAAGCGTCACGCCCGCGGCGATCAAGCCGGTTTGGGCAACATTTCCTGCGGCCGCTTGTCGATAACCTTGTCGACCAGGCCGAATTCCTGAGCCATGTCAGCGGTCAGGAAGTAGTCGCGCTCCAGCGCGTCCTCGATCTTCTTCAACGATTGTCCGGTGTGGTGGACGTAAATTTCGTTCAACCGCTTCTTCAAATTCAGAATTTCCTGAGCGTGCAGCATGATGTCGGTCGCCTGGCCCTGGAAGCCGCCGGACGGCTGATGCACCATGATGCGGGCGTTGGGCAGCGCGAAGCGCATGTCCTTGGCGCCGGCCGCCAGCAGCAGCGAGCCCATCGAGGCAGCCTGACCGACGCACAGCGTCGAAACCTGCGGCCGCACGAACTGCATGGTGTCATAGATCGCCATGCCCGAGGTCACCACCCCGCCCGGCGAGTTGATGTACATCGAGATTTCTTTTTTCGGATTTTCCGCTTCCAGGAACAGAAGCTGCGCCACCACCAGCGTCGCCATCCCGTCCTCGATCGGACCGGTGATGAAGATGATGCGTTCCTTGAGAAGCCGCGAGAAAATATCATAGGCCCGTTCGCCGCGGTTGGTCTGCTCGACCACCATCGGCACGAGGTTCATGTAGGTTTCGACCGGGTCTTTCATCTCGGCTCCAAAAGGCAAGTTGACGCGAATCGCTTCGGCTAGCCTAGCCGCAACCCCGCGCCACGATGATCTATTTTCGCCGGCGCGCGAGCGCAAGCCCCCAACGGACGATCCGGCAAAGGGCGTAAAGCCAAAGCTAACGACAAGGACATTGCGTCCCCGTTACGCGTCGTCACACCTGCCCGTCACGCGCCGGCCTGAAAATCGCCGGCGCCGGCGTCAGACGGTCGATTCGTCGTCCTGCTTGAACAGCTCCTCGCGCGACACTTTCTGCTCGGTGACCTCGGCGAGTTCGAACAGGAAGTCGACCACCTTTTCCTCGAAGATCGGCGCCCGCAGCGAGGCGACGGCTTGCGGGTTCTGGCGGAAGTAATCCCACACCCGCTGCTCCTGACCGGCGAACTGGCGGGCGCGTTCCTGCACGGCACGGGTCAGTTCGTCCTCGGTCACGGTGATATTGTTCTTTTCACCGATCTCGGCCAGCACCAGGCCAAGCCGCACGCGGCGCGCGGCGATGGCACGATATTCCTCGCGGGCCTTTTCCTCGGTCGTGTTCTCGTCGGCGAAAGTCTTGTTCTCGTTCTTGAGTTCGTCCGTCACCGAGATCCAGACCCGGTTGAATTCCTCTTCCACCATGCTCGGCGGCGGCTCGAACGAATGCAGCTTGTCGAGTTCGTCGAGCAGCGCGCGCTTTTGCTTCTGCCGCGTCATGGCCTGCAGGTCGCGGCCGATGCGGTCCTTGACCGCGTCGCGCAGTTTGGCCAGCGACTCCAGTCCGAGTGACTTGGCGAACTCCTCGTCGACTTTGAGTTCGCCGGGAGCCTCGATCGACTTCGCGGTGACCGCGAATTCGGCTTCCTTGCCGGCGAGTTCGGCATTGGCATATTGCGCCGGGAACGTCGCCTTGACGGTGCGGTTTTCGCCGACGCCGATGCCAATAAGCTGTTCCTCGAAACCCGGAATGAAGGTGTTCGATCCGATCAGCACCGCAATGTCCTCGCCGGTGCCGCCCTCGAATGCAACGCCGCCGATGGTGCCGACGAACGAGATGTTGACGCGATCGCCGGAGGCCGCCTTCTCACCCTCCGCCTTGGCCGCGAAAGGCCGGTTCTGATCGGCGATGGTCTTGATGCCCTCGTCGATCTCGGCTTCGGTCACGTCGGCGACGAGCTTGGTCAGCTTGACCTTCTTGAAGTCGGCAAGCTTGATCTCGGGCACGATTTCGAGACCGACGGTGTAGTTCAGGTCGGCGCCGCCATTGATCACCTTCTCGACCGCTTCCTGCTCGGTCGGCAGCGTCACCTTCGGATCGGCGGCAAGCTTGAAGCCGCGATCGGTGACGATCTGGTTGTTGGTGTCGCGGACCGTGGCTTCGATCACTTCCGCCATCGCCGAGCGGCCGTAAACGCGCTTGAGATGCGCGACCGGCACCTTGCCCGGGCGAAAGCCATTGATCTTGACGCGGCTCTTGAGTTCGTCGAGCCGCGCATCGACCTTGGCTTCAAGTTCGGCAGCCGGAACGACCACGGCGAATTCGCGCTTGAGGCCTTCGGAGAGTGTCTCGGTAACCTGCATGGTCTCACACTTCGTTTTCGTTTATCGGGCGCGTGGCTTGTAGCGAGGCGCGCCGGTTGTGTCGGGATGCGGGGTCCTACCCGCGACTATCATAAACTCTTTCCGGCCTTGGCTGGTGCGGGCGGAGGGACTCGAACCCCCACGACTTTCGCCACCGGAACCTAAATCCGGCGCGTCTACCAATTCCGCCACGCCCGCAAAGGGCCGCTAAAAGACGATTCAGAGTGCCGGGGCATAACCCGTGCCCCTTATGAGAGCAAGGCGCAAACGGCGGTCTTGCAAGCGGCGGCCTTATATCACGCGCAAATCCGCAAATACCATGACATCGGACCATTAAATTGCAGCCCTAAAGTGGGCGGTCGCCAGGCAGGCTCAAGGTCGGCGCGGTCCGTCAGGGAACGTCCGACAATTCCGCATAGAGCCGCCGGTAGACCGCCGGCAGCGCTTCGGAGAGGTCCTCCGAGATCAGCCCGGGCCCGAATTCGGTTGCCGCCTCGCCATGCAACCAGACGGCGGCGCTGGCGGCCTCGAAGGCGGGCATGCCCTGCGCCAGAAGGCCCGCGATCATTCCGGTCAGCACGTCGCCCGCCCCGGCGGTGGCCAGATAAGGCGGCGCGTTGTCGGCAATCGAGGCACGGCCATCGGGCGCGGCTACCACGGTGTCCGCGCCCTTGAGTACGACCACCGCGCCACTCAAACGGGCGGCCAGCCGCGCTTTCTCAAGTTTCGAATAAACTTTAGATATATTATCTAAAGCACTGAATAATCTTTCAAACTCTCCGCCGTGTGGGGTCAGAACAACCCCGGGAGAACGCTGCGCGATGGCTGAAAACAGCGCATCGGGCGCACCCGTGAAACTGGTCAGGGCGTCGGCATCCAGTACTACGGCAGCTTCGCTTGAGAGCGCCGTAGCTACGTCCGCCCGCATTGCCTCCCCGATCCCGCCGCCCGGGCCGAGCACCACCGCGTTGCGACGCTTGTCGGCCAGGAACTCGCCCAGCTCGGCCGCGCCATCGACCGGCCGCACCATCACGGCGAGGCTGGCTGTCGCATTAACCAGCAACGCCGCGCGCGGGCTCGCGATCGTGACCAGCCCGGCACCGGCCCGCAGCGCGCCGCGCGCCGCCAGCCGGCCGGCGCCGCTGGTCGATAGTCCGCCCGAGACCACCACGGCATGGCCGCGGCTATATTTGTGGCCCTCCGCCTGCGGCACCGGGAATTGGCCGCTCCACAGACCCGGCCCGTTGGCGAAGGTCCGCGGCTTGATCGTGTCGAGCACGCTTGCCGGAATACCGATATCCGCAACCGCGACCGGCCCGCAATGCAGCCGGCCCGGCAGCAGCAGATGACCCGGCTTGCGCCGGAAGAACGTCACCGTGCGGCTCGCCTTGACCGCCACGCCCATCACCGCGCCGGTCGTGCCGTTGATGCCGCTCGGCAGGTCGACCGCGATCACCGGCACGCTTGAAGCATTCACCGCCTCGATGATTGCGCGAGCGTCACCTTCGACGGCGCGGTCGAGCCCGGCGCCGAACAGCGCATCGACGATGACATCGCAACCGCTCAACGGCCTTGAGGCGGCTGTATCGGTCGGCCCGCTCCAGCGCGCCGCCGCGGCCGCCGCATCGCCTTTGAGTCTGGACCTGTCGCCGACAAAAACGACACGAACCTCGAAGCCGCGCTCGGCCAGAAGCCGCGCCGCGACAAAACCGTCGCCGCCATTGTTGCCCGGCCCGGCGACGACCGTGACGCGCTTCGCCGTGGCTATTGCGCCGACAATATCGGCCACGGCGGCACCTGCTTTTTCCATCAGCGCGAGGCCGGCGACGCCCCCTGCGGTGGTCAGCCGGTCGGCTTCCGCCATTTCGGCGGTGGTCAGGAGTTCGTTGCCTGCTTCGCTGAAACCCTCAGTCATGGCCACGACACTATCGCCGGCAGGAATATGAACAAGCTCGGTGCATGTCACCGCATTGCAGTCCCGTTTTGAGGCTGCCTAAAATTTATCCAGAATGCCTAGTTCTTGGGCGCCAAAATTTAATCAGCCCCCTCGCCTCGGCAGCAGTTCTGTTTCAAAGTACTGGCTCGGCGGGGCGTTTCGCTGCAATTCCAGCTTGGCACGAGACCTGCTAATCCTGCGCACGAATGCGCTGCGTGGACGATGGCATGCGAAATACTGGCACGGCTCGCCAGACCGAGGCTGGGCAGCCTTGCGATCGATTAGAGAGAGACACGGGAATGAAAAAAATCGAAGCCATCATCAAGCCCTTCAAGCTCGACGAGGTGAAGGAAGCCCTCCAGGAAGTCGGCCTGCAAGGCATTACCGTGACCGAGGCCAAGGGCTTCGGCCGTCAGAAAGGCCATACCGAACTGTACCGGGGCGCCGAATATGTGGTCGATTTCCTGCCCAAGGTGAAGATCGAGATCGTGCTGGGCGATGACATGCTGGACAAGGCCGTGGATGCCATCCGCCGCGCCGCCCAGACCGGCCGGATCGGCGACGGCAAGATATTCGTTTCCAACATCGAAGAAGCAATCCGCATCAGAACCGGTGAATCCGGTATTGACGCCATCTGACGGCTGGCCAAATGTCCCGCCGCAAACTTCCAGCCAGCAAGGGAAAACGCGACCCATGACGACAGCTAAGAATGTCATGAAGATGATCAAGGATAACGACGTGAAATACGTCGATTTCCGCTTCACCGACCCACGCGGCAAGTGGCAGCACGTCACGTTCGACGTCGGCATGATCGAGGAAGACACCTTTGCCGAGGGTCAGGCATTCGACGGCTCGTCAATCGCCGGTTGGAAGGCCATCAACGAATCCGACATGAACCTGATGCCGGACCCGGCCACGGCCTGCATCGATCCGTTCTTCGCCGAGACCACGCTGGTTCTGGTCTGCGACGTGCTCGAACCGACCACCGGCGAGCCTTATAATCGCGACCCGCGCAGCATGTCGAAAAAGGCCGAAGCGCTGGTCAAGTCGATGGGGCTTGGCGACACCATCTATTTCGGACCGGAAGCCGAATTCTTCGTGTTCGACGACGTCAAGTACAAGGCCGATCCGTACAACACCGGCTACAAACTCGACTCCATCGAATTGCCGACCAACTCCGACACGGATTACGAAGGCGGCAATCTCGGTCACCGCATCGGCATCAAGAAGGGCTACTTTCCGGTGCCGCCGCAGGACTCGGCGCAGGACATGCGCTCGGAAATGCTCGGCGCGATGGCCCGCATGGGCGCCAAGGTCGAAAAGCACCACCACGAAGTGGCTAGCGCCCAGCACGAACTCGGCCTCAAGTTCTCGCCGATGACCTACATGGCCGACAATCTGCAGGTTTATAAATACTGCATCCAGCAGGTGGCGCAGATCTACGGCAAGACCGCGACCTTCATGCCGAAGCCGATCTACGGCGACAACGGCTCGGGCATGCACTGCCACCAGTCGATCTGGAAAGATGGCAAGCCGATGTTCGCCGGCGACAAGTACGCCGGCCTTTCCGACATGTGCCTGTCCTACATTGCCGGTGTCATCAAGCACGCCAAGGCGGTCAACGCCTTCACCAACCCGACCACCAACTCGTACAAGCGTCTGGTGCCCGGTTTCGAAGCGCCGGTGCTGCTCGCCTACTCGGCGCGCAACCGCTCGGCCTCGTGCCGCATCCCGTACACCGAGAGCCCGAAGGCCAAGCGCGTCGAGGTCCGTTTCCCCGATCCGCTCGCCAATCCGTATCTCGGCTTCGCCGCGCTGCTGATGGCCGGTCTCGACGGCATCAAGAACAAGCTCCATCCCGGCGACCCGATGGACAAGGACCTCTACGATCTGCCCAAGGCCGAACTCAAGCAGATCCCGACCGTGTCGGGCTCGTTGCGCGAGGCGCTGGAAAATCTCGACAAGGACCGCGACTTCCTCAAGCACGGCGGTGTGTTCGACGACGACTTCATCGACTCCTACATCGAGTTGAAGATGACGGAAGTCATCCGCCTCGAGCACACCCCGCATCCGGTCGAATACGAGATGTACTATTCGGGCTAGGTGTTTCTTTCCGATCGTCGCGGATAAATTCAATAACTAGGCGATGCAACCAATCGGACGTTCCTACCAAGGGACGTTCCTTTTTTCAGATTCTCACTCCTGGTAGACCTAGCAATGTTGAGCTTTAACTTGTTGAAGCCCTTAATAGCAGCGGTGGTATTGGCGGTTTTTCTTGCCGGCTGTTCCACCTACGAAACACCGCCCAAAGGACCGACTGGATGGGGGACTGGCACGAATGCAGTGCCTTCGAATTATCGGAAATTGGTCGCGCAAAAACTCGCTGCAAGAGACAACCCAAGTCAGTACCAAGACGCCAAAATTTCTGTTCCAGCCCGGTCAACCATATTAGGATATACCAGAGCACAGTACTTTGTGTGTACGAGCGCCACACCGAAATCACGGTGGGTTGAGTATCCAGCGTGGAAAGTTTTCTTTGACAATGGACGAATTTCGAAGATGTACGTCCCATCTAGGGCCGAAGGCTGCCGCGGCCTTGAGTGGAAGCCCTTCCCAGAATACATGAACCTCGCTCGTTGACGTTAATCAGCAGAGCAGTGCGGCCTTGCCTTGAGCGCGTCAGTTGGGCGTGACTTGCGCGGCGCCAGTGTCGGACATTGTTGACTGCCAGATATGGTGTGTCTGCCATCGGGCGCATGTCAGCCTTGAAAGCGGCGTCGGCATTCTGGCGATTGCGCCTGGCAAGCATTGATCGCGGTGTCGTCGCGGGCCTCTTCGGGGCGTCAAACGCTTCCTAGATGCCAGCCCCTGTGCCGGTACGCCGGCAATTCTCGATCAGTTCTCGGTCAGTTTTTGCGCGGCTGTTCGGCGGCGTCACGCACGGCCTCTTCATGATACCAGCTATCGCCGCAAACAACGGTGGCAGTCTGCGCCGTGTTATTGGCCGACGGCTTGAATGTGTCCGTGCGCGCCAATCCTGTGTGATTCCCGGCACGACCCCCGACTGGAAACTGATGGATCGTCGCCGTTTCACGTTGAGCGTTCGCCATCATGGTCTCTCCTTCTGATGCTGCGTACGGTCGCTTGAGACAGTACCAGCTAATTCCAAAGATTTTACGCTATGAAACAACGCCTCCAGAGACATAGGGTTGCCATTGCCGACAGGGAATAACGACGGCGACGGTTGCCTCATAAAAAGCAGGGATTGCCTATATTTTACGCGTTGTGGAATTTGCATTTTTCCGTGGCATGGTCTTGATGTTTTCCCGTCTTAGCTGCCATCGCTCTCCCTCATCGGCCCAAACGCGCGTGAAATGGTGCTTTTCGTTCAGAAACGTCGGCGGATGCCAATCGAAACGATGTGCCGCAAAGTGCGGCGCGGCATTGGGCTGGCCGTCAGGCGGCGCACGCGCGTGGCATATTTAATGCTTGGGAAGGACGGAGTCGTTGAGGCCGGGTGTGTCTTTGGCGGCTGATGAAACCTGCAGAGGCTCCTCACACTTTCGCATTACCAGCATGAGAGATTCGCAATGACGAAATACAAGCTCGAGTACATCTGGCTCGACGGCTACAAGCCCGTCCCAAATCTGCGGGGCAAAACCCAGATCAAGGAATTCGAGTCATTCCCGACCCTCGAACAGCTTCCGTTGTGGGCGTTCGACGGCTCGTCGACGATGCAGGCCGAAGGCCATTCGTCCGATTGCGTGCTCAAGCCGGTTGCGATTTATCCCGACGGCGCCCGCAGCAATGGCGCGCTCGTCATGTGCGAAGTCATGATGCCCGACGGCGTCACCCCGCACGTCTCCAATACCCGCGCCACCATTCTCGACGATCCGGGCGCCTGGTTCGGCTTCGAGCAGGAATACTTCTTTTACAAGGACGGCCGGCCGCTCGGCTTCCCATCGTCGGGTTATCCGGCGCCGCAGGGCCCCTACTACACCGGCGTCGGCTACAAGAACGTCGGCAGCATTGCCCGCAAGATGGTCGAGGAACATCTCGACCTCTGCCTCTTCGCCGGCATCAACCATGAAGGCATCAACGCCGAGGTCGCCAAGGGCCAGTGGGAATTCCAGATCTTCGGCAAGGGCTCGAAAAAAGCCGCCGACGAAATGTGGATGGCGCGCTATCTGATGCAGCGGCTGGCGGAAAAATACGAGATCGACATTGAATTCCACTGCAAGCCGCTCGGCGATACCGACTGGAACGGCTCGGGCATGCACGCCAACTTCTCGACCACGTATATGCGCGAAGTCGGCGGCAAGGCTTACTTCGAAGCGCTGATGAACGCGTTCGCGGAGAACTGGGAGGCGCACATCGATGTGTACGGCCCGGACAATCACCTGCGCCTGACCGGCAAGCACGAAACGGCGCCGTGGAACAAGTTCAGCTATGGCGTCGCCGACCGTGGCGCGTCGATCCGCGTGCCGCACTCGTTCGTCAAGGGCGACCTCTATCGCGGCTACCTCGAAGATCGCCGTCCGAATTCGCAAGGCGACCCCTACGCCATCGCCTCGCAAATTCTCAAGACCATCACGTCGGTCCCGACCGCCAGGGCTTCGGCGGCGGCTTAAGCCATCCATCACGCGACATTTCAGGGCGTCCCCTCCCGGGGGCGCCTTTTTTCTTTATTCCTGACGGTGGCAACCGCGCCCCCTCCCCGCTAGATAGGCGGCAGGAGAGCCATGTCGATGAAGCCCGAGAGCCGCGCCGCTAAAGACAAGGAAGACTGGGCCAAGCTGTGGCCGAGCGCCGATGCCGGGAAATCTGTGCCGCTGCTCAAAGCGCTGCATATCCTGACCCGCGATGGCGCGCTCAACGCCGATAGCCGGCGCAAGCTGACGCAGGTGCTGCACCTCACCCAGTTGCTGCGCCCGGCGCTGGCCGAGATGCTCAAGGCCGAAGACCCAGTGCTCGCCGATCTCGGCGCCGGGAAATCCTATCTCGGTTTCATCCTTTACGATCTGGTCGTCGGCCCGGCCGGCCACGGCCGCGTCGTCGGCATCGAGGCGCGTGACCAATTGGTCGAGGCCTCCCGCGCACTGGCAACAGCCTCCAGCTTCGACCGCATGGACTTTATTGCCGCGCCCATTGCCGAGGCTGTCCTTCCCAGCGGCAGTGCCGACATGGTCACGGCATTGCACGCCTGCGACACCGCCACCGACGACGCCATCCGCTTTGCCTTGCGCCATGAGGCCAAGACCGTCGCGCTGGTGCCCTGCTGTCAGGCCGAGGTGGCGCGCCTGCTCGACGGCCAGCAAGGTCCGATGCGGCAGTTGTGGCGCCACCCGATCCAGCGCCGCGAATTCGGCGCGCACGTCACCAATGTCATTCGCGGCCTCGTGCTGGAATCGCACGGCTACAAGGTGCGCGTCACCGAACTGACCGGGCTTGAACACTCGATGAAGAACGAGTTGATCCTCGCCGAGCGCCACCAGCGCTCCAACGCACAAGCGCGCGGCGAGTTGAACCGGCTGATCGATCAGATCGGCGTCAAGCCCGCGCTGCTCGATGTGATGGCAAATTAGCGCGTGTACTCAATGTCAAAGCCGCTCAACAATCTCCGCTCATTCCCGCGAAGGCGGGAATCCAGAAATGACTGCGCAAGGCTTTTCGACGTGACTCTGGGTCCCCGCCGTAGCGGGGACGAGCGGAATTTGAATCGATGAGCGCGACCTTTGGCCTCTACGGCGCGCCGCCGGCCGATCTCGTTGATGTCGCGCCGAACGCCATCCAGTTCTCGCCATTGATGCCGGGCGCGGCCGCGCTTGAGGCACAGCCCGATGCGTCGCTCGACGCAGTCGCCGTCCTCGCGCCGCCCGGGACGCTGGAACGGCGTTACGTGCTGGCGCAGGCTTTGCGCACGCTGAAGGCGGGCGGCAGCTTCACCGCGCTGGCTGCCAAGGATCGTGGCGGCAACAGGCTGCGCAAGGAGCTGGAAGCGTTCGGCTGCGCGGTCGAGGAAACGGCGCGCCGGCATCACCGCATCGCCATCGGCAATCGGCCCGACAAGCTCACAGGCCTTGCCGAAGCGATTGCCGATGGCGGACCTCGGCTGGTCGAAGACCTCGGCCTGTGGTCGCAATCCGGCGTGTTCAGTTGGGACCGGCTCGATCCGGGCACCGCGCTGCTGATCGAACATCTGCCGACGCTCCACGGCCGTGGCGCCGATTTCGGCTGCGGCGTCGGCATTCTGTCGCGGGCGGTGCTGGCGTCGCCGGATGTCGAGGCGATGACCTTGATCGACATCGACCGCCGCGCCGTCGCCTGCGCGCAGCACAACGTCGTCGATGACCGCGCCCGCTTTGTCTGGGACGATGTACGCAGCGCCGATGTTTCTGGTCTCGATTTCGTGGTGATGAACGCGCCGTTTCACGACGCCGGCTCGGAGGACAAGGCGCTGGCGCAAAGCTTCGTCAAGCGCGCCGCCGAAGCGCTCGGCAAGAACGGCGTCTGTTTCATGGTCGCCAACCGCCACCTGCCTTATGAAGCCATCGTGAAGCCGCTGTTCAAAAGCGCGGAGCTTGTCATCGAGACCGGCGGCTACAAGATCTACGAGGCGCACAAGTGAGCAAAGGTCCGGCGACATTGCGGCTCGACCGGCTGCTCGCCAATCTCGGCTACGGCTCGCGGCGCGAGGTGGGCGACCTGATCGGCGCCGGTCTTGTGACGCTCGACGGCGAAGCCATCATCGACAGCGACGAACGCATCGCCGTGACGCGCGATCTCGCGTCCCGCATGATCGTTGACGATGAACCGCTCGATCCGCCGCCGGGTCTCGTGCTGATGCTCAACAAGCCGCTCGGCGTCACCTGCTCGCACAAGGAATTGGGGCCGCTGGTTTACAGTCTGTTGCCGGAACGCTGGCGCCGTCGCGAGCCGGCGATATCGACCGTCGGCCGGCTCGACAAGGACACGTCCGGCCTGTTGCTGATGACCGACGACGGCGCGCTGCTGCACCGGATCATCTCGCCGCGCGCCAACGTGTCGAAGCGTTACGCCGTCACGCTCGATCGCCCGTTGCGCGGCGACGAGGAAGCGTTGTTCTCGTCCGGCGCGATGATGCTGGAAGGCGAAGACAAGCCACTGCTGCCGGCGGTGCTGCAAGTTGTCACGCCGACGCAGGCATATGTCACCGTGACTGAAGGCCGGTATCACATGGTCCGCCGCATGTTCGTGGCCTGCGGCAATCATGTCACGGCGCTGCACCGTGACCACGTCGGCGGCCTGACCCTGCCCGACGATCTTGCAGCCGGTCAGTATCGTCTGCTCGATGACGCCGGCGTCGCGGTGGTGTTTGCGTCCGCTTAGGTCAGCGGACCGACAGGATCGCCAGCACGATCACCGCCAGCGCGAGCACAATGCCGCCGGCCGTTGCCAGAATCTGCCGGCGCTGGCGTTTCGGTCCGTAGACGCCCTCGGCGCGGCGCCGCGCGATCAAGGCGGCATCGAACTCCGACGACGAGGCGTAGACGCAGGCCAAGGCTTCGCCGGCATGCTCAGCGTAAGCTTCGAGCGAGATGGCGGCGGCTTCCGGGCGCTTCGATTGTCCCCACATGCGTCAATGGTAACGCCGCCATGGTAAACGGAAGGTTAGCCGGCCCCCGCAGGAGCAACCGCCTGCGCCCGTCGCGCCGCGAAGCGGCGTTTGCCCTGCTTGGCGGCGGCAGCGGCGTCGCGCGCCGCGATCCTGGCGCGAGCCTCCTCGCTGCCCGGTTCTTCGGCTGCGCAACGAAACCGGTTGCGGCCCTCGCGCTTGGCGAGATACAGCGCCTCGTCGGCGCGCAACAGCAAGGCGTCGATATTTGCTTCGGGCTTGTACGATGTCGCCAGTCCGCTGCTGACCGTCGCGCCGACGGCGATGGTGTCGACCGTCTTGCCGACCGCCTCGAACGCGGCACGCAGACGCTCGGCGACGAGACACGCATCCTCCATCGCCGCCGGCACCATGGCGACGAACTCCTCGCCGCCCAGTCGGCCGACCAGATCGGTGGCGCGCACGCTGCCTTGCGCGGTATTCGCAAACACGCGCAACACGCTGTCGCCGATGGCATGACCGAAGCGATCGTTGACCGACTTGAAATGATCGAGGTCGAACATGATCAGCGTCACCGGCTCGCCGCGCGCGCCTTGCGCCGCCTGCATCCGGCGCGCGGCGTCGAGAAACGCGCCGCGGTTGAGCAGCCCGGTCAGCGCGTCGGTCGTCGCAGCCTTGCGGTAGAATTGAACGTGATTGTCCTTGACCATCATCAACACGATGAAGGCGGTGCCGACGGCATAGATGATGGACTCGAACGCAAAGACGGTGATCCAGCGATCGGGAAACAGCGCCGGTGCAAAGGCCCGCAGCGCCAGCGGAATGAAAAACACCCCGGCGTAAAACAGCGGCACGACGACGACGGCCGCGCGCGAGCAGTAGATCTTGCGGCGTTCGCGCGCCAGTTCGAATGCAATGAACAGCGTGTAGATCGCGACGATCGCCGCGCCGAGCCACAGCCGATGCGCGCTCTTCGGGGCAAAAGCCGGAAACTGGCATAATATGAGCCAGCAGAATGCCCCGCCGAACGCGGCCTGCGGCAACAGACTGCGGCCGCGAAACAGCCGCACGCCGCTCCACACCATGCCGCAGGCCACGATGAACAGCGCTTCGGCCCATTGCGGCGGCACCCGAAGCAGCGGCGCCGGCGCGCCCCAGAGCGCGATCGCCGCCGCACCGATGAGATACGCCGAGCCCCACCAGGCCAGCGCCCGCACTTCGCGCTGCTGGACCCATGTCGCGATCAGGAGCACGCCGAGAAAGCCGGCGACGACCGCGGCGACAAAGACAAGCGTCGGCACGTCGAGAATATCCGGCCGCGCAATCGTCGTTGCGAACATGTGTGTTCCGTCGAATCCCGCGCCGGGGCTACATCGCCGCGGCTATGCGAGATGACATGCGTGACACCATAAGCGACGGACATGAGAAATCAGTTGCGGCGTTCGTGGGCCTTCGGCGCAAATCTGACGCTAATTGCAGACAAATTGAAACGAGCCGGAACCCGCAGGCAAACCGAAACTCGCAAAGTAAAAAGGGCGCACCTCGCGGCGCGCCCTTTTCGTGTCGCATTGAAACGAAGCAATTAACGCTTCGAGAACTGGAATGAACGGCGGGCCTTGGCCTTGCCGTACTTCTTGCGCTCGACGACGCGCGAGTCGCGGGTCAGGAAGCCGCCCTTCTTGAGCGCGCCGCGCAGATCCGGCTCGAAATAGGTCAACGCCTTGGAGATGCCATGACGCACGGCGCCGGCCTGGCCGGACAGACCGCCACCGGAGACGGTGCAGATCACGTCATACTGGGTTACGCGGTTGGCGGCGACCAGCGGCTGCTTGATCAACATGCGCAGCACCGGACGGGCGAAGAACACTTCGATCGTGCGGGTGTTCACGGTGACCTTGCCGGAGCCGGGCTTGATCCAGACGCGGGCGACCGCGTTTTTGCGCTTGCCGGTGGCGTAAGCGCGGCCCTGCTTGTCGAGCTTCTGAACATATGTGGGAGCATCGGGAGCGGCGGGCTTAAGGGCAGCCAAACCTTCCATCGATTGTACGGTCTCGGCCACGATTAAGCACTCCTCACGTTCTTGCGATTCATCGCGGCGATATCGAGCGGCTCCGGCTTCTGCGCTTCGTGCGGATGCTCGGCGCCCGGATAGACGCGCAGGTTTCCGAACTGAACGCGTCCGAGCGGACCGCGCGGCAACATGCGCTCGACAGCCTTCTCGACGATCCGCTCGGGAAACTTGCCCTCGAAGATCGAGCGCGCGGTGCGCTCCTTGATGCCGCCGATGAAACCGGTGTGGTGGTAGTACACCTTCTGCTCGCGCTTGCGGCCGGTGAACACGGCCTTGGCGGCGTTGACGACGATGACGTTATCGCCATCATCGACATGCGGGGTGTAGGTCGCTTTGTGCTTGCCGCGCAGGCGCATGGCGACGATCGTGGCGAGACGGCCGACGACGAGCCCGGAGGCGTCGACGATCAGCCATTTCTTCTCGATGTCGGCGGCCTTTGCCGATTTAGTCGTCTTCATGAGAAATCCTTGGGGAATGGCGCGTGAGTATTTCATGCGCCGAACTGGCGCGGTTTCTAGCCGAGCGCTCCGTCGCGGTCAACGCCTACTGCGCCAATTTATCTCTATAGAATCAATAGTTTATAATATTGGTATTTTAATACCTGCATCTAATCACTTGTGGGCAGGGATCGAATAGGTCGAGGTGACGTGCGCCACCGGCTCGTCCTGGCCATCGGAATAGATCGAGACCTCGCCGACCGCGAGCCGCTTGCCGACCTTCATCAACCGCGCGTCGGCCAGCAGGTCGGCCTTCGCGGGCTTGCGCAGGAAGTTGATGTTTAGGTTTGTCGTCACGGCCAAGGTCTCCGGGCCGATGGCAGAAAACACTGCGACATACATGGCGAAATCTGCCAGTTCCATCATCGTCGGTCCGGAAATGGTGCCGCCGGGGCGCAAGTGATCTTCGTGAAAGACCTTGCGAACCCGGATGTCGCCATAGGCCACTTTCTCGACCGACAGCCCGCTGCCGGGATAGAACGCTTGCGGAAACTCGGCCGCGAGCAATATCTCAATTTCCCCAGCCGACATGGCTGGCTTTTTGGCCGGTCCCGACATGGCGCTCCCCTCCCCCTCGGCCGGTTGCTCCCGGCGGTCTGGTCTTAGAGCGCCCGTGTGGGGCGTCAAGTTACCGCATCACCACCGCGTCATTCCGCGAAGGCGGGAATCCAGTAAATACGGACATCTCGAGTTGCGTAAAAGCCGGGATTACTGGATGCCCGCCATAGGCGGCGCGAAGCGGCGCCGTCCTTTGGACGGCTATACGTGCGCGGGCATGACAGCAAAAGCTCAGTCCTTCCCGTAGAGCTCCCGCAGTTCATCCTTGGCTTTTTGCAGCTTCGCCTTGCGCGACTTGGACAGAGCCTTGCCGGCGCGGTTGATGTAAAACGTCAGCATCGACATCGCCGAACGATACGGATCGGACTTGCGGCGGTGGCTCTTTTCCGCCGAGCGCCTGAGCGACAGGGCAATTCTGCGTGGCGTCGATTTGGTGAAGACGCCATGTTCGAGCGTCAATGCGTCGCTGGTCTCGGTGACATGCCGCGACCAGCGCTGGCCGCTACGTCTTTTCACGACGCGCATTTTCGCGCCGGCCTTCCTCGCCGCGTTCGGCTTCGTTTTCCTGGCGGTCATCTTCGTCATGTCTTTGCCTCGCTACGTCTATTCTGCCCCTCGCCCCTCTCTTCGGTCTCTGGTTCGCCTCTAGGAAAACACCGGACGCAGTCTCCCGTTCCGGCCCTTGCATGTCACCGCCATGGGCTTAAGTTTCTAACCGCCTCACCAGGAAAGCGCCGCTTCATGAACGTCCAGACCGCCCGCACCCTCGACGCCAGCGTCCCGGTCCTCAAGCGCGACCGCGACGGCTCCATCGCCATCCTGACGCTCAACCGGCCGAACGCACGCAACAGCCTGTCCGAGGCGCTGCTGATCGCGCTGTCGGAAGCGTGGCACGATATCGAAAACGACAAGACCGTGCGTGCGGTCGTGCTCACCGCCACCGGTACCGCCTTCTCCGCGGGTCACGACCTGAAAGAACTCACAGCGCGTCGCTCCGACGATGACGGCGGCCGTGCCTATTTCCAGACCATCATGTCGGCGTGCAGCGCCATGATGCAGCAGATCGTCAACCTCCCGCAGCCGGTGATTGCCGCCGTGCAGGGCGTCGCCACTGCCGCCGGCTGTCAGTTGGTCGCAAGCTGCGATCTCGCCGTCGCCTCGGACGCCGCCAGGTTCGCGACGCCGGGAATCGATATCGGGCTGTTCTGCTCGACTCCGATGGTGGCGCTGTCGCGCAACGTCTCCCGCAAACACGCCATGGAAATGCTGCTGACCGGCGAAATGATCCCGGCCCAGCGCGCCGCCGAAATCGGCCTCGTCAATCGCATGGTACCGGCAGGCGAAGAACTTGAAACGGCCATCGCCCTCGCCAGACAGATTGCCTCGAAGTCGTCCTATACGCTCAAGATCGGCAAGCAGGCGTTCTACCAGCAGGCCGAGATGGGTCTTGCCGCAGCTTACGCTCACGCTTCCGAGGTGATGACGGAAAATATGATGGCGCGCGACGCCGAGGAAGGCATCTGCGCTTTCATCGACAAACGCGAACCGAAATGGGAAGGCCGGTAGCTTTCATGTTTGCACAGCAGCGCCGCTTGCTCGGCTCATTCCCGCGCAAGCGGGAATCCAGTTCTTTGAAATTTTAGCAAGCAGCCCTGGGTCCCCGCTTTCGCGGAGATTATATTGGCAAGCCATGACCAACAACGCCTCCATCGTCTTCACGCCCGCCGCGCAACAGGCGCAGGCGGAGCGCGGATCGGCCCAGGCTTATGCGCCGCGGCTTGCCGAAGGCTTTCCCGACACTGTCACGCCCGAGCTCGCTTCCTTCATCGCCAAACAGGACACCGCTTTCCTCGGCACGGCAAATGCGCAAGGTACGCCCTATATCCAGCATCGCGGCGGGCCCAAGGGCTTCATTAAGGTCATCGACGAGCACACGCTGGGCTTCGCCGATTACCGCGGCAACCGGCAATACATCACGTTGGCGAACTTGAGCGAGAACGACCGCGCCTATCTGTTTCTGCTCGACCCGGCGCGCAAGCAGCGCATCAAATTGTGGGGCCGCGCCCGCGTCGTTGAGAACGATCCTGCGCTGGTCGAAAAACTGTTCGACAAAGGCTACAAGGCTCGGCCTGAACGCGCGATCCTGTTCACGATTCAAGCCTGGGACGTGAACTGCTCGCAACATGTCGTCCCGCGCTTCACCGAAGCGGACATCGGTGAGGCGTTGGAGAAAATTCAGTCCAGGATCGCCGAACTGGAAGCCGAGAATGCTTCGCTACGGGCGCTCCTCGCCCAGCACTCGGGATCCTCGCCGTAGACCAGCGGAGCCACCGCACCGCGATGGCTCCGCCTTCTCTGTTCCTTACGAGGTCGTGTCGATTGGCACAGTCTGCGGGCGCTGCACTTCTTCATGCACGCGCACTGCTGGCTGCGCGGTAACCGGCAGTTGCAGGACGGTCACGCACTGGCCCTTGACCAAATTGTTGACCAGAACCGTCTCGCCGCTCGGGAATTCCAAAGCGTCGTGATGCGCAGCCGGTTTGTTGAGGTCGATCTGCCTGAAGCGGGCGACCCGATGCCTGATCGTCTTATAAGACAGGAACGGGACCGCCGAGTCGCACTGAACGTCGCTTTCAAACGCCAGCTCCGACCCCGGCAGCACGCAGACCGCCACGTTAGGCTCGTCAACGCTGGCAAAGCCGCGCGTCGCCGAGTTGCGAAAATTCGTCGAAATAAGGCGATCGCCGACCTTTGCCGGTCGGGATGCCACAGCGTGAAGACTATAGTCGCACATCGATAGCCCTCCCTCTTCCAAACCACGTCGAGGCGAATGCCGCGGCGTTCTCAGGATTGCAACACGCGACATGGACGAACTTATGTCAGCGGTTGCCGCAATCCTGCCCGTATCGGAGCGGGCCCTTCCGCACGGAACGTCAAGCGAGTATCTTTGTTAATCTAGACGCGCTCGCGGGCACCGCGGCATTTTCCGTTTAAGGCCTCGCGATGACCCACGACAACTATGCCGACAGCTACATTCGCGGCATTCTCAACACCGTGAAGACCATCGCCATGGTCGGCTTTTCGCCGAACACCAGCCGGCCGAGCTATTTCGTGTTCAAGTATTTCCTCGAGCGCGGCACGCGGGTGATCCCGGTCAATCCGGGGCACGCCGGAAAGGAAGTGCTCGGGCAAAAAGTCTACGGCAAGCTCGCGGATATTCCGGAGCCGATCGACATGGTCGATATTTTTCGCGCGTCGGAGCATGTCATGCCGGTGGTTCAGGAGGCTCTTGCGCTCAAGCCGCTGCCGCAGTTCATCTGGATGCAACTGACCATCCGCAACGACGAGGCCGCTGCGCTGGCAGAGGCCGCCGGCATCAAGGTGGTGATGAACCGCTGCCCCAAGATCGAATATGGCCGCCTGTCGTCGGAGATTTCGTGGATGGGCGTCAACTCGCGCACGCTGTCCTCCCGGCGCGCACAGATTCTGCCCGGCGGCGTCCAGCGTATGGGACTGGGCACGGGCGGCGATAAGCCCGGGACGGACAAGCAATAGCCGCTCGTCCCCTTGACGCTCGGGGGCCCTTCGCCAATTCTGCCCGCCGCAAACGTCAACACGCGAGGAAACGCCATGGCCGACGCCGACCGCATTCCGGGCTTCAACACGCTGGCCGTTCATGCCGGGGCCAAGCCGGACCCGAGCACAGGCGCGCGCGCGACGCCGATCTACCAGACCACCTCGTTCGTGTTCGATGACGTCGATCACGCCGCATCGCTGTTCGGCCTTCAGGCTTTCGGCAACATCTATACCCGCATCGGCAACCCGACCAACGCCGTTCTGGAAGAGCGCGTCGCCGCGCTCGAAGGTGGCACCGCCGGGTTGGCGGTCGCGTCCGGGCACGCCGCGCAGGTTCTCGTGATGCAGACGCTGCTGACGCCGGGCGATGAGTTCATCGCCTCGAAGAAGCTTTATGGCGGCTCGATCAACCAGTTCAACCACGCCTTCAAGAGCTTCGGCTGGAATGTGGTCTGGGCCGACCCCGACGACGTCTCCACGTTCGAGCACGCGGTGACGCCGAAGACCAAGGCGATTTTTATCGAGTCGATCGCCAATCCCGGCGGTGTCGTCACTGACATAGAGGCCATCGCCAATGTCGCGCGCAAGACCGGCGTGCCGCTGATCGTCGATAACACATTGGCGACGCCGTATCTGTGCAAGCCGATCGACTTCGGCGCCGACGTGGTCGTGCATTCGCTGACCAAATTTCTCGGCGGTCACGGTAATTCGATCGGCGGCATGATCGTCGATGCCGGTACCTTCAACTGGTCGCGCGACAAGAAATATCCGATGCTGTGCGAACCGCGGCCGGAATATTCCGGCATCGTGCTGCACGAGACCTTCGGCAATTTCGCGTTTGCCATCGCCTGCCGCGTGCTCGGCTTGCGCGATCTCGGACCGGCGCTGTCGCCATTCAACGCCTTCCTCATCCTCAACGGCATCGAGACGCTGCCGCTGCGCATGCAGCGCCATTGCGACAATGCGCTCGCGGTGGCGCAATGGCTGTCGCAGCGGCCGGAGGTCGCGTGGGTCAGTTATCCGGGGCTGGCGTCCGACAAATATCACGCGCTGGCGAAGAAATATGTGCCGAAAGGTTGCGGCGCGTTGATGACGGTCGGCCTCAAGGGCGGTTATGATGCCGGCACCAAGCTCGTCTCCAACGTCAAATTGTTCTCGCATGTCGCCAATATCGGCGACACCAAGTCGCTGATCATTCATCCGGCCTCGACCACGCACAAGCAATTGTCGGACGCGCAGAAGATTCAAGCCGGCGCCGGACCCGACGTGGTGCGACTGTCGATCGGCATCGAGGACAAGGAAGACATCATCGCGGATCTCGAGCAGGGTTTGACGGCGAAGTAAGCGCCCTACTTCCGCAGCGTCTTCTCGACGTAGGCCTTCACATTGGCCAGCGTTTCCGGCGCGGTCCAGATGTCCGTCACGGCCTTGTCGGTCGCCGCGCCATTGAGCGCGTAGCGTTCGCTCACCGGCAGCCGCAACTGCATCTTCGTTTGCGCGAACGCCTTAGGCGCGAGCCCGGCGTAAAACGTTGCCGCCTCTTTCGCTTTCGCCATCAATGCGTCGGTCGGGACGGTTTCGTCGAGCCAGCCGAGCCGCAACGCGGCGTCGGTCGGATAGGTCGAGCCGGTCAATGCAAATTCCGGAAACATGCGCTCCGGCACCGCGAAACGCACGATCTCGAACGCCAGCGCCGGAAACGGCACACCGACCAGCATCTCGGTGATGCCGATGCGGCCATTCCCTTCCGCCATGATGCGCCGGTCGGCGCAGGCCGCCAGCACCGCGCCGCCGGCCATGGCGTGCCCGTTGATCGCGGCGATGACAGGCTTGGGATGAAAGAACACCGCGTCGTATAATTTGTGCAGGCTCGGCAGGAACGCGCGCACGTAATCCGCGCCGCCTGCGTTGAGGCGTTTGAGATCGACGCCGGCGGAAAAGATCGTACCCGGCGCGGTCAGCACGATCGCCTTGGCGTCCGAGGTGCGCAATTGGTCGAAAAGTGCGGCCGCCGCCTCGCAGAATTCGATGTCGAGCGCATTGGCCTTGCCGTGCGTCATCGTCACCGTGGCAACGCCGTCCGTGACGGTCGCATCGATCATGTGCCCTGCTCCGCCGCGCCCTGCTCCAGTGTGTGAGCCGCGCGCGCCGTCGCGCCATGCGACAGCCGCTCTGCATGCACCACCGCCACCGTAAACACCACGACCGCCAGCATCTGGTGCGGCAGCGCCAGCGGCAGCGGCGCCGCATGCAGCAGCGTAACGATGCCGAGGGCCGCCTGCGCCGTCACCAGCCCGGCCAGCAGCAATGCGCTGCCCAACGAACCACCCATGGCGCGGCGGTTGCGCCAGGCATCGAAAGCATGCACCAGCGCCAAGAGCCAGATCGCATAGGCCACCATGCGATGATCGAACTGCACCGTCAGCGTATTCTCGAACAGATTGCGCCACGCCGGCTGGATGAACCACAGCCGCACCGCGTCCGGCACAAACGCGCCGTCGATCAGCGGCCAGGTGTTATAGATGCGCCCGGCGTGGAGTCCCGCCACCAGCGCGCCGAGATAGATCTGCAACAACATCAGAGCCGCCACCACGAGCGCACCGATGCGCAACCGCGACGGCATGTCGCGCATCGGCTGCGGCGTCAGGTTCTGCACGGTCCATAGCACGGCCGCATAGATCGCCGTCGCAAGCGTCAGGTGGAACGCCAGCCGGTATTGCGACACGCTGAGGAGATGGCTGCCCGACAGCCCCGACGACACCATCCACCAGCCGACCGCGCCGAGCGCCGCGCCGCCGGCGAAAATGCCCCACAGCCGGCCCTTGAAGCCGGGCGGTATCCAGCCGCGCCACAGGAAAAACAGGAACGGCAGCAGGAACACCATGCCCACATTGCGCGCCAAAAGCCGGTGCGACCATTCCCAGTAATAAATCGTCTTGAACGCATCGAGGCTCATGCCGCGATTGAGTTCCTTGTATTGCGGGATCGCCTGATACTTCCCGAACTCGGCCTGCCAGTCGGCCTGCGACAGCGGCGGCAGCACGCCAGTCACCGGCTTCCACTCGGTGATCGAGAGCCCGGATTCGGTCAGCCGCGTCGCGCCGCCGACCACCAGCGTGAGAAAGATCATGGCGGCGACGATCCACAGCCAGACGCGCACGGCACGCAGATGGGACGGCGAACGGGGCATCATTTGCGGCATGATTGAGGCGCAATGTCCGGGCTTGCGGGAGGGTGCGCCGACCATATAGTCAGGACGCGCACGAAGGCAAATTCG
This sequence comes from Hyphomicrobiales bacterium, assembly GCA_041691675.1. Classification (GTDB taxonomy): domain Bacteria; phylum Pseudomonadota; class Alphaproteobacteria; order Rhizobiales; family Xanthobacteraceae; genus Pseudolabrys. Next base: position 18,332 of record JBEPUC010000035.1, on the reverse strand, counting down.
GCTTCAAGGCGACAAAAACGCATGTCCAACAGCACCCGCAGACTGATCGGCACGATTGCGCTTCTGGTTCTGGTGATTGTCTGGGCGCTGCTTGCCATGGCGCTGGCGCAGTCGGCGCTCACCGACGTCAACGGTTTCGTCGCGGCGATTTATTATGTCGTCGCGGGCCTGGGCTGGGTGCTGCCGGCGATGCCGCTGATTTCGTGGATGGCCAAACCGCGCCCGAACAAGGCTTAGTGCCGACGCCCTATTGCAGAACACCATGCCCGGCACCGTCCGCGACAACCCCGACCGCAATCGCTTCGAGCTTTCGACCGAGGCCGGCATGGCCTATGCCAGCTACCGCCGCGACGACCGCACCGTGACGATCATGCACACCGAAGTGCCGCGCGCGCTCGAAGGCCGCGGCGTCGGCTCGCAGTTGGTGGCGGGCGCTCTCGACCACATCCGCGCCGAGGGTCGCAATGTCGTGCCGCTCTGCTCGTTCGTGCGGCACTACGTCAACACGCACCCGCAATACACCGACCTGTTGCGCTGACGCCTGCGTCGGCAAGATTTACCGCGCGTTCACCATAGCCGACGCGACGCGGAACAATGCCGGTGCGCTTGGCGTCTACCCCGGCAAGCGCCGTTATGGTGAATCATGGGAGACGATCATGCACAATATTGAAGTTATTCTTCCGCACATGCGCGGCGCTTCGGTCACGGTCGGCTCGCGCGTTCACGCGCTGTTTTTGCCCAACGCGACCAAGGCAGAGCGGCCGGCCGGCGAACCGCTGCCAATACCGGCCGAGCCCGAAACCATCAAAATGCCGGAGCCGCGCTGAACGGGTGGCCGGCCGCTGGCGTGACGCGGCCGAACGGCACTTTCTCTATCATTTTATAGCGCGTAACCTCCCGGTCAGCGAGCGACCCCAAACGACGATCCCAACTGACGGACCAGAGAGCGGCCCAAGGAGCAACCCAAGGGAGCGGCTCAATGACCAAAGCCACTCGCAACGACATCTGGGTGCAAGGTGCAGCCTATGAGCGCTATGTCGGGCGCTGGAGCCGTTCGGTCGCCGCTGCGTTTCTCGACTGGATCGCCGTCCCGCCCGGCATGAACTGGCTCGATGTCGGTTGCGGCACCGGCGCACTCAGCCAGCGCATCCTTGAGAGCGCCATCCCCGCAAAAATCGTCGGCGTCGATACCTCCAGGAGTTTCGTGTCGCATGCCGCGGCACATCTCACCGACAAGCGCATTGGCTTTCGAGTCGGCGACGCGCACGCCTTGCCGGTCGAGGATGCTGTCTTCCATGTGATCGTTTCCGGCCTCGTGCTCAACTTCGTGCCGGATCCGGCGAAGGCCGTGAGCGAGATGCGCCGCGCCGCGCGCCCCGGCGGCAAAATCGCGGGCTATGTCTGGGACTATGCCGGCGAGATGCAGTTCATACGCCTGTTCTGGGATGCCGCTGCGGCGCTCGATCCGGCTGCGCGCAAACTTCACGAAGGCGTTCGCTTTCAGTTCTGCTCGCCCGATCCCCTGCGCGCCCTCTTCACGGCGGCGGGCCTGCGCGAGGTCGTGACGAAAGCGATCGACGTGCCGACCGTATTCACGGACTTCGACGATTTCTGGTCGCCGTTTCTCGGCGGCCAGGGCCCGGCGCCGGCCTATTGCATGAAACTGCCGGAGCGCGGCCGCGAGGCCTTGCGCGAAAACCTCCGCTCAAAGCTACCGACGGACGCCGACGGAAAAATCCGCTTGATCGCCCGCGCCTGGGCGGTGCAGGGACTTGTGTGAAGGTGAATTAGCCTCGGGAGACGGCGAGCTCTGCCTCTCCGCCGTCATGCGCGGGCTTGACCCGCGCCCCCATGATGAAGTCCGGCAAGCAACTGTAATCCGGGAACATCCGTGATGAGACAGCTTCGTCACAATCACCAGATCAGGGCTTAAGTTGGCGAAGCGCATCATGGATTGCCGGGTCAAGCCCGGCAAAATGACAACATCGCGAACTGCGGCAAACCTCCAGGTCCCATACATTTCAGTTTGATTTTCAACTATTCAACCTCGACCCAGAATTACTTGGGGTCTTCCTTCGGTCGATCTGTAGCATTGTCGCCCCCCGCTTGATGCCTGGGACGAAGAAAAAGCAAGTCGATGTCGTGCTCGACCGCAGCTTGAGCCTTTCAAGGCTCATGAAGTGACTTCTTAAATGGAACACCGCACTGCCATGCTGCGTATCCGTCTTTGGATGCGGATACGAAGCCAATCGCTCATGATGAAGAGCCTCACCAAAACGAAAACTACGATAAAAAACACAAGAGCACCCTAAGAAGGCGCACCGCACGGAGGGCTCAGAACATCTCTCAAGTCGCCAGAAACCCAAGAAACCATGCTTGAGCGATTTTCGTTAAATTGAAGGGCAAGAGACTGAGACCCGCGCCTCGTCATTATTTAGGATCGATTGTTAGCACATCAACGGCAGTTATCTGTTCGCCAGTTATCTTTAGCTGACTGACAAATTTAGAATTCCGCACAATCTCGTCAGAAGCTAGTTGATAGAAGATACAGCCAATGATGTGAGGCTCTTTGATTTGCGGCAAATTTTTTATATCTATTGGCTTGGTTGAAATGAAGCTTGGTTCTGTAGATGGAACCACAGAGAACCTCATGCCCCATCCTTCTCGGGCAAGTTTTTCTCGGCCGTTTTCGCAGAATTTGTCTAGCGCGGCCGGCCATCCGTCCCAAGGCACTATATCCGCATAGACCATCACCGCATTGGGTGGAAGCTTTCCGAAGTTACGAAGTTTTATTCTGAAGGGCCTCGATTGAATGTAATTACCCCGCTCTCCAACGTCGATCGCGACGGCTGTAATCCATGGCCGCTCATCGGCCTCCATCAGAGCAATTTGTCGTTCCGTCAATCGGATGGCTTCAAACGCAGCTAGGCTGGACTTGCTGGCAGCATTGGCCGCGATCACGCTCGCCAAAACTAGCAGAGCGTTGATACCTACCTGAATCCATTCGGTAGGGTTCTCAAATAAATGGCCAACGACTTTCTCCCATATACTATCCTTCTGTCTTTCCTGTTCGTGATCCTTACCGCTTTTTTGGGCGGCGATATTCACATCGCGTCCGTGGTCGCTTTCGGCGCTGACCGGACTGCCCTGATGGTTTGGTTCGAACTTTTGGTCTGAAATATTCTCGGCCATTCCAATGATGGCAACTATAACAGCAGCGACAGCCAAGAAGGCTGCGAATGTGGACCAACTCGACATCGTAGCGCCCCCCGCCGAAAGAAGCTTATCATGCCAGCGCACGTCAATATTTGCGAATCGTGACGGCCTTAGCGCACCTAGACGCGCTAAATTTTGTGCAGCCTGGAGCACCGCTTCCATCAGCGAAGAAAGCGCCCAGCCGCCTCGAATAATCAGGTTTAGTAAGATTGACGATACGCGACGCCTTTGCCAACGATACCTTTTGATAGCAAGGGCCGCACATTCCCCACATGGCGGCCGCGAAACGAAAACAGATCGATCGACGCATCGAAGGCATTATCTTCGACCTGCTCGATGCCAGCGCATCGCCGATAAAATCGCCACAGTGCCACCGCCGGAAGTCTTCGCCGATCTCATGCACAAGCAACGGCGCAAGGCTAGGCCGCGTTCACCGCCGGAACCTGTTCCATCGCGGTCCCGGACATCAGAAAGAATGGAGCGCAGCGACATGCGGGAGAGCAGCCCTGCATTCCGCTTCGCTCCGTGCGGGCTACAGACCTACGCGTTTCCTGGACTCCCCAGTCAGTAGGTAGCGCAGCGTCAAACCTGGCAACGACAAGAGCAGAATGCGCTATCCTCGAAGATTTCGAGAACCGCCACTTGACTTTATTCCTTTTGACTATATAGAGTATTATAACCTTGACAAAGCAGCACGCATTATCTAGGTTTGGCCCTATCAGGAGCCGAACCGATGACAGACCTCCTTAAAAACCCCATTTTTCAGGACGAAGCCAAGGCCCGCGAATGGCTAGAAGCCCGCGTTTGGCCGGAAGGTCCGACCTGCCCGCACTGTGGCAATGCCGATAAGGCCAAGATCACGGCCCTACAGGGCAAGGCACACCGTCCCGGCCTCTATCAGTGCGCCGAATGCCGTGAGCAGTTCACCGTGACCGTAAAGACCGTCTTTGAGCGCTCTAAAATTCCGCTGACCAAGTGGCTTGCGGCGCTATTCCTTATGACCGCCAGCAAGAAGGGCGTTTCGGCCCATCAAGTTCACCGTATGCTCGGCATTTCGTACAAATCGACGTGGTTCATGATGCACCGCTTGCGCGAGGCTATGCGCACTGGTGGATTGGTCCCCCTTGGCGGCAAAGGCCAAATTGTCGAGGTTGACGAAACCTATTACGGCAAGACCGAAGAACCGCGTCCCTCTCCGCACCGTGACGGTCGCCCGTACAAGAAAGGCTCACGCGGCCCACGCGATAAGCGTCCTATTCTAGCCCTTGTCGAACGCGGTGGCAGCGTGCGCACCTTCCACATTCCCGTGGCCGGCCAATTCATCGTGCAGGAGATCGTCAAGAAGAACATCGCCCGCGAGACGCGATTGATGACCGACGAAAGCCGCCTTTACAACGGCATGGACGCGCATTATTCGCACGAAACCGTCAAGCATACGGCTAACGAATATGTTCGAGGCGACGTGACCACAAACACCGTTGAAAGCTATTTCAGCATGTTCAAGCGCGGGATGCGCGGCACCTACCAGCACTGCAAAGAAAAGCACCTGCACCGTTATTTGGCGGAGTTCGATTTCCGCCACAACAACCGCATTGCGTTGGGCGTCAATGACACTATGCGCGCCGAGACTTTGGCGGCAGGCATCAAGGGCAAGCGCCTGACTTATCGACGGCCTAACCAAGCCGATCTTTCCGCACCCCGGCGCAAAACTTAACCGCCGATGCAGGGCGGTGCGCTAATCGCGCTTTTCCATATTGTCGCGTTCGCGATTCACGTCAAGCCTTGCGCGGCCATCGAGGATAACTCCGATGGCTCACCCCACCGACGACTACGATCACCATTCCCGCGAAATGACTCAAAGTGATCTCGCCTTAACAAGCGCGATCAAGGTTTTGATCCAGATTTTTTTGAGGGCTGGGATAGCGCAGCCAAAGACGTTTGAGGCTTACATCGGGCCGATGATTGACGGCTACGATCAACAGGGCTCGGTGAAGGCTGCTGAGCTGCTGCGCCTGCTTCTAGTCTTTGCAACCGATCCTGAACGAATCCAAGCAATAGAAACGCGCCGCATGCTTGAAAACACCCGTCCTGCGGGCTCGGCATAGGCGGAGATAGCGCGCGACTGAGGTCTATCATAAATCCAATTTATGACAGACCGCACAACAACAGCAACGCACTGCTAAAGGCGTTTCTTCGCGACTTTCGCGCGGCGTTTCTTCGCTGTCTTTTTCCGGTGCTGCGGCGGGCTCTTTGCCACCAGTTTAACGGCGCGTTCGAAGCGCGCCCAAGCGTCTGGTTCATATTCAATCTTACGTTCGGTTTTTTTTGCCATGAAGATGAAGACCTTAGCCCAGGTAAATCCGAAAGCCGATATCTCGTTTGACCCGCAGGATGCGGCCTTAAATCGACCAGAGGTATTGAGCCTCATAGCGCGTTGCATTTCCACATGGTCGCTCGTTGAAACCTTGGTAGGGCAAGTCGTTTGCTACGCATTGAAGGGCGATATTCGAGCCGCGGCCGAAATGTATCTATCCATCACTAGCACCGGAGCATCCGTCGCGGCATTAAAAACTGCCGTAAGGATGGGGCTCTCACGAGAATATGCCGAGCTATTTAACGCAATATGGACCATTGGCGGCGATCTTGCTGAGGAGCGGCACAGGCTTGCGCACTGGTGTTTAGGCTACTCAAAAGACATACCAAATGCCCTTTTGCTCTTAAATCCGAGAGAGGGGATCAAGCGGGGAGCACACAACATTTCTGTCGGTAGATTAAGACAATACGGACAATTTAGCCCAAGGCCCATCAATAAAATTCGCGTTCTCTCTATCGAATATCTCGACTTCTTGATCGAGCAATTCGATTTGCACGTTTCCCGAGTTCATGGCTTTTTACAGTTGCTTTCATTGCAGGAGGGCAATGAACCGCCGGACGATCTAGCAGTGAAGAGGCAATGCGACCTGCTATGTAACGAGCCTCAAATTCACCAAACGATTGCTCTGGCTCGCGCGAGCCAGAAAAATAGCAAAGCAGTTCCGAAACAACAGCATCGGTCAAAGCCTCGCGGTCAGAAACGCGGATAACGCTGCCCTGTCCGGGCCTATTTAGATTCGTTTGCTTTGTCAAGGTTATAATACTCATTATATACCTACCACCGCTCGCTCCCCTGAGGGGCCATGAACCGGTAGCCCGGCTCATGGGGATCGGGCCGGCGTCCGCGGGCGTGGGGTTAAGCTGACCCTGCGCGCTCGGGCGGTGCCGGGGCTCCACCCGGGGACACTATGATCCCCCGCCAGGAGCTGGCTGACGGCGTGAGCGGCCTGCAAGGGCAAGCTCTTGCCGAAAGCGTGGCCCGGCGGCCGCGAAAGCGCCGGACGGCGCGCCGAGAGGCGCCACGCACTCAGCGATGGGTGCGTGCACATAAGGAAACGACGCGCCTCTCGGTGCGCCGTCCCCCTCTTCTTTTTCGAAGAGGGCCCCCCTGCCAGACCTCGGGCGCATTTCCGCGCCGCGAGAACGATGGAGCACGCCCGCATGCCTTCGACATCCAAGACGAACCGCGAAGCCAATTCCAAAGCGAATTCCCGATCCAAGCCGATCAGCGTCACACAAAAGCGCATCAACGAGATCGTGCCGAAGATGCTCGACGCTATCGAACACATCGTCGGGAAGATCAGTCCGCCCGAGCCCGCGCCGAACCGTCCATCCATTGTCGAGGTTCGCCGGCACGGCGCCGACATGATCCAGACCTGGCGCTATTGCGACAAGACAGCCTGCCGGCGCGCCCGCTTTTGCCGTGGCGACGCCGTGTATTGCCTGCGCGCCACCGTGCCGAAGCTACCGCCGGATATACTCGCCGAGTTCGTGAAACGGCGGCGGCGTCCGCGCCGCAATCGCGGCCGTGGATTGCTCGGCACCGGTTCGTGATAACCTGCCCACGATCGCTTTGTGGACCGAGCCGACAACGAGGGCCGAAATGACCGACAACGCCACCACAGCCAACGAGGACATAAACCCACAAGCGATCGCCGACGAGGTGCTGGCGGCCTATGCCGCGCACCGGCCTTTGACGCCGTTCTCGTCGCGGCCCGGCGGACTGACGCTTGAGGATGCCGCGCGCGTCACGCCGCGCTTGCGCGCTGCCTTCGAGGCGCGCGGCGAGACAATCCTCGGCCGCAAGATCGGCTTCACCAACCGCAACATCTGGGCACAGTACGGCGTCTATGCGCCGAACTGGGGCTATATCACCAGCGCCACCATGCACGATCTGGCGACGATGCCGGCGCTGCGGGCGCCGGATTTCGCCGAGCCGCGCATCGAGCCGGAAATCATGTTCGGCCTCAAGGAGGCCCCCGCCCCCGGCATGGACGAAGCGGCGCTCGCAGACTGCATCGACTGGCTGGCGCTCGGCTACGAAATCGTGCAGTCGCCGTTTGCGGGCTGGGTTTTCAAACCGGCCGACACCGTCGCCGCCAATGCGCTGCACGGCGCTCTGTTGATCGGCGAACGTCACGCCTTCGCGCCGCGCGCCGCCGATTGGGTGCGCGAGCTGGCGACGTTTAGTGCAACGCTTTGCTGCAACGGCGCACCCGTCGATACCGGCGGCGGCGCCTGCGTGCTCGACAGCCCGTTACTGGCGCTGCGTCATCTCGCCAGCATGCTGGCAACCGACCCGCACAACCCGCCGCTGGCCGCCAACGAAATCATCTCGACCGGCACGCTGACCAGAGCGATGCCGGTCAACGCCGGTGAAACCTGGAGCACCGAGGTCACCGGCATCGCGTTGCGCGGCACGCCGTTGCGATTTGCATAACCGGTAATGATGACCGCCCGCCTATGCCGCCGCCAATTCCTTGTCCTTCGCCTCGGCCCGCTTGGCGGCCGGCCGCGCCGCAATCCGCGCGGTGTAATCGGTGAATTCCTTGCGCTCCGGAATCATCTTGAACACCATGCCCCAGCGCAGATTGGCGCCGATCACCACGTCGGCGGCGGTGAACTGGTCGCCCATCAGCCACGGCCCTTTTTCAAGCGCCTTGGCGAGCACGTTCATCGTGGTGTCGAAATCGCCGTAGCCCAGCATACCGCGGCGCGGCGGCTCCTTGCGCGGCGCGGCCCGGTCGGTCACCGCGGGCTCAAGACATCCGGGATTGAAGAACAGCCATTTAAGATAGACGCCGCGGCGCGGCGTGCCGACCGGCACGTTGAGCTTGCTGTCGGGAAATTCGTCGGCGAGATACGTGCATATCGCCGCCACTTCGGTGATCGGCGTGCCATCGGCGACCAGCATCGGCACCTTGCCCATCGGATTGAGCGCCAGATATTCGGGCGTGCGGTTCTCGCCCTTGTCGAGACTCAACAGTTTGATCTCATAGGGCGCACCGATTTCCTCCAGCATCCACAGCACAACGGACGAACGCGACGGCGACGCGTGATAGAGCGTGAGACTGGCCATGATCGGCACCTTGCAATTGGAACGTTTCGGATCGACCTTAGGGCTACGGCCGAAATATGTAGAGAAAATGGCCCGGGGAATTCCAGGTCAGTCCGGCAATATAAGGAAGCATCATGTCCAGCGATGTCCGCGATAACAAGGCCGCCAGCCGCTTTGAACTCGACGCGGAAGGCCACGTCGCCTTTTCCGAATACAAACGCCAGGGCGGCGTCGTCACCGTCACGCATACCGAGGTGCCGAAGGAGCTGGGCGGCAAGGGCATCGGCTCGCGGCTGGCGCGCGGCCTCCTCGACCTGGTTCGCGGCGAAGGCGCCCGGGTCAAGCCGCTCTGCCCCTTCGTCAAAGGCTATATCGAAAAACATCCGGAATACGCCGACCTGCTGGCCTGAATCGCAGGTCCACCTAACGCAATCTTTACCCTCCGGTAAGACATTGGACGCCGGTTCGCCGCCGCCGGGAGTTTGCGTTGGATTTCACCGCCGGGTTTTCATTTTTCTTCGGCCAGATCGGGCGATTGCTGTTTTCGCTCGGCTCGCATTTTTCATTGACGTCGCTCGGCGCGGCGCTGGTATTTTCAACTCTGTTCTTTGCCTGGCAGCGGCTCAAGCGCGGCCGCAAGATTCATTTGCGCACGCTGTGGCGTGCGCTGTTTCCACGCCATATCGTGACGTCGAAATCGAACCAGGCCGATATCGGCTATCTGTTCTTCAACGTCTTCGTCTTCGGCGTCGTATTCGGCTGGGCCGTTCTGTCTTATCAGTCGATCACCAACGGCACGCTCTATGTGCCGCAGAAGGCGCGCGAACCGCTCAAAGGGGAACTGATCGATCCGCTCATCAATGCCGCAAAACATCTTCTGCCGAAGCGGCCGGCGGAGATCGCCGATATTCCGGTTGCGGAACGCAGCGAAGCCTAGCTAAGAAGGCGCATGCCCAAGCGTACCGTCACCGTCAACGACAAGATGCAGAAGGGCTATCGCTATACGCTTGCTGCACCGTCGGGACGCGCGTTCGACCCCGAGTTCAAGCCGCAACTCACCCCGGCCGAGATGCTCCGGCTTGGCATTTTCGGCGGCAAATACATGACGGACTGCGCCCGAGAGTTTCCGAAAAGCTGGTTCGCTCATGCCAAGCTGGCGAAAGGCAAGCGCGACAAGACGCTGAATTTCTTCAACGTCGATGCCAGCCAGCCGCTGTCGGAATGGCGGCGCAAGGGCTGGCTGCATCCCGACGACCCGCGTGGCTGGTTCCAATGGTATTGCCGTTATTACCAGGGTCGTCGCACGCCCGACGAAGACCGGCGTCAGATCGGGCGCTGGAAGGCGATCCGCCGTCACATCCGTCAGATCGAAAAGAATTGCGAACCCGGCGATCTTTTGTGCCGTCCGCGCCAACGTCAGGCGCTGCTGCACTGGGCTTACGACAGCCGCAAGATTTGAGCGTTCAGCCTTATTCCGCGGCAACTGGACGTGGCCGCGCCGCGCGCCCGTTCCAACGCGCCCTGACGACATCGAGCACGACGACAACAAGTCCGGCCGCGAGCACCTGCCACCCGGGCCTGATGCCGGCATCGAAATCAAAGGCGGCGTTGAGTACCCGCAGCGGCGACACATGAAACTCGATGCCGATGCCGATCGCCTCGCCGGCGAACACCAAGACGGATACGACAACGGTGAGACCGAGCAGGCTCAGAGTCGACAGTTCGGCCGTGCCCTGCCACCACGCCAGCACACGATAGGCGATCAGCCAGGTGAACAGCCCGGCGGCGAATGTCGGCACGGTCACGTCAGCCTTGGTCTGCTGAAAATAATGGATCAGCGCCAGCAGCGCGATGACATAAATGACCTGATGCAGCCGACGCCAGCGCAAGCCGCCGAGCCGCCGCACCATGCCTTCGGTGGATGTGATGGCCAGCACCGCCAGACCGAGCCAGGCGACGGCACCGACGATCAGATAAATGCGATGGCTGATTTCGTAGACGACTTTGGCGAGATCGTATTTCTGGTCGGCGATGTAGAGCGAAAGATGCGCGGCTGCGTAACAGAAGGTTCCGACACCGAGCATACGCCGCACGTCGATGAGATTGCCGTAGCGCGCGATGCGGCGAAACGGCGTCACCGCCAGCGTCACGCCGAGCAGCACCAGCGTCCAGAAACCGGCGCGGTGAATCAGGTCGTTGAGCGGTCGCGCGCCATGCGCAATGGCGCCGGCATCGGCCAGCGCCTTGACCAATGGAAACATGAGCAGCGCCAGGGCCGCGACCCGCAAGACCGACAGCCGGCCGCGACGATCGCGCCAGAGGTGCCACGAAGATGCCTGCATGAAGTTTCTTTCATCGCCCCGTGCGCAGACGCCGGCTTCCGTCACCGGCGATTCAGTATCCTCATTTTCTGCGCAAGTCTTAACCGCGAAATGCAGAACCGCGCGTTCAATTCTATTCACGGTCGCGCGATTCGTCGCGGGGCAGCGGAAGAAACGTCAAGTCGGAGCCGAACGAAAGTCTCAGTCCGACGCAGAAGGCGGTTTGCTCACGCGCAGGGCCACGGCAATAATGATCGCAGTTCCCGCCAGGACAGACGCGGCGCCCCGCGCGTCATGATCGCTGAAATAGGCCAGCCCTGCAATCAACAGCGCGCTCATCGCCAAGGATAAAGCCCACAATGCCAACCAATCGATCGGATCTACATCCTGCGATTGATGAGGGCCACCCCTCCGGAATCGATCGCCTTCGATTTTCTTGGCTTGATAGTCCTCAATGGGAATTGCACGCACACGCGGTCGTTCTGGTAATCGGGTTGGCAAAAGCGCTCTCCATCCATTTGCTTGCGCGTTGCTCTTACTTGCAACAGCTCCATTTGCTTACGCGTAAGCAAACAGCGTGCCCCGACCTTGGCCTAACGCGGGTCGCGCCCGACCGTTCCTCCGATACTGATTGTTCTGGCAGTGACCGCTATGTAGCTGGCAATGCGCGGCATTCAAGTGGCTATAGCCGCGGCAGCGGCCGTCCGCCCTGCTCTTTTGACGGCACCTTCACCCAGGCTTCGCCGTCGAGCACGATTTCGTCGCCGACCGAACAAATGCACGACAGCCGGGCGCGGAATTTTTCCGGCAGAAGTTCGACAACCGAGACGGCGACATCCACCGTGTCGCCGATCTTGACCGGCGCGCGAAAATTCAATGTCTGCGAAATGTAGACCGCACCCGGCCCCGGCAACCTCGTGCCGAGCACGGCCGAGATCAGACTTGCGGTGTAAAGGCCGTGCGCGATGCGGGTGCCGAACGAGGTCTTGGCGGCGAAATGTTCGGACAGGTGGATCGGATTGCGGTCGCCGGTTACCTCGGCAAAACCCACGACGTCGGACGAGGCTACGGTCTTGGCGAATTTTTCGCTCATCCCGAGCGAAAGGTCCTCGAAATACAAGGTCTGCAACGTGAGGAGGCTCATATTCGTCGTCCCTGTTCCGGCGACAAACAGCATCTGTACGGCGATGCACGGCGAGTTGAAAGGCCGAACGATTGGCCAAAAGCTGATACCGATGCAGTGTGCGCATGGCTTTTTTCGCAGCCTTTATCGCTGGAATGGCATACCAACCCTTAAATCAAGCCCATTCTTCTGGTTTCTTTGGAAAACTTTCAAGAACACCGCAAAAAACCACCGTTTTCGCCGAATTCAATGCTGCGTTATTCGCAAGAGGGAAAGTACGAACCTGTTCAGGCGATTTTCGGGGGGTCCTATTAGCGTTTCGACTGCGTTAACAATAGGTTAAGATATGCGTTTTTTACCTAGCTGCACCGCAACATAAACTATTTTCAAATCGAGCGGAGTGAGTATGTTCGCGTCAATTCGATTTCACGCCCGGTTATCGGACCTGAACGACCGAAGAGACCTGAAAGACCGTAGAGAAAGAGAACTGCTATGTTTGCCTCGATCGTCCGCTTCTTCAACGAATGGAAGCGCTATAACCGCAGCATGACTGAACTGTCCCGCCTCGGTGACCGCGAATTGTCCGATATCGGCCTCAGCCGCTCCGACATCCAGCGCGTTGCCTGGAAGGCCGCGCAGCAGGCTTAAGACGTCGTACTGACGGTGGAATTCCAAACGCCCGCGCATGCGCGGGCGTTTTGATTCCGGAACTAATCCAGGCTCATCCATTTCTCGAGCGGCATTATTTCGGGCGCTCGACCATAGCTTCTGGTCCAAGCATCGACCGACCATTTGGTGCCTGTCGCTCTTTCGACCAGCACGGCGGTCGCATGAGGCGGGCGTCCATCGATGAGATAACCGCGCGCCTCGGGCGTGGCGACATCGTGGTAGTGCAGCAGCTTGAGTTTCGCGAGCAGCAACAGCAGACTGGTGCCGTTCCGGCTGGTGTCGATACAGTCGAACTGGCCGCTGTCGAACATGTAGTTCCGGTTGGCGCGGGCCACGTGCCCCTTTGTTCCGGCGGCGGTAGCGATGCGCCGGTCGAACCAGGCACCGGCGGCTGCGACCGCTTTACGCTCGGCCGCCGCCGAGTGTTTGCCGGCGGCGAGCAGGCGCGCGAGCGCGGCGTGGTCGGCGTCGGTCAGTGCGACCTCGGTGCGAAATTTGCACCCGAAACCGTGGCAGACGACGACCTCGTCCGAGCTCGGCGCCGATACTGAATAGGCGCCGTAAGTCGCCGCCTCGACCGAGGCAATGTCCTCGGCCCGCGACGCCGTGCCGCTCAAGACCAACACTGCCGCAGCGACAAAGACGGGCCAATGCTTGCAAGACATACTCAACCTCAACACCACCATTGCCGTGCGTTTCATGACAGCCTAAGGATCACCTGATGACCATGGCGAAAATGCAACCCGTACACATCGTCGGCGGCGGCCTTGCCGGGTCCGAGGCGGCTTGGCAGCTTGCGCGCGCCGGCGTGCCGGTCACGCTGCACGAAATGCGACCGCAGCGCGAGACTGCTGCGCATAAAACCGACGGCTATGCGGAACTCGTCTGCTCCAATTCGTTCCGCTCCGACGACAAGGACCATAACGCAGTCGGCCTGCTGCACGAGGAAATGCGCCAGCTCGGCTCGCTGGTGATGCGGTCTGCCGATGCCAATCAGGTTCCTGCCGGCGGCGCCCTCGCGGTCGATCGCGATGGCTTTTCCGCTGCCGTCACGGCGGCCCTAAAAGCCGAGCCGCTGATTACGCTTGAGCGCGGCGAAGTCGCCGTTCCGCCCGACGATTGGGACAACGTCATCATCGCCACAGGACCGCTGACCTCACCCGATCTCGCCGCCGCGATCGCGCAACGCACGGGCGAAAAGGCACTGGCTTTCTTCGACGCCATCGCGCCGATCGTGCATCGCGACAGCATCGACATGGAGCAGGCCTGGTTCCAGTCGCGTTACGACAAGGTCGGACCTGGTGGTACCGGCGCCGATTACATCAATTGCCCGATGTCACGCGAGCAATACGACGCCTTCGTCGATAGCCTGATCGCGGGCGACAAAACCTCGTTTCACGAATGGGAAGCCGTAACGCCCTATTTCGACGGTTGCCTGCCGATCGAAGTGATGGCAGAGCGCGGCCGCGAAACGCTGCGCCACGGTCCGATGAAACCGTTCGGCCTGACCAATCCGCGCGCGCCGGACGTGAAGCCTTATGCGGTCGTGCAACTGCGGCAGGACAACAAGCTCGGCACGCTATTCAACATGGTGGGCTTTCAGACCAAGCTGAAATACGGCGCGCAGACCGATATCTTCCGCGCCATTCCTGGTTTGCAAAACGCCGAATTCGCGCGGCTCGGCGGCCTGCATCGCAACACGTTCCTCAATTCGCCGAAGCTGCTCGATCCGACCTTGCGTCTCAAGGCTAATCCGAAATGGCGCTTTGCCGGTCAGATCACCGGCTGCGAAGGCTATGTCGAGTCCGCCGCCATCGGCATTCTGGCGGCGCGCTTTGTCGCCGCCGAGCGCCGCGGCGAAACGCTGGCGCCGCCTCCCGTCACGACGGCTCATGGTGCCCTGCTCGGCCACATCACCGGCGGTCATCTGGACAGCATCGATCCCGGCCCTTCCTCGTTCCAGCCAATGAACATCAATTTTGGTCTGTTCCCGCCGCTCGTCGAGCCTGCCGCCTTCGACAAAGACGGCCGCAAGTTCGGACGTGGCTCGGCCAAGAACCTCGCCAAGAAGGCAGCGATGAGCCAGCGCGCGCTGGTCGATCTCGCAGCGTGGAATAACGGCGATCGTGCCGACGCCGCTGAATAGAATTTACGTCGCGAAAATTCGTCGCGGGTCGCGGGCGGCGCGCCACAACAGCCATTGCCGCCGCAACAGCGACAAAGGTTCGACCGCGAAAGGCTCATAGCCGCGCCGGTCCATCGGACACAGCATCGGCGCCACCAGCGCCAACGGCAGCAGCGCCGGCAGAATCGCCGCCGACGCAAATTCCATATCGGCTTGCGCCATCAACAACTGCCGCCGCGCATGGCGGCGCAGTTCGGCGAGCGCGGCCTTGAGCGCATCGCTGACCTCTCCGGCAAAGATCGTATCGCGGTCGACGCCGTGACGATCCAGCACTTCCAGCGGAATATAAAGCTGGCGGCGCGCGGCATGTTTGGCGAGCGACTTCAGAACGCCGGTAACGGTCATAGCGATCCCCGCGCTGCGAATAAGCATCATCATGGGGGCCCGATCCGCGCCGAGGATGTCGGCGGCGATGTCGATGAGCGCCGATTGGGTCATGACGGCGTAGTTGTCGAGGTCGTCGAGCGTCGGCATCGGCTCGTCGTAGAGATCGAAAGTATGCGCATCGACGATACCGGCGAGCCGGCCCGGCGCGATTCTGTAGCGCGCAAGCGATGCCATCAGCGCCTGCGCCACCGGGTGCGCGGCCGCCTCACCATCGCGTTCGCCCGACAGCACCTCGCGCCACCATTGCAGCCGTATCTCTCCCGGCATCGGTTCGCGCGCAACGTCGCGCACGCGAGCAATCTCGACGTTGAAGGCATAAAGCGCGAACAGCGCATCGCGCCGGTCCGCCGGCGCGAACAAAGTCGCGAGATAGCGGTCGCGGTCAGCTTCGCGAACCAGAGAAGTGCAGTGTTGGAAATTGGCGGACATGGCCTCTCCGTCGTCATGCCCGGCTCCCAAGCCCGGCCATGACGGTGTATCAATCGACGGCGATCAGCCCAACGCCCGCGCGGCGATTTTCGGCGAGCAGGATGTTGTAAGTCCGCACCGCCGACCCTGTCGTCATGACATCGACCGAGATCGACCGCTCGCGAAACAACGCGCGCAACGGTTCCGGCAAGGCCCAAGGGTCCCGGCCCGCTCCGATCAGAAACACGTCGAGCAGATCGGCATGGACAAAGACCGGCGCCAGCGTCGCGGCGGTCAAATCGGCGACCGACGCCACTTTCCAGGCCCAGATGCCGTCCGGGAAACACAACAAAGAACCGCGGTGCGACATGCCGCCGAAACGAAAGCCGCCATTGCCGTAGGCATCGATCGGTGCCGGTTGCGGCAGATGCCGGGCGTCGGGCCCGTCCGACATTGCTACCGGCGGCCCTTGGGCTTCGACCGGCCCCGCGCGGGCGCAATCGCCGGCTTCTTTTCGAGCGGCGGCGTCTCGTCGGCGAACTTGGCGGGGACCGCATCAGGATTGCTGGCAGCAGCACTCACCGGCGCGCTCAGTGCATCGCGTCCGGTCCCGACGCCGAGATAGATTAGGATCGGTGCGGCAATGAACACTGACGTATAGGTGCCGACCAGCACCACGCCGAACATCATGGTCGCGGTGAACGAGTGGATCGCCTGTCCGCCAAACAGCAACAGCGCCAGCAAGGCCAGCGACACGGTGACGTGGGTGATGACCGAGCGCGACAGCGTCTGGTTGACCGAGGCGTTCAGCAGATCGGGCATCGACGTCTTCTTGTAGCGACGTAACATCTCACGGATACGGTCATAGATGACGACGGTGTCGTTGAGCGAATAGCCCAGGATCGTCAAAAGCGCCGCGATACTGGTCAGGTCGAAATCGATTTGCGTTATCGACATGAAACCGATCGTCAGCACGATGTCGTGCACATTCGCGATCATGGCGCCGAGAGCGAACTGCCACTCGAACCGGAACCACAAATAGACAAGGATACACAGGATCGCGAGGCCAAGGCCGATCACGCCATAGGACAGCAATTCACCCGACACGCGCGGACCGACCACCTCGACGCGGCGATAATCGATATTGCTGCCGAGCGCCGCCTTGACCTTGGTCACGGCGGACTGCTGCGCGGCATCCCCGCCCGGCTGCTCGGCGATACGGATCAGGACTTCACTCGGGCCGCCGAATTGCTGCAACTGCGCCTCGCCGAGATCCAAGCCGGCGATGGTCGCGCGCATCTTGGCGATATCGGCCGGGCCGGTCGTCTCACGCACTTCCATCAAGGTGCCGCCCTTGAAGTCGATGCCGAAGTTAAGGCCATGGAAGAAATAGAGCGAAATCGCCAGGATCGACATCAAGGCCGACAGCGGAAAGCTGATGCGCCGAAAGCGCATGAAATCGAACTTGGTGTCGTCGGGGACGATGCGAAGAAGGCGCATATGGTCAGTCTCTATTTATCCTGCGCATGATCTCATCCGAAAGCCGGTTTGCACTTTTCGGAATCATGAGCGCTAAATCGGCACAGTCTGCGGACGCCGCCAGCGCACCCAGGTAGCGACGATCAGCCGGGTCACGGTGAAGGCTGTGAACACGGTCGTGATGATGCCAATGCCCAGCGTGACGGCAAAGCCGCGCACCGGGCCGGTGCCGATATAAAACAGCACGGCGGCGGCGATGAAGGTGGTGATGTTGGAATCGAGAATGGTCGCCAAGGCGCGCGAGAAGCCGGCGTCGATGGCATTGATCGCCGAGCGGCCGCCACGCACCTCCTCGCGGATGCGTTCGTAGATCAGCACGTTCGAGTCGACCGCGATGCCGACCGTCAAAACGATGCCGGCGATGCCCGGCAGCGTCAGCGTCGCATTGAGCAACGACAGCACACCGAAGATCATGGCGACGTTGATGGCGACGGCGATGTTGGCGAACAGGCCGAACAGGCCGTAGGTCACCAGCATGAACAGGATGACCATCGCCGCGCCGACATAAGACGAAATCTTGCCCTTCGCGATCGAGTCCGCACCGAGGCCGGGGCCGACGGTGCGCTCCTCGATAATCGTCAGCGGCGCCGGCAAGGCGCCGGCGCGCAACAGGATCGACAGGTCATTGGCGCTCTGCACCGTGAAGCTGCCGGAAATCTGACCCGAGCCGCCGAGGATCGGTTCGCGGATCACCGGGGCCGAAATCACCTCGTTGTCGAGCACGATCGCGAATGGCTTGCCGACATTCTCTTGCGTCACCTGGGCGAACTTGCGCGCGCCCGCCGTGTTGAAGCGGAACGAGACGATCGGTTCGCTGGTGCGCTGGTCGAAGCCGGGTTGCGCATCTGTCAGGTCGCCACCCGAAACCAGCACCCGCTTTTCAACCAGATAGGGGGTCTTGGGGGCGCTGGCGCTATAGAGCAGGTCGTCGTCCGGTGGCACGCGGCCCTGAACCGCCTGTTCGACCGGGGTGTTGGTATCGACCATACGGAAATCGAGCTTGGCGGTCTTGCCGAGCAACTCCTTGAGCCGGGTCGGGTCCTGCAAACCGGG
>JBEPUC010000034.1:0-46149 GCA_041691675.1 Hyphomicrobiales bacterium | reverse complement strand
AATTCAAGCGCTACTGGCCGGCGGCGCTGCACGTCATCGGCAAGGACATCGTGCGATTTCACGCGGTCTACTGGCCGGCATTCCTGATGTCGGCAGGCATCGCCGTGCCGAAGCGGATTTTCTCGCACGGTTTCCTGTTCAACCGCGGTGAGAAGATGTCGAAGTCGGTCGGCAACGTCATCGATCCGTTCGCGCTGGCCGATGCCTATGGCGTCGATCCGCTGCGCTATTTCTTTCTGCGCGAGGTGCCGTTCGGCCAGGACGGCAATTACAGCCACGAGGCGATCGTCAACCGGATCAATGCCGATCTTGCCAACGACCTCGGAAACCTGGCGCAGCGGTCGCTGTCGATGGTGGCCAAGGCGTTTGGCGGAAAGCTACCGGAGCCGGGCGCGTTCACGGCCGAAGATCAGACCATCCTCGCCGCCGCCGACGCCATGATCGACGTGGCGCGCGAGCACATGAAAACACAGGCGCTGCACCAGTACCTCAACACGGTCTGGGCGGTCGTCGCCGATGCCAACCGCTATTTCGCCTCCGAGGCGCCGTGGGGCAAGGCCAAGAGCGATCCGCAGCGGCAGGGGACTATCCTCTACGTCACGGCGGAGATTATTCGTCAGGTCGCCATTCTGGCGCAGCCGGTGATGCCGGTCTCGTCGGCCAAGCTTCTTGACCTGCTCGCCGTCCCGGCCGGCGAGCGCACCTTTGACGCGCTGGGAGGCAGCAAGGACGCGGGCAAGCGCATCGCGGCCGGGTCGCAGCTCCCTGCACCCTCTGGCGTGTTCCCGCGTTATGTCGAGCCGGAGGCGGAAGAAAAGAAAGAAGGGAAGGAAAAAGCCTAACGATGCTCGTCGACAGCCATTGCCACCTCGATTTTCCCGATTTCGCCGCCGAGCTCGATGCCGTGGTCGAGCGCGCCCGCGCCGCTGGCATCGGCCGCATGGTGACGATCTCAACCCGGGTGAAGAAATTCCAGCAGGTCCTTGCAGTCGCTGAAAAATATCCGGATATTTTCTGCTCAGTCGGAACCCATCCGCACAACGCTCACGAGGAACTCGACATCGACACCGGAGCCCTGGTGGCGTTGACGGAGCACCCGAAAGTCGTCGCCCTCGGCGAAGCCGGGCTCGATTATCACTACGACAAGAGCCCGCGCGACGCCCAGGAACAGGGCTTCCGCCAGCATATCGCCGCGGCGCGTCAGACCGGGCTTCCGCTGGTGATCCATGCGCGCGAGGCCGACGCGGACATGGCTGCGATTCTTGAGGACGAAACCGGGAAGGGCGCCTTCCCGGCCGTCCTGCATTGCTACACCGGCGGCCGCTACCTCGCCTTCAAGGCGATCGAACTTGGTCTCTATATTGGCTTCACAGGCATCCTGACGTTCAAGAACGGCCAGGATTTGCGCGACATCGCCAAGGATTTGCCGGCGGACCGCGTTCTGGTCGAGACGGATTCGCCGTATCTGGCGCCGCTGCCTTATCGCGGCAAGCGCAACGAGCCGTCCTACGTGGTCGAAACCGCCAGGATGCTGGCTGCTACCCGTGGCGTTTCCGTCGAACAGATCTGGGCCCAGACCACGGAGAATTTCTTCCGGCTGTTTTCCAAGGTGCCGCGCGAACTCGAAGTGGCGGCATGAGTAACGGCTTGCGCTTCACCGTTCTCGGCTGTGGCTCCTCGATGGGCGTGCCGCGTGCGGCGCTCGGCTGGGGTGACTGCGATCCCAATGAGCCGAAGAACCGCCGCCGGCGCTGCGCGCTGCTGGTTGAACGCACGGAGCAGCCCGGAAAGGTGACGCGCGTTCTGGTTGATGCCGGTCCGGACCTGCGCGAGCAGCTCATCGACGCCAATGTCGACTGGGTCGATGGCGTACTCATCACGCACGAGCACGCCGACCACACCCACGGCATCGACGACCTGCGGCCGCTGTTCGTCCGCAAGCGCCGCCAGGTCGATGTTTATATGGACGCCTTCACGTCGCGGACGATGAACATCCGCTTCGGCTACTGCTTTACGACGCCGGCCGGCAGCCAGTATCCGCCGATCCTGAAAGAACACCGGCTGGTGCCCGGAAAAACCGTCACGATCGACGGGCAGGGAGGCCCTATCGACGCTTTGCCGATCCTCCAGAACCATGGCGATATCGACTCGCTGGGGTTTAGATTCGGCAATGTGGCCTACTCGACCGACCTCAAGCGGCTGTCCGCGGACAGCGTCAAGGCGCTGGCCGGGCTCGATGTCTGGATCGTCGATGCGCTGCGCCGGACACCGCATCCGAGCCATTTCAACCTCGATGAGACGCTGCAATGGATCGAGCGGATCAAGCCGAAGCGCGCGATCCTGACCGACATGCACACCGATATGGACTACGCCACGCTACGCGCGAGCCTGCCGGCGCACGTCGAACCGGCGTTCGACGGCATGCAAATCGATGCATCAACGGCATGAATAGATTTGCATGTTCAGTATTTTGCTGGAATTACATAAAGTTTTTTCTAAGCGCCAGCCCAATTCTGCCTCATACAAATATTCCATAATATGTCTTATGCGAATCCGATGTCTGGGCTGGGGCCGCGTCCGGAATGGCTCGACGCCAGCGTCCGGACCGTTTTGCCTTTGGATAAGGCCATGCCGGCAAAGGCAATGCCGGCGCCTTGCGGCTAACGTCCGGCGTTAACGTTTCAAGCCCGCCAGCACCAAGAGCACGCCGTGAAACCCTCCCGTGACATCGCCCGGCTCATCGAGATCATGGCGGCGCTGCGCACGCCGGTGACCGGCTGTCCGTGGGACCTGGAACAGAGCTTCGCGACGATCGCGCCCTACACGATCGAGGAAGCCTACGAGGTCGCCGACGCCATCGCGCGCGGCGATCTGGCGGACCTGCGCGACGAATTGGGCGACCTTCTGTTGCAGGTCGTGTTTCACGCGCGGCTGGCTGAGGAGCAAGGGGCATTCGATTTCGGCGGCGTGGTCGATGCCGTGACCACCAAAATGATCCGCCGCCATCCGCATGTCTTTGCCGATGTGCAAGGTCGCACGACCGAAGCCGTGCAAGGTATGTGGGAAGAGATCAAGGCAGAGGAGAAGGCGGAGAAGGCTGGCGAGGCCAAGCCTGCGAGCGCGCTCGATGGGGTGCCGATAGCCCTGCCCGCGTTGACCCGCGCGCTCAAGCTTCAGCAGAAAGCTGGCCGCGTCGGCTTCGACTGGAACGACCCCCGCGCGGTGCTCGCCAAGATTCGCGAAGAAGCCGATGAGATCGAGGCCGAACTGGATGCCGCCGACGGGGCTCCGGCGGCTCAGGCATCCGCTCAGCGGAGCAAGACGACCGCCGAGATCGGCGATCTGATGTTTGCCGTCGTCAATCTGGCGCGCCATCTCGATGCCGATCCGGAAGCGATCTTGCGCGCCACCAATCTCAAGTTCGAGCGACGTTTCGGTTCGATCGAGCGCGCCCTTGCCGCACGGGGCAAATCGCCGAAGGAGGCGAGTCTGGCAGAGATGGACGGGCTGTGGGATGAGGCCAAAGCCGCGGAAAAGTCGAAAAAGTCGTAAGTTGTCGCCTGATGCTATCGCGGGCTTCGATCCGGGCGACGGAACAGCCCTGCTCCGAATGCGTTATGTCAACTCCTATACCTACGGAGTTAGGCTGATGCAGATCAGAAGCACGTCCCTGATTGCCGCCGCGACGGCGACGATACTCTCGCTCTCCGCCTTTGCCGCTTCGGCAGCAACGATCGCATCGGCAACCACCCCGCTCAACATCCGCACCGGACCGGGACCGCAATATCCGGTGATCGGCGCGATTCCCGGTAATGGTCAGGCGACCATTACCGGCTGCATCGAAGGCAGCCGGTGGTGTGAGGTCACTTATAACGGCAAGCAGGGCTGGGCTTATTCGCAATACCTCACCACGACGGTGGCCGGTCGCGTCGTTTCGATCTCCGAGCTTCGGGAATTGCCGCCGGTGACCTACACGGCGCCGGCCTCGACCACCGTCGTCGTCACGCCGACCATCAGCGGCGACTTCGTCGCTGCGAGCCCAACCGCTGCGCCGTTGTCGATCGTGCCGCCTCCACCCACGGTGCAAACTTACGTCACCGCAAACCCGCTGACGCCGGTCTATCTCAACGGCGAAGTGGTGGAAGGCGTCGGATTGCCGCCCGATGTCGTTCTCGCGCCCGTCCCGAACACCAACTACGATTATGCTTACGTCAACGGCGTGCCGGTCCTTGTCGAGCCGAGCAGCCGTCGCGTGACCTATATCTATCGTTAGACTGATTGATCCGAAAGAAAACGCGGCTTAACAAAAATTAGAGTGCGCGCACCATTCGCACGATGGCGCTCATCAGTGTATCGAGTTCATCCGGCGATATTGTGAAGGCCGGCGTGAGATAGATGATGTTGCCGAACGGGCGGATGAATACACCCTCCTCGGCAAAGCGCGCGCGCAAGCCGCTCGGCTCGGCAATACGTTCCATCTCGACCACGCCGATCGCGCCCATGACGCGCACATCCGCGACGCCGGGCATTTGCCGGCACGGCGTCAGCCCCTGCTCCAGCGACGAAGCAATATTCGACACTTGTTGAAGCCGCGGCTCTCGCTCGAACAGGTCGAGCGACGCATTGGCGGCGGCGCAAGCCAGCGCATTCGCCATGTAGCTCGGACCGTGCATCAAGGCTTTGGCGGGATCGTCCGACCAGAAGGCGTCGAACACTTTGGTTGTCGCAACAGTCGCGGCGAGACCCATGGTGCCGCCGGTCAGCGCCTTCGATAGTGTGATGATATCGGGCACAATGTCTGCTTGCTCGCAGGCGAACAGCGTGCCGGTGCGGCCGAAGCCGGTGAAGATTTCGTCGAAGATCAACAGCGTATCGTGTTTGTCGGCGAGTGCACGAAGGCGCTTGAGCACGGCCGCGTCGTGAAACTTCATGCCGCCGGCGCCCTGCACCAGCGGCTCAATGATGATGCCGGCGATGTCACCCGCGCGTTGCGCCAGCAGCGTCTCAAGCGCCACGATGCGTTCGTCGTTGTCGGGCAGATCGACCAGATGATGTTGCGGCAGCAGTCCGGCAAATACCGCGTGCATGCCGTCTTCGCTGTCGCTCACCGCCATCGCGCCGGTGGTGTCGCCGTGATAGCCGCCCTTGAAGGCGATGAACTGGCGGCGGCCTTTGACGCCCCGGTTGATCCAGTATTGCAGCGCCATCTTCAGCGCCACCTCGACCGCGACCGAACCTGAATCGGAAAAGAATACGCGCGCGAGATCGCCCGGCAGCAGCGCCGCCAGCCGCCGCGCCAGCGTCATGGCCGGTTCGTGGACCAGGCCGCCGAACATCACGTGCGGCATGTCCGCCAGTTGGCGCTCGACCGCCTGCCGGATGTGGGGGTGATTGTAACCGTGGCAGGCGGTCCACCATGAAGCGATGCCGTCGATCAGTTCGCGGCCATCGGCCAGCACGATGCGCGAGCCCTGCGTGCGCACAACGGGCAGTGGCGGCGCCGCCGTCTTCATCTGGGCGTACGGCAGCCAGACATGCGCGGCGCCTTCCGCATACCAGCCGGGTGCCGAGCTTTTTTCGCTGGTATGATCCGCCATGCGGCGCTTCCTTGACCCGATCCAACCCGTGACCTAAGGCCACTTGATGCACTCGCTCGACCGCTTCGCGCAAGCCAAACTCAACGACCTCAAAGGCCGGCACCTGCACCGGCAGTTGAGCGGCACGTTCCGCGAGGATGGTATCTGGGTCGAGCGCGACCGCCGCCGGCTGCTGTCGTTCTCCTGTAACGACTATCTCAATTTCACCCAGCATCCCGAGATCAAACGGGCCGTCATCGCCGCGGTCGATCGCTATGGTGCGGGTTCTGGCGCTTCGCGGCTGGTGACGGGCAATCACCCGCTCTATGCCGAACTGGAGGGCCGCCTCGCCCGCTTGAAAAAGACCGAAGCCGCGGTTGTGTTCGGCTCGGGCTATCTCGCCAACTCCGGAATCATTCCGGTGTTCATCGGCCGCGACGGATTGGTGCTCATCGACGAGTTGGCACATGCCTGCCTGTTTGCCGGCTCGCAATTGAGCCGCGGGACGGTCGTCACGTTCCGCCATAACGACCCCGACCATGCGCGCGAATTGCTGGCCACACATCGCGCCGCGCACGATCGTGCGTTGATCGTCACCGATGGGGTGTTCTCGATGGACGGCGACCTTGCACCCGTCGCCGCGCTCAACGCGCTGGCCGAAGAGCATGACGCCTGGCTAATGACCGACGACGCTCACGGCATCGGCGTGGTGGGCGGCGGCCGGGGGTCGAGTTTCATCGGCAATACGCATGTGCCGGTGCCGTTGCAGATGGGCACGCTGTCGAAAGCGATCGGCGCTTACGGCGGCTATCTCTGCGCATCCGAAGCGGTGATCGACCTGATCCGCAACCGTGCCCGCACCTTGATCTATTCGACCGGCCTGCCGCCTGCCTGCGTCGCCGCCAGCATCGCGGCGCTCGACCTCATCGAACGCGAACCGGCTTATGCCGCGCTGCCGGTGCGCAAGGCCAAAGCCTTCACGCAGGCCGTCGGATTACCCGACGCGACCAGTCCGATCGTGCCGGTGATCGTCGGCGAGGCAGAAGCAACGCTGGCCGCTTCCGAGATGCTGGCCGAGGAAGGCTTTCTCGTTGCCGCGATCAGACCGCCGACCGTACCGGCTGGCACCGCGCGGCTGCGCTTTACCTTCACCGCTCAACATCCCGACGATGAGATCGGGCGCCTCGCGACAATCGTGCGCGAGCGGATCATACACTGATGTCGGCCTATTTCGTCACCTCGACCGGCACCGACATCGGCAAGACATTCGTCACCGCCGGACTGATCCGCTATCTGCGCGGTTCGGGCCTGATCATCAATGCGCTCAAGCCGGTGGTCAGCGGCTATGACTCCTCCGTGGTCGAGACCAGCGATCCCGCCGTTCTGCTCAAGGCGCTGGGGCGGCAGGTCTCCGCGGACGAGATCGCCACCATCGCGCCGTGGCGGTTTCGCGCGCCGCTGTCGCCGGACATGGCCGCCGCGCGCGAAAGCCGCGCCATCGCCTTCGACGAATTGGTCGCCCACAGCCGCGCGGCCATTGCCGCGACGACCGGCATGTTGTTCATCGAGGGTGTCGGCGGCATCATGGTGCCGCTCACCGACAAAGACACCGTCCTCGACTGGATGGCGGCGCTCCGTATTCCGCTGGTGCTGGTGGTCGGCGGCTATCTCGGCACGATCAGCCACACGCTGACGGCGCTCGACGTTCTGGCGCAGCGTCACTTGAAGATCGCGGCGATCGTGGTGAGCGAAAGCGAACGCGACACCGTCGAACTCGATGACACCGTTGCCAGCATCGCGCGCTTTTCCGGTGGCGCGGCCGTCATCGGTCTGCCGCGTCTGCCGGGTGGATTGACCGAGCACCCCGCCTTTGCGCAGATCGCCGCGCTTTTATAGCTTCGCATTCTCGATGAAGCGGATCAGCGCCGCCACGGCCAGCCCCATGTCGGCGGCGCTGGCATATTCCGCGGGGTTGTGGCTGATGCCGCCGCGACAGCGCACGAACATCATCGCGACCGGGCAAAGCGCGGCCATCGCGGCGCCATCGTGACCGGCGCCTGACGCCAGCCGCAACGGCTCGCCGCCAACAGAGGCGATCGCCTGCGCGACACTTTCCTGCAACGCCGGATCGCAGGGCGTCGTCGGTTCGTCGCGGGTTTCGGTTATCAGAAGGCCGAGTTCACGACGCTCGGTGAGAGCGCGCACTTCGGTCTTGAAGGTTTCGACGAACCGATGCCGCGTGCTGTCCGCGCCGGAACGAATATCGACGATCAGCACGACCTTGCCGGGGATCACGTTGGCGGCCGCGGCCGGAATTTGGAGATGGCCGACGGTCGCTACCACCGCCCCGTTGGTATCGCGCGCCAGTCGCTCTACCGACAGGATCACTTCGGCAGCGCCAGCGAGAGCATCGCGCCGCAGCGGCATCGGCACGGTGCCGGCGTGCCCCGCCTCGCCTACGATTTCGATATTCAGATAAGTCTGACCGGCAATCGACGTAACGACGCCGAGCGGCTGGTTGCGATGTTCGAGCACCGGACCCTGCTCGATATGAACCTCCACATAAGCCGCCGCAACGTCGCGCGCGTAGGCGGCGGCCGGGATGTCGGCAACCTTGTTGCCGTATTGCGCGATCGCATCGCGCAAGGTGATGCCGTCGCGATCGGCCATCTGCAACCGCGCGGCGTCAAAGTGTCCGGCAATCGCCATTGACGAGGCGAGCGTTGTCGGAAAACGCACGCCCTCCTCATCGCCGAACGCCAGCACATCAATGCCGAAAGAAAGCCTGCGGCCGGCGGCGGCAAAATCCTCGGCGGCGAGAATGCCGGCGATGACGCCGAACGCACCATCGAACATGCCGGCATCGATGACGGTGTCGATGTGCGAACCGATCAGCAGACGTTTCCTGTTTTCGCCCGGCCACAACCCGCGGACCGTGCCAAGTGCGTCTTCGGAAACGTCAAGCCTGGCCGCGCGCATCCATGTCGCGATCAGGTCGGCGGCGGCGCGATGTTCGGGCGACAGGAAAGTGCGGACCAGCCGGTTCGGCTCCGCCGAAATTGACGCCAGCGCGCGGATCATGCTGTCGGCGCGTTCGCCGAGCGCAACGGGATCGGGAGCTTTGTCGGCCACGCCGTCAGCTCCCGCGATAGGTCGAATAACCGTAAGGCTGGATCAACAGCGGCACATGATAATCGCGGCCCGCCGACAATCCAAATCGCACAGGCACGACATCGAGAAACGGCCGATCCGCCGCCACGTGCCCGTCTGCCTTTCCCTGCACTTTCTTTTGCGCGCGAAAATAGTCGCCGACGTGAAACGTAAGTTCGTAGATGCCGGATGCGAAAGCATCGCCGTCAAGCAGCGGTCGCTCGAGCCGGCCGTCGGCATTGGTCACGCCCTCGGCGACAATCGCAGGTTCATCGGCCCGGCGCAGCACCACGCGCAAGCCGGCAGCGGGTTGTCCGGAAGCGGTATCGAGCACGTGGGTGGTGAGGCGGGGCATGTTTGTTTGCTTGTCATGGCCGGGGGATAGCCGTCCCTAGGACGGCGTCGCTTCGCTCGCCTATGTCCCGGCCATCCCCGATTAACTTGGCACGAAAGTGCCTACCTAAGCGAGATGGCCGGGACAAGCCCGGCCATGACAACGCACATATTGATCGACCGACTTGTTGATCGACAGACTTGCCGTTAAGGCACCAAAACCACGGAGCCCGTGGTCTTGCGGCCTTCGAGATCCTTGTGCGCCTGCGCGGCATCCTTGAGCGCATATTTATGGCTCGCCGGAATCTTGACCGCGCCGGAACCGACTACGGCGAACAGATCGTTCGCAGTCGCAACCAGATCCTCGCGCTTCGCGGCATAGTGATTGAGCGTCGGCCGCGTGGCGAACAGCGACCCCTTATGCTGGAGAATGTTGATGTCGAAGGCCTTGATCGGACCCGACGCCGAGCCGAACGACACAAACATGCCGAGCGGACGCAGACAGTCCAGCGACTTCGGGAACGTATCGTTGCCGATGCCGTCATAGACCACGTCGCAGAGTTTGCCGCTGGTGATTTCCTTGACCTTCGCGGCAAAGTCTTCGTCGCGATAGAGGATCGTGTGGTGAGCGCCATTCTTCTTTGCGAGTTCGGCCTTGTCCTTGGACCCGACGGTGCCGATCACCGTGGCGCCGAGATGGTTCGCCCATTGGCACAGAATGAGGCCGACGCCGCCGGCGGCGGCATGAACAAGGACGATGTCGCCCTTTTTCACTTTGAAGGTGCGGTTGAGCAGATACTGCGCGGTCATGCCCTTGAGCATCATCGCGGCGGCCTGCTCGTAGCTGATATTGTCCGGCAGCTTGACGGCGCGTTCGGCCGGCAGCAGCCGTTCCGCCGCGTAGCCGCCGAGCGCCACCACGTAAGCAACGCGGTCGCCAACTTTGAGGTCGGTGACGCCGGGGCCGACTTCGGTGATCTGCCCCGCGCCTTCATTGCCCGAGACGAACGGCATGCCGACCGGCGATGGATAAAGGCCGCTGCGGAAATACGTGTCGATGAAGTTCACGCCGGCAGCGTGCTGCTTGATCTTGATCTGGCCCTGACCGGGCGCTGGAATCTCGATATCTTCGACCGTCAGGACTTCCGGACCACCGATTTTGTGAACGCGCACTGCCGCGACCATGTTTCACCCCTTCAACAGATTTGGTTGTATGTGGATTGTCGTTTCGACGGCGATCATAGGCAGGTGGCCGACGAGCGCAAGGGACATGCCCAAGGCCTGTATCCAGGGCGCGGCGCAGCACGTTTTCGTGATGCACCGCAGAACCGGGATCTCCTTGTTAAATCTTCAATCAGCGCGCGCCCGAGACCCGCAAGTTCGCGCCGTTGACGTACGACGCCGCATCCGACAGCAGAAACAGGATGCCCTCGGCGACCTCCTCCGGCGATCCGGCGCGACCGGCCGGGATAGCCGACATCAGGCGCTCGACGCGGCCCGGCGGCTGGATATCGGTGTCGATCATGCCGGGGCTCAAGGCGTTGACGCGCATGCCTTCCTTGGCCACTTCGCGGGCAACGCCGATCACCATCGTATCGACCGCGCCCTTGGCGGCCGCGTACCAGACACATTCACCCGCGCCGCCGAGCGTCGCCGCCATCGACGACACCATCACCACCGAACCGCCCTTGCCGCCATGTTTGGTGGACATGCGCCGCACGCAGGCGCGCAGACAAATGAGCGCGCCGAACGTGTCGACGTCGAGCACATCGCGGATCGTCTCGGCGTCGGCCTCGTCAAGTCGCGAGAACGTCCCGATGATGCCGGATGAATGAACGAAATGCGTAATGGGCCCGAGCGCCGCCTCGGTCTCCTTGAACACCCGTTCGATCTCGGCCTCGCGGCCCATATCGCCTTGCAGCGCGACGGCCTTGCCGCCGGACGCTTTGACGGCTGCAACGACGCTCGCCGCCGCGTTGGCGTTGCTGTTGTAATTCACCGCAACGTCATAACCTTTGACGCCGGCGAGTTTGGCGGTGGCGGCGCCGATGCCGCGGCTGCCGCCGGCAACGAGAAGGACGGGACGTGTCATGCGCAAACTCCCCGGAATATTTTTATAACGTGCTCAGTCGGCACGGCGTAGCAAGCCGGCGCCGAGAAAGTAAAGTGCGATCGACGACAAAGCCGCCTTGACGTAAGGCGAAGGATCGAGATTCTGCATGACCGTCAGCAGCGCCAGCGCGGCCCACGCCGCCATCAACGCCACATTCACGACCCGCAACTGCTTGACGCGCAACGGATGGACGAAGCGCATCGGCGCGAATGTCAGCGCCGCGAGCGCGATGATGACGCCAGCGGCAAGCGCAGGCGGCGGCGCCAGCACATAAAGATAAAATGCTACCAGGTTCCATACCGCCGGAAAGCCGCGAAAATAATTGTCGTCGGTCTTCATGTTGCGGTCGGCAAAATAAAGCGCGCCGGTAACGACGATGAGCAGGCTCAACGGCACCGCCAGCATGAACGGCAGATAACCACTGGCGGCGATCGCATAAGCCGGCACGAAAACATACGTAATGAAATCGACGACAAGGTCGAGTAACTCGCCCGACCAGCGCGGCAGCGTTTCCTTGACGTTGAAGGCGCGCGCCATCAGTCCGTCGAGCCCGTCGACCAGCAGCGCCAGGCCGAGCGTGAAGAACATCGCCGCCCAATGGCCGCCGGTCGCAAAGATCAGCGCCAGCAGCCCGAGGCCGGCGCCGCAGGCGGTGAAGATGTGGACCGCGAAAGCGCGCAGCGTGACGAAATTCATTTGGATTGTTGATTACCCCAGTCGAGCTTGACGATCTCGGCGGAACGTCCGGTCAGATTCCAGTTGCGGCCGAAGCCACGGAAACGCGACTTGTCGGATTTGGCGACGATGACATCGGGGCCGATCCAGTATTCGCTGTTGCGGATGACGACGTTTTCGCCCTTCGCATGGCCGCGCACCGGTGAGATCGCGCCGTCGACATATTTATCGATGCGGATGCGCCGGGTGTCGCCGTCGGTCTCGTATGAAATCGGCGTCTGATGCACACCGAGAAACTGCCCGACCAGGATCGACAGCAGATGCGTGGTGCCGCCGACGCGGCCGGTGAAGATGCGGGTCAGGCCCTTGACCGCCTGGATCGGCGCCTTGTCGTCGACAAACAACGCCGCCGTCCAGTTGCCCCGCGACATGATGCCGGGCAGATCCATCATCAGGCCGATATTGATGCCGGACAAATCGACGTTATCGAAATTGCCGCTGTCGATGCGCACGCCGGCCCAAGTCTGGCAGCGGTCCTCGGTCGGCGGATGGTCGCCGAGCGACAACACGCAGGGGCAGAACACCGTGCAACTGCACGACAGGGTCATTTCGCCTTTGAGGGTCCACGCTTCGGTCACTCTTTCGCTCCCGGCTTTTCTTGTTGTCCTAGCTTAAATCGAATGCCCCGGCCAATGGGTTATGACGGCCGAGACGATGAAGGCTGAACCGGCGGCAATCGCCAGCACACCGACGGCGTGGCTGAAGCGCTTACCGGTGCCGATCTTCTCAAACGTCATCACGATGCCGAGTGCCGCCATCCAGATCACGTTCATGACGCCGACGGCGAACATTACCAGCATCATCGCCCAGCAGCAGCCGAGGCAAAACAGGCCCTGACGCAGACCGAGCCTGAAGACGCCGCGCGGCGTTGTCGCCCAGTTGGCAAAGAAAAACTGAAACGGTGCCCGGCACTGTTTTAGACAGGCGTGTTTGAGCGCCGAAAATTGATAAAAGCCGGCGGCGATGAAGATGACGCCGGAGAACAGCCCGCTCGCCGAGGTCATCGCTGGATCGAGCAAGGCGGCACGTGTGAGCGCAACTTGCGCCACGGTCGCAGTCGCGGCAAAGCCGAACCAGATCGCGGTGTACCCGGCGGTCAGCACGAAGGGCGACACAATCCGCTCGCCTTTGCGGGCGGCGGTGTCGGCGATTTCAGCGTAGGTGAAGATCATCGGCGCGGCGCTCGGCAGCATCATGGCCAGTGTCATCGCTCCCCACATCAGCGCGACGGCTGCGAGTGCCCAAGCGCTTCCCGAGGTGACGCCCGGCGCCGGCCGGCACAAGGTGGCGAGCCCGTTGTCGCCGGCGGCCACCACGCCGAGCGTGAACCAGCCGAGGCCGGCCAGCGCGACGACGCAGACGATGGCGATCGATTTCGGCCGCGCGACGGCCGCGGCCAGCCGGCTTGCGGCGGACGACAAATGCGGCAGGCTGCGGTCCACGGCCTCGGTCATTGAGCTTCCGGAGTTCCTGTTGCCGAGCCTGCATAGCGCATCGGGCCGCGGACATGCTAATCCTATAAAAGATAACGAGGATCAGATGCTTTGATGCCGGACAAAGTTGAGGCAATCGTGGTGGGCGGCGGGCCGGCCGGGCTGACGGCCGCGGTTGCGCTCGCGAGCGGCGGCGTTACGACGGCGCTCGTGGGAAAGCGTTCTGCAACGCCCGACAATCGCACCACCGCGCTTCTCGCCGGTTCAGTGACCGCGCTGGAGACGCTCGCGGTGTGGGAGCTTTGCGCCGGCCAATCGGCGCCGCTCAGGACCATGCGCATCGTCGATGACACCGGCCGGTTGTGGCGCGCGCCGGAGGTCAAATTCGAGGCGGACGAAATCGAGTTGGATGCCTTCGGCTTCAATATCGCCAATCGCGATCTGGTGGCGGCGCTGGAGCGGCGGGCGCACGGCCTCGCCAATTTGCGCATCATCGACGACGAGGTCGTGCGCGTCGACCCTGCGGACGATGCCGTGACCGTTGTGCTGAAGAGTAGCGGCGAACTGGTCGCGCCGCTGGTCGTCGGCGCCGACGGGCGTCATTCGCTGTGCCGCACTGCCGCCAACATCGGCGTCGACGAACGGCACTACAAGCAGGTGGCCCTTACGGTCTGCCTCAAGCATTCGCGACCGCACCGCGACACCTCGACCGAATTCCACACGCCAACCGGCCCGTTCACGCTGGTGCCGCTGCCGGGCCATCGTTCCAGTCTGGTGTGGGTGCTCGATCCGCGCCGCGCCGACGAGATCGCGGCGCTCGACGATACGACGCTCGCAGATGAAATCGAACGCGCGTCGCACTCGATCCTCGGCAAGATCGAGATCGAGCCCGGCCGTGGCCTTTTTCCGCTCGGCACCGCCACCGCGCGGCGTTTCGCCGATAACCGGATCGCGCTGGTCGGTGAAGCCGCGCATGTCATCCCGCCGATCGGCGCGCAGGGTCTCAATCTCGGCTTGCGTGATGCCGCGACCGTCGGCGAACTGGCCGCGTTGGCGAAGCGCGACGGCAACGACATCGGCGGCGATGAGGTTCTTGCCGCTTACGACAGCCAGCGGCGTGGCGACGTCAACAGTCGCGGCGTTGCCATCGATCTGTTGAACCGCACGCTGCTGACCGATTTCCTGCCGGTGCAGGGATTGCGCGGCCTCGGGCTATACATGATCGACCGCATTGGCCCATTGCGCCGCGCCGTGATGCGCGAGGGCATCGCCCCGCGTCTCAACCAGCCGCGCCTGATGCGCGGCGAGGCACTCTGATCACGACACTTTCTTCGCTCCCGGCGGCCGACGAAATTGCGCGTCGATAGGCAACGGCAACGCGGGCATCGTGCGGCCCGATGCGGTTTCGATTTCGTGCGCGAACACGCCGCGTTCGATGAAATGCGGATCGCGCATCGCCTCCTCCAGCGGTGCAACGATGGTGACGCAACAGTCGGCCTCCGCGAAGATTGGCTTCCAGTAATCCGCATCGCGCGCCGCAATCAACCCCGCGACCGCATCGCGTGTCGCTTTGGCATTGCGCCCGTCATCGACAAACGCCGCATCCAGGCCGATCGCGCCACAAAACGCTAGCCAGAATTTCTGCTCCAGCGCGCCGCAGGCGACGATCCTGCCGTCGCGCGTCGGATAAAGCTGATAGCGCGGCGAAGCGCCCACCAGCGACATTTCTCCCGGCTTCGGAAACTTGCCGCCGGCGCTGCCGAGCGCCAGTGCATACCAGGCGAAGGTGAACATCGCGTCGGTCATGGCAATGTCGATAGACGCACCCTGCCCGCTATGGTCACGCGCACGTAACGCCAGCAAAATGTTGATCACCGCCGGAAAACTGCCGCCGGCGATGTCGGCCATTAGCGCCGGCGGTAGCACCGGCGCGTGCGCCGGGCCCGGCTGCAAGTCCAACAGGCCGGTATTGCCGATGTAGTTGACGTCGTGGCCGGCCTCATTGGCGCGCGGGCCGCTCTGACCGTAACCTGAGATCGAGCAATAGATCAGCTTCGGGTTGATCGCCTTCAGGGCGTCGTAGCCGAGGCCGAGGCGTTCCATCACGCCGGGACGAAACTGCTCGATCAGAATGTCGGCGCGTTCAATTAGCGGCTTGAGCTTTTCGCGATCCGCCTCGGCCTTGAGATCGAATGTCATCACCTGCTTGCCACGGTTGAGCAGCGCGAAGGTCGCGCTCTCGCCGTCGACGATCGGCGGAAACTGGCGCATGTCCTCGCCACCGGGCCGTTCGATCTTGATCACCTCGGCGCCGGCTTCGGCCAGCATCAGGGCCGCCAGCGGTCCCGGCAGCAGCGTGGTGAAATCGAGAACCAGCAAGTCTTGAAGCGGTTGCATGTTTTTTGTCATTTGAAAAGCAAGGGCGGCAGCGTACCGGTTTTCACCAGCCACATCACGCTGGTCAGTGTCAGCACCGAGGCCACCGTGCCGACCAGCACTGCGGTCGAAGCCTGCTCGACCCAGGTATCGTATTGCCGCGCGAACACGAACACGTTGAGCGCCGGCGGCAGCGCCGCCATCAGGATCGCGGTATTGATCCATAGTTGATCGAACGGTCCTAACAGCGACAATAGCAGGAATAACAGGATCGGGTGCAGCACCAGCTTCACCGCGGTGAGGAGAGGCATCTCCCAGGGAAGTTTATTGGGTACTTTTTTCAACGGCCGCAACGCCACGGTGACGCCAAGCGTAAACAGCGCGCACGGCGCCGACGCATTCTGCAAAAATTGCATCAGACGTTCGATCGCCAGAGGCGGATGAAAGTGGAACGCGGCGGAGGCGATGCCCAGCGCGCTCGCGATCACCAATGGATTGGTTCCGATGCGCTTGACGACTTCGCGCGCCACGGAGACGGCGCTTTTCTTCTCCGGGCTGGAAATCGCCATCAGGAACGGCACCAGCGAGAACAGCAGCAACGTGTCGAAACAGAAAATCAACGCCACCGGCACGGCTGCTGTCGGCCCGAGCGTGGAGAGGGCAAGGCCCGGCCCCATGTAGCCGATATTACCGTAGCTCCCGGCAAGTCCGGCGATCGTGGACTGATCGATCCGCCCCTTGTTGACGAAGAGGCCGATGACGAAAGCGATCGCAAAGACTCCAAAAGTCGACAGCGTCGTGGCGACGATGAAGTCGACCTGGGCCAGTTGCTCGAGCGGCGTCTGCGACAGGATGAGATAAAACAGTGCCGGCAGCGATACGTAAATGATGAAGAAATTCATCCAGCCGAGCGCGGTATCGGGGATCTGCTTGATCTTGCCGCAGGCGAATCCGATGATGATGAGCCCGAAGAACGGCAGCGCAAGATTGAGAACGTCGATCATTCCGGGCTCCGGCCGCAGCCCTTTACTTGGCGCAGCCTTTGCCTTGCTCTAAACGCGAGACGTCGATTTTGGAAGGACCCTGCCCCGTGAAGCTGCCCCGCCAGTTTTTTCAGCCTTTGGCCATCGGCGCCCCTGCCCCCATGCGCGAACTGCCGGTGCGGCTTGAGCGCATGATCCATTTTGTGCCGCCGCACATGGAAAAGATGCGGGCCAAAGTGCCGGAACTGGTCAAATCGGTCGATGTCGTTCTGGGCAACCTCGAAGATGCCATCCCGGTCGAGGCCAAGGAGCCCGCCCGCAAGGGGTTTATCGAAATGGGCCGCACGGTCGATTTCGGGGCGACCGGCCTGTGGACGCGCATCAACGCGCTCAACTCGCCCTGGGCGCTCGACGACGTCATCGAGATCGTCGGCAGCATCGGCAACAAGCTCGACGTCATCATGCTGCCCAAGGTCGATGGACCCTGGGATATTCATTATCTCGACCAGTTGCTGGCGCAGCTTGAGGCCCGCCACAGGATCGGCAAGCCGATTTTGATCCACGCCATTCTGGAGACGGCGCAAGGCGTCAACAACGTCGAAGCCATCGCCTCGGCCTCGCCGCGCATGCACGGCATGAGCCTGGGCCCGGCTGACTTGGCAGCCTCGCGGGCGATGAAAACCACCCGCGTCGGTGGCGGTCATCCGGAGTACAAGGTTCTCGCTGACGTAACCGGAACCGGGCCGCGCGCGGCCTATCAGCAGGACCTGTGGCACTACACCGTTGCCCGTATGGTCGATGCCTGCGCTGCCGCGGGCATCAAACCCTTCTATGGACCGTTCGGCGATTTTTCCGATCTCGCCGCCTGCGAGGTCCAGTTCCGCAATGCGTTCCTGATGGGCTGCCTCGGCGCCTGGTCGCTGCACCCGACGCAGATCGCCATTGCCAAGAAGGTCTATTCGCCCGACCCGGCCGAGGTCGCCTTCGCCAAGAAAATCGTCGAGTCCATGCCCGATGGCGCGGGCGCCGTCATGATCGACGGCAAGATGCAGGACGACGCCACCTGGAAGCAGGCCAAGGTCCTGATCGACCTCGCCCGGCTGGTTGCTGCCAAAGACCCGGAAATGACCGCGGCCTACGCCCTGTAGGCGCAAAGGCGTGCTTTTGGGGCTAGCCAATGCCGTCGCGAGGCACTAACTGGTTTTTCATGAGCAAGACGCACACCGCAAAGTTCACGATCGGCCAGGTGGTCAAGCACCGCCTGTTCTCGTTTCGTGGCGTGATCTTCGACATCGATCCGGTGTTCAACAACACCGAGGAATGGTGGGAAGCGATCCCGGCCGACGTGCGTCCGAAAAAGGACCAGCCGTTCTATCATTTGTTCGCGGAAAACGCCGAGACCGAATATATCGCCTATGTCTCGGAACAGAACCTTCTGGCCGACACCTCCGGCGCGCCGATCCGCCACCCGCAGGTCGATGAAGTGTTCGAGTGGGACGACAGCGGCAGCTACCGGCCGCTCAACAATCAGTTGAACTGATATCGCCGTTTTGCGCTCGCCAGAAACAAAAAGGCGCGGCCGAAGCCGCGCCTTTGGTTTTTCAGACGTTGGACGTCAGACTATTTCTTCGGCGCCGGAGCGGCGGCTTGCGGCTGCTGGGCTTCAAGCTTCTTGCGTGCTTCTTCGGCCTTCTTCTGCAGTTCTTCCTGCAACTTGCGCTGCTGTTCCTCGAACACCTTCGGATCGGTCGCCGGACCGTCATAGGCCTTGGCGAAATCGCCCAGCGGCAGCGGCAGGCTGATCGGTGTGCCCTGCATGTTGATCGCCTGCACGGTGATTGTCTGGCCCTTCTTCATCTTGGCGATCGTGTCGTCGGTCACCGGATAGTCCGACATGCAGCCGACAGGGAAACAGATCTTGTAGGGCTCCTGCGCCGGCTGGCCCTGATCGATAATCATGCGGGTACCGTGCGCCAGTTGCATGCCGAGAGGCACGGTGACGCGCAAAACTTTGGGACCGCCTTCCGGCTCGAACAACTGGACGATGGCGACCGGCATGCCGTTTTCGAGGCGGCCGTCCTTGGTGACGACGCAAACCTGCTTGCCGCCGGTGTCGGGGCCCTTGCCGCAGATTTTCATCCACGGCGAATACATCAGTTGCGGCGGCTCTGCGGCTCCCTGCTGCTGCGGTGCGCCGGCCGGCGCTGCCGGAGCGGCGGGCGCGGCAGCGGGCGCCGCCGGCTTCTTCGCCGCAGGCTTTGGCTGGGCGTGCGCGAGCGGCGCAACCACCAGGCCTGCGGCCAACAGGCCCGCGAGCGCCAAAGTGGCGGTCAGCGCGCGGCCCAGCCGGGCCGATGCGATCCGATGATCCATTACGATTTGTCCTTACGTTTTGTCCGTTGGCGGCTCATACGGCCACGCGAATTCCCTGAAGTCCGGCTCTGTCCGGGTGAAATACGGCCAGAGCGTGACATTCGACCGCAGCTTGCGACCGCAGCCTGATAACCGATATTGGTCCGGCAATAAAGCCACGAATGCGCCGAAAGTACGGGAATGCCGAAACGTTCCGATTGCCTGTGGCCGTGCTAAACTCAAGCAAACCCGGACCGAATCGCATCAAACGGTTGCTCACACCCTTAACGGACGCGCCTGGCCTGTTGGGGCTTCGCGCATCGCGCCGCGCCGTGCTGATCGGTGCGGCGATGGCGGCATTCGCTCCCTTACGGGTGCGCGCCGAGGGCGGCCCCGCGCCCCACGCCATCGCCATGCAGGGTCAGCCGGCCTGGAACGCGGATTTCACAAGCCCAACTTATGCCAATGCGGCGGCACCGAAGGGCGGCCGATTGACGCAAGGCGTGCTCGGCACCTTCGACAGCCTCAACCCCTTCATCGTCAAGGGACTGCCGGCCGCCAACATCCGCAGCTACGTCATCGAGAGCCTGCTGGCGCGCGGCTATGACGAGCCGTTCACACTTTACGGTCTGCTCGCGGACAGTATCGAGGTTGACCCGGCGCGGACTTATGCCGTGTTCACAATCAACCCGCTTGCGCGTTTCTCCGACGGCGCGCCGGTGACCGCGGACGACGTTGTCTTCTCGTTCACGCTGCTGCGCGATCATGGCCGGCCGCTGTTCGGCATTTATTACAGCAAGGTCGCGAAAGCCGAGGCCATCGACACGCGCACCGTGCGCTTCGACCTGACCGGCGCCGACGACCGCGAACTGCCGCTGATCCTCGGCCTGATGCCGGTGCTCGCCAAGCACACCATCGATACAAACAGCTTTGAGGACACCACGTTCGAGCCCCTCACCGGCAGCGGTCCCTATCGGGCCGGCACGGTGCGTCCGGGCGAAAGCGTCACCTTCACGCGCAACCCGGACTATTGGGGCCGCGATCTGCCGATCAATCGCGGCCTTTGGAATTTCGACACCATCAAGTTCGATTACTATCGCGACGGCAACACCCATTTCGAGGCCTTCAAGAAGGGTCTTTACGACGTGCGCGTCGAGACCGACCCGGCCCGCTGGCAAACGGCTTACGACTTTCCGGCCCTGCGCGACGGCAACGTGGTCAAGGACGCTTTGCCTTACGGTCTGCCGAAAGGCATGGACGGTCTCGTCTTCAATACGCGGCGACCGATCTTTGCCGATATCCGCGTGCGCGAGGCGATCCTGCAATTATTCGACTTCGAATGGATCAATCACAATTACTTCTTCGATCTCTACGAGCGCACCGCCAGCTATTTCGACGGCTGCGAATTGTCGGCGCACGGCGTTGCCGCCAACGCACACGAGCGCGAATTGCTGGCGCCGTTCCCCGGCACGGTGCGCGACGACATCATGGCGGGCCGATGGGCGCCGCCCAAAACCGACGGCTCAGGCCGCGACCGCCGGACCCTGCGCCGGGCGTTCGACCTGTTCGCCCAAGCCGGTTACACGCTCAAAGGCACGCAACTGGTCCACACCGCGACCGGCCGCCCCTTTGCGTTTGAGATTCTGACCACGACGCGGGACCAGGAACGCCTGGCGCTCGCTTTTGCGCACAACCTCAAGCGTGCCGGCATCACGGTGCAGGTCCGCACCATTGACGCCACCCAGTTCGAGCGCCGCCGCATCGGCTTCGATTTCGACATGATGCAATACCGTTGGGAACAGTCGCTATCGCCCGGCAACGAGCAGCTTTTCTATTGGGGTTCGGCCGCCGCCGACCAGCCAGGCAGTCGCAATTACATGGGCGTGAGGTCGAAGGCCGTCGACGCGATGATCGCCGCGATGCTCCAGGCCACCGAACGCCCCGATTTCGTCGCTGCCACCCGGGCGCTCGACCGGCTGCTGCTCTCCGGTTTTTACGTCGTGCCGCTGTATTTTCCACCTAAACAGTGGGTGGCGCGCTGGACTCGAATCGAGCATCCCGCAAAGACTTCGCTGTTCGGCTATTTGCCGGAAACCTGGTGGCACAAAGCCGGCCAGTGATGGGCGCGACATGATCTTGCGCGGCAATAACGACAAGACCGGCCGGCCGGCGGACGCTGGCGGCGCCACGCTCGACGACCTGTTCCGGCGCGCCGGCGTGCAATCGGCGTCCAGCCCTGCGCTGCGCGACCCGCCCAATCGCGAGAGCTTCACCGATCACGCGCCGCGGCAACTCACCTACGCACAGGCCGACCGCGCCATCTCGGCGCTCGCGGCCAAGCTCGTCAGTCTCGGCCTGCATGCGGATGCCGTCGTGGCAGTCCAGTTGCCCAACGTCGTCGAAAACGTCATCGCGCTGCTTGCCGTGCTGCGCGCCCGTTTGATCGCGGTGCCGTTGCCGCTGCTGTGGCGACAACGTGACATGACGGCGGCGCTCGACACCGTCGGCGCCAAGGCCATCATCACGACGGCCCGCGTCGGCGAGATCGCGCACGCCGAACTCGCCATGGACGTGGCGGCGAAGCTGTTCTCCATTCGCTTTGTCTGCTCGTTCGGCATCGACATACCGGACGGTGTCGTGTCGCTTGACGATATCTTCACCGCCGAACAGACGAGCGTCGAGCCGCAGGACGTGCGGCCTGGCAATGCCGCCGATCACATTGCGGTGGTGACCTTCGACGTGACGCGCGACGGCATCGTGCCGGTCGCGCGCAACCATGCGCAACTGGTGGCCGGCGGCGCATCGATTCGTCTTGCAGCCGTCATCGCCCGCAAGGCCGAAATCCTGTCGGCGGTGCCGCCCTCTTCGTTTGCCGGCATAGCTGCGTCGCTGGTGCCATGGCTCACGGAAGGCGGCACGCTGTCGCTGCATCAGGGCTTCGATCCCGCGGCTTTCGCCGCGCAATCGAGCACTCTGACGGATGGCGTGATCGTGCTGCCGGGACCGACTCTGGCGCCGCTTGCCGCCGTCTCATGTCTCGATGCCGCTGCGACAGTGGTGGCGCTCTGGCGCTCGCCGGAGCAACTCACCACAGCCGCGGCCTGGCGCGGCACGGCGTCGGTCATCGATGTCGCCAGCTTCGGCGAAATTGGCTTTGTCGCCAGCGCGCGCCATGCTGCCGGTGTGCCGGCCAACCTGCCACGCGGCGTCACCGGATCGTTTGAACCGGCCGGCCGCGCCATCGAGACGCTGCGCATCAAATCGGGCACGCTTGGCTTAAGGGGCGCGATGGTGCCGGGCCACGTGTTTCCCCCGGGCTCGGGCCATGGCGGCGAACCTTGCCTGAAAATCGGCGAAGGCGGCTTCATCGATACCGGCTTCACCTGCCGGCCCGATCCCGGCAACGAAAGCCTGATTGTCACCGGCCCTCCCGGCGGCATGGCCGTTATCGGCGGCTATCGTTTCCGCACGCGCGATCTGGAATCGCAGGTCGCCTTGGCCGACCCGACCGCGACCGTGGTCGCGCTGCCGGCCGGCGTGATGGTGCAGCGGCTCGCCGGCAGCGCCATTGACAAGACCATGATCCGGGCCCGATTGCGTAAAAACGGCGCCAATCCACTGATTGCCGGGGCGTTTCGTCGGCTCGACGGCGGCAATGCCGCTTAATTACGCGTTGTCGTTGACGGGACATTAAGACGCACTGGCTAGGTTTAAAGCTAACAGTGTGTAACCCGCGTGCGTAACCCATGTCGCTGCAAGGCCCGTTGCTCGTGGTCGCCGAAACCCCGGCGCCAGCTCTCGTTGAAGCTCTCGGCGCGGCCGGCGCCTTCCCTATCGTCGAAGCGAGTTGGGCCGATGCGCCAACCGCCTTCGTCTCGATCAAGCCTTCCGCCGTGATCATCGCCGAACCGGGATTGCCGGCCAGTGAATCGTCGTCGCGCATGCTGTGCTTGCAGATCGCGACGGTGACCGGACCGATGGTGCCGACCATCGCCTATGCCGACGCCGAACACGGCGCCGCGCTTCCGACGGCGATCACCGCCGACGCCGGCATGCCGTTCGACATGCTCATAAAGCGTCTGAATTCGGCGATGCGCGTGCGCGCGCTCCACGCAACGGTGTTGCGGCGGATCGAGTTATTCGTCTCCCATGGCGGCCAGATGCCGGCGTTTCCGAATGGCGATCCGCTCGACGAAGCCACCGTTTTGATCGCCGGCCGCGGGCCGCTTTATCCCGCACTTAGCGTCGCCATGGGCGAACAGGCCAAGATGGTCGGCGCTCTTAGCGTCGAAACCGCCGCCAAACATCTCAACGAACGCGACATCGACGGCATCGTCATCGGTGACGGATTCTCGCCGCGCATGGTTGAGGCTTTTCTCACGGTGCTCGCCGAAGACAGCCGCTTCCACGAAATTCCGATTGCCGTGATCGGCAAGGCGCCGGACGATTTCAACGAGCGTTTGCCGAATATCGATCACGTCGATGGCGATCCGTCGCGGCTGGTGGCGCGCGTGGTGCCGTTGGTGCGTATGCGTGCCTTCGAGTCGCGGCTCAAGCGCATGCTCAAGTCGCTCGATACGGATGGCATATTCTGCCCGGAGACGGGATTGCTGACCCGCGACTCGTTCTGGCGCGAGCTCTCGAAATCGGTCACGGAAGCCGCCGACCGCAGTCAGGCGCTTTCGGTGGCGCGCTATTCCTTCGACGGCGCACTCGACGAACGCGCCCGGCTCGACGGTGCGCGGCTGGTGAGCCGGCTGATCCGCAATATCGACTTCGCCAGCCGCGACGAGGACGGCGCGATGCTGGTGGCTTTCGCCCAGACAGACCTGCGCGGCGCTCACGTCATTGCCCGCAGGCTCGCGGCCGCGATCAAGAACGCCATGGTTCTGCCCAACGGCGGCAACCGTATCACCGCCAATGTGACGCTGGCATCGCTGAAAAACGGCGATACGCTCGACAGCCTGATGCAGCGCGTCATGGGCAGCCGCATGGTTGCGGCCGAATAGCTGGACTATTACGTTAGCTCCGAACAGGAGCAGCCGTCATGTCCGAGACCCAGAATCAGCCCGTTCGCATCGACGTCGTTTCCGACGTGGTTTGCCCGTGGTGCTTTATCGGCAAGCACCGTCTTGAGAAGGCGTTGGCGCTCAAGCCCGGCATCGCCGTCGAGGTGCATTACCGGCCCTATTTCCTCAATGACTGGATTCCGCGCGAAGGCATTTCGCGCGAACAGTATCTCACGACCAAATTCGGCTCGCCCGAGCGTTACAAGGATATCGCCAAGCGCGTCGGCGCGGCGGCGGCCGAAGAAGGCCTGGTCTATGACTCGACCAAAATGAAAAGCCAGCCGAACACACTTGACTGCCACCGGCTGATCCGCTGGGCCGAAGCAATCGGCAAATCGGCCGAGATGAAACAGAAGCTGATGGAT
Source organism: Hyphomicrobiales bacterium (assembly GCA_041691675.1). Classification (GTDB taxonomy): domain Bacteria; phylum Pseudomonadota; class Alphaproteobacteria; order Rhizobiales; family Xanthobacteraceae; genus Pseudolabrys. The sequence goes on along the minus strand of JBEPUC010000034.1, from coordinate 21,664 downwards.
TTCTATTTCACCGACGGCGCCGATCTCACGCAGGCCGACACGCTGGTGAAGGCGGCTGCCGAAGTCGGTCTCGATGCCGACGAGGTGCGCGCCGCCTTGGCGAGCGACAAGGATGTCGAGCAGATCGAGCGCGAGGCGGAGTCGGCGAAAGAAGCCGGCATCCAGGGCGTGCCGTGCTTCATCTTCGGCGGCAAGTTCGCAGTCTCGGGCGCGCAGGCGCCGGAAGATCTCGCCGAGGCCATCGAGCGCGTTGCGCGCGGGGATGTGGCAGCGGAGTAGCCGCACCCTAAAGTGCCCACGCTCACAGACTGTCATCATCCGCGAAAGCGGATGATCCAGTAACCCCGGTGGTGATAAGCACAGCTTGCGTTTACTGGATGCCCGCCTTCGCGGGCATGACAACAAGAACAACGCAGCCCGATCACGCCGCCTTGGCCTGCTCGGCGACAGTCGCCAGCCGCCGCACGATGGCGGTTGCGCCCTTGAGCCGTTCGTCGGGCTTTTCCCAATCGTCGAGGAAGACCAGCTTCTGCCCCGACTTCTCGTTGCGCACGCGCGCGTAAGCGCCCTGCTCGCGAATGAAGGAGAACAATCCATCCGGATTGGCAAAGTTGTTATCGCGGAACGACAGCACCACGCCCTTGGGGCCGGCCTCCAGCTTTTCGACATTGGCGCGCCGGCACAGAGATTTGATGGCGACGATCTGCAACAGATGCTCGACCTCCTGCGGCAGCGGACCGAAACGGTCGACCATCTCGGCGGCAAAACTTTCGATGTCGCGCTCGTCCTCCATGTCGGCGAGCCGCCGGTACAGCGCCAAACGCACCGACAGGTCGGCGACGTAATCCTCCGGAATCAAAATCGGCGTGCCGATGGTGATCTGCGGCGACCAACGATCCGCGACAGGCTCGCTGATGCCGGCCTTAGCGCTGAGAACCGCTTCTTCCAGCATCTGCTGATAGAGTTCAAAGCCCACTTCCTTGATGTGACCGGACTGTTCCTCGCCCAGCAAGTTGCCAGCGCCGCGAATATCCAGATCGTGCGACGCCAGTTGGAAGCCCGCGCCCAGCGTGTCGAGCGATTGCAGAACCTTGAGCCGACGTTCTGCCTGCGGAGTGATCTTCTGTTGAGCCGGCAGCGTCAGCAGCGCATAAGCGCGCAGCTTGGAACGCCCGACCCGGCCGCGCAATTGATAAAGCTGTGCCAGCCCGAACATGTCGGCGCGGTGTACGATCAGCGTATTGGCCGATGGAATATCGAGACCGGATTCGACGATCGTCGTCGACAGCAGCACGTCGTATTTACCGTCGTAGAAGGCGGTCATGATATCGTCGAGCACCGCCGGCGGCATCTGACCGTGCGCGGCTATGACGCGCATCTCCGGCACGTGCTTATCGAGGAAGTCCTTGGCTTCGGCGAGGTTCTCGATACGCGGGCACACGTAGAAGGCCTGGCCGCCGCGATATTTTTCGCGCAACAGTGCTTCGCGCACCACCAGCGGATCGAACGGCGAGATATAGGTGCGCACCGCGAGCCGATCGACCGGCGGTGAGGCGATGATCGACAGATCCCGCACGCCGGTGAGCGCCAGTTGCAATGTGCGCGGGATCGGCGTCGCCGTCAGCGTCAGCACGTGAACTTCGGCGCGCAGCGATTTCAATCGCTCTTTATGCGACACGCCGAAATGCTGCTCCTCGTCCACCACCACCAGGCCGAGATCCTTGAACTTGACGGCCTTGCCCAGGAGCGCATGGGTGCCGATGACGATATCGACGGCCCCGGACGCGAGGCCCTGTTTGGTCACAGTCTGCTGCGCGTTCGGAACCAACCGCGACAGTTGCGCGACGTTGACCGGAAAGCCCTTGAAGCGTTCGGTGAAGGTCTTGAAGTGCTGCCGCGCCAAAAGCGTTGTCGGCACCACGATGGCGACCTGCTTGCCATTCATCGCCGCATCGAAGGTGGCGCGCAGCGCGATCTCGGTCTTGCCGAAGCCGACGTCACCGCAGACGAGCCGATCCATCGGGCGGCCAGAAGCGAGATCCTTGAGCGTTGCGTCGATGGCGGTGAGCTGGTCCTCGGTTTCCTCATAGGGGAACCCGGCCGAAAATTCGTCGTAAGCTCCCGGCCCCACCGTGAGCTTCGGTGCTTCGCGCAATTGGCGTTCGGCGGCGATCTTGATGAGTTCACCCGCGATCTCGCGGATGCGCGATTTCATGCGCGCCTTGCGCGCCTGCCAGTTGCCGCTGCCGAGGCGGTCGAGGTCGACATTGGCGCCTTCATTGCCGTAGCGCGACAGCAGATCGACGTTCTCGACCGGCAGAAACAGCTTGGCGGCATCGGCGTAATGGATTTCGAGGCAGTCGTGCGGCGCGCCGGCCGCGGTGATGGCCTGCAAGCCGACGAAGCGGCCGATGCCGTGATCGACGTGCACGACCAGATCGCCGGCGGCGAGACTGGTCGCTTCCTGAATGAAATTGTCGGCGCGGCGCGAGGCCCGCCGCGTGCGCACCAGGCGGTCGCCGAGAATATCCTGTTCGCTGATGATCGCGGCCTCGTCGGTAACGAAGCCGGATTCGATGCCGAGCACGACCATCGCCACGCTGTGCCGGGGCACGGCGACGGCTGCCGGCCATGACGCCACGGAATTCAGGTTGGTCAGCTTATGGTCGGCGAGAACGTGCGCCATGCGCTCGCGCGCGCCCTCGCTCCACAGCGCGATGGCGACGCGCTTGCCGGAGGCCTGCAACGCCATGACGTGCGTGCTGAGCGCCTCGAACACATTGGCGCCGGGCTCGGCGCGCTCGGCAACAAAGTTGTGCCCGGCGCGCGCGGCGATATCGATAACATCGCGATCCGGCGGTACCTCGAACGGCGTCAGCCGCACCAGCGCCGCATCGGCGAGGCGCTTCTTCCATTCGGCTTCGGTGACATAGAGCCGCGCCGCCGGCAGCGGTTTGTAGGCCGGCGTCATGCCGTCCTTGAGCGCCTCGTGACGGGCATCGTAATAGTCGTTGATGGTCGTGAAGCGCTCGTGCGCGGCATCGTCGGCGAGTGCTTCCAGTGCCAAAGGTGTTCTCGGTACGTAGTCGAACAGCGTCTCGAGTTTCTCGTGAAACAACGGCAGCCAGTGCTCCATGCCGGGATAGCGGCGGCCTTCGCTCACCGCCTCATAGAGAAGATCGTCCGGCGTCGTGGCGCCGAACTGCGCGACATAACTGGTGCGGAAACGCCGGATGGTCTCGGTAATGAGCTGGAATTCCGCCACCGGCACCAGATGGAGTTGCCGCAACGGCGCTTCGCTGCGCTGGGTCTGCGGATCGAACGTCTTGATCGTCTCCAGCGCGTCGCCGAAGAAATCGAACCGCACCGGCATGTCGAGCCCGGGCGGAAACAAATCGAGAATGCCGCCGCGCACCGCGTAGTCGCCGGGCTCCCGCACGGTCGAGGCCCGCATGAAGCCGTTCAACTCCAGCCACGACACCACGCCGTTCATGCCGAGCACATTGCCCGGCGCGACGGAGAGCGCATGCGTCGCGGTGAAGTCGCGCGCCGGAACGCGCTGCGACGCCGCGTTAACGGTTGTGAGCAGCACCGATGGCTTGTCGCGACCCTTGACGCGCGCGAGCCGTGATAGCGTCGTCATGCGTTGTGCGACGACGCCGGCATTCGGCGACACGCGATCGTAGGGCTGGCAATCCCAGGCCGGAAATTCCATCACCTGGATGTCGGGTCCGAAGAACGTTAGTGCGCGCGACAGCGCCGCCATGCGCTGGCCATCGCGGCAGATGACGCAAAGCGACACCGCCGGAGCGTTGGCCCGAGCGGCGATGGCACGGGCGAGATCGGCCAGAACCAGGCCCTCGGCGCCATCGGCGACCTGCGACAGCGTGATCGACTTGCCGGGGGTGAGGAGTTCAGCAGGAGACTTCGCCATAATTCTAAAACTTGCTCATTTCAGGAACGATCCGCCGCATGAAAAGTCCGCAGCCGCCGGAACAGCGGCGTCTCGATTTCGGGCGGCGCTTCCTCCGCGCCATTGATCCAGGCGAACATCTGCTGGTCCGGGATGTCGAGCCAGCTTTCGACCTCCGCGAGATCGCTGTCGGCGAGGCGGGCGAGTTCGGAGTCGGCAAAGCCGCCGAGCACGAGGTCCATTTCGCGAATGCCGCGATGCCACAGCCGGAATTTCAGTCTGCGCCGGCGCGGGTCCAACCCATCGCTCGATACTGTGGTTCCGCTCGAAATGTCGCCGCTCAAAGCCTTGCTCCAACGCCAAAAACCCGGACGATGCCGGGCCGGCTTATATAGGAGCCTCGGGCGGCCTTGTCATGGCGTACTTCTCCCTCTCCCCGTTCTTACGGGGTGAGGGGCAGAACCAAGATCGACGCCCCCTCACCCGGCTTTCTCGTTGACACTCGAAAGCCGACCTCTCCCCGCACGCGGGGAGAGGTGACATAAGAGGTGCATGCGTCCACTCTTCCTCAACTCCTTGTTTGCCGCCCTCACCAGCCTGCCCGGCGTCGGGCCGAAGCTGGAGCGGCTCTATGCAATCCTGCTCGGCCGCGAGCAGCCGCGCGTCGTCGATCTGCTGCTGCATATGCCGTCCGGCACCATTGACCGGCGCGCGCGGCCCAAATTGAACGAAGTGCTGGTCGGCCAGGTCGTCACGGTCGCGGTCAATGTTGAGGATCATCGGCCACAACCACCGAACCGGCCCCGAGCGCCCTATCGCATCGTCACCTCGGACGAGACCGGCACGCTGACGCTGACCTTCTTTCACGCCCGCAAGGACTATCTGGAGAAACTCCTGCCGGTCGGCGCGCTGCGCTACGTCTCCGGCACCGCCGAATTCTACGACGGCATGTTGCAGATGGTGCATCCCGACCGCGTCGTCGACGAAAAGGGCTTTGCCGATCTGCCGCTGGTCGAGCCGGTCTACCCGCTCACCGAAGGCCTCGCATTGGGCAATCTGCGTAAGGCGATGGACGGCGCGGTGAGCCGCCTGCCCGACCTGCCGGAATGGCAGGACGAAGCCTGGCTGTCGCGCGAGCGCTTTCCGCCATTCGCCGACGCGCTGCGGCAGCTTCACCGGCCGGCCGAACCGCATGACGTCGCGCCGGACAGTCCAGCCTGGACCCGGCTCGCCTTCGACGAGTTGCTGGCAGGTCAACTCGCGCTCGCTCTGGTGCGCGCGCACATGCGCCGCCAGTCCGGCCGCGGCTCGTCGAGCGAAGGCAATCTGCGCGCGCGGATCATGAAGGCCCTGCCGTATGCCTTGACCCATTCGCAGCAGCAGGCGGTCAACGATATCGTCAACGACCTCGCTTTGCCGCAACGCATGCTGCGGCTGCTGCAAGGCGATGTTGGTTCAGGCAAAACCGTGGTGGCGCTGATCGCCGCCTCCGCCGTCATCGAGGCTGGACGGCAGGCCGCCATCATGGCGCCGACCGAAATTCTGGCGCGCCAGCACTACGCCACCATCGCGCCGCTGGCGGAGGCCGCGGAATTGCGCGCCGCGATCCTGACCGGCCGCGAAAAAGGCGCGGCGCGCACTGACATTCTTGAACGCCTCGCCATCGGCGACATCGACCTGCTGATCGGCACGCACGCGCTGTTTCAGGACGACGTCGCGTTCCGCGATCTCGCTCTGGCCGTCGTCGACGAACAGCACCGCTTCGGCGTGCATCAACGGCTGGCGCTGACGCAGAAGGGCGAGGCGGTCGATGTGCTGGTGCTCACCGCGACGCCGATCCCGCGCACATTGGTGCTGACCTATTTCGGCGACATGGATATTTCCGAACTGCGCGAGAAGCCCGCCGGCCGGCAGCCGATCGACACCCGCACCATTCCGCTCGAACGTGTCGCCGAGGTCGAGGACGCCATCGGCCGCGCGCTCGACGAGGGCAAGCGCGCCTATTGGGTCTGCCCGCTGGTCGAGGAATCCGAAAAGGTCGATCTGGCCGCTGCCGAAGATCGGTACAAAGACTTACGCAAGCGCTTCGGCTCGAAGGTCGATCTGGTGCACGGCAAGATGAAAGCCGCCGACAAAGACGCGGCGATGGCGCGCTTCGCCTCCGGGCAAAGCCAGTTGCTGATCGCCACTACCGTGATCGAAGTCGGCGTCGATGTGCCGGAAGCCACCATCATGGTGATCGAACACGCCGAACGCTTCGGTCTCGCCCAACTCCACCAACTCCGCGGCCGCGTCGGCCGTGGCACCGGCAAATCGACGTGTCTGCTGCTCTACAAGGCGCCGCTCGGCGAGACCGCCAAAGCGCGGCTCGCTATTCTGCGCGAGAGCGAAGACGGCTTCCGCATCGCCGAGGAGGATTTGCGCCTGCGTGGCGAAGGCGACGTGCTCGGCACGCGCCAGAGCGGCCTGCCCGGCTTCCACGTCGCCCGCGTCGAGGTGCATGGCAAATATCTTGGCGCGGCGCGCGATGACGCGGCTTTGATCCTGTCGCGCGATCCGAACTTGCAGACGCCGCGCGGCGACGCGCTCCGCCATCTGCTCTATCTGTTCGGCAAAGACGAGGCGATCAAGCTGCTACGGGCGGGTTAGCTTATCCCTCCCCGTCTTCGGGGAGGGTGGACGCGAGCGACAGCGAGCGGACGGGTGGGGAATGATCGAGCTTCACCCCACCGGCTCGCTAACGCGAGCCACCCTCCCCCTTCAGGGGAGGGATAAGGAGCTACTCCACGCTTTCCGTCTTTGCCGCCTGCAACGCCTTCGCATTCGCGGCCATGGTAGCGAGCTTCTTCTGCGCGTCGCCATCCGGCTGCACCATGCCGGCCGAGATTAGCAGCGTCATGGCGTTCTCGACCGAGATGCTCAGTTCGATCAGATCCGACCGTTTGACGTAAAAGAAAAAGCCCGTGGTCGGGTTCGGCGTACACGGCAGGAAACAGGATACGTGCTCGCCCGGCGGCAGTTTCGCGGCAAGGTCGCCATAAGGTGGCTGCGAAATGAACACCAGCGACCACATGCCCGGCGCCGGAAATTCGGCGAGCGCCACGGTGCGAAAACTCGATCCTTCCTTCGAGAACAAAGTCTCGAAAATCTGCTTCATCGTCTTGTAGACCGGCCGCACGATCGGCATCCGGTTGAGCAGGCTCTCGCCCAGTTCGACCAGCGTGCGCCCCACCAGGTTGGCGGTGAGAAACCCGAGCAGTGTCAATGCGACAATGGCGACGACCAATCCGGTGCCGGGAATGGGCCACGGCAGATAGGTCTCCGGCCGGTAGGTCGGCGGAATGAATGGTCGCACCCAGTCGTCGACCCAGTTGATGAACGACCAAGCCAGATAAACGGTAATGAGCAGCGGGCCGGCGACCACCAGACCGGTCAGAAAATAATTGCGGATACGGCCGGCAAAGCCGGTATGCGATGTTGCGACCTTCGCGACGTCGGCGGCCATCGCCTCGCCCGGCTTCTCGTTCATTTCGGCCATAACTAGTATTTTTCCTGACGCACGATCTTGTCCGAAAACCGGTTTCCGCTTTTCGGGATCAGGCGAAACTACTCCACCGTGACCGATTTCGCGAGGTTGCGCGGTTGGTCGACATCGGTCCCGATTGCCGCAGCCGTATGGTAGGCGAGCAACTGCACCGGGATGGCATAGACCAAAGGCGTAACCGTTGAGGCCATGTCCGGCAGCATCAGCGTTTCCAGCGAAGAAACCGTTGCCTCCTTGGCGCCTTGCGGGTCGGTCACGAGAACGATCCTGCCGCCGCGGGCGGCCACTTCCTGCATGTTCGATACGGTTTTTTCGAAGACGCGGTCAAACGGCGCGATCACGATGACCGGCATGGTCTCGTCGATCAGCGCGATCGGCCCGTGCTTGAGCTCGCCGGCGGCGTAGCCTTCGGCGTGGATATAGGAGATTTCCTTGAGCTTGAGCGCGCCTTCGAGCGCGATCGGAAAGCTGGTGCCGCGGCCGAGGTAAAGCACGTCCTTCACCTTGGCGAGTTCATGCGCCAGCTTCTCGATCTGCGGCTCAAGCGACAAAGCCTGCGCCATCAGGCGCGGCACTTCGACCAGCGCGTGGACAAGCTTCTGCTCGTCCTGCGGCGACAGGTGACCGCGCGCGCGGCCGGCCGCGAGCGCAAGGCACGCCAGCACCGCCAGTTGACAAGTGAAAGCCTTGGTCGACGCGACGCCGATCTCGGGGCCGGCGAGCGTCGGCATCACAACATCGCTGGCGCGCGCGATGCTCGACGTCGTGACGTTGACCACCGAGAGAATGTGCTGTCCCATCTCGCGCGCGTAGTTGAGGGTCGCCAGCGTATCGGCGGTCTCGCCCGACTGCGAAATGAAGATCGCAAGGTCGCCCGATTCCAGCGGCGCGCCGCGATAGCGGAATTCCGAAGCAATATCGATTTCGACCGGCAGCTTGGCGAAACGCTCAAACCAGTATTTCGCCACCAGCCCGGCATAATAAGCGGTACCGCAGGCCGAGATCGACAGCCGCTTGATCTTGCTCCAGTCGAACGGAAGGGCGACTGGCAACGCCACGGTTTCGCTCACCATATCAATGTAATGAGCCAGCGTGTGGCCGACGACTTCCGGCTGTTCATGGATTTCCTTGGCCATGAAGTGCTTGTGGTTGCCTTTATCGACGAGTTGCGCCGTGATCGATGCCTTCACCACCGGCCGCTGCACCACGCGGTCCTGCGCGTCGCGGATTTCGACACCCTCGCGGGTCAGCACCGCCCAGTCGCCATCTTCGAGATAAGCCAGCGTGTCGGTAAACGGCGCCAGTGCGAAGGCGTCCGAGCCGAGGTACATCTCGGGCTTGTTATCCTGACCGTAACCGATTGCCAGCGGCGAACCCTTGCGCGCGCCGATCAGAAGATCGTCCTGCCCGGCAAACAGGAAGGCGAGCGCGAACGCGCCGCGCAACTGTTTGAGCGTTGCCGCCACCGCGTCGGCCGGCGACTTGCCGTTCTTCATCTCTTCGGTGACGAGATGGGCGACGACTTCAGTATCGGTCTCGCTGCGAAATTTGGCGCCGCTCGCGATCAGCCTTTCGCGCAGTTCGCGGAAATTCTCGATGATGCCGTTATGAACGACGGCCACGGTGTCAGTGGCGTGCGGATGCGCGTTGCTCTCGGTCGGCCGGCCGTGCGTTGCCCAGCGGGTATGGCCGATGCCGACATTGCCGGAAAGCGGCTCGGCCTTGAGCCTGGCTTCGAGCGCCTGAAGCTTGCCTTCTGCGCGGCGGCGGCCCATCGCGCCGTGGTCGAGCGTGGCGATACCGGCGGAGTCGTAGCCGCGATATTCGAGGCGCTTGAGCGCATCGACGAGCTGGCCGGCGACCGGCGCCGAGCCCAGAATTCCAACGATTCCGCACATTCGCTTAATTAGCCCCTGCGCTTGAACAGCCCAATTGACGTTGTCGTTTGGCCGCTGTCTTAGCTGTCGCCGTCCTGACGGCGGAAATCAAAACCTGTTGCGTCTTATATCATTCAGCACGTTTGCTTCGAGCTTGCGCCGCTTTGTCTATTTGGGACGCACCGCCTTGAGCGCGCGCAAGCGCGCCGCCCAGCCTTCCTTGTTGACCTGCTGCGACCGCTCGATTGCGAGTGCATCGGCCGGCACGTCCTTGGTGACGACCGAACCGGAGCCGATATAGGCGCCGTCGCCGATCTTGACCGGCGCGACCAGCGACGAATTCGAGCCGATGAATGCGCCCGCACCAATGTCGGTGTGATACTTGTGGGTGCCGTCGTAATTGCAGGTGATGGTGCCCGCCCCGACATTGGCGCCCGCGCCCACGCGCGCGTCGCCGATGTAAGTCAGATGATTGGCCTTGGCGCCCGCTTCAATGGTGGCCTTCTTCACCTCGACGAAATTGCCGATGTGGACGTCTTCGCCCAGTTGCGCGCCGGGTCGCAGCCGCGCAAACGGTCCCACCCGCGCGCCTTTGCCGACATGCGCGCCTTCCAGGTGCGAGAACGAGCGGATGACCGCGCCCTCCTCGACTGTCACGCCAGGTCCGAACACAACGTTCGGCTCGATCGTGACATCACGGCCCAGTTTAGTGTCGCTCGACAGAAACACGGTTTCCGGCGCGATCAGCGTCACGCCGGCGTCCATCGCCGCCGCGCGCAGACGGGTTTGCATGACGGCTTCAGTCTCGGCGAGTTGCGCCTTGGTGTTGATGCCGTGCACGTCGTCCTCCCCGGTTTCGATTGCCACCGCCTTGAGACCCTTGACACGGGTGATGGCGACCGCATCGGTCAGATAGTACTCGCCCTTGGCATTGTCGTTGCCGATCGCCTCGAGAATGGCGAGCGCGTGGCGGCCGGAGAGCGCCATCAGGCCGCCATTGCAGAAATCGATTTTGCGCTGCGCAGGCGTGGCGTCCTTGTCCTCAACGATCGCCGTCAGGGCCTCCCCATCCATGACCAGCCGGCCATAGCCGGTGGGGTCCTTCGGGGTAAAGCCGAGCACCGCCACCGCCGCGCCGCCAGCAAGTGCTTTCCGTAATTGCGCAAGTGTCGCCGGCGTGACCAGCGGCGTGTCGGCAAACATCACCAGCACGTCGTTGGCGCCGTTGGCGATCGCCTCCTTTGCCGCCAGCACGGCATGAGCCGTACCCAGCCGTTCGCGCTGCTCGAACACCCGCACCGCCGGCACCACCTTGCGCGCCTCGGCGGCGACATCGTCCCTGCCCGGACCGACGACGACCGCAATCTCCGCACCGCCTGCATCGATCGCGGCCGACAGCACATGGGCGATCAGCGTGCGCCCCGCTACGGCATGCAGCACCTTCGGCAGCGATGAGCGCATGCGGGTGCCTTCGCCGGCCGCCAGAACAATGGCGAGGCAGCTACGCTGATGTCCGTTGAATGGCTGCATTTGCTGTGTGTTCAGGGGGTTACCGGCAGGCCGTGAATCCGACGCTTGCTTAGCCTTTTACCGCTGCCAATGAAAGCCAGGATTGCCGGATTCTGGTAATGTTTTCAATGACCTGATTCGCGCTTTCCGAGGATGCCCATGGCTGTCGATCACGAGACGTCTGAACCGGAAATAGGTCCTTTGCGGGACACCAGCCTGGCCTGGCGTTTGAGCGTGTGGGGCGGCGCCACCACGGTCGCGCTCGCCACCGCAATTTTGCTGACCCAGACCGATGGCGGGGCAAAGCGCCTGCAAATGGCCTTCTCGCATCCGGCGGCCCAGACGGTGACCCAGGCCGACTTTACGCCGCCGGCCCGACCCGCAGCCGAAGAGATTGCGAGCTTACAGGCGCAGGTGCGCGATCTCACTACCGACCGCGAACGCCTCAACGCCCGTGTTGCCAGCCTCGAGCAAAATCTTTCCGATGTGACCGGCTCGATCAAGCGCGAATTGGCCATCGTTGCCGCCACGGCGCCGGCGTCAAAGCCAGCCCCGGCCGTCGCCCCGCCTGCGACGACCGAGACAACCGAGCGCGCCGAAGTCGCCCCGGCCGAGGTAAAGCCGGAACCTAAACCCGAGACGAAGGTGGGCGCCAAGCTCGAGGCGGCGCCGTCTGCCGTTCCGACGCAAGCACCGAGCGAGCAAGCCGCGCCGGTTGCGCCAAAGGAAATGCTGGTCGCCGCACGGCCGGACAACAAACCGCCATCGCGCGATGCAGCGCCGGCACCGCTGGCGCGCCTGCCGATGACGCCGATTGCCACCGCACCGGCCGGCACGCCAGCGACGGTGCGCCATACCGGCAAGGAAGTCGCCATCGATCTCGGTGGCGCCCACAGCATGGAGATTCTCCTGGCGCGCTGGCTGGCGGTGAAAGCCAATTTCGGACCCTTGCTTCATGGCATGTCGCCGCTGGCCGTGCGCGACCAACGGCGCGGCGCCATTCCGTTCCGTCTGATCGTCGGCCCGCTGCCGAACGCCGCCGCGGCGGCCCAGGTCTGCGCCCGTTTCGCCGCCTCGCACGTGACCTGCCGGGCGACCAAATTCGAAGGCGAGCAACTGGCGCAGCAATAAAGCCTTTGAGCGCGGGGCGAATTGCAGCCGAGCGGCTCTGGCGGCATAATGCGTCCATGAAATTATTCTTGCTGAGTGCGCGCGCGACCAATTTTCTCCTGATCGTCGGGTTCGGTGCGCTCGGCTATGCGCTCTATATTCGCTACATGGCGATCGAGCAGTCGGCGGTCGGCCTCGCCTGCGGCGGCGGGCTCGACACCTGGCTGTGTTCGTCGCGCCGCATCGTCATTTTGCTCTATCAGAACTCGGTCTTTGGCATTGCGGCGTTGATCGTCGCCGCGATCAATCTGCTGCGGCCCTCACTCGTGCTGTTCGCTGTCGCCCTCGCGCTCGCCTGCCTTGGCATCGTGTTGTTTAATAATGTGCTGTCGTCGCTGGCGACCGGGCTCCTCATCCTCAGCCTCGCACGTCGCGAACCCGAGCAAGAGTGAGCGCCAGCGCCGCCAGCAGGACGCAGACCCACAGAGACTGCCAGTTCTTCAGGCTTTCATTGAAGACAATGTATGGCACCGATATGATCAGGATTGTCGCGCCGGCAATCTCGGCCACCCCGCGTCCGCCCGGGGGCCGTGGCATGACGATGCTGTGCAACAGCAACGGTACGATCGCGGCCGTCATCGGCGCGAACGGAAAGTCGCGGTATCGCGGATCAAATACCAGGCCGAGCGCGACGATCACCGACAGCACCATGGCGGCCATCAGGATGACGCCCAATAGCAGCGCCAGCGGATCGCGGCTGCGTTGCAAAGGCGGGCCGATCACGCGCGAAAATCGCGTCAACGGCACATCCCGCATGATGGCCGCGGCCGCGGCGACCGGCGACAGCACGGCGACGACGACAAAAGCCAGCATGCGAAGCCAGCCGCTGACGTAAAGACTTTCGATCGGCACATTGGCGATGCTCCAGCCGATCGTGACACCCCCCGCCAGCGCACAGCCTGCAACTGCCAGCCATTTCAACGTCGCCGGCTCGTTGCCACGGCCGACCAAGGCTGCGGCGGCAAAGATCACAACCGCGAAAGCGACGCCGCCGGCGGCCTGAAGCTTCCAATAAGGATGATCGGAGACCGGCTGGCCCCAGACGAATTTCGGCGTATGGCTCGCATCGTCCAGAAGACCCCAATGGCCGCCGACGGTGCCTTCCAATGCGCGCTTCCATGGCTGGTCGAACGCCTCGATGACATTGACGCGGAAGTTGTCGCGTTTCGCCAGCGCCAGTACGTCCTGAATGACGCGCGCCTGATTAGAGGGGGACGGCAATGCACCTTCGCGCATGCGGCCCTGGCTCGGCCAGCCCATCTCGCCGATGATGACGTCCTTGCCGGGATAGGCGGCAACGACCTTCCGCCGGATCGCATCGACGTGGGCCGCCGCCTGCGAGGCAGGGATCGGGAAGTCCTCCCAATAGGGCAGAATGTGGATCATGATGAAGTCGGCTGCCGTCGCAACGTCCGGCGCCCGCAACCAGAATTCCCAGACATCGGCATAGGTGACAGGCACCTTGACACGCGCCTTTATCGCCCGGATGGCGGCGGCTAGATCGCCGGCCGACATATCGCCGCGCAGCAACACCTCGTTGCCGACCACGACGGCGCGAATCGTGTCGGGATAGCGGTTGGCAAGGTCCACGACCGTCTCAAACTGGATCTTGGTTTTCTCGGCATTACCGGAAATCCAGGCCCCTTGCAGAACCTTGAGACCGAGCTTGGCGGCGATCGGCACCACCTGCTCAAGGCCCTGGTCTGCCGAATAGACCCGCACGCAGTCGGTCAGCTTGGAAAGGACCGTCAGGTCCTGTTCGATCTGGGCGGCGGGGATGCGGGTTGTGGGATCGAACGGCGTCTGAATGCCACGGAAGGGTGCATAGGACAGGCAATACAGCTTTTCGCCGATCGCCAGCGGCGCATGCGGCATCGGCACCGGACTGCCCAGCCAAGCCCAGACTGCCGCAATGGCTAGGCTTGTGCTCGCCAGACACAGAAATCCAAAGCGCAAAAGTGGAAGGCGCATAGGCGGGACCAATTCCAAAGCTATGGCGTCACAATCCGGGGCGACCGGCTTATCGCGCGCGCGCTGCGCTGCCAAGTCGGACCTAAGCCGACCGGCGCCGCAACGGATAGCGTATGTCCGCGGCGGCGCGACGCCACGATTTTAATCATTCCTCTGGGAGAGGCTGGACAACGACGGCCACTAAGGCCAAGTTTTATGTCGGGGATAGCGCAGGGGGCAATCCGGGACCAATACTCTGGAAACAAGCGGGAAATACCCGCGCACCGCAATTGCGTTTTGGCGGCTCTGTTATGTCGGCCGCGTGAGGTAAGGCGCATGAAGCGGCACAAATCCGGGGCACACGATAATCGTCACAATCAATGCCGATCCGTTGGGGCGCCGCAATAGCGTCCCAATCCCGTCTCAGAGGGAGTTCGGGAAAATCGGCTTCACTAATACCGGCGGGAAAACACCGTTTATGACTTCGCTGCGTCAAGTCCTTGCCATGCTCTGCATGGTGGCATTCAGTCTCGCCGCTGTCCCGGCCTTGGCGCAGAGCGGCGGCAAGCCGGCCGAGGCGCAAAAGCCGTCGGCCGATGCGATCATCAAAGAAGGCCAAAAGAAGATCGACGAGATCGCCGAAGCGACCCGCATATTGAGCGGTCCTGCCGGCAATCCGGAGTGCGTGTGGCTTGGCCGCCGCGTGGTCAACCTGCTGTGGCGCGATGACCTCGACACCGCATTTCGCCATCTCGATCTTTATGACCGTTTTGGCTGCCCCAGCGCCCATATTCAGGCGACCTTCCGATGCCTGGTGCGGCAGGGTAATATCGACCCGAAAGCGCCCGAAACGTTGAATGGGCGGGTTCATGCCTGCTGGCTCAATCCGGGCCTGGAGCCGACACCGGCGGCCGCCGAGGCCGCTCCCGCCGCCGCGCCAGCCGGTGGAACCGCGAAGCCCTGATCGCGTTAGGAATTTGCTACTGACCGCCAGCCCGCAATTTTTTGGGTAGTAGAATTTCTTTGCAGCGCCATGCGCGCGTCAAGGATTTGCCATGTCGTTGTTCTACTTGAAAAGTATGCCACGCATGCTTTATGTTGCATCACAGCAGAACGAACTTCGGTTGGGCCCAGGGGACGGGTTCAACGAACTGCACCCCAGCCCCAGTTGGTCGTGAAGTCTATGCGTACCGTCGCTGCCGTCGTCGCCCTTGTGGTGTGCGTGCATGCTGCACTTTGGGCTGTCCTCCGTGAATCCGTCAACGCACCGAACTTCGATGGCCAACTAGCCAGTGTTTCCTATGCGCCTTTCGAGGGCAACGTTAATCCCGACGAAGGCGGTCAAGCCCGCGTCGAGCACATTCGCGCCGACCTCAAGCTGCTGGCGCCGCTGACCAAGGCGGTCCGTACTTATTCATCGACAGCCGGCGTCGAGCTGGTGCCCGGCGTCGCCGCTGAATTCGGACTGCGCGCCACCATCGGCGCATGGATCGACAAGGATAAGAACCGCAACGAGCGCGAAATGCGTTCCGTCGTCGATCTGTCCAAGCGCCATAGCAACGTCAACGGCATATTTGTCGGCAACGAAACGATCTACCGCGGCGAACTCGCGCCGCAAGCTGGCGATCCGGTCACGCCGGAAGAAGCCGAGCGGCTTAAGGGCGCTACCTCCCCGAAAGCGCTGGATCGCGCACGGGAGGACATCGGCGTCCAGCGCCTGATCAAGATGATCCAGAAGGTGAAGCGGCAGGTCAGCGTTCCGGTGACCACCGGCGAAATCTACAGCGTCTGGCTCGATCATCCTGAACTGGTGTCGTCGGTCGATTACATCGCCGCGCACATTCTGCCGTATTGGGAAGGCTTTTCCGAAGCGCAGGCGGTCGATCAGGCCATCATCATTTACGACAAACTTCGCCGCGCCTATCCCGGCAAGCGTGTCGTCATCGCCGAGTTCGGCTGGCCGAGCGGCGGATATAACCTCCGCAACGCCAATCCCGGCCGCATCGAGCAGGCGGTCGCGTTGCGCGATTTCGTCACCCGCGCCGAAGCCTATGGCATCGATTACAATATCGTCGAAGCCATCGATCAGCCGTGGAAGATTTTTGAAGGCGGCGTCGGTCCGTACTGGGGAATTTTCGACGCATCGCGCGCGCCGAAATTCAACTGGACCGGCCCCATTGGCGATCCGCAGCATTGGAAACTTGCCGGCATCGCGCTGCTCGTGAGTGTGTTGCTGTCATTGCCGATCCTGTCCGCCAGCGCCGTTACCGTGTGGCAGACCGCCCTCCTCGCCGCCTCCGCCAATGCCGTCGGAGCTTGGTCCTCTGCGTTGTTTGCTTACTGGAATGGCCATTACTTCGTGCCGGGCGCGGCTTTCGCGCTTGGCCTCGGCACCTTGCTGCTGATACCGCTGATCGTGATCGCGCTGGCGCGCATCGAGGAAATCGCTTCGATCGCCTTCGGCAGCAAACCGCGGCGGCTGGTGTCCCAGTTGCCCAAATTGTCGATTTTGGCGCCGCCCTTTGCGCCGCCTTTGGCTCCGGAATCGGGGCCGGATTCGATTGCGCCCAAAGTGTCGATCCATATCCCGGCCTATCGCGAACCGCCGGAAATGTTGCGCCAGACGCTCGATGCCGTCGCCCGGCTCGACTATCCGAATTTCGAATGCGTCGTCGTCGTCAACAACACGCCCGATCCGGCGATGTGGATGCCGATCGAGGAACATTGCCGCGCACTCGGTGACCGCTTCAAGTTCGTACTGGCCAATAACCTTGAAGGCTTCAAGGCCGGCGCGTTGCGGCTGGCCATCGTCCACACTGCCGCCGACGCCGAAGTGATCGGCATTATCGACGCCGACTATGTCGTGACATCGGACTGGCTCAAGGATTTGGTGCCGCTGTTCCGCGACCCCGCCGTCGGCCTGGTGCAGGCGCCGCAGGATCACCGCGATGGCGATCGCAGCATCATGCATCATGCCATGAACGGCGAATATGCCGGTTTCTTCGATATCGGCATGGTGCAGCGAAACGAAGTCAACGCCATCGTCGTCCACGGCACCATGTGCCTGGTGCGTCGTGCCGCGATGGAGTCCGCCGGCGGATGGTCGAGCGACACCATCTGCGAGGACACCGATCTCGGCCTCACGCTGCTCGAACAAGGCTGGGTTTCGCACTACACCAACCGGCGTTACGGTCACGGCCTGTTGCCCGACACTTTCAATGCCTTCAAGAAGCAGCGCGATCGCTGGGCCTATGGCGGCTTGCAGATTTTAAAGAAGCACTGGAAGCGTTTCCTGCCTGGCGGCAGCAGGCTGACCCGCGACCAGAAGCGCGAGTTCTCGCTCGGCTGGCTCAATTGGCTCGGCGCCGAAAGCATCGGCGTCGTCGTGGCGATCCTCAACATCGCCTGGGTGCCGGTCATCGCCTTCCTCGACATCGCCGTGCCGGACCGCATTCTCACGGTGCCGATCGTCGCAAGCTTCGCCGTATCGATGGCCCATTTCGTCACGCTCTACCGCCTGCGCGTGCAGACCAGCAAAGCGCAGTTGGCGGCTTCGGCGATTGCGGCGATGTCGGTGCAATGGACCGTCGCGCGCGCTGTCGGCATCGGCATGGTCAAGGATCATTTGCCGTTCGTGCGCACCGACAAAGGCGGCGGCGCAGGTAAAGGCCGCCGTCACAGCGACTTTCACGCCTTCTGGGAATCGATCCTGGCCGGCCTGCTGATCGTCGGCGCCGTGACTTTGGTCGAGACCAACTACAAGGACGTGCGCGAGATCAATATCTTCGCCGTGGTGCTGTTGATCCAGAGCCTGCCCTTCGTCGCCGCCGTTGCAATCGCTTTGTTCGAGCGCTCACGCTTCAACGACTTCGCGGTGTGGCGCGGCTACCAGGCTGCGCTGGCCGCAAAGATCGGCCCCCGCCGCGCCCGCATCGCCCAAGCAGTCGTTCCCGCACCGGTGGCGCAGAAGCGAACCGAGCTGGTGCAGTAACTCACACTGTCATTCCGGACGGCGCGAAGCGGCGATCCGGAATCCAGCCATTTGGTGACGCGATTGCATCTGGATTCCGGGTTCGCTCGCTAGAGCCTTTCCGGCTTTGATGGAATCAAGGTCAGGCTCTAGCTTCTTGTTTTGACGCATTCACGCGAACCGGTATCCACTTCGCTCGAAAACGCTCTAGGCGCCAAAGCGCGCTTATGGCCCGCGCCCCGGAATGACACTCAAGCCGGCAGCGCGGTCTCGACCAGCTTCACCCAATAAGACGTGCCCAGCGGGATCACATCGTCGTTGAAGTTATAACGCGGGTGATGAAGCCCGGCGCTATCGCCATTGCCCACCCAGATGAACGCGCCCGGCCGCGTGTTGAGCATGAAGGAGAAATCCTCCGCGCCCATCATCGGCGGCAACGACGTGTTGACGCGGCCGTCGCCGGC
This sequence comes from Hyphomicrobiales bacterium, assembly GCA_041691675.1. Classification (GTDB taxonomy): domain Bacteria; phylum Pseudomonadota; class Alphaproteobacteria; order Rhizobiales; family Xanthobacteraceae; genus Pseudolabrys. Next base: position 3,267 of record JBEPUC010000034.1, on the reverse strand, counting down.
AATCTGATTGGCCACCGACGCGGCGAAATCGGTTTCGCGCTCGTGGTTGACCAGCACCGGATAATTGCGCGTGTAGGTGAGCTTGGCTTTGGCGCCATAAGCCGCCGCGGTATTCTCGACGATGCGGTGAAGGCTGTTCTCGACCAGATTCTGCACCTCCGGATCGAGGCTGCGCGCCGTACCGCGTAACTGCACGGTTTGCGGTATGACGTTGTCGGTGTTGCCGGCCTGAAACATGCAGATCGACACCACCGCGGATTTGAGCGGATCGACATTGCGCGAGGCGATCGATTGCAGGGCGTTGATGATCTGCGCGCCGACCAGCACGGTGTCGATGCCAACATGCGGACGGGCCGCGTGACCGCCGACGCCTTCGATGTCGATGGTGACGAAATCCGCCGCCGCCATCATCGCTCCCGAGCGGATGCCGAATTCGCCGACCGGCATGCCGGGATAGTTGTGCATGCCGTAAACCTCGTCGATGCCGAAGCGCTCCACCAGCCGATCGTCGAGCATGGCCTTGGCGCCGGCGCCGCCCTCCTCGGCCGGCTGGAAGATCACCACGGCCGTGCCGTCGAAATTGCGGGTCTCGGCGAGATAGCGCGCCGCACCGAGCAGCATCGCGGTGTGGCCGTCATGGCCGCAGGCATGCATTTTGCCCGGCGCCGTCGACTTGTACGGCAGGTCGTTGGCCTCCTCGATCGGCAACGCGTCCATGTCTGCGCGCAGCGCAATCGTTTTGCCCGACGAGCCTGTCCGGCCACGGATCAGGCCGACAACGCCGGTGCGGCCGATCCCCGGCACCACCTCGTCGCAGCCGAACGCCTTGAGCTTCTCGGCCACCGAGGCGGCCGTGCGGTGCACGTCATACATGAGTTCCGGATGGGCATGCAGATCGCGCCGCCAAGCGGTTATCTCGGAGTGAAAATCGGCGACGCGGTTGACGATAGGCATGAACGAGGCTCCTGACGGCAATAAGCGCGGCTTTGGCGCGAGGTGAGGCGCTGGCTTGACGCCCTGAGTGTAGCAAATTGCCGCCCCCTGTCGCGACAAGATGATGGGGACCGGGACGCGTTCAATCCGCGCCGGAAACAGGGTCAACAGGGCGCCAATTGGGCCGTTCCGCCTATTGACCGGGCAAGCCCGCCCCCCTACACAGCCGTCCAGCGCATGATCCGACTTGGGAGCAACACCGTTTTCGTTCTTCCCGCGCCTTCGTGTAGCCCGCTTGGCGCGGGCCAATCGGATAAGATCATCGCCTGGTGACGAGCGCGTAGCTCAGTTGGTAGAGCACACGACTTTTAATCGCGAGGTCCTGGGTTCGAATCCCAGCGCGCTCACCATATTTTTTACCAAGAACGCCAAGTTGCCGGCTGCACCGGCAGGCAACTTGTCTTAGTCGCCCCCCGTCGCGCGAACGGGTGCGGGGGCTGCCGGTACGCATACATTGAGCTCCGACGACAGCACCGTCACCACTTCCTGGCAATCCGGCTGGCCAAATGCACGCACCTTATAGGTCACGCCACCGTCGCGCAGCCGCTGCAGCGCTCCAGTCCAGGTAGCATCGGCGACATACACGGGCCCGGTACGAGCCAGACCGGCGACCTGAGCACGAGCCTTGAGCGTGCTGTACACCGCATAGCCTGATGCAACGACTGCCATGAACCCGGCATTGGCAACGAGCACGACCAGAAGCGCGACGCGAGCCGCGCGGCCGACCGGCCCAAGTTCGACTTGGTGCAGGAAAACTGCAACGGTCAATGGAACCAGCCACAGATGCGGCACGTATCGCGCCCACCATGCTGCGGGATTGATTATGACCAGCCCGACCAGCACGATCAATGATATGCCGAGCGTTGCCGAGAGGCCTCCAGCTGGTATCGAGACAACCAGCAAGACCGCTGCAAGGAGCAAGGCCGCCGAGAAGAACGGGCCGAATCCGCCCTTCCGTGGGTCTGGGATTATCGCGCCCCGGATCTCAGACTTTCGGACGATAAACGGGAGTTTTAATCCGCCGGGATCGCATTTGCGACAGGCGTTGGTCGTCTCGGATGCGAGCGAAAGAGCGAGCTTGGTCGGTGGCGAGTGCCCGTCAAGGTCGATGGGCGTCACGTAACTGATGATGTCGATCTGCCGCGCGCCCATGACGGGATGGAAGATGTGATCGCCGTTGAGCAGGTTTGTCATATAGGGGCTGTAGCCTGGGCCAACGACGCCCAACAGACAGGCAAGCACCGGCAGTGTGCCGGCGAGCCGTCCGCGGCGGCGCAGCAGGCATACTGCAAGGACCACCGAGCCGAGCAGCGCAGAATAAACCAGGCCGGTGAACTTCACGTTGGCGAGGCAGAATGCTGCCGAGCAGGTCATCAAGAGTGCGAGTGGCGATTGTCGCTTGACCCAAATGAGCGCGCCAGCCGCCATGATGGTTAGCAGCGACCCGAGCTGGCCGTCGACATAGTATTCCGCCATTTGGACAGACGCGACCGGATTGGCGGCCGCTAGTGCGCCGAACAGGAGGCACGCCCAAATCGGAGCGCGAACGACGGCCGAAGCCGCGCTGAAGACCGCCGCGCCGGCCGCAGCGGCGAGGACAAGGTTCGTCGCCTTGCCAGCCTGATAGCTCCCGACCATGGCTTCGATGCCGGCCGCCCAAATCCATGGCGCTTTCGGGTAATGGTTCAGCCAGGTTAGTGGCGGGACGTCTGGCATCAGCAGGCCGCTAAACGGGTTCCAGCCATCACGCATGTGTTGAATAGCGAGGGCCTGATACGTTTGGCCGTCATATGAAAGCGAATCCAGCGCAGCGGCGTAGACGATTGCGATTGCCCAGGTCGCAAGTAGCAGAGCTACCCCGATGACAGCGCTCGACTGCATCGCGACACTAGAGCGATTTGTCCAGATGCAGCCCGCGATTGCGATCAGCAAAGCTAGGCCTGCGTCGATCGCGCGCAAGCGCCCGCCAGTCGCCCACTGCAGCGACGCGAGAGCGATCCAGATCGCGAGGTGCGTCGTCGCTAGCGCGGCCATGTAGGAGAGCGCAGCTTCCGTGCGACGCGGCAACTCGCCGGTTTTCTCAGCCCAATTTTCTCGTGTCGGAAATAGGTTCCGATCGGTCAGCCTTGCTCGCTCTAGGGTCAACGGCCATCCCTCCCCATCGCGGCGGGGGGGCCCCGAGGGCCCCCGCCCCCCCCGGGTGCGCAGGAAATAGGAGATTTTAAAAAAAAAAGCGGCCGCCCGCAGAAGGGGGGGTTGGTTGGGGGGGGGGGG